>NZ_JOIX01000008.1 GCF_000720175.1 Streptomyces sp. NRRL S-337
TCGCGGGCGTCACCGACGATCGGCACGTCAGCGGCGCGGTTCTTGCCGATCTCGGCCGGGTCGATGTCGGCGTGCACGACCTTGGCGTACGGCGCGAAGGAGTCCAGCTTTCCGGTGACCCGGTCGTCGAAGCGGGCGCCGAGGGTGATCAGCAGGTCGGCCTTCTGCAGGGCGGTGACCGCGGTGACCGAGCCGTGCATGCCGGGCATGCCGACGTGCTGCGGGTGGCTGTCGGGGAAGGCGCCCAGCGCCATCAGCGTGGTGGTGACCGGCGCGCCGGTCAGCTCGGCGAGCACCTTCAGCTCGGCGGTGGCACCGGCCTTGAGGACGCCGCCGCCGACGTAGAGCACCGGGCGCTTGGACTCGGCGATCAGCCGGGCGGCCTCACGGATCTGCTTGGCGTGCGGCTTGGTGACCGGGCGGTAGCCGGGCAGGTCGGTGTGCGGCGGCCAGCTGAACGTGGTCTGCGCCTGCAGGGCGTCCTTGGCGATGTCGACCAGGACCGGGCCGGGACGGCCGGTGGACGCGATGTGGAACGCCTCGGCGATCGTCTTGGGGATTTCGGCCGGGTCGGTGACCAGGAAGTTGTGCTTGGTGATCGGCATCGTGATGCCGCAGATGTCCGCCTCCTGGAAGGCGTCCGTGCCGATCGCCTTCGACGCGACCTGACCGGTGATCGCGACCAGCGGGACGGAGTCCATGTGGGCGTCCGCGATCGGGGTGACGAGGTTGGTGGCACCCGGGCCCGAGGTGGCCATGCAGACCCCGACCTTGCCGGTGGCCTGCGCGTATCCCGTGGCGGCGTGCCCGGCGCCCTGCTCGTGGCGGACGAGGATGTGCCGGACCTTCGAGGAGTCCATCATCGGGTCGTACGCCGGCAGGATCGCACCGCCGGGGATGCCGAACACGGTGTCGGCCCCGACCTCCTCCAGCGCACGGATGAGGGACTGCGCGCCCGTGACGTGCTCGACGGTGGCGGACGGCTGCGGTCCGCCGGCGTTACGGGCCCGCGGCTGCGGATGGTGGGCCCCGGAGGCCTGCTCGGTCATCTGCGTCTCTTCTCGAAGCTGAGGGTTTTGACGGGATTTGTGAGGTTGCTGTGCAACAAAAAACCCCTCGTGCCGGGTGGCAAGCGAGGGGAGCGCGTCGGTGCGGTCTGCCGGGCGGCGTAGGGGCCCGGCTTCAGCCGACGCGCTTTCCAAGTACGAGAATTCGGGTGCGCATGGCACTGACCCTCCCCCTCTCGTGCACCGAGTGTCAAGTGGGTGGGACGGAGGTCTCACTATTTGAGCGCAATGGGGGATGCGCCATGGTCTCCGGACCGGCCAGCCCCCCACGTCGGGCGGGCACTCCGCTGCCGCTGAGCACCACCGCGCGCCCCTGCCCCGCGTGGTCGGGAACGGGGTAGCCGGTACGGGTGAGCGCCCGGCGCAGCCGGGGTTCGTCGAGCGGGCCGGAGAAGGCCAGGCCCATGCCGTGCGTGCAGCCCATCGAGCGCAGTGCCAGGACCTGTTCGGGCAGGTCGACGCCGTCCGCGACGGTCTGCATGCCCAGGTCGCCGGCGATCCGCAGCAGCCCCGCCGTGATCTTGTGCAGCCGGGAGGACTCCACCACGCCGTCGACCAGGCCGCGGTCCAGCCGCAGGACGTCGACGGGCAGCCGGCGCAGTGCGGTGATCGCGGCGTACCCGCTGCCGAAGCCGTCGAGGGCGATCCGTACGCCCAGCCGGCCCAGCGCCACCAGCCGGCGCTCCAGGTCGTCCAGCGGGATCCGGGAGTCGCTTTCGGACAGTTCCAGTACGAGCTCCCGGGCGGGCAGGCCGTGCCGGGTGAGGAGCGCTTCGACGCCCTTGGGGGACAGCGCGCGGTCCAGCAGCCGGCGGGCGGAGAGCCGGACCGCGACCGGGATCTGGTGGCCGGCGCGGTGGCGCGCGGCGGCCTGCCGGACGGCCTCCTCCAGCTGCCAGCGGTCGAGTTCCGCGGCGCGGTCGCCGTCGTCGGTGTACCGGCCGCGGTCGCCGACCCGGAGGAATTCGGCGGGGGTGAACAGGATGCCCTCGGCGGAGCGCCAGCGGGCGTGCGCGGCGACCGCGGTGACGCGCCCGGTGGCCAGGTCGACGACGGGCTGGTGCAGCAGCGCGAATTCGCCTTCGTGGAGGGCCGTACGGAGCTTGGAGGCGAGCTCGGCGCGGTGCGCGACCTCGTCCTGCATCTGGGGGGCGTAGAGCTCGACCCGGCCCTTGCCGGCCTGCTTGGCTCGGTACATGGCGAGGTCGGCGTTGCGGAGCAGACCGGCGGGGGTGACGCCTGGTTCGGCGAAGGCGACGCCGATGCTGGCCGCCACGCGGACGTCCCGGCCGTCGATGCGGTACGGCTCGGAGAGCTTGATGCGCAGCCGGTCGGCGATCTCGTGGATGCGGAACTCGCGGGCCGCGCGGTCGCGGGTGCCGTCGCCGGTGATCAGCGCGGCGAACTCGTCGCCGCCCAGCCGGGCCGCTATGTCGCCGGCGCGGACCGATTCGGCGAGCCGGCGGGCGGCCTGGATCAGCAGTTCGTCGCCGGCCTGGTGGCCGATGGTGTCGTTGACCTGCTTGAAGCCGTCGAGGTCGATGTAGAGCACGGCGGTGTCGTGGTCGCTGGCCCGCCGGCCGGTGACGGCCTGGGTGACGCGTTCGGTGAACAGCGCGCGGTTGGGCAGGTCGGTGAGCGCGTCGTGCGAGGCGTTGTGCTGGAGCTGGGCCTGGAGGCGGACGCGTTCGGTGACGTCGCGGGAGTTGAAGATCAGGCCGCCGTGGTGGCGGTTGACCGTGGACTCGACGTTCAGCCAGCCGTCGACGCCGGAGCGCTGTCCGCCGGCCCGGAAGCGGCATTCGATGCGGGTGGTCGGCTCGTCCTGCGGATCGGCGGCGAGGAACCGGCGGACCTCGTGCACCACCCGTCCGAGGTCCTCGGGGTGGATCAGCGTGGCGAGTTCGGAGCCGATCAGTTCCTCCGCGTCGCGGCCGTAGACGCCGGCGGCGGCCGGGCTGACGTAGCGCAGCACGCCGGACGGCGCGGCGATCATGATGACGTCGCTGGAGCCCTGCACCAGGGAGCGGAAGTGGTTCTCCTTCTGGGCGAGTTCATGGGTCAGGGTGATGTTGTCGAGCAGCATGATGCCCTGGCGGACGACCAGGGCGAGCACGACCGTGCAGCCGGTGAAGAGCACCACGCGGTCGATCCGCCGCCCGTCGAGAACGTTTGTGAGGATGCCCAGGGTGCAGACCGCGGCGGCGAGGTACGGGGTGAGTGCGGCGAGCGAGCCGGCGAGCGGACGGCTGCCGTGCGGGACGCGGACGGCGGCGGGCTCGGCCACCTCCTCCGGCTCCTCCTCCTCGGCCCGGCGGGCGACCCAGGGCGCGTACGCGAGCAGCATCGAACCGGCGAACCACCCGGCGTCCAGGATCTGCCCGGAGCGGTAGTGCTCGCGCAGCAGCGGGGAGCTGAACAGGGCGTCGCACAGGACCGTCAGCGCGAGCGCGGCGATGGCGGTGTTGACGGCCGAGCGGTGCACCGAGGAGCGCCGGAAGTGCAGGACCAGGACCATGCTGACGAGCACGATGTCCAGCAGTGGGTAGGCCAGCGACAGGGCGCTCTGCGCCACGCTGCGGCCCTGGAAGTGGGCGGTGTGCGCGAGCGCGAGGCTCCAGGAGAGGGTGAGCAGCGAGCCGGCGATCAGCCAGGAGTCCAGGCCCAGGCAGACCCAGCCGGCCCGGCTCACCGGGCGCTTGGCGAGCACCAGCAGGCCGACGATGGCCGGCGGCGCGAACAGCAGGAAGCAGAAGTCGGCCGGCGAGGGGCTCGGCACGGTCGTGCCCAGGATGACCTCGTACCAGCCCCATACGCCGTTGCCGATGCCGGCCATCGCCGAGGAGGCGGCGAACAGCATCCAGGCCGGCCGGAGCCGGCTGCGGTGCCGGCGGGCGTACAGACCGCAGGAGACGGCCGCGACCAGGGCCGCGAAGCTGAGCCCGAAGTCCCCCATGAACAGGGCGACTTCGGTGGACCCCCAGCCGAAGGCGGCTCCGAGGGCGTAGCCGCCGCAGACCACGGCCAGGACGACCTGCGGCACCGGGCTCGGCGGACTGCCGGCCGGCGTCGGCGGCCTGGAGAGCATCGCCCCGGGGGCGCTCACCGCACTCTCCCGTGGTCCCGCGCCGGACGGCGCCTCGCGCGGGGTGCCCGGTGGCCCCGCCGCGTCCCCGCGGGCGCTCGTGGATCCCGCCTCTCGCGGATCGTCCATCGTCCGTACATCGCCCGTCGCCCCCCTTGCGTTCCGGATCTCGCATCGCGCCGCGGCTGTCCCGGCGCCGTCCCCGCTCGGACGATACACCAGTTCCGTCACTCAGCGACATAGGGTATCTACGGAGCGTGACGGCGTGCGGGGTGGTGAATACCCACCGCAGTCGTACGGCCCCGTAGCGCCATCCGCGCCCCGTTTCAGTCGGCGGTCGCGACGACGTTCCGCAGGGGTTCGCCGGCCGCGAAAAGCGTCAACTGGTCCCGCAGCAGCCGCTTCGCACGGGGCAGGAAGGCAGAGCTGGGACCACCGACGTGTGGAGTGATGAGCACGCCCGGAGCGTGCCACAGCGGATGCCCGGCGGGCAGGGGTTCAGGATCGGTGACGTCGAGCGCCGCGCGCAGCCGCCCGGTTTCGAGCTCGGCGAGCAGTGCCTCGGTGTCGACGATGGCCCCGCGCGCGATGTTCACGAGGAGTGCGCCCTCCTTCATCCGCGCCAGGAAATCGCGTCCGACCAGGCCACGGGTCTCGTCGGTGAGCGGAGTGGCGAGCACGACGACGTCCGCGTCGGGCAGGAGGGCGGACAGGTCGGAGAGTGGGTGCACGGGGCCGCGCACAGTGTCACGCGCGGTGCGTGCGACGCGCACCACCCGCGCACATTCGAAAGGCGTGAGCCGGTCCTCGATGGCACTGCCGATCGAACCATAGCCCACAATGAGGACCGATTTGTCGGCGAGGGCAGGCCGGAAGGCCGGCCGCCACTCCCCCGCGTCCTGGGCCCGCACAAAGCCGGGGACGTCGCGCAGCGCCGCCAGTATCAGGGTGAGCGCGAGTTCGGCGGTGCTGGCGTCGTGCAGTCCGCGCGCGTTGCACAGCTGGGCCCCGGCCGGCATCTGTGGCAGCCCGGGCAGCATGTGCTCGATGCCGGCCGTGAGGGTCTGCACCACCCGCACCCGGTTCATGCGGGCCAGCGGCCGCAGGCTGACCTCCGCGCCCTTCATGTAGGGGACGGCGTAGAAGACGCACCGGGCCGGATCGGCCGGGTACTCGGGGCCGGCGTCCCAGTGGACGTAGTGGAGGCCGCCGGGCAGGCCCTCGATCTCGTCGGGCGGGATCGGGAGCCAGACGTCGTTCGGTTCGGTGCGCTGGTCTGCGGTTGCCATGGCCCGAGGCTATGCGAAGGGATGTTCTGCTCAGACGTTAGTTTGGTCCGTGCCCTTGATCGGGGGCGAGGGGACGGAGGCACAACCAGGTGGAGCGCAGGACAATCGGTGCGGCGGCTCTGGAAGTGGGCGCCGTGGGTCTCGGCTGTATGCCGATGAGCTGGGGGTACACCGAGTCGCAGCGCAACGGGGAGGGGTCCCTGCGGGCCGTGCACACCGCGCTGGACCGTGGTTGCAGCCTGCTGGACACCGCCGACATGTACGGGCCGTTCACCAACGAGCTGTTGGTGGGACGGGCTTTGAAGGAGCGCCGCCAGGACGCGTTCGTCTCGACCAAGGTCGGGCTGCTCGTGGGCGAGCAGCACATCGTCGCCAACGGGCGGCCCGGTTACGTCAAACGCGCCTGTGACGCCTCGCTGCGCCGGCTGCAGACGGACCGGATCGACCTCTATCAGCTGCACCGGGCCGACCCCGAGGTGCCCGTCGAGGAGACCTGGGGGGCGATGGCGGAGCTGGTGGCGGCCGGGAAGGTGCGGTCGCTGGGGCTGTGCGCGGTGGGTGCGCGGGCGGTGCGGCAGCCCCGCTCGGCCCGTGCGGAGCGGCGGCCGGCCGGGGCCCGGCCGCGGTCCCGGACGCACGACGGCACGCTGGCCCAACTGGAGCGTATCCAGCAGGTGTTCCCGGTCAGCAGTGTGCAGGCCGAGCTGTCGGTGTGGTCGCGCCAGGCGCTGGAGGCGCTGCTGCCGTGGTGCGAGTCGCGCGGGGTGGGCTTCCTGGCGGCGATGCCGCTGGGCAACGGCTATCTGACCGGCACGCTCACGCCGGGGCAGGGCTTCGAACGGGAGGACCTGCGGGCCCGCCATCCGCGCTTCACGGCCGAGATGATGGCGGCGAACCAGCCGCTGGTGGCCGGGCTGCGGCGGGTCGGCGCCCGGTACGGTGCGACGCCGGGGCAGGTGGCGCTGGCGTGGGTGCTGGCCCAGGGCCGGCATGTCGTCCCCGTGCCCGGTACGAAGAAGGAGCGCTGGGCCGCGCAGAACGCCAAGGCGGCCGATCTGGTGCTCGGCCGTGAGGATCTGGCGGAGATCGCCGCGCTGCCGCCGGCCCGGCAGTCCTGGTAGCAGGCCCGGCGGCCGGGCGTGCGCGCCGGTTTGCCGCGTCCGGCGGCCCGATGTGGTGTTCTTGTGCTCGCCCGGACGACGAGAGGACCCCTGCCGTGCAACGCCGTTCCCAGACCGCCGTGTTGGCCGCCGCTTCGCTGCTTCTGGCAGCGGGCTGTTCGAACGGTGGCCCGCAGCCTCCCGGCGGGGGTGCCCCCGCCACGGCGAAGAGCCCCGGCGCCTCGGCCCGTGCCACCTCACCGGGCGCCACCCCGTCGCCCGCCGCGCCGGCTGCCAAGGGCTCGGTGAAGGTGACGAAGACGCTGACCACCGGGCTGAAGTCCCCGTGGGGCGTGGCGGTGCTGCCGGGCGGGGACCTGCTCGTCGGCTCGCGGGACACCGGCAAGATCGTCCGGATCGCCGTGGACAGCGGGAAGACCACCGAGCTGGGCTCGGTGCCGGGTGTGGCCCCGGGCGGTGAGGGCGGGCTGCTCGGCCTCGCGGTGTCCTCGGACTTCGGCACCGACCATCAGGTCTACGCGTACTTCACCACCGCGTCCGACAACCGCATCGCCCGCATGATCTACGACGACAAGCGTCCGCCGGGCGACCAGTTGGGCGCGCCCGACACGATCCTGCGGGGCATCCCCAAGGGCGAGATCCACAACGGCGGGCGCATCGCGTTCGGCCCGGACAAGATGCTCTACGCCGGCACCGGCGAGACCGGCGACACCGGGCTGGCGCAGGACAAGAGCTCGCTGGGCGGCAAGATCCTGCGGATGACGCCGGACGGCGAGCCGGCGCACGGCAACCCCTCGGCCGATTCGGTGGTGTACGACTACGGCCACCGCAATGTGCAGGGGCTGGCCTGGGACTCGGACCACCGGCTGTGGGCCTCGGAGTTCGGGCAGCACACCTGGGACGAGCTCAATCTCATCGAGCCGGGGAAGAACTACGGCTGGCCGGAGATCGAGGGCAAGGCCAAGTCCGGCCAGGGCGGCCCGGATTACGTCGACCCGGTCGAGGTGTGGAAGACCGACGACGCCTCGCCCAGCGGCCTCGCGTACGCCAAGGGCTCCCTCTGGATGGCGTCGCTGCGCGGTGAGCGGCTGTGGCGCATCCCGCTGAACGGGACGAAGCCGGTGGCGGCCCCGCAGGCGTTCCTCAAGGCCACCTACGGGCGGCTGCGGACGGTGGTGGCGGCCGGTGACGGCACGTTGTGGCTGGTCACCAGCAACACCGACGGCCGCGGCACGCCCCGTAAGGGAGATGACCGGATTCTCCGCCTCAAGGTGAGCTGATCCTTCTGGTCCCCTTTTCGTGTGTCCTGCCTAGACTCGGGTGGCAGGGGACGGGTGCGCGTCACACCGAAGAGGGGCAGGCACCGTGTTCAACATCGTGGAAGAACTGTTCGCGCCGGGTCGTAAGAACACCGACGAGGAGCGGCAGAAGATGTCGCTGGTCGTCGACGACATCGGTGACGGCGACCCGGGGAAGGGCCCGATAGACCTCTCCTCGGGGACCGTCGTCATCCGGACGGGACGGGCCGGCGGCCGCGCTACGTAAGGTGCCGGCCCGCGGCGCCGATCCGCGCCGCGGCGATGTCCCGGCTGCGGGCCGCGGCGACCGCACCGACCACCGGCATGGCGAGCAGGGCCACGAAGATCGGCCCGTAGCCGCCGTCGGTCGCCTCGGTCATCACCACGAACTCTCCGGAGGACAGCGTGCCGCCGAGCAGAAAGCACACCAGCGCCCGCAGCGGGCCGGAGGCGACCAGCCGGAGCGGGGCGTAGGCCAGTACGAGGCCGATGGCCGCGCCGATCACGACGCCCACGGCAAGCGAACCCAGCACGGCGACCGCGGCCAGGGCCGGATCCTCCAGCGTGCTGTCACCCGGTCCGTAGAGGTACCGCGTCACCATGGTGGCCGCCCACAGCACGGCGCAGACGCCCGCCGGGATCGCCCCGGCCCGCAGCCCGAACGTAAGCCCCCGCCGCAGCACGGCGCGTGACGTCCCCATACCGTCCCCGTATCCCGAACGCGCCGCCGCCGGCCGGCATCCGCACCCGGAGTATCCCAGCGGGGTACCGGGCCCGCGACGGGGGGGCCGGGCACGGCCGCCGGCCGGGTCAGGAGGCCGCCGGTTCGCCGAACAGACGCAGCCGGTGGGCCACCGCGCCGGCCTCGCCGCGGCCGGAGACGCCCAGCTTGGCGAGGATGTTGGAGACGTGGACGCTGGCCGTCTTGGGGGAGATGAACAGCGCGTCGGCTATCTGGCGGTTGCTGCGGCCGTCGGCGACCAGGCGCAGGACGTCGCGCTCGCGCGGGGTCAGGCCGAGGGATGCGGCGGGAGCGGGGTCGGCGGGTGCCCCGCTTCCGGAGCCGGCGGCCGCTGTGTCCGCCGCCGGAATCAGACCGGGCAGCGGGATGCGGGCGCGCTGGGCGAGCAGGGCGAGTTCCTCGGCGAGCGGGCGGGCGCCCATGGTCGTGGCGGCGGTGTGCGCCTGGCCGAGCAGCAGGACGGCGGCCTCGCGCGGGGTGCGGCCGTCCAGTCCGGCGGTGGCCCGCCCGGTGCCGTGCAGCAGTGACTCCGCCCAGCGGTAGCAGGCCCGGGCGAGCTCGTACGGGCGCTCCAGCGGCTTGAAGGCGGCGACCGCCGCCGCCCAGTGGTCGGGGGTCTCCCGGCCCTCGGCGCGGCGGAGCTCGGCGTCGACGGCGACCGCGTACGCCTCCCATATCGGGCAGGCCCGGGCCAGCTTCTTGGCGGCGTCGCGGATGCGGGCGAGGACGGCGGGCCGGCCCGGCCCGGCGGCCGGCAGTCCGCGGGCGTCCGACTCGGCGGCGGTGGCCCACCACAGCAGGGGCCAGGCGTAGCGCTGGATGCCGGGCGGCAGACCGGCGTCCAGGGTTTCGGTGAGGAGGGTGCGGGCGTCCAGGATGCGGCCCTGGTGGGCGGCGATCCGCAGGGCGTGCTGGGCGAGCGGGATGGCGTGCTGCGGCTGGGGGTCGTGGGTGCCGTAGTGCTCGCGGGCGACGGCCAGTTCGCGCTCGGCGGCGTCGAAGTCGCCCATGCCGAGGGCGAGGTCCGTGCGGCGGTTGGCGGCCAGGGCGATCGAGCGGGCGTTCTGGGCGAGCCGGCGGGAGTCGGCCGCGGCCTGGAGCGCCTCTTCCCAGCGGCCCAGCGACTGGAGCGATTCGGCGCGGTTGGCCATCACCCAGCAGGTCTTGTCCTTCAGGCCGTAGCGGGTGGTGAGTTCGATGCCCCGCTCGGTGACCTCGACGGCCTCACGGGAGCGGCCGACGCCCTCCAGGAAGGAGGGGAGGTTGACGTGGCCGCGGCCGATGGCGGTGAAGTAGCCGCGGTCGACGGCGCGGTCGAGGGCGGCCCGGAGGTCGGCGAGGCCCTCGTCGACCTCGCCGGAGTCGGTCCGCAGCCCGGCCAGGGTCAGCCGGGAATTCAGCTCGGCCTCTTCGTCGCCGACCAACTGGGCGAGTTCCACGGCGCGTTCAGCGGTGGCGAAGGTACCCGGGCCCGGTTCGTGCAGCACCGCCCAGCTGGCGACGGCGGCCGTCACCTCGGCGTGCACGGACGACGGCGGCAGGCCGCGCATCAGCTCCTGGGCCCTGCCGAGGTCCTCCCAGCCGTTGCCGCGGCCGGTGCCCTGGCAGAGCCGGGAACGCTGCACCAGGAACCACGCCGTGCGCAGGGGGTCGTTCCCGTCGCGGAGGGAGCGCAGGGCACGCTTGGTGATCGTGAAGGCGCGCTCGCTGTCGCCGGACAGCCGGGCGGCCACCGCGATCTCGGCGAGCAGGTCCAGGAAGCGCAGCGAATCGTCGTCGCAGCCGCAGGCCGGGTACGCCTCGGCGTAGTCGACCGGGCGCACTCCCTGACGGACCTCGGGCGGGGCGTCGTCCCACAGCTCCAGGGCCCGGTCCAGCAGGCGCAGTTGCTCGGCGTAGGCATGGCGGCGGCGGGCCTGCACGGAGGCTGCGAGGACGGCGGGCAGTGCCTTGGCGGCGTCATGGGCCTTGTACCAGTAGCTGGCCAGCCGGGTGGCGCAGGCATCGGCGCGGACCAGGGAGGGGTTGGCCTCCAGGGCCTGGGCGTAGCGGCGGTTGAGGCGGGTGCGCTCGCCGGGCAGGAGGTCGTCGACGACGGCCTCGCGGACCAGGGCGTGCCGGAAGCGGTAGCCCGTGCCGTCGTCGGTGGGCACGAGGGTGTTGCTGCCGACGGCGGCCCGCAGCGCCTCGATGAGGTCGTCCTCGGGCATCTGGCAGACGGCGGAGAGGAGTTCGTGTTCGACCGTCGAGCCGCCCTCGGCGGCCGTACGGACCACCCGCTGGGCGTCCTCGGGCAGCGCCTCGACGCGCACCAGCAGCAGATCGCGCAGTGGGTCGCTGAGGCCGTGCAGACAGCCGTCGGCGAGGCTGCGGGCCAGCTCCTCGACGAAGAAGGCGTTGCCCTCCGAGCGCTTGAAGACCCGGTCGAGGGTGCCCTCCTCCGGTGCGCTGCCGTTGATGCCGGCGAGCTGGGAGCGGACCTCCTCGCGGTTGAAGCGGTCCAGCTCGACCCGCCGTACCGTGCGCATCCGGTCGATCTCGGCGAGGAACGGG
The DNA here is from genome assembly GCF_000720175.1 of Streptomyces sp. NRRL S-337. Taxonomy (GTDB): domain Bacteria; phylum Actinomycetota; class Actinomycetes; order Streptomycetales; family Streptomycetaceae; genus Streptomyces; species Streptomyces siderophoricus. Next base: position 11,156 of record NZ_JOIX01000008.1, read on the forward strand.
CGCAACGGGTGGCGGCGGTGGATGTCGTCGGAGCGGTACGTCGCCACCAAGAGGACGCCGGCGTCGTGCAGCGCCCGCAGGAGGTAGGCGAGGAGTTCACGGGTGGAGCGGTCGGCCCAGTGGAGGTCCTCGATGACGATGACGAGCGTGCGCTCCGCGGCGAGGCGCTCCAGGAGGCGGGCGGTCAGCTCGAAGAGCCGGGCCCGGCCGATCTCCTCACCGTGCGTCTCACCGGGTGTTTCCCCCAATTCGGGCAGGATGCGGGAGAGTTCGCCCTCCTGACCGGCGACCGCCGCGGCGAGCTCGTCACGCAGATGCCAGTTGAGGGTGCGCAGGATCGCGGAGAACGGCGCGAAGGGCAGCCCCTCCGAGCCGATCTCGATGCAGCCGCCGAGCGCGACCAGCGCGCCCCGGGCCCGCGCGGCCTCGCCGAACTCCTCGATCAGCCGGGTCTTTCCGACGCCGGCCTCGCCCCCGATCAGCAGGGCCTGGGGCTCGCCGGACGCCGCGACGCGGGCGAGCGCGTCATCGAGCGCGGCGAGCTCGGGGGCTCGACCGACGAACACGGGACTGACGGACCTGGTCTCCACGCGCTTGAGCATCGCACAGGGGTCCGACATTGCGGCAGGGGGTTTGATCAGGTGCTGGACGGCGGGTGGGGCGGAGGGGGGCCGGGGGCCGGCCGGCTCCAGCGGTGGCACGGCGTACCCGCCCCGCCCGGCCGGCTCAGACCGCGGCACGGCGTACCCGCCACCGCCGGGCCCGGCTCCGGCTGCTACTCACCCGCCCCTCGGGTTCGTCGCTCCCGGAGCGGGCGGCGGCCGCACGCGCGGCCCGGCGCCCCTCGATCGCCTCGCGCGCCAGACGCTGCCGGGCGGCCTCGCGGTGCAGCTCGTCCTGACGGGCCCGGAGCTCCAGTTCGAAGCTGTGCATCTCGTTCTCCCCTGTGGTGTGGGCCGGTTGAGCCCCGGTGGTGCGGGCTCGTTGACGTGCTCAAGCCTCGTCTCCAAGGGGGCCCCGCCACATCGGGAGAGTGCCCGATCTTCGGGCGCGGGGGTGCTTAGGAAATACGGCCGGCGCCCGGGAAACGGCGTACGGGCGGTGCGCGGGGCACCGCCCGTACCTATTCCGGACAGCGGTAAGGCCCCTGTGCCTTAGACACCGGGGCGGGTGCCTAAGGCACAGGGGCCTTAGCGATGCCGGACAGCCGGCCCGGCCTCAGGCGCCGGGCCGGGTGCCCTTCGGGATGGTGGGCATGCTCCCGAACAGGTCGAGGTACATGCCCGCGGAGATCAGCAGGCCGAGCACGCCGAGGGCCAGTCCGCCCCAGGCGACGGCACGCACCCAGGTGGCGGCGCGCGGCCGGGTCAGCACCACCGCGGCGACCAGTGCCGCCAGCACCGCGAAGACGCCGTTGACCAGGGCCGTGGTGTGCCAGGGGGTGCCGTACATGGCGGAGATCTGGTCGGTGGCCTTACCGGCCTGGAGGTTGATCTGCCCCATCAGCGTCTGCCGCTCGGCCATCAGTGTGCCGAGCCAGGTGCCGGTGACGGAGGCGAGACCGAGCCCGGCGGCGACGACCGCGCCGGCACCGGCGGCGATGCCGGTGGTGGGCGGAGCGGCAGCGTCGTCATCCTCGTCGGCCGGCTCGGTGTCCTCGGCCTCGCGCGCGGCCCCCGCGTCCTCCGGGGCCGCCTCGGCGTCCGTCCCGCCCTCCGTGGCGACGGCCTGCGCCGGCACGGTCTCGTCGTCGATTCGCTTATCGGCGGTGGCGGTCGTATCGGTCGTGTCGGTCGTGTCGGTGGTCCTGGTGGTACCCATGGGCGCGACCGTAGGTGCCGCGTCTGAGAACGAGATGAGAACGGCGGCGGACGGGCCGGCCGGGGCCCTTCCCTACGCCCCCACCAGCGGCCGCTCGCCGTCCCGGGGCCCGGGCAGCCCCGGCATGTCGGACAACTCAGGCATCCCGCCCGTCCGCCCCACAGGTGGTTCGATACTGATCCGGGGCAGCCACCGCTCCAGCCAGGACGGCAGCCACCAGTTGGCGCCGCCCAGCATGTGCATCAGCGCCGGCACCAGCAGCGTACGCAGCACGAACGCGTCCAGGGCGACGGCGGACGCCAGCCCGATACCGAACATCGCGATCGTCCGGTCGCCGCTCAGCACGAAGGCCGCGAACACCGCGATCATGATGACCGCCGCCGAGTTGATCACCCGGCTGGTCTCGGCCAGGCCGACCCGCACGGCCCGGCAGTTGTCCCCGGTCAGCTGCCATTCCTCGTACATCCGCGACACCAGGAACACCTGGTAGTCCATGGACAGCCCGAAGAGTACCGACACCATGATCACCGGGAGGAACGGTTCGATCGGCCCCGCGCTGCCCAGCCCCAGCCGCTCGCTCCCCCACCCCCACTGGAAGATCGCGACCACGACACCGAACGAGGCGGCGACCGCGGCGACGTTCATCAGCGCGGCCTTGAGCGGCACCGCCAGCGACCGGAAGGCGAGCAGCAACAGGACGGATCCGAGCGCGATGACGACACCGATGAACAGCGGCAACTTGCCGACGATCACGGACGCGAAGTCGTCGTAGCCGGCAGTGACCCCGCCGACCGCCACCCGCATCGTGGTGCCGCGCTCGGCCTTCGGCAGCTCATGGGTCCGCAGCCGCTCCACCAGGTCGGAGGTCTGCCGGGATTGCGGCGAACTGTCCGGAACGACGGTCAGTACCCCGGTGCCGCGGCTCCCGTCGAATTCCGGCCCGCTGACCTGTGCCACCCCGGGGGTGCCGCGAAGTTGCCGCGACAGATTGTCGAACGCGATCCGGTCCTTGGCCCCGTCCAACGTGCCGACCAGCGTCAACGGCCCGTTGGCCCCCGGCCCGAAGCCGCCACCGTGACCGTCCCCGGGGCCGCCCCGCACCATCAGGTCGTACGCCTTACGGGTCGTCGAGGTGGCCGGATTGTTGCCCTGGTCGGAGGTCCCGAGATGGAGCCCGAACGTGGGCAGCGCGAGGGTGAGCATGACACCGGCCGCGACCACGCCCAGCAGCTTGGGGTGCCGCTCGACGAACCCGGACCAGCGGGCGGCCATCCCGGCACGTCCCTCCCGCCGCGGCCCGCCCCCGGCGAGCCTCCGCCGCTCCCGCCGCCCGAGCGCCCGCATCCCGATCAGTCCCAGCAGGGCCGGCAACAGGGTCACGGAGGCGGCCACGGTCAGTACGACGGTGAGCGAAGCGGCCAACGCCACTCCGTTCAGGAAGCTCAGCCGCAGCACCAGCATCCCCAGCAACGCAATACACACGGTCGCCCCGGCGAACACCACCGCCCGCCCGGACGACGCCACGGCCCCCTCGGCCGCTTCTTCGACCGGCAGTCCCGCCCTGAGCCCCTTCCGATGCCGCGTCACGATGAACAACGCGTAATCGATCCCCACCCCGAGCCCGATCAGGCTCCCGAGCATCGGCGCGAAGTCGGCCACGGTCATGGCATGACTGAGCAACGCGATCCCGGCCGACGCGGTGCCCACGGCGGCTACCGCGGTAACGATGGGCAGGGCGGTCGCCGCCAGGGACCCGAACGCGAGGAACAGCACCACGGCCGCCGCCCCGAGCCCGATGAGCTCCGGCAACTGGGCCCGCGGCGCCTCGGTCACGGCGATCCCGGCCCCGCCGAGCTCCACCTGAAGGCCGTTGCCGGCAGCGGACCGGGCGACCTCGACGACCTTCCGGACCTGCCCGGCGTCCAGATCCTCGGTCGACCGCGCGAAGGTGAGCGAGGCGTAGGCGGTCCGCCCGTCCCCACTGATCTGCCGCGCTCCGGGGGATTGCGCTCCCCGGTTGTGCTTCCCATAGGGACTGTGCACCTCGGCGACCCCGGGCAGCCCGTCAACCCTCTCCAGGGTCTGCCGCATGGTCTTCTCCACCACGCCGGCCCGCACGGTCCCGTGATCCGTGTGCCACACGATGGTGTCGCTGTCCCCGGTCTCCCCCGGAAACGCCTTCTCCATCAGCGCACTCGCCCGCCCGGACTCGGTCCCCGGCACCTCGTAGTCAGTGGAGTACGCGGCCCCACTCACCCCCGCGGCCACACCCACGCCCCCAAACACGGCAAGCCAAAGAACGATCACCACGAAGCGGCGCCTGAGACACCACCGAGCCAGAGCGGTCACTATGTTGATCGCTTCCCGGGTTGTGCGTCGAGAACTCCCGGGTACGGGTGGTGCCGAGCGCTATGAACGGGGACGGTCGGGCCCGCACGCACACCGGTTAGGCGCGACGCCGGGCCCCATCAGAGCAGGGTGACACCGGGAAAAGATCCTTTGACCTTTTTGTGGGATTCCCCACAAAGGCTTGGGGATAGGGACCCGACGGCCCGCCTGGAGCAAAGTCATGCAGCCATCCGCCGATCAGACCCTAAGCGAGATCACCAGCGACTAATCGATCGTGCTCCTTCCGCTGCCCCTCCATCGAGTGGCCCGTGTGTTGTTACCCCCTGCACCTCGGACCGAATCTTGCTCGACGTATCAGCGAATTCTGCCAGGGAAGGCCGACCCTGATCCTTATCCAGCTCGTCAGGTTCGCTTGCTGGAAACCGACTGCCGTGCGAGAAGTCCCAGGAAACGCAGCGGCAGAGCATTTTCGATGCCACTGCAATCTTGACGCTATCCCGCAGGTCATCGGCGCCGACCATCCCTAGCGGATCGACTCCTTGCCGGACGCGGCAGCTAAGGGTGTCTGGAGAACTCTTCATCGCATGGACATCGCCGCGCAGCACCTCTCCACTCCGCGGACCGAGCCAATCGACCGTATCAACGATCACGGCGGCAGGCTCGACACATGGAAAGCGAACTTGCACCATTACTTCATTGAGGAATGGAGTCAAATACCTCAATTCCTACGCCTTTCATCTTGGCCACGACAGCGGCGTGCACATCATTATCCTCGATGAGCAATACACGCCGACTAGAACGGTTGTAGATCACAGGAACCACCGTTCTAGACGTCTTGATGAGAACCCAGTCCGTGCGTTCCGTGGTCCAAAGATAGTCGTACGATTTCGTGTCAGCGCTCATTTGGCAGATCTCCGTAGAATGGTCCACTTCCGTATGCTATCGCCCTGCCACCTCCGACCGGAATCACCTCCGAGATACGCTGAGGCGAGCCCATGTCTTCGAGAAGCCCCATCAGAGCTTTATCTGCGCTACTGGGCCGTGGCGTCCCCCCGGGATGCGTGTGATAGACAAACATGCGGTCTGCCTCAAGAGGCACTTGAACGGATGCCTCCACACCCGAGTACAAGTGGTACTGCCCGCCTCCACCACTCACCCCGGGACCATATTTATAGGTCACGGCAAACTCAACGCCGTGCTTCACCGTAAGATTCTCCATCTCTTGAACTGTCGGGCGCCGAGGGATCGCTATCCCCTCACTTCCTGGCAGCCCTTCCCCGGGTCGCCCTCCATACAGAAGACGGTTCAATTCGCATGGCGACAGCCCCAGGACATCTGTCCAAGTGTGCGGATTGTGCACATAGGTAGCGGGGTTGGGGCCAGGTGTAAGACCGAGGGGATCCGCTGAGAGGTAACGCGCGTTGTCGGAGTCGTAAATCCGATGGAAGTTGTAGTGCAGGCCCGTTTCGAGGTCGAAGTACTGGCCTGGGAACCGTAGGGGCACGTAGGCCGTAGCGTCGCGGTTCCAGGTGGTAGTGCCCCAGAGAGTGGTGCGGGTGCGCCAGGCGATGAAGCCGCGTGGGTCGACAAGTTCGGTGGGGCAGCCGACCAAGTCGGTGGCGATGACAAAGAAACGCTGATCTATTTCCCGTTGAGACGCATCTGCCCGGACGGTCGTTTTGCGTTCGGTTTGCGTGAGGGGGGTAAGATCGCGGTGATCCCAGGTAAGGGATAGAGATTCCTGACCTAGTGACGTGCGGGCGCTTTGTTCGGCGAGCATGGGACCATCCCAGGTGAAATCTATTTGCTCGACGACTGTGGCTGCGTTGCTTGCGAGCCGATGTTTGGCTATTCGGCGGCCAGCGGGATCATAGAGGTAACGCCAAACGGTGGCGTCCGGGGTGATGACGATGGTGAGACGGTCTTCCGCGTTCCAGCTGTACCGCCAGGTATCCGGCTTCCGGGAAACGCGAGTTTTTTGGCGGAGGGTGACGCGCCCCAAAGCGTCGTGTTCGTAGCGAATGCGGCCCGCCCGCGTGATGTTGGTGCCTTCGTAGGACCTTTGGCCTCGGGCTGAGGGGTTGGGGTGGCGGTCGGGCCAGGTGGCGTGGGTTTGGTTGCCGGCGGCGTCGTAGGCGTAGGTCTCGGTCCAGTCGGTGGCGTGGACGGCGGTGACGCGGCCGGCGCGGTCGAGGTCGAAGGTGCGGCGGCCGGTGTGGGAGTCGTCGATCGCGGTGAGGTGGCCGTCAGGACGGTAGGTGTAGGAGCGGGAGAGGACCTGTTCCACCTCTGCGGCGGCGGTGTGGGGAGTTTGGGCCGTGCCGGTTCCGACCGTGGTGAGGGACTGGGACGTGAGGCGGCCGGTGGGGTCCCAGGTGTGGGAGAGGGTGAGGTTGTCGCCGATGGTGCGGGTGAGTTCCTGGCCGGCGGCGTCGTGGTCGAAGGTGAGGACGTGGCCGGCGATGTCCATGGCGGTGCGGTTGCCGGCGGCGTCGTAGGTATAGGTGGTGGTGTGGCCGGTGGGGGTGGTGCGGCTGGTGCGGCGGCCCAGGGCGTCGTAGGTGAACGTCATGGTGCGGCCGTTGACGGTCTCGGCGGTGACGCGGCCCAGGACGTCGCGGGTGTAGGTGACCGTCGCGTCGGGGTTGGTGGCCTGCTGGAGGTTGCCGGCGGCGTCGTGGGTGTAGGTAGTGAGGAGGCCCGCGGCGTCCTTGTGCGTGATGCGGCCGAGGGTGTCTCGGGTGTAGGTGGTGACCTCGCCGAGGGTGTTGGTTCGGGTGGTGAGCTGGCCGGCGGGGTCGTGGGTGTAGGTGAGCACCCGGTCGTCGAAGTCCGACTCCGACCGCAGGCGGCCTGCTGCGTCGTAGGTGTAGTTCCAGGTCAGACCCTGGGGGTTGGTGACCTGGGTGAGGCGGAGTTCGGTGTCATGGGCGAACTCGTGGCGGACGCCGTCGGGGTCGGTGCGGGCCACCAGGAGGTCGAAGTGGCCGTACTCGTAGGTGGTCGTCTGGCCGATGGGGTCGGTGTGGGAGGTGCGGTTGCCTTCACCGTCGTAGGTCCACTCCTCGGTGGCGCCGGTGGGGTCGATGCGGGCGGCCAGTTTCCCTTCGACCGTCCACATCATGTGGGTCGTCTCGCCGAGAGGGTTGGTGATGGATGTGGTGCGGCCGAAGGCGTCGCGGCGGTAGTGGGTCACCGCGCCGAGGGGGTCGGTGACGGAGAGCGGTAGGCCGGCCTTGTTGCAGTAGAGGTGGGTGGTGTTGCCCAGGGCGTCGGTGACGGAGGCGAGGTTGCCGAGTGCGTCGTGGGTGTAGGTGGTGGTGGCGCCGGTGGGGTCCGTGGATGAGGTGCGGTTGCCGCTCTCGTCGTAGGTGTGGGTCCAGGTGGTGCCGTCCGGGCCGGTGACCGCAACCGGGTTGCCGTCGGCGTCGTAGGTCGTCGTGGACGTGGAGCCGTCGGGGAGGGTGACGGTTACCGGGCGGCCGGCGTCGTCGTAGGAGATGTGGGTCGTGCGGCCCAGCGGGTCGGTGGTGGAAAGGATTCGGTGACCCGCATCCCGCACCGTGCGGGTGGTGGCGCCGGTGGGGTCCGTAGTGGCGACGATGTGGTGGTGGTCGTTGACCTGGTAGGTGGTGACCTGGCCGAGGGAATTGCGGTGCTGGTTGGTGCGCAGGCCGGTTTCCGGGTCGGGGTCGCCCCAGGTGAAGTCGCCGCGGAGGTGGCCTTCGATGCCGCCCTGGGTGATGCAGCGGTCCTGGTCGTCGTAGACGTAGTGGTAGCTGCTGTTGTTGGTGTCGGTCCAGGAGGTGATGCGGCCGGACTCGTCGTAGGTGAAGCGGAGGGGGAGGCCGGAGGAGTTGGTGACGGTGGTGAGGTTGCCGAGCTCGTCGTAGCCGTAGGTGACCAGGAGTTGGTCACTGCCGTCGGGGGCGGCGCCGGCCAGGTGGAGGGCGGTGATGCGGCCCTCCTGTGTGGTGAGGAGGAGGCGGTAGCCGGCGCTGTGGGTGATGGCGAGCGGGGTGCCGTCTTCGGTGTAATCGAAGGTGTGGTGGTTGCCGTGCCGGTCGGTGATCTCGTCGAGGACGGCGAGGTTGTCGGTGTAGGTGGTGAAGTAGCGGCGTAGGCCCGTCACCGGGTCGGACAGGAGGTAGTCGCCGTCGGGGGTGAGTTCGAGGGGCGCGCCGTCGCCCTCCACGGGGCGGGTGGGGACGCCCACCGCCGGGTGGGGGTAGCAGAGGAAGTTGCCCTCTTCGCCGATGAGGATGACGCCCTCGGAGTCGATCTCCAGGCGCTGGTCGACCGTGGACATCCAGGTGGGGCCGAACCAGCGGCCGGTCCGGTAGGACGATTCGAAGGTGCGCGAGAAGGAGAGCGGGAGGCTGCCGGGGAGGGTGATGTCCGTTTGCGGCAGGACCATCCGGCCGGTGGCCATGTCGATCGGGTCACCACAGGTCTTCTTGGACCACATCTCGCGCAGCCGGTCCCGGACGGTGCGCTTGCCGCCCTCCTTGGCCGCGGTGCGGGCCGCGTTCTCGGCGGCCTCCTTCGCGCCCGCCTTGGCTGCGCTCTTGCCGAGCCCGCCCGCCCCCTTTCCCCCTAGGACGTTCACCAACGCAGAACCGTAGGCATCGAAGGGATCGCTGCCCCAGCCCGAGCCCAGCATCCCCTTGGCCGTCTCCACCGGGTGGAGTGGTGCCTGAGCCAGCCCCATGAGGGTCATCGCGGTGTTGTCCATGAACTGGAACGGGTGCGTGACGTTGTACGGGTCCAGCGGATTGATCTTGCGGCCCAGCTTGAGGGTGTCCGCGCCCGCCTTCAATGCGCCGCCGGCTATGTGCAGGTGCTCCAGGACGAGCGCCTCTCCGCCGTCCTTGAGGGCCGCGCCCGCGAGTTGGGTCAGGGCCGGCTTCTCGGGCGCGTGCGCCAAGGCAGCCTTGATGGCATTGCGGGCGTGCTCGGCGGCCTCGTTGCGTTGGCTGCGGGCCTCCTTGAGCATGTCCTGGGCCGCCTCGCGGCCCTCGGCGCCCGGGTCGACCTCGACGGTGGGTTCCTGTGGCATGGGGCCGGGGTCCTGGCCCTGGTCGACGGCGGCGTTGTAGGCATCGGCCTGGGCGTTGTATCTGTCGAGCTTCGCCTTGTACGCCTCGAAGGAACAACGGGTGGCCTCTTGGGCGTTGTGGTACTTCTCGATCGCCTCGGCGGCCTTGTGCTGCGCCCAGATCACCGTCTCGACGTATGACGCCAGCGCCTTGGCGGCATCACCGCAGGCATCGGCGGCGTGCATCCACTGCTTGGGGTGCATGTCGAACGCCTCACGGAAGGCATCGGCCGCCTTGCCGCTCCAGTGCTGGCCCGAGCCCAGCTTGCGCATACCGTTCGCCACCCGGTCGAACGCCGCGGAGAAGTCCTTGAGGTGGGCGGCGGTCTCGGCGATCTTTCCCGGGTCGCCGTGGATGAGTTCTTTGGGGTCCTCGGTCTCGCCGAGTTGACGCTCGTCGACGTGTGCCCCGAGGGCGCCGGCCACCTTCGCGCCGCCACTACGGACCGCGTGCGCCGCATCGTCCAGACCGGCCGTCTCCAGCGCATCACCGGCCAGCTCGGAACCCTTCTCCACCACCTCCCCCGCGCCGCGCTCGATCGCGCCCGTGACCTTGCTCGCGCCCTCGCCGACCGCGTCGATGGCATCACCGAAGATGCTCACTTGCCGTTACCCCCCTGGCCCTGCTGCCGGCCCTGTCGGCCCTGCTCTCCCTGCGACGTCCCCGCCTCGTAGAACCCCGTCGTGACCTCGACGTCCTCCCCGCCGTTCTTGATCCGGTCCGGGACCGAGTGCGCGTCCTGGAGGAGCTGGTCGCCCGCCTGCAGCATCTGCTCGCGCGATTCGCGCGACGCCTCGGAGTGCGGGTCGAAGTCGGCGTTGGCCACCTGGGAGATCGGGTTGTCGTCGATGACCTTGTCCCAGGACCTCTTGTGCAACTTCTCCGCGGTCAGGTTCGGATCGCCCATCGCCGCGTTCACGGTCTGCTTCAGGGCGTCCGAGGCGTACTGCTCCTGCTCGTAGTAAATGCCAGCCGTAATACCCAGCTTCTTGGAGAATTCGTTGGCGTCCTGCATCAGGGTGCGCACGCCCCAGCCCCAGCGGTCGCAGAACGAGTCCAGGGCGGCGGCCAGGCCGTCGTCGCCGCATTCCATGTTGTCCAGCGACAATCGGTCGAAACCGCGCCCCAGTTGGGCCTCCACGTCGAAGCCCAGTTCTTTGAGCTCGGACGTTGCCGCCCTGATTCCCTTGGTGAGTTGCTCGAACGCCTCCGGCTCAAGCTGGTAGCCGTTTCCGCCTATCAGGCCCATTTACGCTCCCTCTCCGCGCACCGATGCGTCCGATATGTCGTCAGTGGGCAGGGCAGACACAACGGGTGGGGTGTCGATGGCCACCCGGTCGGGCACGATTCCGCGCACCGGCGGGAACAGCGCGCCCTGCTCGCTGCCCGCGTCCAGGGCCACCCCTGTAGGGCCCTCGATGGCGGGAATCAGCACGTCAAGGACGCGAGCGCCGGACACGGACAGGTACTGCCACTCCGTGCCGGGCTCGGCGCCGCGGCCCAGCGCGAAGCGGGACAGCGCCTCCTCGTCGGTGAAGGCGTACAGCCAGCGGATGCCGTCCAAGTCCGCCGAGAGGAGGGTGTCGTTGACCGCCGGAATCAAGACATGGGTGCGCCGGAATTCCCCCACGAGTGCGGCCGGATCTGGTTGACCGGCATGAATCGCCGCCACCTCATCGATCAACGACATAACGGACCGAGCCCTCCCCCGATTCCCTACTCAACTGCCATACATACTTTCGCATACGGCACTGACAACGGGGCTGGGGACGCGGCGGGAAGGTGGAGCGAAAGGCCGGACCACAGGAAACCGGCCCGCAGTTCCTTTTGGCTTCAATTACCTTGCTGTTTGGGCGAGGAGGGGAATCGCTCGCAATACTGGCGGCCGCCCCCGCGAGCCACCCCCGCACCCGAACCCACCCTCCGTGCCGGTCGCAGCCGCCCCGGCAGGCCCGTCCGTCCGTCCGCGTCACACCTCTTGACCGGCGTATTGGTCTGAACCATTCTGGGCGCAGGGTCGGCAACGGCTCTCGTCAGCGGTGGCCACCGTCTCGTGCAGTCCTCGGGCTCCCCCTTTCGGCACAGGAGACAGGTATGCCTCGCACCGCAGCACCCACCCGCATCAGACCCTCGCGCCACAGACACAACAGGCACCACAGACGCCTGTTCAGCACACTTCTGGTGGTCCTCGCCAGTGCGGCGGCCGGCATGTCGGCGGCCACCCCGGCCACCGCCGCCGACGTCAACGTGGCCAAGAACGCCGGCTATGAGTCCGGTCTGAGCAACTGGACCTGTTCGGCGGGCAGTGGGGCCTCCGTCGGCTCCCCCGTGCACGGCGGCGCCGCCGCCCTCAAGGCGACCCCCACCGCCTCGGACAACGCCACCTGCTCCCAGACCGTCGCCGTCAAGCCGAACGCGACGTACCGGCTCAGCGCGTACGTGCAGGGCTCGTACGTCTACCTGGGAGCGTCCGGCACCGGAACGACGGACGTCTCCACCTGGACGCCGTCAGCCACCGGATGGCAGCAGCTTGCCACCAGTTTCACCACCGGCCCGAACACGACCTCCGTGACCGTCTACACCCATGGCTGGTACGCCCAACCCGCCTACTACGCCGACGACTTCAGTGTGCTGGGGCCGGACGGCGGTGGCGGCACCGACCCCGACCCCCAGGTCCCGGCGGCCCCCGGCGGCCTCACCGCCGGTTCTGTGACCTCGTCCTCGGTCGCCCTCTCCTGGAACCCGGTCTCCGGCGCCACCGGATACACCGTTTACCGCGACGGCACCAAGGACCGGACGGTGAGCGGGACGTCCGCGACGGTGACCGGACTGAGCCCCTCCACCAGCTACCGTTTCCAGGTCTCCGCGACCAACGCGGCCGGTGAGTCGGCCCGTTCGGCCGAGATCAGCGTCACGACCTCCCCGTCAGGCGGCGGAACCGACCCCTCCGCCCCCAAGCACGCGGTCACCGGCTACTGGCAGAACTTCAACAACGGCGCGACGGTCCAGAAGATCAGCGACGTTCCGAACCAGTACGACATCATCGCGGTCGCCTTCGCCGACGCGACGACCACGCCCGGTGCGGTCACCTTTACCCTCGATTCGGCCGGTCTCGGCGGCTACACCGTCGACCAGTTCAAGGCCGACATCAAGGCCAAGCAGGCGGGCGGCAAGTCGGTCATCATCTCCGTCGGCGGCGAGAAGGGCACGGTCTCCGTCAACGACTCCGCCTCGGCCGCCAACTTCGCCGACAGCGTGTACGCGCTGATGCAGCAGTACGGCTTCAACGGCGTCGACATCGACCTCGAAAACGGCCTGAACCCGACGTACATGTCGCAGGCGCTGCGCTCGCTCTCCCAGAAGGCGGGCGGGAAGCTCGTCCTCACCATGGCGCCGCAGACGATCGACATGCAGTCGACGTCCGGCAGCTATTTCCAGACGGCGCTGAACGTGAAGGACATCCTCACCGTCGTCAACATGCAGTACTACAACAGTGGGTCGATGTTGGGGTGCGACGGAAAGGTGTATTCCCAGGGGAGCGTGGACTTCCTCACCGCCTTGGCCTGCATCCAGCTCGAAGGTGGCCTCGACCCGTCCCAGGTGGGCCTGGGCCTGCCCGCCTCCACACGGGGCGCGGGCAGCGGCTACGTCGCCCCGAGCGTCGTCAACGCCGCCCTGGACTGCCTCGCCAGGGGGACGAGCTGCGGCTCCTTCAAACCGGCGAAGACCTATCCGGGTGTGCGCGGTGCCATGACCTGGTCCACCAACTGGGACGCGGCGAACGGCAACGCCTGGTCGTCGGCGGTCGGCCCATACGTTCACGGACTGCCGTAACGCCCGTCGGCACAGCGGAATTCGCACCACACGATCTTCCCGGGTACGCGCTCGCCGACGCCCCACCGGTCGGCGAGCGCCTCCACCAGCAGCAGCCCGCGACCGGACTCGCACTCCGCGCCCACGGTCGCCTCCGTTGCGTACGGCTCCCCGTCCCCGCTGTCGTGCACCTCGACGCGCAGCGGTCCGTCCGCGGCCCCCAGCGATAGCCACAGCCGGTAACCGCGCCCCGGTGGGGCGCCGTGCAGCAGGGCGTTGGTGGCCAGTTCGCTCACGCAGAGCACGATGTCGTCCGTGCGTAGTTTCAGATCCCAGTCGGCGAGCGTGGTACGGGCGAACTCCCTGGCCAGGGACACGGAACGGCGCTCCCGGAGGTAGAACGCCGAGCGGGTGCAGAGAGCCTGAATCTCCTTGTACATGGCAGCACTGTCACACCCTGTGATTACGCTGGACCACAGCGTGAAGTCGTACAGATTCGATGTACGACTCCGCGCCGCATCAGACAGTCACGACGGGGGGAAGGCAAGCCGCATGCACCCGGCGAACAAACCGAAGAGGATCACGTCCTGGCACGTGATCGGAGCCCAGCTGAGCCACTTCCGGCGGGCCGCCCGCATCACTCAACCCGGCCTTGCCGAGCGGGTCGGGCTCCATGAGGACACCATCGGCTCCATCGAGCAGGGCCGCAGACCACTGAAGATCGATCTGGCCGAGACGCTGGATGAACTCCTCGACACGAAGGGGGCATTGGCAGTCGCGGTGGCGAAGGTGCCGCACAAGGAGCGCTTTCCGGCCTTCGTGCAGGACTTCGTCGAGTACGAAGCGGACGCGCTGTCACTGCTCTCGTACGAGAACCACGTCATGCCTGGCCTGCTGCAGACCGCGGACTACGCCCGCGCCGTCTTCTCCTGCCTGTTCCCGCCCATCAGCGAACCGGAGGCGGACGAGCGGCTCTCCGCCCGACTCGATCGGCAGCAGTTGCTGCATCGGGATCCATCGCCCGTCTTGAACTTCATCGTGGAGGAGGTGGTTCTTCGGCGGCCGATCGGGGATGCGGACATCTTGCGCGAGCAGATCAGGCATCTGCGACGGTGTGCGGAGTTGCCGTTCGTCGGGCTTCAGATCATGTCCACTTCTCGCGCAAAGCACGCCGGCCTGGATGGGCCAATCGTCCTGCTCGAAACACCGGAGCACGGTCAACTGGCTTATATCGAAGGCCAACGAGTCAGCTATCTCGTTGATGACCCGGACGAGGTCAGTCTGCTCCAACAGAAGTATGGGATGCTGCGGTCGCAGGCACTCGCTCCTGAAGACAGCATCGGCCTGCTTGACGAACTGGCGGGAGAGGCATGAGCAGCCCAGCAATCGGCGACATGGCCTGGTTCAAGTCCAGCTACAGCGCCAGCGAAGGCGGCAACTGCCTCGAAGTCGCCGCCAGCTCATCCCCCCACCCCACCATCCACATCCGCGACTCCAAGAACCCGCAAGGGCCCACGCTCACACTGAGCGCCGGTGCATGGGCCGAGTTCCTCGCCCTCGCCACCGCCTCCGCCTGATCGGTCAGCGGCGCCATGCGCCACCGAGGTCTGGGTACGGACAGGCCGCGGGTCTCCGCCCTCGGTGGGTGGCGACCACGTTCCGGCTGCGGCGCGCCAGTACTCGCTCTTCGCCCGTGAGGCGGTCTCCCCCACCCCCGCCGTGCGTGACGCACACCCGCCATCGTCTACAGTCCTGTAGACGAAAGATCGCTGGGCAGCGGCCGCCGACCACGCGTGGTCCGCTGAACGGCGCCCGATGTGCAGTTGGTTGCCCAGGCGCGACGTACCGCGCCGGGAAGGCGGACGGAACGATGGCGCAGTCGACCGGCGGGGCGACGACCCTGCCCACGACGGGGGAAGGGCGGGGGCACGAGCCCCTGCCCCACGCGGGACCGGGTGCCGGATGGAGCAAGGTGCCGCAGGTCACGGCCCTGTTCTGGGGAGTGAAGGTCCTCACCACCGGCATGGGCGAGACGGCCTCGGACTACCTCGGCCGGACGCTCGGGCCGATACCGGCGGGCTGCCTCGGACTGGCCGGGTTCGTGCTCTTCCTGGCCCTCCAGTTCCGGGCCACCCGTTACCGGCCGTGGACGTACTGGTCCGCGATCGTCATGGTCAGCGTGTTCGGCACGATGGCCGCCGACGTGGTACACGTCATCGCCGGCATCCCCTACACGGTCTCGGCGGTCGCCTTCACCGTCGCGCTGGCCGCCCTCCTGACGGCCTGGTACCGGGCCGAGGGGACACTCTCGATCCACAGCGTCCGCACCCGGCGCCGGGAAGCGTTCTACTGGGCGACGGTGCTCGCCACCTTCGCGCTGGGCACCGCGGTGGGCGACCTCACCGCGGGCACCCTTCATCTGGGATATCTGCCCTCCGGCATCCTGTTCGCCGCGCTCATCGCGGTGCCCGCACTGTCCGGCCGGTTCCTCGGTCTGAACGCCGTCGCCGCCTTCTGGGGGGCGTATGTGCTGACCCGCCCGCTCGGGGCCTCCTTCGCCGACTGGATGGGCGTCTCCACCGCTCACGGTGGCCTCGGCTGGGGGACGGGGCCGGCCACGCTCGCGCTCACGGTCCCGATCGTGCTGCTCGTGGGCTATCTGGCGATCAGCCACAAGGACACCCCAGCCGAGCCGACCGAGCAGACCGAGCAGACCGGCGCACGCGACCTCGTCTGAGGGGCCGCCCGGACGCATCAGTTCTCGATCAACGCCGGTGCCAGTTCCCGGAGTTGGTCCAGGCCCAGGCCCCGATCGGCGGCCAGGGGCTGGATCGCCACGTGGTCGGCGCCCGCGTCGAGGTGGTCCTGTACGCGCCGCCGGACGGTGTCCGCGTCGCCCCAGGCCACGAGCGCGTCGACCAAGCGGTCGCTGCCGCCGTCCGTGAAGTCGTCGTCGTCGAAGCCGAAGCGGCGCAGATTGCCGACGTAGTTGGGGAGTTGCAGGTAGAAGCGGGTGTGGTGCTCGCGGGCCAGGGCCCGGGCCTTGGCCGGGTCGGTCTCCAGGAGGACGGCCTGTTCGGGGGCGAGCAGCGGGCCGTGTCCGAGGATCTCGCGGGCGCGCGCGGTGTGTTCCGTGGGGACGAAGTACGGGTGGGCGCCGGCCGCGCGGTCCCGGGCGAGTTCGAGCATCTTCGGGCCGAGGGCTGCCAGGACGCGGGGCGGTGCGGGGTCGGTGAGCGGGCCCTCGTAGGGGGCGCGGTCCATCGCGTCGAGGTACGCGCGCATGGCGGCCAGCGGCTTGGTGTAGGTGTGGCCGCGGAGGCTGACGATCGGGGCGTGGCTGGCGCCGAGGCCGAGGACGAAGCGGCCGTCGTACGCCTCGGCGAGGGTGTGTGCGGCGCCGTTCGCCGCTGCGGCGTCGCGGCCCCAGATGTTGGCGATGCCGGTGGCGACGGTGAGGCGTTCGGTGGCGGCGAGGAGGAGTCCGGCGTGGCTGAACGCCTCCTTGGTGGCGGGACCCTCACCGAACCACAGGGCGCCGTAGCCGAGTTGCTCGATCTCGGCGGCCGCCCGGCGGGCGGTTGCCGCCGGTTCCCGGCCGAGTCCGCCGTGCCAGACCCCGATCCGTCCGATCCGCGAGGCGAGACCCTCGTGCTGCACGCGTTCCTCCTGCACCCGTTCCTCCACTGGCTGAGGGATGAAGATCCGTACCCTTGCACAGCATCCGGCCCGGGCCCGGCATTCCGCGCCCGCATCATCCGGTCGTACGCGCAGCGGCCGCCCTCCCGGAGGAGGACGGCCGCTGAAGCAGACAACCCGGCAGAGCCGGATCAGCCCTCGACGCCCAGCTTCTCCAGGATCAGTTCACGGACCCGCGCCGCGTCGGCCTGGCCGCGGGTGGCCTTCATGACCGCGCCGACCAGGGCGCCGGCCGCGGCCACCTTGCCGCCGCGGATCTTGTCGGCGATGGCGGCGTTGGCGGCGATCGCCTCGTCGACGGCGGTGCCCAGGGCGCCCTCGTCGGAGACGACCTTCAGGCCGCGCTTCTCGACGACCTCGTCCGGGGTGCCCTCGCCGGCGAGAACGCCCTCGATGACCTGACGGGCCAGCTTGTCGTTCAGGTCTCCCTTGGCGACGAGCTCGGCGACCCGCGCGACCTGCTCGGGGGTGATCGGCAGGGCAGCCAGCTCGATGCCGTCCTCGTTGGCGCGGCGGGCCAGTTCGCCCATCCACCACTTACGGGCCGCGGCGGCGTCCGCACCGGCCTCGACGGTGGCGACGATCAGGTCGACCGCACCCGCGTTGAGGATCGACTGCATGTCGTGCTCGCTGACGCCCCACTCCTCGCGGAGGCGGTTGCGGCGCAGGCGCGGCAGTTCGGGCAGGGTCGCGCGCAGTTCCTCGACCCACTCGCGGGAGGGGGCCACCGGGACGAGGTCCGGCTCGGGGAAGTAGCGGTAGTCCTCCGCCTCCTCCTTGATCCGGCCGGGCGTCGTGGAGCCGTCCTCCTCGTGGAAGTGGCGGGTCTCCTGGACGATCGTGCCGCCGGAGGAGAGCACCGCCGCGTGGCGCTGGATCTCGAAGCGGCAGGCGCGCTCGACGGAGCGGAGCGAGTTGACGTTCTTGGTCTCCGAGCGGGTGCCGAACTTCTCGGTGCCGTTGGGGCGCAGCGAGAGGTTCACGTCGCAGCGCATCTGGCCCTGCTCCATGCGGGCCTCGGAGACGCCGAGCGCCTTGATGAGCTCGCGCAGTTCGGCGACGTACGCCTTGGCGACCTCGGGGGCCCGCTCGCCCGCGCCCTCGATGGGCTTGGTGACGATCTCGATGAGCGGGATGCCGGCGCGGTTGTAGTCCAGGAGGGAGTGCCGGGCGCCGTGGATGCGGCCGGTGGCGCCGCCGACGTGCGTCGACTTGCCGGTGTCCTCCTCCATGTGGGCGCGCTCGATGTGCACCCGGAAGACCTCGCCGTCCTCCAGCTGTACGTCGAGGTAACCGTCGAAGGCGATCGGCTCGTCGTACTGGGAGGTCTGGAAATTCTTCGGCATGTCCGGATAGAAGTAGTTCTTCCGGGCGAAGCGGCACCAGTCCGCGATCTTGCAGTTGAGCGCCAGGCCGATCTTGATCGCCGACTCGACGCCGGTCGCGTTGACGACCGGGAGCGAGCCGGGCAGGCCGAGGCAGGTGGGGCAGGTCTGCGCGTTGGCGTCGGCGCCGAGGGCGGTGGAACACCCGCAGAACATCTTGGTCTTGGTGCCGAGTTCGACGTGGACCTCGAGCCCCATGACGGGGTCGTAGGCGGCCAGCGCGTCCTCGTACGACACCAGGTCGGTGACAGTCACGGTGAAACTAACCTCTCAGGGTCCGGCGCCGGTCAGTCCGCGAGGACGTCGTCGTCGCCCAGACGGCGCAGTTCGCGGATGAGCAGGGCGACGCCGGTGACGATGGCGGCGGCGGAGACGACGGCGTCGACCAGCTGGAGCGTGTCCTGCTCCACCCGCGCCTTCTTCGCCTGCTTGACGACGCTCACCGCGCCGAACAGCGTGGTGCCGATGGACAGGTACGTACCGGGCTTGGACTTCTTGAAGCCCTTGGCCTTGGCGAGCTTTCCACTCACAGTGACGGTGCCTCCTCAAGCAGCGGGTGACCCCACTTGGCGGTGAACGCGGCCTCGACCGCGGCGCCGACCTTGTAGAGCCGGTCGTCCTTCATGGCGGGGGCGACGATCTGCAGGCCCACCGGCAGCCCGTCCTCGGGTGCCAGTCCGCAGGGCAGCGACATGGCTGCGTTGCCTGCCAGGTTGACGGGGAGCGTGCACACGTCGGCGAGGTACATCGCCATCGGGTCGTCGGCACGCTCGCCGATCGGGAAGGCGGTGGTCGGCGTCGTCGGCGAGACGATCACGTCGACCTGCTCGAAGGCCTTCTCGAAGTCGCGGGTGATCAGCGTCCGCACCTTCTGGGCGGAGCCGTAGTACGCGTCGTAGTAGCCGGAGCTCAGCGCGTAGGTGCCGAGCATGATCCGGCGCTTGACCTCGGGGCCGAAGCCGGCCTCGCGGGTCAGGGCGGTGACGTCCTCGGCGGACTTCGTGCCGTCGTCGCCGACCCGCAGGCCGTAGCGCATGGCGTCGAAGCGGGCCAGGTTGGAGGAGCACTCGGACGGCGCGATCAGGTAGTACGCGGCGAGCGCGAGGTCGAAGGACGGGCAGTCCAGCTCGACGATCTCGGCGCCCATCTCCTTCATCAGCGCGACCGACTCGTCGAAGCGCTGCAGCACGCCGGCCTGGTAGCCCTCGCCGCGGAACTGCTTGACGACGCCGACCCGCATGCCCTCGACGCTGCCGTTGCGGGCCGCCTCGACGACCGGCGGGACGGGGGCGTCGATGGAGGTGGAGTCCATCGGGTCGTGCCCGGCGATCACCTCGTGGAGCAGCGCGGCGTCCAGGACCGTACGGGCGCAGGGCCCGCCCTGGTCGAGGGAGGACGAGAAGGCGACCATGCCGTAGCGGGAGACGCCGCCGTAGGTGGGCTTGACGCCGACCGTGCCGGTGACGGCGGCGGGCTGGCGGATGGAGCCGCCGGTGTCCGTGCCGATGGCGAGCGGGGCCTCGAAGGAGGCGAGGGCGGCGGAGGAGCCGCCGCCGGAGCCGCCGGGGATCTTGGTCAGGTCCCAGGGGTTGCCGGTCGGGCCGTAGGCGCTGTTCTCGGTGGAGGACCCCATGGCGAACTCGTCCATGTTGGTCTTGCCGAGGATGACGACGTCGGCGGCCTTGAGCTTCTTGGTGACCGTGGCGTCGTACGGCGGGATCCAGCCTTCGAGGATCTTGGAACCGACGGTGGTCGGGACGCCCTCGGTGGTGAAGATGTCCTTGAGCGCGAGCGGGACGCCGGCCAGCGGGCCGAGCTCCTCGCCGCGGGCCCGCTTCTCGTCGACGGCGCGGGCCTGCGCCAGCGCGCCCTCGCGGTCGATGTGGAGGAAGGCGTGCACCTTCTCGTCGACGGCCTCGATGCGGGCCAGGTGGGCCTCGGTCACCTCGACGGCGGTGAGCTCGCCGGAGGCGATCTTGGCCGCGATCTCGGCGGCGGTGAGCTTGATCAGGTCGGCCATGTCGGTCACTCCTCCCCCAGGATCTGCGGCACCTTGAAACGCTGCTGCTCCTGGGCCGGGGCGCCGGAGAGCGCCTGCTCGGGGGTCAGCGACGGACGGACCTCGTCCGGCCGCATGACGTTGGTCAGGGGCAGCGGGTGGGAGGTCGGCGGAACGTCTTGGTCGGCGACCTCGGAGACGCGGGCGACCGCGCCGATGATGTCGTCGAGCTGGGTGGCGAAGTGGTCGAGCTCTTCGTCCTTCAGCTCCAGACGTGCCAGCCGGGCGAGGTGGGCGACCTCCTCGCGCGTGATGCCAGGCATGCAGAGATCCTCTGGTGTTCTTGGCGGAGTGTTCTGGGCGGAGTGTTCCCCGTGGAGTGGTCTCGGCGAGCACTCCGGTGAACTTTTTCCGGCCCAATCCTATGGCGTACGGGTCAGCGGCCGCGAAACCGTTTCACCGGGGCGCGGCCCGCGCGGGCGGGCGCGCCCCGGTCAGCGGGGCTCGGGGGCCTGATCGGGCCCGTCGGGCCGGTCGCCGTCGTCCTCCGGTTCGCCGCTTTCTGCGGCTTCCGCGGCGGCTTCGGCTCGGCTGTCGTCGGTTGCTTCGGCTCGACCGTCGTCGGCTGCTTCGTCGGCTTCGCTGTCGGCTTGGGTATTGCTGTCGGCTTCGCCTTGGGTTTCGCGGTCGGCTTCGGCTACGGCTTCGCGGTCGGCTTCGGCTTCGCTGGTGATCTCGGGTTCGCTGTCCGTTTCGGGTTCGCTGGTGTTCTCGGCTTCGCTGAGTTCGGAGCGGGGACACGGGACGGCCGGTGGCCGGGTCAGTTCAGGACCTGTCCGGAAGGGCGCTCGGCTGCCTTCTCCGCCGCCAGGGCGGCCGTCTCCGATTCGCGGTGCCAACCGTGCTCACCGCGGGCCCTCAGCCAGGCCGTGGTCTCGTCGGGCGGCATCGCGGCCGCCACCAGCCAGCCCTGGACGGCGTCGCAACCGAGGTCGCGCAGCCGTTCCCAGGTCTCGTCGTCCTCCACGCCCTCGGCGACGACCAGGAGGCCGAGCGAATGGGCCAGGTCGAGGGTGCAGCGGACGATCTCGGCGTCCTCCGTGTCGACGGCCAGCCGGGCCACGAAGGAGCGGTCGATCTTCAGCTCGCTGACCGGGAGGCGGCGGAGGTGGACGAGGGAGGAGTAGCCGGTGCCGAAGTCGTCCAGCGACATCTTCACGCCGTGGGCGGTGAGCCCGGCGAGCGTGTCGGCGGCCCGCTGTGGATCCTCCAGCAGGACGTGCTCGGTTATCTCCAGTTGGAGGGCGCCCGGTGGGACGCGATGTCGGGCGAGCCGGGCCGCGACGGCGCCGGCGAAGCCCGGGGAGTGCACGTCGCGGGGGGAGACGTTGACCGCGACCGGGACCTCCAGGCCCATCGCGCGCCAGCGCGCCACCTGGGCGAGCGCGGTTTCCAGGACGTACTCGGTGAGCCGGGGCATCAGGCCGGAGGACTCGGCGATCGCGATGAACTCGTCGGGGGGTACCCGGCCGCGGTCGGGGTGCACCCAGCGGACCAGTGCCTCCAGCCCGGCGACATGTCCGTCGAATCCCACCTTGGGCTGGTAGTGCAGCTCGACGTCGCCGGCGTCCAGGGCGCGCCGCAGATCGCCCAGCAGGCCGAGCCGGTCGGGGGTGTTGCCGTCGCGCTTGGCCTCGTAGAGCTCGACGCCGCTGCGGTCCCGCTTGGCCTGGTACATCGCCACATCGGCGCGGCGCAGCAGGCCTTCGGCGTCCAGGGCGTGGTCGGGAAAGACGGCGACCCCCGCGCTGGCTTCGAGCACGAGGGTCAGCCCGTCGAGGTCCAGCGGGGAACTGAGGGCCGCGACGAGATTGCGGGCCACCCGCTGGGAGCTGGTGAGGGAGTCGGTGGTGGGCAGCAGGACGGCGAACTCGTCGCCGCCGAGCCGGGCCGCCTCGGCGCCGCGCGGGAGGGCGTGCCGCAGCCGGTCGGCGATCTGCAGCAGCAGGCGGTCGCCGGCGAGGTGGCCGAGGGTGTCGTTGACGGAGCGGAAGCGGTCCAGGTCGATGAGGACCAGGGCCGAGCGGGCGCCGATCCGCTCGGCCTCGTCCAACGCGGTCCAGGTGCGCTCCAGCAGCCACTGGCGGTTGGGCAGGCCGGTGAGCGGGTCGCGCAGCTGCTCCTCGGCGCGGGCCCGGGCTATCCAGAGCGTGGAGTCCAGCGCGATCAGCGGGACCGCGAACAGCGGCAGCAGCAACGGGGCGTTGACCGCGCAGACGGCGATCAGCGGGGCGATGCCGAGCAGGGCGATGCCGACCAGGGCCTGGCGGACGACCGCGGTGCGGGGGATGGCGGGGAGCTGGCCGCTGCGCGGGGTGAGGCTGAGCCACAGCAGGCCACGGCTGACGAAGAGGTAACCGCCCGCGGTGACGACCACTTCGGGGAGGACGGAGAGGTCCCAGGCGAGCGGGGTCCACGGCTGGCGGACGGTGGAGACCACGCCGAACGCGGCGAGGCCGAGCGCCGCGGCGCCGATGCCGAGGACGTCGACGGCGCCGTGCACCACGGCCTGCCGCCAGCGGTGCCGGCGGGCGGCGCCGACCAGCATGACGACGGAGAGGCTGACCAGGGTGGCCGGGACCCAGCCGTACAGCAGCAGGACGGCGAGGGCGAGCGCCGCGCCGGAGCCCGTGCCGCCCCACCAGCGGTCGCGGCCGAGGGCGACGAGGTGGCCGAC
Source organism: Streptomyces sp. NRRL S-337 (assembly GCF_000720175.1). GTDB lineage: Bacteria > Actinomycetota > Actinomycetes > Streptomycetales > Streptomycetaceae > Streptomyces > Streptomyces siderophoricus. The sequence goes on from NZ_JOIX01000008.1 coordinate 34,058, forward strand.
GATGACGCCGGTCAGGATCGCCAGCGACCATCCCACCGAGCCTCCGGGGAACAGCGCGTCACCTACGCCCAGAGTCCGGAACACGCCCGTGGCGAGCGCGAGGCTCGCCACGGTGACGATGGCCGCGGGCAACGCGGGCACGACGAGCTGCCGGAGCCGCGACGCCGGAGCGGCGCTGTCGGTCGGTTTCATTCCGATCCCTCTCACAGCCGGCTGTGCCCGCGCCACGGCAGGCGCACTCCTCAACAGTAGGCCGCGGAAGGCCGCCGCGGGCAGCGATCGGCGACGGTTGCCCGAATGCGACCCGGCATCCTGGATCAATCTGGTATGCGCCGATGGGGTGACACCTCACTCCTCCTCAGGCGGAGTGACAGCTACCGCTCGTGCCGCCTCGGGACCCTGTTCCAGCAGCACCGCGAAGCCGTCATCGTCCAGTACCGGGACCTTCAACTGCATCGCCTTGTCGTACTTCGAACCGGGGTTGTCGCCCACCACCACGAAACCGGTCTTCTTCGAAACGGAACCGGTCACCTTCGCTCCGAGGTTCTGGAGGGCCTCTTTCGCGCCATCTCTTGTGTGTGACTGAAGTGTGCCCGTTACGACGACGGTGACGCCTTCGAGGGGGCGCGGGCCCTCGTCACCCGTTTGCTCCTCCTCCATTCGGACGCCGGCGGCCCGCCACTTCTCGATGATCTCGCGGTGCCAGTCCTCGGCGAACCACTGCTTCAACGACGCGGCGATGGTGGGCCCGACGCCGTCCACGGCGGCCAGCTCGGCCTCCTCCGCGTCCCGGATGCGGTCGATCGAGCGGAACTCCCGCGCCAGCGCCTCGGCCGCCACGGGCCCCACGTGCCGGATGGACAGACCGGTCAGGATGCGGGCCAGCGGGCGCTCCTTGGCGGCCTGGATGTTCTCCAGCATCGCGAGGGTGTTCTTCTTCGGCTCGCCCTTCTGGTTGGCGAAGAACGTGACGACCTTCTCCTCGCCGGTCTTCGGGTCGCGCTTGGGCAGCCCGGAATCGGGGTCGAGGACGTACGACTTGATGGGCAGCAGCTGCTCGACGGAGAGGCCGAACAGATCGCCCTCGTCCTTCAGCGGCGCCTCGGTGGGCTCCAGCGGCTGGCTCAGGGCGGTGGCCGCGACATATCCGAAATTCTCGATGTCCAGGCATTTGCGACCGGCGAGGTAGAACAGCCGCTCACGGATCTGCGCGGGGCAGGAGCGGTTGTTGGGGCACCGCAGGTCGATGTCGCCTTCCTTGGCGGGCTGCAGGGCCGTGCCGCACTCGGGGCACTCGGCCGGCATCACGAACTCCCGCTCGCCGCCGTCCCGCAGGTCGACCACCGGGCCCAGGATCTCGGGGATGACGTCGCCGGCCTTGCGGATCACGACGGTGTCCCCGATCAGCACCCCCTTGGCCTTGACCACGTCCTGGTTGTGCAGGGTCGCGAACTCCACCTCGGACCCGGCGACCGTGACCGGCTCGACCACGGCATACGGCGTGACCCGGCCGGTGCGGCCGACGCCGACCCGGATGTCCACCAGCTTGGTGTTGACCTCCTCCGGGGGGTACTTCCAGGCGATCGCCCAGCGCGGGGCGCGCGACGTCGAGCCCAGCCGGCCCTGGAGGCGGATCTCGTCCAGCTTGACGACCACGCCGTCGATCTCGTGCTCCACGGCCGTGCGGCGGGTCTCGGGGTCGCCGTAGTGGGCGATGAACTCCCGCACCGCTTCGAGGGAGTCGACGACCCTGTTGTGCGTGGCCGTCGGCAGGCCCCACTCCTTGAGCAGGTCGTACGCCTCCGAGAGCCGGTCGATCTCCAGGCCGTCGCGGGCACCGAGGCCGTGGACGACCATGTGCAGCGGGCGACTGGCCGTGATCTTGGGGTCCTTCTGGCGCAGCGAACCGGCCGCGGCGTTGCGGGGGTTGGCGAACGGCGGCTTGCCGTCGGCCACCAGCCGCTCGTTGAGCTGGAGGAACTTCTCCATGGGGAAGTAGACCTCGCCGCGCACCTCGACCAGGGCCGGAATCCGGTCACCCTTCAGGCGGTTGGGAATGTCGGCGATCGTCCGGACATTGGGGGTGATGTCCTCGCCCGTGCGGCCGTCGCCGCGGGTGGCGGCGCGGGTCAGCCGGCCGTGCTCGTAGGTGAGGTTGACGGCGAGGCCGTCGACCTTGAGCTCGCACAGGAAGTGGTAGCCCGCGCCCTTGGGGGCGCCGCCCAGCTCACCGGCGAGCCGCTCCGCCCAGGCCGCCAACTCCTCTTCGTCGAAGGCGTTGTCGAGCGAGAGCATCCGCTCGCGGTGCTCGACCTCGGTGAATTCCGTCGCGTACGCACCGGCGACCTTCTGGGTCGGGGAGTCCGGGGTGCGCAGCTCGGGGTGCTCGTTCTCCAGTGCTTCCAGGGAGCGCAGCAGCCGGTCGAACTCGGCGTCGCTGATGACCGGAGCGTCCTTCACGTAATAGCGGAAGCGGTGCTCCTCGATCTGCTCAGCGAGCTGCGCGTGCTCCTCCCGCGCCGCGGTGGGCACCTTGGATTGCGCTGCGTGCTGTTCGCCAGCCACCGTCTTGTCCTCCCGTGTCCTTGAGTGCGGTCACTCAGGGTTGTCTGCGAGCGACCTCGCTGCCCGGACGCAATGGGCGAGCACCGAACGGGCATATCCGGGCGAAGCGCCCGCGAGCCCGCACGACGGGGTGACCACCACGGACTCGCTGAGAGTCCCCGGTGCCAGCCCCAGCCTGCGCCAGAGCGTCCTGACACCCATGACGCTACCGGCAGGGTCTGACAATCGGCCGTCCACGCCCGGCACCACGCCCGCGAACAGCGCCGTACCGCTCTCGACGGCTTCCCCGATCGCCTCCTCCTCACGCTCGGTGAGCAGCGCGAAATCGAACGAGATGCCCGTGACTCCGGCCCGCCGCAGCAGCCCGAACGGCACCTCGGGCGCGCAGGAGTGGACGACCACGGGCCCTCCCTGCGCCACCGCCACGAGATCGCGCAGCGCGCCCTCGACCACGGCCCGGTCCACGGCCCGGTGCGTCCGGTACCCGCTCGCGCTCTTCACCCGCCCCTGGAGCACCGCGGTCAGCGACGGCTCGTCGAGCTGGAGGACGACCTTCGCCCCCGGCACCCGGCGCCGGACGTCCGCGAGATGGCCGCGCAGCCCCTCCGCCAGCGACGCCGCGAGGTCCCGGCAGGCGCCGGGGTCGCTGAGGGCGGCCTCGCCGTTGCGCAGTTCCAGGGCGGTGGCCAGCGTCCAGGGCCCGACCGCGGAGACCTTCAGCGGGCCCTCGTAGCCCTGGGTGAACTCTTCCAGGGCGTCGAGGTCCTCGCCGAGCCAGGAGTGCGCCCGCCGGGTGTCCCGGCCGGGCCGGTCGCTGATCCGCCAGCCGCTGGGCTCCACATGGCCGTAGACCTCGACGAGCATCCCCAGGGTGCGTCCGATCATGTCGGCGCCGGGGCCCCGCGCCGGGAGTTCCGGCAGATACGGGAAGGTCTCCAGCGACCCGGTGACGGTCTTGGCCGCCTCCCGCGCGTCCCCGCCGGGCATCGACCCGATACCGGTCGCCGCGCCCGCTGCCCACTCGTACGTGCTGTTCTCGCTCACCCCGGAAGGGTATGCGGCGGCGGGCCCGGGTGGCGTACCCCGGGCCCGCCGCCGCACGCACCCGCCTCCGGGACGTGCGGTCCCTCACCGACGGCCGCGCACGCCCAGCCAGCCGGTCACCGCGGCCACCGCCAGCGCTCCGGCCGTGAGGGCGAAGGCGGCCTGCGCGCCCGGGTGGCCACCACCGGCCGCGGTGAGCACCGCGCCCATCCCGGCGATGCCGACCAGCGAGCCGATCTGGCGGTTGGCGTTGAGGGTGGCGCTGCCGATGTCGGCGTGTTCGCGGCCGGCGGCCTCCATCAGGACGCCGGTCAGTGCCGGGGAGCTGATCCCGCTGCCGATGTTGGTGACGGCGAGGACCACCGCGAGGACCCAGTACGGCAGTCCGGGCCGGACGATCAGGAAGAGCACGACATATCCGGCCGCGGAGACGGCGAGGGAGGCGGTGAGCGCGGTCCGGTTGCCGAGGCGGTGCCCGATCCGGGCGTAGAGCATGTTGCCGAACGGCAGGATCAGCACGGCCGGGAGCATCTGGAGGCCGGCGGTCACCGCGCTCGCGCCGCGGGCCGTCTGGAGGAACAGCCCGAGGACGAACAGGGCGCCGTAGAAGGCGAAGTTGAAGAGGAAGCCGACCACGTTGGCCGCCGAGAACCGGCTGTCCGAGAAGAGCGCGACCGGCAGGATCGGCGTACGGGCAGTCCGTTCCCGGACGACGAAACCGGCCACCGCAACCACGGTGAGCGCGAAGGCGCCCAGCACGAGCGGCGCGGACCAGCCCTGGTCCGGTCCTTCGATGAGGGCGTAGCTGAGCGCTCCGAGGGCGAGCAGCCCGAGGACGTGGCCGGTGCCGCCGAGCGCCGAACCGCGGGCCGGGACCGCCGCGATCACCCGGCGGGTGAGCAGCAGCCCGGCGACGCCGATGGGGAGGTTGACCAGGAAGATGGAGCGCCACCCCAGGGTGCCCACCAGGAGGCCGCCGATGGTCGGGGCGAGGCCCACGGAGGTGGAGACGATCGCCGACCAGATGCCGAGGATCCTGGCCCGGCGGGCCGGTTCGGGGAAGGCGTTCATCAGCAGCGACAGCGAGCTGGGCATGAACAGCGCGGCGCCGACGCCCTGGGCGAAGCGGGCCGCCACCAGGACGGTGCCGTCCGGGGCCGCGGCGCCGAGCAGGGAGGCGGCGGTGAACGCGGCGAGGCCGACGAGGTAGATCCGGCGGGCGCCGTATCGCTTCGCCAGCGAGCCGGCGAGCAGCAGCAGCGCGGCGAAGGCGAGGACATAGCCGTCGACGACCCAGGTGAGGCCGGCCATGCTCAGGCCGAGGCGGGCCCGCAGGTCGTGTGCCGCGACGTTCATGATGCCGGTGTCCAGGCTGGCCATCACGAACCCGAGGGCAAGAACGAGGAGTTGGAGCCCACCACGGGCCGCCGGTGTGGCCGGTGCGGCCGGCGCCTCGGAGGTCTCGCGCGCCGGGCCGCGCGCCGTCGCCTTCTCAGTGATCATGCAATGCAGTTAAAGCTGTAACCATCACTCGGCGCAATGGTTACAGCTATAACTTTACGAAAGGCATACGGAACCGCCGGCGCCCTCCCGGCGCAGGGGTCAGTCGCCCCGCCCCAGGGCCTTCAGCAGGTCGTCGCGCAACGCGGCCCGCTCCTCGTGCGTGAGGTGGTCCAGCGGCGACGCGGTGCCCATCCGGCGCAGCAGGTCGAGCCGCAACTCCCGCCCCGCCTCGGTCAGTACGAGCTGCTTGGCCCGGCCGTCCAGTGGATGCGGCTGCCGCACCACCATGCCCTGCTTCTCCAGCTTGGAGATGACATAGGTGACATTGGGCGGTTCGCAGCAGAGCACCCCGGCCAGCTCCCGCGCGGTCTTCGGCTCGCCGAGCTCCTCCAGCGCCTTGGCCTGCGTCGGGGTCAGGTCCAGCTCGGTGATCCGGCTGCGCTGATGGGCGTCCAGCCGGCGGCTCAGTTCGGCCACGAGTCCCCGGATCTCCCGGAACCCGCACCCCGCCGCCGCGGTCGACTTCGCTTCAGTGGTCACTCTTGCAGCGTACGTCGCCGCGGCGGTCCTGGAGGTGGCCCCGTGGACCACGATCCTCAGTGTCCCGGGCGCACCGAGACGTCGTTGATCTCCGCGTCCCGCGGCAGGTCGATGGCGGCGAGGATGGCCGTGGCCACCGACTCCGGGTCGATCCAGCGGGACGGGTCGTACTCCTTGCCCTCCTGCTGGTGGGTGCTCTCCTGCATCGGCGTGGCCGTGCGCCCCGGGTAGACCGAGGTCACCCGCACGCCGTTGCCGTGCTCCTCCGCCCGCAGGGAGTCGGCCAGCGCCTTCAGGCCATGCTTGCTCGCCGCGTACGCGCTCCAGTTGGCGTGCGCGTTCAGCCCCGCGCCGGAGTTGACGAAGACCACATGGCCCTTGGCGTGCCGCACCAGCGGCAGCAGCAGCCGGGTCAGCTCGGCCGGCGCCACCAGGTTGGCGGCGAGCTGCCGCTGCCACGCCTTGGCCGGCAGATCACCGACCGCGCCCAGCTCGATGACGCCCGCGATGTGCTGGAGGGAGTCGATCCGGTCCGGCAGCGACTGCTGGCCGAGCGCCCAGGACAGCTTCTCGGGGTTGGCCAGGTCGCCCACGATCACATGGGCCGTGGGGAACTGCGCGGCGAGTTCCTTCGCGCGGACCGCGCTGCGCGCCAGCAGCCACAGCTCCTCGCCGCGCTCCGCCAGCCGCCGTGCGACCGCCGCCCCGATGCCCGACCCTGCGCCCGTGATCAAGTGCGTACCCATGGGCCCGATCCTAACGAGCCGGCCCACCGGGCGGCGGGACGGCGGCTGCGCCCGTGAAGCCCGCCTTCTCCTCCAGATAGGCCAGCGCGCCGACCCCGTCCGCCGCGAAGAACACCAGGTCGGTGAGGGGAAGCGGCAGGAAACCCTCGTCCTCCATGCGCCGGAACTGCTCGTGCAACCCGTCGTAGAAGCCGGCGGTGTTCAGCAGCACGACGGGCTTGCTGTGCAGCCCGTGCTTGCGCAGCTCCAGGATCTCGGTGGCCTCGTCGAGGGTGCCGGTGCCGCCGACCATGATGACGATGGCGTCGGCGCGGGCGAGCATCTCCGCCTTGCGCTCGGCGAGGTCCTTGGTGACGACCATCTCGTCGGCGCCCGCGCGCGCCTTGTGCGCCAGGAATTCCACCGAGATCCCGATCAGCTTCCCGCCGGCCTCCTGCACCCCGTCGGCCATGACCTTCATCAGCCCGGTGTCCGAACCGCCCCACACCAGCGCGTGCCCGCCCTTGCCGATCAGCTCGGCGAACCGGCGGGCCGGGACGACATAGCGGTCGTCGAGGTCGGCGGCGGAGCAGAAGACGCAGATGTTCATGCGGGCCACCTTACGAGCCGGGGGCGGCGGGGCGGCCGCCGCGCAGGCGCGCGCCCCGCCGCCCGCGGTCAGATCAGGCCCTGGTCGAGCATCGCGTCCGCGACCCGCTCGAAGCCCGCGATGTTGGCGCCCGCGACGTAGTCGCCGGGCCGCCCGAACCGGTCGGCGGTCTCGTGGCAGGTGCGGTGGATGCCGCGCATGATCGCCGCCAGCTCGCCCTCGGTCCGCTCGAAGGACCAGGTGTCCCGCGCGGAGTTCTGCCGCATCTCCAGCGCGCTGGTCGCCACCCCGCCCGCGTTGGCGGCCTTGCCGGGGCCGAAGGCCACCCCGGCCTCCTTGAAGAGCGCCACCGCGTCCGGCGTGGTCGGCATGTTCGCGCCCTCGGACACCGCCTTGACGCCGTTGCGGACCAGGATCCGGGCCGCCTCCGCGTCCAGCTCGTTCTGGGTCGCCGAGGGCAGCGCGACGTCACAGGCGACGTCCCACACCCGGCCGCCGGGCACGTACCGGGCCGACACCCCGCGCCGCTCGGCGTACGCGCTGATCCGGCCGCGCTCGACCTCCTTGATCTGCCGCAGCAGCGCCAGGTCGATGCCCTTCTCGTCGACGACGTAGCCGCCGGAGTCCGAGGCGGTCACCACATTTGCGCCGAGGGCCTGCGCCTTCTCGATGGTGTAGAGGGCGACGTTGCCGGAACCGGACACCACGACCTGCTGGCCGTCCAGCTCCTCCCCGCGCACCTTGAGCATCTCCTGCGTGAACAGCACATTGCCGTAACCGGTGGCCTCGGTACGGGCCTTGGAGCCGCCCCAGGACAGCCCCTTGCCGGTCAGCACCCCGGCCTCCCAGCGGTTGGTGATCCGCCGGTACTGGCCGAAGAGGTAGCCGATCTCCCGGCCGCCGACGCCGATGTCACCGGCCGGTACGTCGGTGTGCTCGCCGAGGTGGCGGTGGAGTTCGGTCATGAACGACTGGCAGAACCGCATCACCTCGGCGTCCGACCTCCCGTGCGGGTCGAAGTCGCTGCCGCCCTTGCCGCCGCCGATGTTCAGGCCGGTCAGGGCGTTCTTGAAGATCTGCTCGAAGCCGAGGAACTTCACGATCCCGAGGTTCACGGACGCGTGGAAGCGCAGCCCGCCCTTGTAGGGGCCGAGGGCGCTGTTGAACTCCACCCGGAAGCCGCGGTTGACGTGGACCGTGCCGGCGTCGTCCTGCCAGGGCACCCGGAACATGATCTGCCGCTCGGGCTCGCAGATCCGCTCCAGGATCTTCGCCTCGGCGAACTCCGGCCGAGCGGCGAGCACGGGCTCCAGCGTCTCCAGCACCTCCAGGGCCGCCTGGTGGAACTCGGGCTCACCCGGGTTCCGGCGCACCAGCTCGGCGTACAGGGATGCCGGGCCGGGCTGCTGCGCGCCGGACCTGACCCCAGACTGAACAGTCGACATATGGACTTCCGTTCCGTTCGTGGCCGCGAAGGCCCCACCTCTGACGCCCCGTGCTGGCCGACCTTACTCGGCGCCCATGACCCCCCGGGGCGCTCATCGCCAGGTCCGGCCCGGGGTGTCACGAACGCCACACCGCGCGCGCTCCCGGGCCGGTCCCGCAACCACCCCCGGGGAGCGGCCACCGGTTGACACCGCTGCCCCGGCCACCTCGGCGGACGGGTCAGGTGATCGCCAGGGTGTCGAGGAAGCCCCGGACGTTGCGGCGGGTCTCGGCCACGCTGTCGCCCCCGAATTTCTCCACTATTGCGTCGGCGAGGACGAGGGCGACCATGGCCTCGGCCACGATCCCGGCGGCCGGCACGGCGCAGACGTCGGAGCGCTGGTGGTGCGCCGTGGCCGCCTCACCGGTGCTGACGTCCACCGTCGCCAGCGCCCGCGGCACGGTCGCGATCGGCTTCATGGCCGCCCGGACGCGCAGCAGCTCACCCGTCGACAGCCCGCCCTCGGTCCCACCGGAGCGGCCCGAGGCGCGGCGGATGCCCTGGCCGGTGGGAACGATCTCGTCATGTGCCCGCGAACCCGGCACCCGCGCCAGCTCGAAGCCGTCACCGACCTCCACCCCCTTGATCGCCTGAATGCCCATGAGCGCGGCGGCAAGACGGGCGTCCAGACGACGGTCCCAGTGGACGTGCGAGCCGAGGCCCACCGGCACCCCGTAGGCCAGCACCTCGACCACCCCGCCCAGGGTGTCACCGTCCTTGTGGGCCTGGTCGATCTCCGCGACCATCGCCTTCGAGGCGTCCGCGTCCAGGCAGCGCACCGGGTCCGCGTCCAGCCGCTCGACGTCGGAGGGCTCGGGGTGGACCCCGTACGGCGCCTTGGCCGCCGCCAGCTCCACCACGTGCGAGACGATCTCGATGCCCGCGGTCTCCTTGAGGAAGGAGCGGGCCACCGCGCCCAGGGCGACCCGGGCCGCGGTCTCCCGGGCCGAGGCGCGCTCCAGGATGGGGCGGGCCTCGTCGAAACCGTACTTCTGCATTCCGGCGAGGTCGGCGTGACCGGGGCGCGGGCGGGTCAGCGGCGCGTTGCGGCCCAGTTCGACCAGCTCCGCCTCGTCCACCGGGTCGGCCGCCATCACCTGGTCCCACTTGGGCCACTCGGTGTTGCCGACCATGATCGCCACCGGCGAGCCCAGCGAGCGGCCGTGCCGTACCCCGCCGAGGAAGGTGACCGCGTCCCGCTCGAAGGCCATGCGCGCACCGCGTCCGTGGCCCAGCCGGCGGCGGGCCAGGGCGTTCGCCACCAGCTCCGTGGTGACCGGGACCCCGGCCGGGAGGCCCTCCAGCGTCGCCACCAGTGCGGGGCCGTGCGACTCCCCCGCCGTCAGCCAGCGCAGCCTGCTCAACGGTCCGCTCCGGCGCCGAAGTCCCGTTCGCCGTGCAGCCATTGGACGGTGTCGTACAGGTCGTCCACGGTCATGGCGGCGAGCATGGCGTTGCGCTCGCGGGCCGCCCCGCCGGCCGGGTGGTAGAGCTGCCGGCCCATCTCCCGGGCCACCAGCTGGGTCTTCGCGGTGCGTTCGTGCCGGACCGCGTGGTACTTCTCCAGGCGCTGGACGACGTCGGCGGCCGGGCCGTCGAGGAGTTCGCCGAGGACCACGGCGTCCTCCAGGGCCTGGCAGGCGCCCTGGGCGGCGTACTGGAGCATCGGGTGCGCGGCGTCGCCGAGGAGGGCCACCCGGCCGTCGGTCCAGCGGTCGGCCGGGTCGCGGTCGCAGAGCACCCAGGCCTTCCAGTTCTCGCCGAGCTCCAGCAGCCGGCGGGCGGTGGTGCCGAGGTCGGGGAATTCGGCGAGCACCCGGTCGCGGTCGGCGGGGAGGCCGGCCACCGCCTCGGTCGCGCCGTCGTCGCGGGTGGCGGCGAGGTTGAGGAACGCACCGCCGCCGACGGGGTAGTGGACGAAGTGCCACTTGGGTCCGGCCCACAGGGTGACGGTGTTCCAGCGCAGGTCCTCGGGGACCTTGGCCATGGGGATGACGGAGCGGTAGATGGTGTGACCGGAGACCCGGGGGTCGCCGTCGCCGAGGAGCTGGCCGCGGACGGTGGAGCGGATGCCGTCGGCGCCGATGAGGGCGTCCCCGGTGAGCCGTTCGCCGCCGGCGAGTACGGCGGTGACCGAGCCGGCGTCCTGCTCGTAGCGGACGACCGGGCTGTCGGTGCGCAGTGCGATGCCGTCGGCGGCCCGGCAAGCGGCCAGCAGCGGTTCGTACAGGCAGGTGCGGTGGACCACGGCGTAGGGGTTGTGAAAGCGGGTGCGGTAGGCGCCGGTGAGCGGCATCGACCGGACCGTGCGGCCGGTGGTGCCGTCCATGAAGCGCAACTCGTCGATGAAGACGGCCCGTTCGCGAACCGCGTCGCCGACGCCGAGCCGGTCCAGGGCGTGGAAGGCGTTGGGGCCGAGCTGGATGCCGGCGCCGAGTTCGGTGAAGGAGTCCCGGCGTTCCAGGACGGTCACCCGGTGTCCGTGCCGGGCGGTGGCCAGTGCCGCCGCGAGGCCGCCCACGCCGCCGCCGGCGATGAGTATCTTCGCCATGTCATGCCTTTCGTTGCGTAGTTGTGCGCGCGTCGCCCGAGCCGCGGCGGGGGTCACACGGCGGGTGCGTGCGCCGCGTGCGCCGGGAAGCAGCGCCGCAGTGCGGTGTGGAAGCCGGGGAAGGTCTTGCTGACGCAGCCGGGGTCGTCGAGGGCGATGCCGGGGGCGCGCAGGGCCAGGACGGAGAAGGCCATGGCGATCCGGTGGTCGCGGTGGCAGGCGACGGTGGCCGGGCGCGGGGTGCCGGGGTGCACGGTGATCCGGTCCGGGCCGGTGGTGACGGTGATGCCGAGCGCCCGCAGGTTCCCGGCGACCGCGTCGATGCGGTCGGACTCCTTGAGCCGGGCGTGGCCGATGCCGTGGAGGGTGACCGGGGCGTCGGCGAGCGGGGCGATCGCGGCCAGCGTCATGAACGTGTCGGAGATGTCGCCCATATCGAGGGCGAAGCCGCCGCGCAGCGGGCCGGTGCCGGTGACCGTGGTGGTGTGTTCGCCGACCTCGACCGCCGCGCCGGTGCGGCGCAGTGCCGTAACGAACCGCAGGTCGCCCTGGAGGCTGTGGCGGCCGAGGCCGGGGACGGTGATCCGGCTGCCGGTGACGGCGGCCGCCGCGAAGAAGTACGAGGCGGTGGAGGCGTCCGGTTCGATGTGCAGGTCGGTGGCGCGGTAGCGGCCGGGGCGTACGGTCAGCGCGCCGTCCGGGCCGGATTCGACCGGGACGCCGAAGTGCCGCATCAGGGCCAGCGTCAGATCGAGGTAGGGCCGGCTGACCAGCCCGGTGGTGCGCAGCGTCAGCGGGGTGCGCAGCAGCGGCGCGGCGAGCAGCAGGCCGCTGAGGTACTGGCTGCTGAGCGAGCCGTCCAGGGCCAGTTCGCCGCCGTCGAGGCCGGTGGCGTCGACGGTCAGCGGGAGTCCGCCGCCGGGCGCCGTGGTGATCCTGGCGCCGAGCGCGCGCAGTGCGCCGGTCAGCGGGCGCAGCGGCCGGGCCCGCAGCCGGTCGCTACCGTCGAAGGCGTAGCTGCCGGTGCCGGTGGCGGCGAACGGCGGCAGGAAGCGGGCGGCGGTGCCGGCGTCGGCGCACCGGACGCGGTGGCCGCCGGCCGGGCCCCGGCCGGTGCCGGTGACCTCCCAGGTGGCGTCGCCGGGCCCGGCCGTGATCGTGGTGCCGAGGCCGGTCAGCGCGTCGCGGAAGGCCACCGTGTCGTCGCTGACCAGCGGGGCGTGCAGGGTGGAGCGGCCGTCGGCGGCAGCGGCCAGCAGCAGGGCCCGGTTGGTGATGCTCTTGGAGCCGGGGACGGTGACCTTCATCGGGTGTGCTCCCGGTGGCGGGCCCGCACCCGGGTGAGCGAGGCGCGGGCGGCCGCGGCGACCCGGGTGGCGGTCAGTCCGTACTGCTCGTACAGCGCCTGGTAGGGGGCCGACGCACCGAACTGGTCCAGGCCCAGGGCTGCTCCGGCGTCGCCGACCAGGGCGTGCCAGCCGAGGACCGAGCCGGCCTCGACGGAGATCCGGGCGCGGACGTCCGGCGGCAGTACCTGGTCGCGGTACTCCTGGCTCTGCGCGCGGAACCACTCCAGGCAGGGCAGGGAGACCACGCGGGCGGCGATTCCCTCGTCGTGCAGCAGCCGCCGGGCTTCGAGGGCGAGGTGCACCTCGCTGCCGGTGCCGATGAGGACGACGTCCGGGGTGGTGGGGGCGCCGTCGGGGGTGTGGGCCTCGGCGAGGACGTAGCCGCCCCTGGCGACGCCGTCGGCCGGGGCCAGGCCGGTGCCGGGCGAGCGGTCGAGGACGGGCAGGTTCTGCCGGGTCAGGCAGAGGCCGGCGGGCCGGTCGGTGTGCGTGAGGACGGTGCGCCAGGCGATCGCGGTCTCGTTGGCGTCGGCGGGGCGAACCACGTCGAGTCCGGGGATGCCGCGCAGCGACCACAGGTGTTCCACGGGCTGGTGGGTGGGGCCGTCCTCGCCGAGCCCGATGGAGTCGTGGGTCCAGACGTAGGTGACGGGCAGCCGCATCATGGCGGCGAGCCGGACGGCGGGGCGCATGTAGTCGGAGAACACCAGGAAGGTGCCGCCGTAGGGGCGGGTGCCGCCGTGCAGGGCGATGCCGTTGAGGACCGCGCCCATGGCGTGTTCGCGGATGCCGAAGTGCAGGGTGCGGCCGTAGCGGTGGCCGGGGAACGAGCCGGTGGCGAACTCCTCGGGCACGAAGGAGGGTTGGCCGGGCATGGTGGTGTTGTTGGACTCGGCGAGGTCGGCCGAGCCGCCCCACAGTTCCGGCAGGGTGTCGGCGAGCGCGGCGAGCACCGCGCCGGACGCCTTGCGGGTGGCCATCTCCTGGCCGGGGGCGAATTCCGGGAGCGCCGCCCGCCAGTCGTCGGGCAGGGTGCGGGCGGCGATCCGGTCGTGTGCGGCGGCCCGCCGGGGGAATGCGGACCGCCAGTCCTGGTGGCGCCGTTCCCACTCCGCACGCAGGGCACGGCCGCGGACGCCGGCCTGACGGGTCCGTTCGAGCACCTCGGCGGGGACGTGGAAGGAGCGCGCGGGGTCGAGCCCCATGGCGGCCTTGGTGGCGGCCGCCTCGTCGGCGCCGAGCGCGGCGCCGTGGATCTTGCCGGTGTTCTGCTTGCCCGGTGAGGGCCAGCCGATGAGGGTGCGCAGCGCGACGATCGAAGGGCGGCCGGTCTCCGCGCGGGCGGTGACGAGCGCCCGGTGGAGGGCGGGCACGTCCTCGTAGTAGCCGTAGCCGGTGGTCCAGTCGACGTGCTGGACGTGCCAGCCGTAGGCGGCGAACCGGGCGAGGACGTCCTCGGACTGGGCGATGCGGGTGTCGTCCTCGATGGAGATGCGGTTGTCGTCGTAGAGGACGACGAGGTTGCCGAGGCGCTGGTGGCCGGCGAGTGAGCCGGCCTCGTGGCTGAGGCCCTCGGCGAGGTCGCCGTCGGAGACGAACGCCCAGATGGTGTGGTCGAAGGGGCTGGTGCCCTCGGGTGCGTCGGGGTCGAACAGCCCGCGTTCGCGGCGGGCGGCCATGGCCATGCCGACGGCGTTGCCCAGGCCCTGGCCGAGCGGGCCGGTGGTGGTCTCCACGCCCGGGGTGTGACCGAATTCGGGGTGGGCGGGGGTCAGACTGCCGGCGGTGCGCAGGGACTTGAGGTCGTCCAGGGTCAGCCCGTAGCCGGAGAGGTAGAGCTGGATGTAGAGGGTGAGGCTGGCGTGGCCGCAGGAGAGGACGAAGCGGTCCCGGCCGGCCCACCGCGGGTCGGCCGGGTCGTGCCGCAGCAGCCGCTGGAAGAGCAGGTGGGCGGCGGGGGCGAGGCTCATGGCGGTGCCGGGGTGGCCGTGGCCGGCGCGTTCGACGGCGTCGACGGCGAGCACGCGGGCGGTGTCCACGGCGCGGCGGTCGAGGGCGGTCCACTCCAGGGGGGCCGTGGTCCCGGCCGGTGCGGGGGCGGGGGCGGTGGGTGCGGTGGTCATCAGGCGACTCGCTTCCGGTCGAGGACGAGGTCGTGGCCGACGACGAACGAGGACTCGTCCGAGCAGAGCCAGACCACGGAGTCGGCGATCTCGTCGGCGGTGGCGTGGCCGGGCCCGGCGGCGGGTCCGTCGACCGGGCCGGGGCTGATGGCGTTGATCCGGATGCCCGCGGAGAGGTACTCGCCGGCGGCCGCGCGGGTCAGGGTGGTCAGGGCGGCCTTGGAGGCGGCATAGGCGCCCAGGCCGGGGCGGAGGCCGTTGCTGAGGAGGTTGCAGGCGGTGTTGACGATGACCCCGCCGCGGTGCTCCTTCATGTAGGCGATCTCGTGTTTCATGGACGTCCACACGCCGGTGAGGTTGTGGGCGAGCAGTTCGGTCCAGACGGTCTCGCAGGTCTCGGCGACCGGGCGGGCCGGACCGGTGACGGTGACGTTGTTGAAGGCGATGTCGAGTCCGCCGCAGCGCTCCACCGCGACCGCGACCATCCGCTCGGCGGCCTCGGGTCCGCCGCGGGTCACATCGGCCACCACCCGCTCGGCGCGGCCGCCGGCCCGGCGGATGGTGGCGACCGTGGCGTCCAGGGGCCGGGCGTCCGGTCCGGCGACCACGACGGTCGCGCCCTGGCGGGCGAGGGCGAGCGCGCCGGCCCGGCCGATGGCGTCGTCGCCACCGGCGACGAGCGCGACCTTGCCGTCGAATCGTGCGGGCATTGTGCTTCTCCTGTTTCCGCTGGGCCGGCGGCAGCCGGCGGGATGCCGTGGCATGAACTCTGGTTGCCGGGCGCCATTTCGGACAACGGCGGCAACGGCACTCCGTCAAAAGCCCGGTACTCCGTCAGATGCCGCGGTCGGCCGGGCCGGAAAGGCCGCGGCGCGGAGCCCGGAAGGATTTCTTCCGGCCCGGCGCCGCGGCGGTTCTCCGGGGATTCTGGACATTCCTGGGGAGGCTGCGTTCCGATTTCCGGCACTTCCCGGCCGGTCACCGTGCGAAGGCGAGCCCCAGCCCGGTCAGATCGGGGACGGTGTGCTCCCCCTCGGTGGCCGCCTCGACGTTCAAGCGGTGCACCACGGTGGGTGGATAGCCGATGAGTTCGGCGGCCCGGGTGGGCAGCGGCCGGCTCGCGGCGGCCTCCGATTCCCACAGGAAGACCGCGCCCCAGCCTCCGCCCCCGGCGTCCGAGACCCAGAATTTCATCCGGAGTCCGGGCCACCGGGAAAAGCGCTCGACCGCCTCGTCCCGCAGGAATTCCCGCAGCGTTTCCGCGGTCTGGTCGGATTCCGCGAGGTCCCACCAGGCGATGACTGCTTTCACCGGGCGACCGCCTCCGATTGCGCCAGGACTTCGGCGAGCAGTCCGCTGACGATGCGGACGCCGTCCTCGGTCAGCACGGATTCCGAATGGAACTGCATCGACGCGAATCCGGGTCCGCGCAGTGCGTGCACCTCGCCGGTGTCCGGGTCCCGGCTGATCTCGATCACCCCGGCCGGGGTCTCCGCCTTGTCCTCGGTGCTGTGCGCGGCGAAGGTGTTGTAGAACCCGACCCGCACCCGGTCGCCGAAGAGGTCGACGGTCCGCTGGACGCCCTGGTTGGGGACCGCGCGGCGGACGAGGTCGAGGCCGAGCAGGGTGCTGAGCACCTGGTGACTGAGGCAGACCGCGAGGAACGGGCGCCGCTCGTCGAGGAGTTGACTGATCGCGGTCCGCAGATGGGCGATCTTGGGGTGGGCGGTCTGCCGCGGATCGCCCGGGCCGGGCCCCATCACCACCAGGTCGTAGCCGTCGAAGGCGTACGGTTCGTCGAAGCGGCGCACGGTCACGTCAAGGCCCATGGAGCGCAGCTGGTGGCCGATCATCGAGGTGAAGGTGTCCTCGGCGTCGACGACCAGCACCCGCCGGCCGGTGAGCCCGGCGACGGCGTGGCCGGTCCGGTCCTCCTCGGCGGCGAGCCAGAACCCGGCGATGGTGGCGTTGCGTTCGGCGAGCGCCGCCCGCACGGTGGCGTGACCGCCGAAGCGGCCGCGCCCCGGTTCCACCAGTGCGGACAGCAGCCCGGCGGCCTTGGCGCGGGTCTCGGCGACCTCGGAGCGCGGGTCGGAGAGGCGGACGAGGGTGGCGCCGACGCCGATCCGGACCCGGCCGCGCGGGTCGAGTTCCGCGGTCCGGATGAGGATCGCCGAGTCGAGCGTGCGGCCGCCCGCGGCGTCCCGGCCGATCAGGGCGGCGACGCCGCTGTAGTAGCCGCGGCCGGCCGGCTCGTAGCGGGCCACCACCCGGGCCGCGCTCTCCAGGGGGCTGCCGGTGACGGTGGGCGCGAACAGCGTCTCGTGCAGGATCTCCCGCACGTCGCGGGTGGTGTGGCCCTCGATGAAGTACTCGGTGTGCGCGAGCCGGGCCATCTCCCGCAGGTACGGCCCGACGACCCGGCCGCCGGACTCGCAGATGCGGGCCATCATCTTCAGCTCTTCGTCGACGACCATGTAGAGCTCGTCGGCTTCCTTGCGGTCGGCGAGGAAGTCCATGACCTCGGGCAGGGTGGGCCCGGCGGGCGGGTAGCGGTAGGTGCCGCTGATCGGGTTCATCACGGCCTCGCCGCCGTGCACGCTGATGTGCCGCTCCGGCGAGGCGCCGACGAACGTCCGCCCGCCGGTGTGCACCAGGAACGTCCAGTACGCACCGGCCTCGCGCTCCAGCAGCCGGCGGAAGAAGGTCAGCGCGCTGTGCGGCCCGTAGTCGGTGATCTCGGTGACGAAGGACCGCTTGATGACGAAGTTGGCGCCCTCGCCGGTGCCGATCTCCTCGGCGATGATCCGGCGCACGGTGGCCGCGTAGGCGTCGTCGTCGACGTCGAACGCCCCGTCGGACAGCGTGATCGGGACGTCGGGGATGCGGGCCAGCGCCTCCGCGACCGGCACCGTGTCCTGTTCCTCGACGGTGAGGGTGATCAGCGGTGCGCCGTCGTCGGGGGCGTCGAAGCCGCGCTCGGCGAGCTGGCGGTAGGGGATGAGGGCGAGCACCTCGTGCCGGGCGGCGGCGTCGTCCCGGCCGCCGTCGGCGGGTCCGTCCGGCAGCGGGATGCCGGCGAGGGTGTCCACGGTGGACGCGGTGCCGCGGATCACCTCCATCAGGCCGCGGCCGGTCGCCTCCGGGCGGTGCAGCAGCGCGAACGCCGGTGGCGGCGAGGCCAGTACGCGTCCCAGCAGGTCGTCGGTCATCGGTGCCCCCCGTCGAGGTGGGTGAGGAGTTCCTTGGTGGTGACGACCGCGGCGCAGCGCCGGGCGGCGTAGTCCAGGGCCATCCGGTGGTCGGCGGCCGAGAAGTCGGCGACCGCGTCCGCGGCGAGGAACGGCTGGATGTCGTTGGTGAACGCCTCGACGGCGCTCATCAGCACGCCGACGTGTGCGTACACCCCGCAGATCAGCAGCTGGTCGCGGCCGGTCTCCCGGATGCGGGCGAGCAGGTCGGACTTGTGGAAGGCGCTGTAGCGCCACTTGGTGAACTCCCAGTCGCCGGGCCGGGGTTCGAGCGGGGCGACCACGGTGCGGTCCTCGGGTCCGGGGGTCATGCCCGGGCCCCAGAAGTCCTTGAGCAGGCCGCGCTGTTCCCCGGTCATCCCGCCGGGCTGGGCGGTGTAGGCGACGGGTATGCCCAGTTCGGCGGCGCGGTCGCGGAGCAGTGCGGCGTTGGCCACCAGGGCGTCGCGTACGGTCCGGGGCAGCGGTCGCAGGAAGTAGCGCTGCATGTCGTGGACGAGCAGCACGGCCCGGTCCGGGTCGGCGGTCCAGCCGACGGTGTTGCCGGGCAGGTCGCCCGGGCCGGGCATCGGGTAGGGCTCGATCGGGGGGATCCCCGCCATGGTTCCTCCAGGGGCTCTGGGGGCCACGGTCAGACGCCGAGTGTGGCGCCGCCGTCGACCGTGAGGTCGTGCATGGTGATGTGGGCGGCCTGGTCGGAGAGCAGGAAGGCCACCGCGTCCGCCACGTCCTCGGGGCGGGCGATCTTGCCCAGCGGGATGCCGACGCGGTAGGCGTCGGAACGGCCGTCGATGGTGCCGCGCGGGCCGGACTCGTCGTGCCACATGGAGCTGAGCATCGGCGTCTCGGTGGAGCCGGGGGCGACCAGGTTGCAGCGGATGCCCTCCTTGGCCACCTCCAGCCCCAGGCACTTGGTGAACATGGTCGCGGCGGCCTTGGAGGCGGCGTAGGCGGCCATCTCGACCCGTGCCGTGCCGGCCGCGTTGGACGCGACGGTGACCAGGGCGCCGCCGTTGCCGCGGCCGATCATGCGGTTGACCACGGCGCGGGAGACGAAGAAGACGCCGGTGGTGTTGACCGCGAAGGTGACCGCCCAGTCCTCGTCGGTGAGCGCGCGGGCCTCCGAGAGCCGCAGCACACCGGCGGCGTTGACGAGGAAGTCCACCGGGCCGAGGGTGCGTTCGACGCGGTCCACCACCGCCTCGACCTCGGCACTGGAGGTGACGTCCGCAGGGAACGCCGCCGCCTGAAGGCCGTCGGCCCGGAGCTTGTCGACCACGTCGGCCAGCCGCTCGGCGTCGCGGTCGACGGCGGCCACCGCCGCACCGCGCTCGCCGAGGGACCGTACGACCGCCGCGCCTATCCCGCCGGCCGCCCCCGTGACGAGGGCGACCTTGCCTTCCATACCTGACATATTCTCGCTACCTCCATTGCGTGCCGCGCCGCGAATTCGTGCTGCGACGCGAATTCCGGGGCCGGTCAGCCACGCCAGGCGGCGGCCACCGCGACCGCCTGGGACGGATTGAGCCGGGGGTCGCACAGTGTCGTGTACTTCTCCCCTATTCCGGGGAACCCGTCCGCGCCGACACCGCATTCGGTGACCTGGTCCGGAGTGGTTTCCAGATGCAGTCCGCCGTCCACTCCGCCCGCCTCGGAAACCGCGCTCTGGAATTCCGTCACCTCACGGATGACGGTTTCCACACAGCGGGTCTTCAGCCCGACCGGGCCGGTGACGGTGTTGCCGTGCATCGGGTCGGTCAGCCAGATCACCGGGTGACCGGCGCCGCGTACCGCGCGGACCAGCGCGGGCAGTTCGGCGCGCACCGCGTCGGCGCCCATCCGGGCGATCAGGGTGAGCCGGCCGGGTTCGCGGTGCGGGTCGAGGCGCTCGCACAGCCGACGGATCACGTCCGGCGTCATGCTCGGGCCGACCTTGCAGGCCACCGGGTTGCCGACGGCGGCGAGCAGCGCGACGTGGGCGCCGTCCACCTGGCGGGTGCGCTCGCCGATCCACGGCCAGTGCGTCGAGGTCAGCAGCAGCCCGCCGTCCTCCTGCGCGCGGACCATGGCCAGTTCGTAGTCGAGCAGCAGCGCCTCGTGGCTGGTCCACACCGGCGCCTCGACGCCGCGCCGGCGGGCCGCGCCGGTCCAGCCGAGCTGCTCGGTGACCTGCCGGGCGGCGCTCAGCCCGGAAAGCATCCGGCCCGGGTCCGGGCGGCGCAGCTCCGGGTCGGGCTCCGGGCGGTTGACCATGTGGCCGCGGTAGACGGGCAGTTCGACACCGCCGACGACCTCGGTGGGCCGGGAGCGGGGCTTGCCGTACTGCCCGGCGATCCGGCCGACCCGGATGACCGGCTTGTCGGTGTTGAGCTTCATGGTGCCGGCGAGCATGTCGAGCAGCGCGGTCTTGCGGGCGACATCGCCGGGGGTGCTCTCGGCCGGGTCCTCGGCACAGTCGCCGGTCTGTATGACCTGGAGTTCCCCGGCCGCGGCACGGGCGAGCAGCCCGCGCAGTTCCCGCACGTCCGCGGCGCGCACCAGCGGTTCGGCCCGCGCCAGTTCCTCGCGTACGGCGTCGAGCGCTCCGGTGTCCGGCCAATCCGGCTGTTGTTCCGCCGGCAACGAATGCAGGCGTTCCAGACTACGCACTTCATTCCTCCCGATTAATCAGCGGCAGCAGCTAGCCACGCACCGGGAAGTCTGTGGCGCGTAATAGTCGAACACCAATACAGATTCCGGTACTCAGTCAAGTGAGTCCGGCCGCACATCGCGCGGGAACTGCTCGGGCCTCCTTTCCGGCCCGGGTAATGACAAAGTACCGGCCAGTTGACAAAGTAATACGAAGCAAATTGACGCTCATTCAGCCGCCTCGTCATCGTGGGTCGGGAAATCACCGCACGTTCTTCTCACCCGACGAAGGATGCGAGATGACATTGGCAACGACAGCGCACGGCCGCCCGCCCGGCGGGCAGTCGCCGGTCGGCGTGCTGGGCACCGGCTCGTATCTCCCGGGCCATGTGGTCGGCAACGACGAGGCCGGCGAGCCCGCCGGGGTGGACGACGCCTGGATCGTGCGCAAGACCGGTATCCGGGCCCGGCGCTGGGCCAAGCCGGACGAGGCGACCAGCGATCTGGCCGCCGCGGCCGGCCGGGCCGCGCTGAAGAGCGCCGGGATCAGCGCCCGCGATCTGTCGCTGGTCGTCGTGGCGACCTCCACCCCCGACACCCCCCAGCCGCCGACCGCCGCCGTCGTCGCCGACCTGATCGGGGCGACCCCGGCCACCGCCGCCTTCGACCTCAACGCCGTGTGCAGCGGTTTCGTCTTCGCGCTGTCCGTGGTGCAGCGCACCCTGCTGGCGTCCGGCGGCCATGCGCTGGTGATCGGCGCGGACGTCTACTCGCGGATCCTGGACCGCACGGACCGCCGGACGACGGTGCTGTTCGGTGACGGCGCGGGCGCCGTGGTGCTGGGACCCACCGACGCCGGCCGCGGCGTGCTGGCCACCCACCTCGCCACCTTCCCCGCCTACCGGGACCTGATCGAGGTGGCCGCGGGCGGCAGCCGCCGCCCGGCCTCGGAGGAGACCCTCGCCGAGGGCGCCCACTACTTCCGGATGAACGGCCGTGCGGTGCGCGAGTTCGTCGCCGAGCACGTCCCGCCGGCCGTGCACGAGATGCTGCGCCGGGCCGGCGTCCGCCCCGACGAGATCGACCACCTCGTACCCCACCAGGCCAACGCGATCATGCTCGACGAGCTGGCGGACGCCCTCGGGCTGCCGAACGCCCGCCTGCACACGACCGTGGCCGACTACGGCAACACCGGCGCCGCCTCCGTCCCCCTCACCCTCGACGCCGCCGTCGCCTCCGGCGCGGTACGCCCCGGCGACCTGGCGCTGCTGGCCGGCTTCGGCGGTGGCATGGCGGCGGGGCTGGCGCTGGTCCGCTGCTGACGACGCCCGACCCGGCGGTCGTCGAGGACCGCCGGGCCGCCCCCACCGAACCCCCTTGCTGATCTTGAGGAGCCCCGTCATGCTGACCCCCGAGGCGGTCGACGCCTACCTGCGCCGCATGGGCACCAAGCGGCCCGAGAAGCCCACCGTCGCCGCCCTGCGCGAGCTGCACGAACGCCACGTCCTCTCCATCCCCTTCGAGAACATCGACTTCAACCTCCGGCTGCCCATCCACATGGGCGCGGACGCCATACCCAAGATCACCGAACAGCGGCGCGGCGGCGGCTGCTACGAGCTCAACGGCGCGTTCTCCGAGGTCCTGCGCGCCCTCGGCTACGACGTCACCGTCATGGCCGGCCGCGTCCTGGATGAGGGCGAACTCGGCCCGCTCATGGGCCACTTGATCCTCAAGGTGATCGCCGAGGACTCCCCCGAGCCCTGGCTGGCCGACGTCGGTTACGGCCGCGGCTTCCGCCACCCGCTCCGTCTCGACTCCCGTGCGCCGCAGGAGGACCCGCAGGGCACCTTCGAGCTCCGCGAGGCCCCGCACGGCGACCTCGACGTCTACCGCAACGGCTCCCACCAGTACCGGTTCGAGCCCCGCCCGCGCACGGTGAACGACTTCCGGCCCACCCTGTGGTGGTTCCGCAGCGCCGACGACTCCCCGTTCCTCACCCAGCTGTTCTGCACCCGCCCGACGGCTCAGGGCCGGGTCACCCTCAGCGGCCGCAAGCTCGTCCAGGTCGTCGACGGCACCCGCACCAAGGAGGAACTCCCCGACGACGAGGCGGTGTTCGCGGCCTACCGCACCCACTTCGGCTTCGACCTCGACGCCCTCCCCACCCCGCCGGCCCCCGCCGGCTGACCGCTCCCCGCTCGCTCTCCTTCCTCACGGGCTCGCCCAGAGAGAGATCCCTGATGTTCCTGAAGTTCTTCGCCCTCACCATGTCGCTCTTCGTCATCGGCACCGGCGAGCTGCTGCCCGGCGGGGTGATCGAAGACCTCTCCGCCGGGCTGGGCGTGTCCATCCCGACCGCGGGTCTGGTCATCACGGCCTATGCCGCGACGGTGGTCTTCGGTGGCCCCCTGGTCACCGGCCTGACCACCCGGATGTCCCGCCGCAGCCTGCTGCTCGCCCTGATGGTCACCGCCACGGTCGGCAACGCGATCGCGGCCTTCGCTCCGAACTACACCGTGCTGGTCGCCGGCCGGATCGTCGCCGCCCTCTCGCACGGCACGTTCGCGGCCGCCAGCTTCGTCGTCGCGGCCAGCCTGGTGCCGCCGGAGAAGGCCGGTTCGGCCGTCTCCAAGGTGCTGCTCGGCTTCAACCTCGCCTCGGTCCTCGGCGTCCCCCTGGGCACCCTGATCGGCCAGCAGTTCGGCTGGCAGGCCCCCTTCCGCACCACCGCCGCCCTCTCCCTCATCTGCGTCGTCCTGCTCGCCGCCCTCATCCCCGGCGGCACGGAGGGCACCCCCACCTCCGTCCGCGACGAACTGCGGGTCTTCACCAAGAAGGAGATCCGCATCGGCATCCTGACCACCGCGCTGGCCACCGGCGGCTTCTTCACGGTGGTGACGTACATGGTCCCGCTGGCCACCCAGGTGGGCGGCTTCCCGGCGGCCTCGGTTCCCGTGATGCTGGTCGTGTACGGCATCGGCTCGATCCTCGGCAACTGGGTCGGCGGCCGGCTGGCCGACCGGGCGCTGCTGCCGACGCTCGCCGGCACCCTGGCCGCACTCACCCTGACCAGCGCGCTGTTCTGGGTCGCCGCCCCGGTGACGGCCCTCGCCTGGGCCTTCTTCTTCCTCTTCGCCGTCGCGACGTTCGCGATCCTGCCCGCCCTGCAGGGCCGCGTCCTCAGCGCCGCCGCCGAGGCGCCCACGCTGGCGGTCACGGTGAACGTCTCCGCCCTCCAGGTCGGCGCCACACTGGGCTCCTGGTACGGCGGGCGGGTCATCGACACCTTCGACGTCCGCGCGGTCACCCTCGCCTGCGCCTTCCTGGTCCTCCTGGCCACGATCCTGGGCACCCGCAGCTGGCTCCGGTCCCGCACACCGAACGCGGTGGAGGCCCCGGCTCCCCCTGCCACGGAGCCGGTCGAGGCGGGCGCGGCATAGCCCTCACCACCGATACGACGCAGGCCCCGCGGAATGTCCTCCGCGGGGCCTGCATCGTCCATTCCGTCTACCCGCCGCGCACGGCACCTGCCGGCCAGACGACATCGACGGGCATCCCCAGCGCCCGCGCCTGTCCCACGGTGTCCGCGGTACCGCCCCCCTTACCGCTCGGAGGCGACCCGTCCCACACCGCCACCAGCCGCTCGGCCCGCTTCAGCAGCTCCCCGTTGGCCGCCTCGTACGCCTGCCAGCCGGCCACGTCGTACGGCATGCTCACGACCTCGGCAACCGCCACCAGCCGATCGAAGACGGGCGCGTGGTCAGGCTTCACCTTCGCCTCCCGGTAGTCCCGCGACGGCACCACAACCACCAGCCGCCCTCCGGCCTCGACGACCGCCTCCGCGAACAACGTGTCGGCACCACGAGCGAGGCAGGAGACCCCGACGAGCTCGCCGGGGTCGTGCTCACGCAGCAGGCCCCGAATGGCTTCCCGCACCAGCGGAACGGTGCCGTCACTGAGGTTCGTGTGCCCGGTGACGGCGATGGTGGTCATACGCTGAACTCGCCGTCCCGCACGTGGGATACGAACGCGGACCAGGCGGCCGGGCCGAACGTCAGCGACGGTCCGTCCGGGTCCTTGCTGTCCCGGACCGGCACCTCACCATGGGCACGGGCGTAGGCCGGCGGCCACTCCAGGCAGTTGCCGTTGTCTGAGGTGCTGTAGCTGGACTTGACCCAGATCGGGATCATGATGCCTCCATTAGCTCGCGAATCAGGTCGGTGGACGCTTCGCGGGAGAGCGCTGACGCCCTGAGGGCATCGTAGGACCGTGACAAGTGCCTTACGGTGGCGGGATCTTCGATCACGGTTCCGGAGCGCAGGCCTTCCGTAAAGAGGACGTTTCCGCCGCCGGGCATCGTCAGTATCGACAGCGAACCGTCCAACAGCTCCGGCGCATTTGCACTGAATGGGAGCACTTGCAGGACCGTGGTGGGCTGGCTGCCGTACCACAGCAGAGCCGCGAGCTGGTCTCGCCTGACCTTTGGCCCGCCGACGTTGCGCCGGAGCACCGACTCGCAGACAACGACGGAAAGGTCCGGCGGGGAACTGCCGCGCAGGATGTCTTGTCGCGCAAGTCGGGAGCCCACCTTGTGCACCAGCTCCCGCTCGGTGGCCCTCGGGTCAGCAGCTCTGAACTGTGCTCGCGCATAGGCGGCCGTCTGAAGCAGCCCGGGGACCAGCGTCGGGGACCACTCAGCGATGGCTCTCGCCCGCGGCTCCAGAATGATCCGCCGTCGCGAGTGCTCCGCATAGGTCCCCGCGGCGATCTGCTCGTAAAGCCGCTTGAACAGCCCGTCCGTCGAGAAGACCTGGTCCAGCAGCGGCGGCAGGTCCGGCGGGATCGGTCCCTCGCAGATCTCCACCCGGCTGATCGTGGACTTGGACACCCGGACCATGCGGGCCAACTGTGTCTGATTCAACCGCCGTTCCGGGAACAGCTCACGGGCGCTGCGACACTCCTCCGCGAAGCGCTGCCGGGGGTCCTGCTCGTCATCCATGACTCCCCCTGACCAGGGTCCTGGTCGTAACCGACTCACCGGCCTCCGCACAGGTCAGTAACACGTACATACCCCTCCCTGACCAACACCCAGGTTGGGCGTCGAAATCCCTTCCACGGTACCGACCTTCACCCCATTCTGGTGACCGAACGGCAACACAGAGTGAGGATTCGGATGGTGGAGCACACCGACGTCGGGCCCATTGCCCCGGCCGTCCCGGAGTTGGAACCCGTACCCGTCTCGGCCTGCGACGTCTGCCAGACGCTGGCAGAGGAGCGCGAGCAGGCCCGTACCCAGGGCCGTCGCCTGGCTGTCCGGAGCTGCAACGCGGTGATCGCGGGGCACCCGCACGGAAAGACGCGCCGGACGTGACCGCGGCAGAGACCGGACCGGCCGGCTGTGCCACCTGCACCGAGTTACTCCGGGCAGCCGCAGCGGCGGAACGGGCGGGCGACTTCTCCAAGGCCGTGGACTGCCGCGTACTGCTCCGGCGTCATCCGCATCACCACCACAACCGACCGACAACCAGCACCTCAGGAGGGACACCATGACGGAGATGACCGTGCACAACGGTGGCGACAAGCTGCCGGGGAAGCCCTACCCCGGCCCCCACGAACCGCCCACCCCCGACGGCGGTCCCGGTGTGCCCAACCCGCCCAAGGCCGGTGACCGTTGAGCACCGACCGGCCCGACGAGCGCCCCGGCCACGCCGAGCTGGGGCGTGTCCTCATGGCGGCCGGTGTGCTGACCCCTGAGTGGGCGCCCGCGTTCGCCGCCGTACCCCGTTCCGCGTTCCTCCCGGAGCTGATCTGGCCGTTCGACATGGCGGCCGGGCGGAGTGTGGCCGTGCGCAGGAGGGACGACCCGGCTGCGTGGCGGGGCTACGCGGACGACACCGACGTCCCCATCGTGACGCAGTGGGACGACGGGGAGCACTCCGGGACCGAACCGGGGGCCACGCCCACCAGCTCGGCCTCGATGCCGTCCGTGGTCTTCCGGATGCTGCGCGAACTGGATCTCCGGCCCGGGCACAAGGTGTTGGAGATCGGCACCGCCACCTGCTGGAACGCGGCCCTCATGGCGCACCGCGCCGGCCCCGGGAACGTCGTCACGGTGGAGGTGGACGAGGCCGTGGCCGCCGCGGCCCGTAGCGCGGCGGAGCGGTACGGGCTCGGGGTGCGCGTGGTGCACGGGGACGGGGCCGGCGGGTATCCCGAGGGTGCGCCGTACGACCGGGTGATCGCGACCTGTGGGGTGCGGGCCGTTCCGTACTCCTGGGTGGCGCAGTCGCGACCGGGCGGCGTCATCGTCGTGCCGTGGGGGACGCACTTCGGGAACGGGGACGCGGTGGCCCGGCTGGTCGTGGCGCCGGACGGGAAGAGCGCGGCGGGGCGGTTCGCCGGGCCGGTGGAGTTCATGAAGCTGCGGGCCCAGCGGCGGCCGGCCGTGGTCCACTCCGCGTACGTGACGGGGAGGGTGGACGAGGGTGATGAGTCCTCCACCGACCTGCAGGAAGAGGACGTCCTGGGCGGGCAGTTCGGGCCGCAGCGGTTCGTGCTGGGGCTGCGGGTGCGGGAGTGCTGTCACGTCGTGACCGAGAAGCGCGACGGGGGCCGGCCGGTGTGGTTCTACGGGTTGGGCGGCGACCGTTCGTGGGCCTGTGTGTGGTTCCGGGAGGGGGAGGCGGCCCGCGTGTGGCAAGCCGGGCCCCGGCGGCTGTGGGACGAGGTGGCGGCGGCCCATGAGTGGTGGGTCGCCCAGGGGAGGCCGGACCACGCCCGGTTCGGGCTGACCGTGGCCGTCGAGGGGCAGCGGGTGTGGCTGGACGATCCGGAGGCCGGGCCGGTGGACTCCTGGGCGGTGTGAGCCCGCGGTGGGCAGGACCCCGGGGGAGGCGACGACGGAAGCCGGCGCACCCGCCCTCCTCCGGCGTCGTGGTCAACTGCCGCCGTCCGTCGACCCTTCGAGGTTGCCGCACATGCGTTCCAGGACGTGGACGGCCGTGTGGTACTCGTCCAACGGGATGCCGGTCATGGACAGTTCACGGAAGGCGTCGACGCGCACCGCCACCTCGTTCAGGCGCCGGCGGCCGTCGGGGGTCAGGGTGAGCCGGTCCGGCGCGGGGCGGGTCGCCCAGCCGTCGGCGAGGACGGCGTCGACGGCCTCGGTCAGCGTGGCGAGGTCGGCGTTGGCGGCGAGGACGGACCGGACCTCGGCGTCGTGGACGCCGGGGGTGTCCTGGATGACGTTGAGGACCTGCCAGGCGATCCGGGTGAGGCCGAACCCGCCCAGCATGTCGTTCATGTAGCGGGTGAGGGCCTTGTCGGTGCGGTTGAGCCAGTAACCGATCGGCTTCATGGGCTTCATGGGTGCGTTCCTCCGGTGGACCACATGGGGGGTGAGGTAGGTGTCACTGATGCGCAGGCGCGGTGGACAGCAGCGCGGGCCAGTCCTGGGCGGCGGCCCAGTCGGTGAAGCTGTGCCAGCCGACCTCGGGGTAGTCGCGGCGCAACCCGGCGACATCGACGTCGAGGCCCGCGGTGGTGAAGTACTCGAACATGGCCGCCAGGTCCGTCGATCGGGTCCGGACGTAGGCCAGAGGTACCTCCTGGTGGGCGACCGGGCGCCCCATGGCGGCCGCGAGGATCTCCGCCATCCCGCCGGGTGTGCGCTCGTCGGAGGCAATGTCGATGCGGTGGCCGGCGAACTCGTCACGACGCTGGAGGGTCAGCGCGGCGAAGGCGCCGATGTCCGTGGCCGGAATGAGCGTGAGCGGCCGGTCGGCAGGCATCGGCCAGCCGAAGGTGCCTTGACGCAGTCCGTCGAGGGTCCAGCCGCTGGCGTAGTTGTCCATGAACGCCGCCGGGGCGATCACCGTCCAGGGCACTCCGGCGGCACGCAGGTGCTGCTCGATCACGTGCTTGCTCTCGTAGTGCGGAATGCCGGTGCCCCGGTCGGCGTGGGCGGCGGAGGTGAACACGACGTGCCCGAGACGGGCCTCGGCCGCGGTGTCGACGAGGGCCTTGCCGTGCCGGACTTCGGTGGCGGTGTCGGTGCCGAACGGGGTGGTGACCGCGAAGAGGGAGTCCGCTCCGGCGCAGGCGGCCCGGAGCGAGGGGCGGTCGTCGAAGTCGGCGTGGCGTACGTCGGCGCCGAGGTGGCGCAGGGCGTCGGCGGCGGGTGAGTCGGGGCGGCGGGTGAGCGCGCGCACCCGGTGGCCGGCTGCCAGCAGGGCGCGGGCGGTGGCCCCGCCCTGGGCTCCGGTGGCTCCGGTGACGGCGACGGTCAGCATGGATCCTCCAACAGGTAGTATTGCTGCGTGGCGCATTAACTGCGCCGCGCAGAAGAATACGAGAAATTGCTGCGCCGCGCAGCGATTTGGAGTGTGATCCAGATGACAGACCCGCATCGGGCCCGGTTGTACGAGGAGTTGTCGAGCGAGTCCCGCCGCTACCTGGCGTCCTACGTGCTGTTCAACCAAGCCCTCGCCGACCACCTCGGACTGCACCCGACCGACGTGCAGTGCCTGAGCCTGCTGACGGCGGAGCCCGGACCGCTCACCGTGAAGCAGATCGCCGAGATGACCGGCCTGACCACCGGCTCGGCCACCCGCCTGGTCGACCGGCTCGAACGTGGCGGCTACGTTGCCCGCACACCCGACCGGCAGGACCGCCGCCGCGTTCTGGTCACCCCGGTGCCGGAGCGCATCGCCCGCGTCGCCGCGGTGTGGGACGACCTCGGCCGGAGCTGGCAGACACTCCTCGACGAGCACACCGAGGACGAGCTGGAGGTGCTCATCCGGCACATGCGGCGGGCCCACGAGCTCAGCCACGCACAGATGGGACGCCTGCGGTCCCGGCCGAAGCCGGACTGAGTTCCGGAGGCGCGCCGCGCCCCGGCCGGCAACACGGCGGGGACGGGGAAAGGTCGTTGCCTTCCCTCCGCCCCCGGACGGGGATGCGTCCGTCCCGTCAGGCCGTCGCCGGCACCTCGCGCCGCAGACGCAGACGGACCGTCAACAGCGTGCCCGCCACGGCGAGACCGGCGGCCACCCAGAGGGCGGTGGCGTAGCCGGCGGTGAGGGCGTCGGCGCCGGTGGGGGACGCCAGGGACGTGGTGTGTTCGGCGGCGACCGCGGTGAGCACCGCGGCGCCGATCGCGTTGCCGGCCGCCATCGTCGTCTGCACCCAGCCGGACGCGCTGCCCGCGACGTCCTCGGTGAGGCCGCCGGTGCACACCACGTACAGGGACGGCAGGGCCGCGCCGAGCGCCGCGCACCACACCATGGAGGGCAGGACGAAGGCGGTCAGGAGCGGGGCGTGGGCGTCCAGGGCCAGTGCCCACCAGGCGGCCGCGGCAGCTTGGACCAGCAGGGTGGCCAGTAGCGTGCCCACCGCGCCGATCCGGGTGATCAGCCGGCCGGACAGCTGGGAGGCGACCAGGGCGGCGACGTTCGGCGGGACGAGCAGGGCCGCGGCCGGTACGGGGCCGAGGCCGCGCGCCTGCTGGAGGTAGAGGCTGGCGACGGTGAAGCCGCCGAGCAGGATCGCGCCGGCGAGGAGGTTGGCGGCGTTGCCCAGGACGACGTTCGGCATCCGGAACAGCACGCGGGGGACGAGCGGGGTGCGGGCGGTGCGCTGGCGGAGGGCGAAGGCCGCGAACAGCGCCGCCGCACCGGCCAGTTCGAGGAGGGTGGCGGGGGCCAGCCAGCCCTGGGCGCCGCCGCGGACCGCCGCGTAGATGACCAGGGTCAGGCCGCCGGTGCAGGCCAGGGCGCCGGTCAGGTCGATGCCGCCGGTGGCGGTGGGGCGGCCCTTGGGGAGCCGCCGCAGCGCCAGCAGGAGGACGAGCGCGCCGACCGGGATGTTGATCAGGAAGGCGAGCTGCCAGGCGACGGCGGAGAAGAGGCCGCCGAGCAGCACACCGGCCGCGCCGCCGACGCCGTTCATACCGCCCCACAGCACCATGGCCCGGTTGCGTACCGGGCCCTCCTCGAAGAGGTCGGTGACCAGCGCGAACGCGGCCGGCGAGACCAGCGCGGCGCCCAGGCCCTGGGCGACCCGGGCGGCGATCAGCTGCCAGGAGTCGGCGGACAGCGCGCAGGCGAGCGAGGCGACGGTGAAGAGCACCAGGCCGGCACTGAACAGCCGGCGGCGTCCGAAGGTGTCCGCGGCCTTGCCGCCGACCAGCAGGAACCCGCCGTACGCCAGCATGTAGGCGTCCAGCACCCAGGCGATGGAGGACGGCGAGAAGTCCAGGTCGCGCTGGATGGACGGGATGGCCGAGACGACCATGCTGCCGTCCAGGATGACCATGAACTGGATGACGGCGAGCAGGAAGAAGACCGCCCAGGGGGGCCGGGCGGCGGGTCCTTCCCGGCCACCGGCCCCGGGACGTGCCCGGAGGTGGGTGTCGGCGATGTCGGTCATGCGGAACTCCCGGTCAGGCAGGGGACGTTGCGGAACCCGCTCGTGCGCGAGGGGTGGACTGCCGACCAGCGTCCCGCCGTACGGGGGCGGGCCGCATCACGTGTTCCGGGGATGTCCGGCGGGCGAGAACGAGCCACTGTCGGGGGTGCCGGTCCGGCCCCGTGGCCGGACCGGACCATCCAAGTCGGGTCGGAAGCGCCTCAGTTGTGCCTCTGAGGGGCCACCCGACCCGCATGACGACGTGAGGAGTTCCCCATGGCAGCGCGTTTCGCCGGGAAGGTCGCCCTGGTCACCGGTGGCGGTTCGGGCATCGGCCGCAACACGGCGCTGGCCTTCGCCCGCGAGGGGGCCACGGTGGTGGTCACCGGGCGGACGGCCGCGACGATCGAGCAGACCGTGAAGCTGATCGAGAGCGAGGGCGGTACCGCCTCGGCGGTGGTGGCGGACGTTTCCGTGCCGGCCGATGTGGCGCGGGCCGTGGCGACCACGGCGGACCGGCACGGTGCGCTGGACATCGCCTTCAACAACGCCGGCACCTTCACGGCGGGCCCGCTCGCGGACGTCCCGGACGAGGAGTTCGCGCGGATCCTGGCGACCAACCTCACCAGTGTCTTCCTGTCGATGAAGCACGAAATCGGCTTCATGAAGGAACACGGCGGCGGGGTCATCGTCAACAACGCCTCCAACCTGGGGCACATCACGCTGCCGGGGCTCGGCGTCTACTCCGCGACCAAGGCCGCGGTCTCCCAGCTGACCCGTACCGCGGCGAAGGAGTACATCGCCGACGGCATCCGGATCAACGCGGTCAGCCCCGGCCCGATCGACACCCCGCTGTGGCCGCTGCTGCCCGGCGAGACCGAGGCGCAGCGGGCCGATCGGATGGCGAACGGGCTGCCGCTGGGCCGCGCCGGGACGCTGGACGAGTGCAGCTCGGCGGTGCTGTGGCTGGCCGCGGCGGAGTCCGGGTTCGCGGTCGGCCACGACCTGGTCCTCGATGGCGGCGTCAGCGCGTAAGCGCGCCACGGGACGGACGACGGACCACTGGACCGGGAGGGGTCACCATGAGCTTTTCGCATCCGCGGGCGCCGCGGGCCATCTACGTACCGCCGGGCGCGGGTCTGAGCCGCTGGGTCTTCGGCGACCGCTACACCATCAAGGCCGATGTGCACTCCACCAACGGGGCGCTGGGCCTGATGGAGGGCATCGTGCCGCCCGGTGGCGGGCCGCCGCCGCACATCCACCACAAGGAGGACGAGGCGTTCTACCTCCTCGAAGGGGAGCTGGAGCTGCTCAACGGCGACCGGAAACTGACCGCCGAGGCGGGGTCGTTCGTCTTCGTGCCGCACGGCACCGTGCACGGCTTCAAGAACGTCTCCGACCAGCCCTGCAAGATGCTGATCATGTTCCTCCCCGGCGGTGTCGAGCAGTTCTTCGCCGAGGTCGGGACGCCGGCGGACGAGGACACCCCGCCGCCCCCGCCGGAGCAGTACGAGAACGACGTGGCGAACGCGATGCGGATCGTCGAGAAGTACGGCGCGACGTACGTCTGAACGGCGCGGCGTAGGTCCGACGCCATGGCCCGCACACCGTAAGCGAGAGGAACCGCAGATGAACCGCCTGCCGCCGCTGATCGACGTCCACCACCACGCGATTCCGCCGGCCTATGCGAAAGCGCTGGGAAGCCGGGTGGCGATCCCGGGGGTCGACTATCCGACCTGGACGCCGGAGGAAAGCCTCGCGGTGATGGACCGCAACGGCATAGCCACCGCGGTGCTGTCGATCACCGCACCGGGTGTGACCTTCCTCGACGGGGACGAGGACCCCGCCGCGGCCCGCCGCATGGCCCGTACGGTGAACGAGTACTTCGCCGGGCTGGTCGAGGCGCACCCGGACCGGTTCGCGGCGTTCGCCGTGCTGCCGCTGTCCGACCCGGCCGCCGCCAAGGACGAACTCGCCTATGCGATGGACCAGTTGAAGCTGGACGGGGTCGGGGTGCTGACCAGCTACCAGGGGCGCTACCTGGGCGACCCGGCGTTCGAGCCGGTGCTGGCCGAGCTGGCCGGGCGCGGGGTGCCGGTGCATGTGCACCCCGGGACCCCGCCCACCCGGGACCTGGCGACCTTCGATCTGCCGCCGTCGCTCTACGAGTTCACCTTCGAAACCACGCGCACGGTGGCCAGCCTGCTCTTCAACGGGGTGCTGGACCGGCTGCCGGAGCTCAAGATGATCGTGTCGCACGCGGGCGGCGCCCTGCCGTTCCTCGCCCGGCGGCTGACGTACGGGCCGACCATCGGCCGGTACCTCACCGAGCGGGCCCCCGCGGACGTCATCGGCACCCTGCGCCGGCTCTATTACGACATCGCGATGTCCGCCAATGAATTCGCCCTGCCGGCACTGCAGAAGCTGGCCGATCCGGCGCGGATCCTCTACGGCAGCGATTTCCCGTTCATGCCGGCCGCGCACACCGCGGAGAACACCGCCGGCTTCGCGGAATACGACGGCTGGGGCGAGGAGGAACGGGCGGCCGTCGGACGGACCAACGCCCTGGCCCTCTTCCCCCGACTGGCCCGTCATTGATGCGGAGTTGACCTAGTCGCGCCCACTTGACGGAGTGGGCGCGCCCGCGTTGTCGCGCCTTCCCGTCCGCGCCGAGACTCGGCGGTGGATCAGTCGTTCTCGCGGGCCCGGTGAATGCCCCTGCAGATGCAGCGGTGCGCCTTTCTGAATTCGCCGGGCCGCCGAATTCACGGACGGGACTTTTCGATGTCCACTCAGTCGTTTTCCAGCACCTGGCGCACGGGCACCCGCGCTTTCGGGTGGGACAGCCTCACCCGGGCCGAACTGCGGGTCGCCCGGCTGGTCGCGGAGGGGCTCACCAACCGCGCGGTCGCCCGGCGGCTGGGCATCTCGCCGCACACCGTCGACACCCACTTACGGCACTCCTTCACCAAGTTGGACATCGGCTCCCGGGTCGAGCTGACCCGGTACGTGCTGCTCCATGACGTCCCCGGCGCCGGCGAGCGCCGTGAGGCCGCGTAGTGTCCACCAGCACCCAGCTCTCCCCGCCGGCCGCGCCCGCCGCCGCGCGGTCCGCACCCGGTACCGCGTCCGGGGCCGCGCCCGCGCGCCGTACCGCCGCCGGGCTGCCGTCCCTCCATCTCGCGGCCGCCGTCGGCAACGCCGACTGGCACCTCACCGCGCCCCTGCTCGGGGTGCTCGCCACCTCGCTGCACACGGACCTGGCCACCGTCACGGCCGCGATCGGCGTCTACTCCCTCGGCCAGGGCCTGGCGCTGCCGCTGTGGGGCCGGCTGTCCGACCGGTTCGGGCCGCGCCGGGCGCTGCGCTGGGGGCTGGCGGTGGCCGCGCTGTCCGCCGCGGTGGCCGCGGTGGCCGGCGATCCGCGGCTGTGGGTCGCCGCCCGGGCCGCCTGCGGCGCCGGCTTCGCCGCGGTCGCGCCCTGCGCCGGGCTCTACCACGACGCCCTGGGCGCCTTCGCCGACCGCCGGCGCGCCTATGCCCGGATGATGACCCTGACCTCCGCGGTCGCCGTCGGCGCCCCGCTGCTGGCCGGTCTCGCGGCCCGGTTCACCAGCTGGCGGGCGGTGTTCGCGGTGGTCGCCCTGCTCGCCGCGGTGCTGGCCCGGCACACCCGCGCGCTGCCGCCGACGGCCGCCCCTTCTCCCGTACGGACCCGCGGCCCGCGGCTGCGGTCGCTGCGTCTCTTACGGAGCCGCGGGCTGTGGGTGCTGGCCGGGCTCGGCGTGGCCGAGGGGCTGGTGCTGCTCGGGGTGCCCGCGCTGCTGGCGCCGACGCTGACCGCGGTCGGCGCCGGCGACCGGGCCGGGCTGCTGGTCACGGTGGTGTACGGCGCGAGCGTCTGTGCCGGTTCGGTCGCGGTGCGGCGGCTGCCCGGGCCCGGCCGGCCGTGGGTACTTCTGGCGGCGGGCGGCGCGGCGGGGCTGCTGGCGACGGTGCTGCTGGCGGTGCGCCCGGCCGTGCCGGTGGTGTTCGCCGCGGCCGTCCTGCTGGGCCTGGCCTGGGGCCCGCTGCACACCACCCTGCAGACCTGGGCGCCCCGGCTGCTGGCGCCCGGCGCCCGCGGTACCGCCGCCTCGGTGCTCGCCATGTCCGGCGTGCTGGCCTGCGCCGCGGGCGTGGCACTGGCCGCCCCGCTGGTCGAACGGGGCGCGCTGACCGTGCTGTTCGGCGCGCTCGGCGGGTTCGCCACGGTCCTGACGGCGCTCCTCGCCGGCGCCGCACGGCACCTGACGAAGTAGCCGTTCGTCCGCTGCCGGGCTGCTCACCTGCGCCCTATCGTCGAAGCAGACCGGTGACGGTACCCGTTCCCGTCCTCCCCCCGGTCCCCTTTCGCGCACGCCGTTCCGCCCTGCCCCACCCCTGCCCGGCTCCTCCCGCTCCTCCCGCTCCCGCCTCTCCCCCGACTCCCCCGCCGCACTTCCGTCCGTCCCCCGTCCCCGATCCCCCGGAACGCCCGGCCGCTTGCCCTCGTGCGTTGCCGTGAAGGGAGAGCCGAGCCCCATGACGATGCGACAGCACACCCGTGACGGTCTCCAGCGCCTGTGCGGTGAGGGCGTTTCGCTCTGGCTCGACGGCCTGGAACGGGACCTGCTGGCGTCGGGCGAACTGGCCAGGATGGCGTCGAAACGGCCGCTCTCCGGGCTGACCACCTCGGGTCACGACCTCCTCGACGCGGTGGCCGGGCCGGCTTACCGGGCCCAGCTCGACGACTTCACCGAACGCGGTAGCCGCCCCGAGGAGGCGGTCCGCCGGCTGCTGGCCGTCGACGCCCGCTGGGGCTGTGACGTCTTCCTGCGCCGCTACCGGGCGAGCGGCGGCCGGTCCGGTCTGGTGTCCGCCGACCCGGTGCCGGTCGCGGGGCGCGCCCTGGCCGCCGAGGCCCGGGCCGCGTGGTGGGCGGTGGACCGGCCCAATCTGCTGCTGAAGCTGCCGGCCACCGACGAGTCGCTGGACGCGATCGGTGAGCTGGTCGGCGAGGGCATCGGCGTGGACGTCACCCCAGTCTTCTCCGTGCACCGCTACGAACAGGTGCAGGAGGCGCTGTTCGGCGGCCTGGAGCGGGCCCGCCGGGCCGGGCTGCGGCTCGAAGGCGTCCACACGGCCGTCTCGCTGCCGGTCGCCCCGCTGGACGCCGCGGTCGATGCCCGGCTCACCGCGGCCGGGGCGCCGCCCGGCCGCCCGCCCATGGGCCGTACCGCGCTCGCCCACGCCCGGCTGGTCTACCACGCGTACGAGCGCGGGCTGGCCGGTGACCGCTGGCGTGCGCTGGCCGCGGCGGGTGCCCGGCCGCCGCGGCTGGTGTGGACCGCCACCGAGGCGCACGGGCCGGCCGGGCCCGACACCCGCTATGCGGACGGGCTGGTGGCCTGGGGCGTGACCAGCGCGCTGACCCGCCGGACGCTGGAGGCGGTGTCCCGGCGGGCGCTGCTGAGCGGTGACACGCTCTCCGGCCGGCACGTCTCGGCCCGCCTCGACCTCGCCGTGCTCACCGAGTTCGGGGTGTGCCTGCGGCAGCTGGCGGGCGAGTTGGAGCGGGCCTGGCTGGCCGACCGCCGGGCCGCCTGGGAGGAGCTGCGGGAACGCGTCGGCAAGCTCCTGGGCGGCCCGGCCGGCTGACCGGTGGTGTGGTCAGGCGGGCTGCCGGGCCGGCCGGCGGCCGGGGAATTCCACGTCGGTCAGAGCCAGCAGGGGCGCCGACTTGACCGCGGTCTCCTCGAACTCCGCCTCGGGACAGGACAGCGCGACGATCGCGCCGCCGGTGCCGTAGCGGACCCGGCCCGGGGTGAGCACCACGGTGCGGATGACGATGCTGAGGTCCGCCGCGCCGGAGAGCGAGAAGTAGCCGATCGCCCCGGAGTAGACGCCGCGCGGTCCGCCCTCCAGGCGGTCGATGATCCGCATCGTGCGGATCTTGGGCGCACCGGTCATCGAGCCGCCGGGGAAGGCGGCCCGGACGCAGTCCACCGCCGAGCACTCCGGGCGGAGCCGGGCGCGGACGGTGCTGACGAGCTGGTGCACGGTCTCGTAGCTCTCCACGCGGAAGAGGTCGTCGGCCCGTACGCTGCCCGGCTCGGCGCAGCGGCCCAGGTCGTTGCGGACCAGGTCGACGATCATCAGGTTCTCCGAGCGGTCCTTCTCGTCGGCCCGCAGCTCCTCGCGGAGCGCCGCGTCCTCGGCGGGGGTGGCGCCGCGCGGCCGGGTGCCCTTGATGGGCCGGGATTCGGCGATACGGTCCGCGCCGATGCGGAGGAACCGTTCCGGGGAGGTGCTCAGGACCGCCGTCTCCCCGAAGGCGAGCAGCGCTCCGAACGGCGCCGGGCTGACCCGCCGCAGCGTCCGGTAGGCGTCCCAGGCGTCGAGGTCGCCGTCCGCCTCGGCCATGTTGGTCAGGCACACCTCGTAGGTCTCGCCGGCGGCGATCTCCTCCTGGCACTCCTCGATGAGCCGGAGGTACCGCTCCCGGTCGTGCCGTAGCCGCAGGTCGCGCAGCGGCTGCGGGGCGGCCGGCGGGGCGGGGGTGCGGCCGGCCAGTGCGGTGATCCGCCGGGCGGTGTCCGCGAGCCAGGTGCGGGCGGCGTCCGTGTGCCCGTCCTCGGCGAGGGCGAGCAGGTAGGTGGTGCCGTGCAGATGGTCGAGGACGACGGCGCGGTCGGCGAAGACCATGGTGGCGTCCGGTTCGGTCGAGCGGTGGGCCCGCTCACCGCCGCACTGCGCCTTGAGTTCGTAGCCGAGATAGCCGACCCAGCCGAGCGCGAAGTCACAGGGGAGAGCCGGGCGTTGGACGTCCAGGCCGCGCAGGTCGCGGTCGAGCCAGTCCAGGAACGGCCGGTGGCTGACCGTGGTGGTGCCCGCGCCGGTGACGGTGACCGTGGTGGCGGTGACGTCGGCGTGTGCGATCCGGGCGAGCGGGCCGGCGGCGTCCCCCATGACGGAGAACCGTCCGCGGTCGGCGTCCTGCCGGGAGGCGTCCAGCCAGTAGGCGTACGGCCCACCGCGGAAGAGCGCGTCGAAGACCACCTCGTCGGCCGCGCGGGTGGGCACGGTCTCGACCAGTACCTCCAGGCGGCGCGGCGGGCGGGCGTCGTCCGCGGCCGCCGGGGACGCGGGGGTGAGCGACGGCCGTGGCCGGGCCGGCCGGTGGGCCCGGGCCAGCTCGACGAAGTTGCGGATCAGCCGGTGGCCGTCCGCGGTGCAGATGGACTCGGGGTGGAACTGGACGCCCCACAGGGGGCGGTGGCGGTGGCGCAGCGCCATCAGCACCCCGTCCGGTGTCCGGGCGGTCGCCTCCAGTTCGGCGGGCAGGTCGGTGACGGTCAGCGAGTGGTAACGCACCACTTCGGTGGGCGAGGGGATGCCGGCGAACAGTCCGGTGCCGTCGTGGAGTACCGGGGAGGTACGGCCGTGCCGGGGTTCGGGGGCGCGGCGGACGGTGCCGCCGTGCCAGTGGGCCAGGCCCTGGTGGCCCAGGCAGATGCCGAGCAGCGGCAGTTCGCAGGTCTGCACGATCTCGCGGCAGATGCCGAAGTCGGCGGCGCGTTCCGGGGTGCCGGGCCCCGGGGAGAGCACGACGGCGTCGAAGTCGTCGAGCATCTCCGGCCGCCAGTCCGGGTCGTCGTTGCGGATCACCACCGGCTGCTCGCCGGTGACGTCGGCTATCTGGTGGACGAGGTTGTAGGTGAAGGAGTCGTAGTTGTCGACCAGGAGGATGCGCATCAGGCGGCCACCACCTGGAGGAGCAGGTGCTCGACGGTGTCCGGGCCGTCCTGGATCTCCCGCCGGCGCCGGGTGAGCAGTTTCCGGCCGGTCTCCTCGGCCAGGCCATAGAGAACGTCCAGGTCCCCGCGGCTGCTGAAGTGGAGGTAGGCGCTGCCGCCCGGTGTGGTCCAGCGGGGCGCCTCGGCGAGGTACCGGCGGTGGGCCTCGTAGCCGGGGTCGACGTAGGCGCATTCCTGGGCGGCGCGGTAGCGGTAATCGGCCGGTGCGAGCACGTAGTTGGAGTGCCAGAAGACCATGTCGAAGCGCTCGTGGGCGGGCAGGGCCGCGAACAGGTCGCTGTAGACGGCGCGCAGCCGGTCGGCGACGCCGTGCCGGCGGGCGTTGCGGGCGGTGTTGCGGACGGCCTGCGGGTTGATGTCGGAGGCCACCACCCGGTCGCAGCCCATCAGCGCCGCCATCACCGCGACGATGCCGGTGCCCGACCCGATTTCCAGCAGGGAGCCGCGGCGGGGCAGCTGCACCTCCTCGAAGCAGCCGAGGAATTCCAGCGAAACACCGCTGGAGGGCGCGTAGTTCGGGGCGAAGACCTCGTCCAGGAGGTCCCATTCGCGGCCGCGGAGGGTGAAGACGTTTGGCCGGTCCGCGCGGGTGCGGGCACGCTCACTGCGTTCGAGCGAGCGGGTGTAGTCCTGTATTGCTGCACGCATCATGGTCCCCCGTGCCGTTGACATTGTGGCCGGTACGGCTCTCTCGCCGCACCGGGTGCCCACTCTGTCCCACGCAGACCTTTGGCCAGAAGGTCACCAGGCAACACACTCCGGGGCCCCGGCCGGTGTCCTGAACACCCTCGACCGGACGGATTTGTTCCATCTCCGCTGGGTAAACGTCTTCCTTCGAGCCATTGGCTCAGTCCCACGTTGACTGCCCCGGCCCCACCCTCTACGTTCAACCCAGGCGCGAAGGGGGATTCGCCATGCGGGGGGTTGTTTGTGTTTTCGCGTCCTGAGACGGCTGCCGATGTGGTCGCCGTCCTCGAACTGCTCGCGCAGGAAGCCCCGCCCAGCGCCTTCGACGCCCTCGTCCATGACGCCCGGGCCGCCGGCGCCCCGCCCGAACACCTCGCCCGGCTCTCCCGCGCCCGCGATCTCGGGTTACGGGTCCAGGCCCTCTTCCAGCACCGCGAACAGCGTGAGGCCGGCCTCAACGCCCTGGTGGAGACGGCCCGCGACCTCACCCTCCCGTACACGCTCCACGCCCTGCTGAAGGTGATCACCCGGCGGGCCCGGCTGCTGCTGCACGTGGACATGTCCTACATCAGCTTCCCCGCAGAGAACGGCGACGCGGGCGGCGACTTCTACGTGCACACCGCGGACGGCCAGACCACCGCGCTGACCGAGGGCATGCCGGTGCCCGGCGCCTCCGGGCTGACCTCGGACGTCCAGGGCGGCTCGGCCCCGTTCTGGACCCCGGACTACCTCTCCGACGAGCGCATCGCACACTCCGAGGTCATCGACGGGGTGGTGCGCGCCGAGGGGCTGCGCGCGGTCCTCGCGGTCCCGCTGCGGCACGCCGACTCGTTCCTCGGGGTGCTGTACTGCGCCGACCGCAAGGTCCGGCACTTCACCCCGGACGAGATCGCGCTGATGACCTCGCTCGCCGACCTGGCGGCGGTGGCCATCGAGAAGTCCCGCACCCTGAACACCGTCCAGGCCGAGATCGCCGAGCTCGAACTCGCCGTGTCCGCGGCCAAGTCCGGCCTGGCCGAGGCGTTACGCGGCCAGGACGCGCAGGCCCGGCTGACCGGTCTGCTGCTGGAGGGCGGCGATCTGCACGCGCTGGCCCAGCTGGCCGGCGAGGAGCTGGAGGCCGCGGTGCTGGTCGTCGGACCGGACGGGGCCACCCTCGCCCCGGCCGGCGAACGGCCCGGCGCGGAGCCCGAGGTGCTGGCCCGGGCCGCCCTCGACGCGCACCACCGCCACCGGCCGGCCCACCTGCCGGACGGCACCTGGGTCGCCCCGGTCGCCGCCGGCGCCGAGGACCTGGGCACCCTCGTGGTCCGGCCGTCCGGCAGCGACGGGATCGACCAGCGGCTGCTGGCGCAGACCGCCCGCACCGCCGCCGTCATGCAACTGATGCTGCGCAGCACGACCATCGCCGAGAGCCAGATCCGCGACGCCTTCTTCGACGATCTGCTCACCGTCCCGCACGGGCAGACCGAGCAGCTCCAGGAGCGGGCCCGCCGGCTCTCCATCGACCTGGACCGGCCGCACGTCGTGGTGGTCGCCCGGCCCGAGGGCGGCGCCCAGGGCCGGGCCCTGATCTGGGCCTCGTCGTACACCTACCGGATGGGCGGGCTGCGCAGCATCCGGGACGGGGTGATCTCGCTGCTGCTGCCCGGCGAGGACGCGGGCGCCGCCGCCAAGGCGGTCTCCGACGCGCTCACGCCACTGCTCGACCACCCCGTCACGGTCGGCGCGGCGGGCCCGTTCACCGGCCTGGAGCCGGTGCGCCCGGCGTTCCAGGAGGCGATGCGCTGCCTGGACGCGCTGGCCGCGCTGGACTGCCACGGCACCACCGCCTCCGCCCGCGACCTGGGCTTCCTGGGCGTACTGCTGGGTGACGTCCGGGACGTCTCCGGCTTCATCGAGGACGCCATCGGCCCGGTGCTCGCCTACGACGCCCAGCGGTTCACCCAGCTCGTGCCGACCCTGGAGGCGTACTTCGACGCCGGCGGCAGCCCGACGTACGCGGCCGAGGCACTGCACGTCCACCCCAACACCGTCTCCCGGCGGCTGGAGCGGATCACCGAACTCCTCGGCCCGGACTGGCAGAAGCCCGCCCAGACCCTGGAGATCCAGCTCGCCCTGCGCCTCCAGCGGGTACGCGGCGCACTCCGCCCGTACGACGCCGGCCCCACAGCACCACCGCCGGCCCACCGCCCGCTGTCCTGAGCCCCGGCCGGGGACCGGAGCGCCGCTCACCCGGCCCGCTGCACGCTCTCCGCGCCGCCGAGGATGTGGACCGCGTGTGCGGCCGAGGCGAGTGTGGTGTGCCGGTGCCAGCCCTCGTAGGAGCGGCCCTCGAAGTCCATCAGGCCCACCTGCGAGGAGACTTCGACGACGTCCCGGTCCACCCGCAGCGCCAGTTTGCCCAGCCGCAGCACCTGGCCGGGGGTGGCACCGCGCAGATCGCTCAGCCAGTAGTGGCCGGACCCGCCGCGTGCCGCGTCCCACTCACCGGCCAGCAGGAACGGCCGGCTCCGCGGCACCCCGGCGAGGTGCACCCGGACGCCGGCGACCTGGGTGCGGCGCACGGATCCGGCCAGCGGGTCGTACCAGTCGACCG
Organism: Streptomyces sp. NRRL S-337; assembly: GCF_000720175.1. Classification (GTDB taxonomy): domain Bacteria; phylum Actinomycetota; class Actinomycetes; order Streptomycetales; family Streptomycetaceae; genus Streptomyces; species Streptomyces siderophoricus. The sequence goes on from NZ_JOIX01000008.1 coordinate 75,964, forward strand.
GCCGGCGCAGGGTACGGACCATGTGCAGCAGCTGCTGGGCGGAGAACTCCCGGCCACCCAGGCCCGGCAGCGCCGGATCGGCCGGGACGACCCGGGCGGTCCCGGAGGCGACGGCCACCAGCGGAAGCCCGGTCTCCGCGAACCGCTGGACAGCCTCGGGGAGTTCGGCACCGGGGAGGTCCAGGACGACCGGCCGGGCGGTGACGCCCCAGCCGCTGCCGATCCCGGTGACGGTCGCCGCGGCGCAGCCCACCGGGGTCGCCGCGAGCCGCTCGTCCGGCGCGCCGCCGTCCGGGTCACCGGCCCCGAGCAGCTGCCAGTCGACCGGGACGGCGGCGTGCGCGGTGGCGGCCCACGCCCCCAGCGCCTGCTGGCCGTTGACGACCTGGCCGAGCCAGGGGATGTAGCGCCGCTCGACGCCGACGGAGTGGTGTCCGGCCTTGGGGATGACGATCGGCCGCACCACCCAGGCCTCCGGGCGCAGCGCCTGGTCGACGTAGCGGGCCAGCGCCGCGCGCATCGGCCGCCAGTGCCAGGTGGAGGAGCTGATGAAATGGTGCAGGCTCTGTTCGGCGGTGCGGCCGCCGACGAAGGAGGCGATGTTGCGGATCGACTTGCGGCCCTCCGCGGACAGCAGGCCGCGCAGGTACTGCTCACCCTTGCGCCGCTGGTCACTCCGGGTCAGCGAGGCGAAGAGCATCCCGCCCAGCTCGTCGATCAGCGCGTCCGACGCCCGCTCGGGCGGTGTGTGGTAGGCGGACCGCACCCGTCGGGTCCGGCCGCGGCCGAACGCCAGGGCGTCGACCACGTCGGCGCCGGGTGCTTCAAGGACGGTGGACAGGGCTCCCATCGGACTCCCCCTTCATCCGGTTCGTGGAGTCCACCCTGCGGTCCCGCTCCCCCTGACGCCCAGGTGTGCCCGGCACACACCTTCGCCCTCCGCGTGCCTACCGGACCACCGACAACGCCGCTGGCCAGCGCGTTTCCCACGGAAGAAGGGTGGTGACCCGGTCACCACCCTTCCCCCGCGCCGCCCGGAGCTTCAGCCTCCGGCCCCCACCGGCTCCGCCGCCGCGGCGGCCCCGCCCGGCCCGGACTCGTCCACGGCACCGTCCGCTCCGGCCATCCGCCCGGCCTCTGCCGCGACCATCTTCTCCATCGGGTCGGCGCAGCTGCCGCCGCCGAGGACCATCGCCACCAGGATGGCCACGACCGTCATCACCGTCCCCAGCCAGACCATGGTGTCCACGGGCAGGGTGTACGCGCCGACCACCTTGAGCACACACTCGGTCAGCAGCGCGGCCCCCCAGATCGCCGAGAACCGCCGCTCGATCCGCCGGAACGCCGCGGATTCGGCCTGCAGCCGGTCCCAGGCGGCGTCCCCGGCCGCGCTGCCCCTTGTCACAAAGGGCTTGAGGCCCGCCGTCATCAGCGGCCGCTTCGACCGCACGGAGAGCAGGATCGCGATCCCGATGGTGCTGCTCACCGCGCTGTCCTTGGCCATCATCAGCCGTGCGTCACCGGCCACCGCGGTCATCGCCAGCCCGACCACGTTCACCACGAGGATCAGCAGTGCCAGACCGTTGACCCGGCGGCTGGCGACCAGGTCCCACACGGTCCGCAGCGCCGGCACCACACTGCTCCAGCCCAGCGCCGCCACCGTGCTGAGCCCGAAGCCGTCCTTGAGGACGTAGTACGAGCCGATCGGAATCCCCGCGTCCACGATCAGCGGAACGATGCTCCGCAGCACGTCCTTCCCCGACATCTCCCGCTTGCCCGGCTCCCCCGGCTTGCCCTGCTTGCCCTCGGCGACGGACTGCTTCGCACTCACTGCTTGCTCCCCCAAATTGAGACGGTGACCAGCTGACGGCGTCCCCCGGTGCCGACCTGCGCGCCACCGTCCTCCGCAACGCCCTCAGCTTCCCGCAGAGCCCAGGCCGGCCAACAGCCCCGTCTGTCCCGCCTTCACCGTGACATTTGTCAGTGCCGGGAAGGCCCACCCGCTCAGCAGGGAACGGCTCGCCCCCGCCGGACCAAGCTCAGTTGACGTCCACGTCGTCGAAGAGGTCCAGCATGCGCCGGAGCACCCGCAGGCACGCCGTCACCTCGGCATCGGTCAGGTCGCCGCCGACCTGGCGCAGCAGCGCACGCTCCCGGGCCGTCACGGCCGCGATGGCCGCCCGGCCGGCCTCGGTCAGCCGGATCAGCGGGGACCGCTGGTGCGCGGGGTTCGGGATGCTCTCGACCAGTTCCCCGGCCGCGGCGTCGTTGACCATGCGCTGTACGAACTGCCGGCTGAGCGCCTGCGCCCGGCCCATCTGCGGGACGGTCATCGGGCCGTTCTCCCGGAGCAGGTCCAGGACCGCGCGCACGCCGACGGAGAGCCCCTCGATCGGTGCGTTCAGCTCCACCTTGCGCTGCACCCGCCGGTACAACGGGCCCACCAGCGCGAACACTTCGGTGAGCCGGCCGGCCAGATCATCGGGCTCAAGCGACTCATGGGACGTACGGGGCTGATCGATGTCGGTCACCGCACCAGCATGACACCTTGGTTGCCAATGAACCAAAGGTCATGACACCTTGGTTGTCATGACGGACATCCGAGAGATGCACTCCTTCGCGTACGAGGGCGGCCACCTCGCCTACCGGGACATCGGCCGCGGCCTCCCGCTGGTCCTGCTGCACGCCGGCTTCTTCGATCACCGCATGTGGGACGACCAGGTGGCGGCGCTCGCCGCGCACTACCGGGTCATCACCCCCGACGCCCGCGGACACGGCGACTCCTCCAACGCGGACCGGCCGTTCCGGCCCACCGACGACCTGGCCGCACTGCTGCGCCACCTCGACGTCGGCCCGGCCGTGCTCATCGGCGTCTCGATGGGGGCAAGTACCGCGGTGGACACCGCACTTGAGCACCCGGAGCTGGTACGCGCCCTGGTGGTCGGCGGCGCCGGCACCAGCGAGCCGGAATGGCGCGACCCCTGGGTCGCGGAGGTGCGGGCCGCGGAGGCCGCGGCGCTGGCCGCCGGTGACATCGAGGGCTGGATCGACGCCTTCCTGCGCTTCGCGGCCGGCCCGCACCGCACGCTCGACGACGTCCGCCCGGAGGTCGTCGCCCGGCTGCGGGAGATGGCCCGGCGCACCATCGGCAAGCACACCGCCGACGAGAAGGACTGGCTGGTGCCGGTGTCCGACACCTGGGCGCGTGCGGCCTCGATCACCGTGCCCGTCCTGTCCGTCAACGGCGCCCTGGACTCCCCCGACCACCTCGACATGGCCGAACGGCTCATCCGCACCGTGGCCGACGGCCGCAGCACGACGATCGAGGACGCCGGGCACTTCCCCGCCATGGAACGGCCGGACGCATTCGCCGCCGAACTGCTGCCGTTCCTGCGGGCCCTGACCCCGGACGCCTGTTCGCCTTCACGATGAGGTCCGGCGCGGTCCCGGGAGAGCGCCGCGGTCAGTTACGGGCGACGCGCAGCGCATCGCCCAGCGCCTCGGCGAGCCGCCGCGAGAGGTAGCGGAACTCACGGTCCGGCACCCTCGGATCGGCATGCATCGCCCGCGCATGGCGCAGCAGTTCCTCGCCGATGTCCAGTTGCATCTCCTCGATGCTGTCGGCGAGGTCGGACACCGGCCCACCCGCCTCGTCGGTGAGGAGGAAGCAGGGCCGGTCGTCCGGAGTCCTCCAGGGCAGCAGCCTCATCATCTGCGGAGCGACAGGTTCGACAGGCTCGACAGGTTCGGAAAGTTCGGATCCTGGCGGTTCGTTCATCATGCGGACAAGCATCTGCGCGCGCATCTAGCCTGGCCACAGGAACGGCGCGACTGTGCGTCACCACGCTGCAACTGTGCGAGGTGTGCGATGCCCCACAACGACGAACCACCCGTCACCCTCCGGATCTTCGGGAAGCAGTCCCGCTTCCTGCGTGAACAACGCGAGATGACGCGCCGTGAGCTGGCCGACCTCATCCCGTACTCCGAATCCCTCATCGCGATGGTCGAACGCGGCGAGCGACCACCGAAGCCGGGTTACGTCGACGCGGTGGACGGGGCGCTCGGCGCGAACGGCGTGCTGCGCGTACTGATCCCCGATGTCGCGGAGAAGCACCATCCGGCGTGGGCGGAGGAGTACGTAAACCTCCAGGCGGAGGCGTTGGCGCTCCATTCGTACTCCACGCACTTCCTGCACGGGCTGCTGCAGACTGAGGAGTACGCGCGGGCGGTGTTCGGTTGTGTGCGGCCCAGCATGGATGACGACGAGATCGAGCGGTCTGTCCAATCTCGTCTGGCGACGCAGTCACTGCTGACACGTAGGCCAGCCTGCCGAATGACGTTCATCCTGAAGGAGCCGGTGCTTCAGCGAAAGATCGGCGGACCGGCCGTTTGGGAAGGAGAGTTGAGGAACCTCCTCAAGCTGTCCGAGCTGCACAACCTCCAACTCCAGGTCATGCCGCTCGCCCGGGAGACCCACGCAGGGATGGATGGTCCGATGACGCTGCTGGAAACACCGGACCATCACACGATCGGTTACGTCGAAGGGCATCGCGGCAGCTACTTCCTTACGGAGCCGGACGATGTCAGCGTAATGAGTCATGTGTACGGCACACTCCGTTCTCAGGCCCTCGACGCCGAAGCGTCGCGGGCCTTCATTCAGCGTCTGCTGACAGGAGAAGCACGAGAATGAACACCGAACTGGCGTGGTTCAAGAGCAGCTACAGCGGTGGCACTGGCGAAGCCTGCATCGAAGTCGCCGTCGCCTGGCGGAAGTCGAGTTACAGCGGCAACGAGGACGAAGCCTGCGTAGAGGTCGCCGCCGGCCCCGACACCATCCACATCCGCGACTCCAAGGACGTCTCGCTCCCGTCCATAGCGGTCACCCCCGCCGCCTGGGCGTCCTTCCTCGCGTACGCGCAGGTCGCACCGGAAGCCGTCTGAGCGGACACCGGTGGGGCGGCACCAGGTTCCGCCCCACCGGCCGCCGGTGACCCGGCCGACAACCAAAGAACCCGGGGAAAGAACCCCACCCACCTACCGGCGCCCTCGCCGCCCAACTCCTCACCCCATCGGGTGACTTGGGTGCCAGTAGCGTCCGGAATGCGGTTACGCTCGCCGCAGTCAGACCACCACAACAACCGCACATGGAACGGCCCTCGGCGGGACGGCAATCCCAATCCGAGGGCCTGATCACAAGGAAGAACGGACCTTCCCGATGACTTCAGCGCAGTCTAACGCGCCCTCGCCCGCGCCCTCATGCCCTTCCAGCGGCGTCATCCATATCCGTACGCGCCAGACGTCCCACTTCACCATCCTCGCCAACCGCCTGGCGCAGCGCGCCGGTAGCGCGGTCACGGTCGGCATCGCCGCGTACATCCTGTCCCTCCCCGATGGCGCGCCCATCACCATCGCCGCCCTCTGTGCGCACTTCGCCGAAGGCAAGAAGGTCATCGCCGAGGCGTTACGCGAGCTGGAGGACGAGGGCTGGCTGGAGCGCCGTATCGAGCGCGGGGCGGGCGGGCGGATCATCACCCGGACCTTCGTCTACGACCTGCCGGGCGCGGCGCCGGAGGAGCCGACGAACCACCACGAGACGGAGGCCGGGCCGCACCCCGTACCGGAGCCCGCCGAGCCCCCGCAGCTGACGCCGGAAGCCGCCCCCGAGGCCACCGACCTCCTCACTCGCCTCCCCCACCGCGACCGCCGTCTCCTCCTCTCCGAGCGGGAGATCATGACGCTCGCCCCGGCCGTCACGGACTGGCTCGATCGCGGCGTACCCCCACAGGAGATCACCGCCGCCCTGACCGACGGCCTCCCGGCCCGGTTCGACCGCCGCCCGGCCCGCCTCCTCGCCCACCGGCTCGCTTTCCTGCGGCCACCGGTCCGTACGGGCCCACCCCCACAGCCCGACCGGTCACGGTCACCGGTCATCCCCCTCCAGAACTGCGACGGCTGCGACCGCGCCTTCCGCGCCGATCGGCCCGGGCGCTGCCGCGGCTGCCGGGCCCCGGCAGAGGGGAGACGAGCCGCCTGAACGGGCCACACACCGACCATCACCCACCCACATCAGCGGCCAAGGCCGTAGCTGAAAGGACCGGAGGCGCCCATGAGGCGTGCACCTCACGACGATTCCCGCCCGCCTGCTACCGACGAGGACCCGCCTCCTCTCCGCACCATTCGTGACATCCGTGAGGCGCTGCCAGAGCGTCAGCGGCGCCACTTCGACGCCGAGCTGGCAGCGACGGACATCGACGGCCTTCTCGAAATGATCCATCGATGGATCACATTGGGGTTTGACGGGTTCACGGAATTCCTGCTGTCGACGCCGTTCGAGGGCCTGGAATTTGGTGCCCGGTCGTACGACGACCAGGAGCAGGGCGAGTGCCCCTTGGGAGCAGGCCGCACAGGCCGCTCCACCGCGGCCGTACCCGACTGTGTGCGGGGATGCTCACGCAGAGCTACGCTGGCACGAGCCACGACACAAGGGGAGGGCACACCATGACGGCGCAGATGGAGAGCCCAATGCAGACCGAAGAGATGCGGCGCTTCGAGGAATTGGATGCGGCGTTTCCGGACTACCACGCCGAAATGATCGATGGAGAGGTCTCCTTCAGCACCGTGGTTACCAGCGCACATGGACAGATGGTGATCGCCATCGCAGCACAGCTCAGCGCCCAGTGGTGCGTCATGACAGAGGTCGACACCGTCTATGACGGTTGGCTGGGCAAGACACTCCTCAGGCCCGACCTCTCCGTTGCGGACGCGTCCTACCGCGGCACACGGCTCAAGCAGTTCCCCGCCGACGAAGTCATCCTCGTCGGCGAGGTCGTCTCGGAATCCCATCCCGAGAACGACACCGACAAGAAGGTGAAGAAGTACGCCCAGGCGGGAATTCCGTACTACCTCATCGTGAACCCCATAGAGGGCAAGTGCCTGCTCTACTCGCTGCCTGAGGGAGAGCACTACCGCGCGTCGCTGGAGACCGACTTCGGCAAGCCCGTGCCGATCGGCGAACCGTTTGATCTCGCCCTCGACACCACGGCCCTCTACACCTACTGAGCGGCCTCCTGCGCCCCCGCCCGCGCCCGTCGCTCCGTCGTCGCGATCGTGGCCGAGCCGACCACCCGGGTGCCGTCGTAGAGCACGATCGCCTGGCCGGGGGCCACTCCCCGTACCGGTTCCGCGAACGAAACCCGCAGCTCGGTGCCGTCGACCAGCTCCGCGGTGACCTCGGTCTCGCCGCCGTGGGCGCGCAGCTGGGCGGTGTACGTGGCGGGGCCGGCCGTCGGCGGGCGGCCGCACCAGCGGGGGCGGATCGCGGTGAGGCCGGTGACGTCGAGGGACTCGGCGGGGCCGACCGTGACGGTGTTGTCGACCGGGGAGATGTCGAGGACGTAGCGCGGCTTGCCGTCCGGGGCCGGGTGGCCGATCCGCAGGCCCTTGCGCTGGCCGATCGTGAAGCCGTACGCGCCCTCGTGGCTGCCGAGGCGGTTGCCGGCCTCGTCGACGATGTCGCCGGGGGCCGTGCCGAGCCGCTTGGCGAGGAAGCCCTGGGTGTCGCCGTCGGCGATGAAGCAGATGTCGTGGCTGTCCGGCTTCTTGGCGACGAACAGTCCGCGCCGGGCCGCCTCCTCGCGGATCTCCGCCTTGGTCGTCTTCGTGTCGCCGAGCGGGAACAGGGCGTGCGCCAGCTGGCGGTCGTCGAGGACGCCGAGGACGTAGGACTGGTCCTTGGCCATGTCGGAGGCGCGGTGCAGTTCGCGGGTGCCGTCCTCGCGCAGTACGACCGTGGCGTAGTGGCCGGTGCACACCGCGTCGAAGCCGAGGGCCAGCGCCTTGTCCAGCAGCGCGGCGAACTTGATCTTCTCGTTGCAGCGCAGGCAGGGGTTCGGGGTCCGTCCGGCCTCGTACTCCGCGATGAAGTCGTCGACGACGTCCTCGCGGAAGCGCTCGGCGAGGTCCCAGACGTAGAAGGGGATGCCGATGACGTCGGCGGCGCGGCGGGCGTCGTGGGAGTCCTCGATCGTGCAGCACCCGCGGGCGCCGGTGCGGAAGGACTTCGGGTTCTCGGACAGGGCGAGATGCACGCCGGTCACATCGTGGCCGGCCTCGGCGGCGCGGGCGGCGGCGACGGCGGAGTCGACACCGCCGGACATGGCGGCGAGTACGCGGAGGCGGCGGGGGGCGTCATCAGTCATAGCCAGTCCAGGGTAGACGGAACCGCCGACAGTGCGGAAAGCGTTAAGCAGCGCATGGGGAAGAGCAGGGTCGGGGAGCCGGCCGCCGAACAGCGGGACAGGGCCGGGGAACGGCCGGACGAGCGGCAGGCGGGCCCGCGGGGCGGGCGGCGGGGCGCCCCGGCGGGGATCTCCCGGCGACGGGCGCTGTGGCTGGCGGGCGGCGGGGTGGTGGCCGCCGGGGCCGTGGTGGCGACCGGGTGGGACGAACTGCGGCACTGGTGGTGGCAGCTGCCGGGGAACGACCTGCCGCGGCGGGCCGGCGAGGTCGACCACCGGGGCGCCCAGTGGGTGGCGGCGTCCGGGGCGAACTACCGCCGGGCGGACCGGCCCGCCGACTACCCCGTCGACCGGGTGGTCATCCATGTCGTCCAGGGCAGCTACGCCACCGCGCTGCGGGTGTTCCGGAACGCCGACCACGAGGCGGCGGCCCACTACGTCGTCCGCAAGGACGGGCACATCGCCCAGATGGTGCGGGAGCTGGACGTGGCGTTCCACGCCGGCAACCGCGGCTTCAACGAGCGGAGCATCGGCATCGAGCACGAGGGCTTCGTCGACCGCCCGGAGGACTTCACCGACGCCATGTACGCGTCCTCGGCCCGGCTGACCGCCGATATCTGCCGCCGTTACGGCTTCCCGGCCGACCGGGAGCACATCGTGGGCCATGTGCAGGTGCCGGGGACGGACCACACCGACCCCGGCCCGCACTGGGACTGGGACCGCTATCTGCGCCTCGTCCGGGCGGCCGGGCGCGGGCCGGGATCCGCCCAGAAGCAGCGCTCCTAGCTCAGGCCCGCGCTCCGGGCGCGTTCGACCACCGGGCCGATGGCCTGGGCCAGCGCCGTCACGTCCTCGCTGGTGGAGGTGTGCCCGAGGGAGAAGCGCAGCGTGCCGCGCGCCAGGTCGGTGGACATGCCCGTGGCCAGCAGGACGTGGCTGGGCTGGGCGACGCCGGCGGTGCAGGCGGAGCCGGTGGAGCAGGCGATGCCCTGGGCGTCCAGGAGGAGCAGCAGGGAGTCGCCCTCGCAGCCGGGGAAGGAGAAGTGCGCGTTGGCCGGGAGCCGGCCGGCCGGGTCCGGGTCGCCGCCGAGGACGGCGTCCGGGGCGGCCGCCCGCACCGCCTTGATCAGGTCGTCGCGCAGCGCGCCGATGTCCCGGGCGAAGTCCGCGCGGTGCGCCACGGCGTGCCGGCCGGCCGCGGCGAAGGCCGCGATGGCGGGGGTGTCGAGGGTGCCGGAGCGGACGTGCCGCTCCTGGCCGCCGCCGTGCAGCACCGGCACCGGGGCGTACTCGCGGCCCAGCAGCAGTGCGCCGATGCCGTACGGGCCGCCGATCTTGTGCCCGGAGACCGTCATCGCGGCCAGCCCGGAGGCGGCGAAGTCGACCTCCAGCTGCCCCACCGCCTGCACCGCGTCGGCGTGCAGCGGGATCTCGAACTCCCTTGCCACCTCGGCGAGTTCATGGACCGGCTGGATGGTGCCGATCTCGTTGTTGGCCCACATGACGGTGGCCAGCGCGACATCGGCGGGGTTGCGGACGATCGCCTCGCGCAGCGCCTCGGCGTGCACCCGGCCGTAGGAGTCGACCGGCAGCCACTCGACGCGGGCGCCTTCCTGCTCGGCGAGCCATTCCACGGCATCGAGGACGGCGTGGTGCTCCACCGGGCTGGCGAGCACCCGGTCGCGGGCCGGGTCGGCCGCCCGGCGCGCCCAGTACAGGCCCTTGACCGCGAGGTTGTCGGCCTCGGTGCCGCCCGCCGTGAAGACGATCTCACTCGGACGTGCGCCGAGGGAGGCGGCGAGGGATTCCCGCGCCTCCTCAACGGTGCGGCGGGCCCGCCGGCCGTCGGCGTGCAGCGAGGACGCGTTCCCCGTGACGGTCAGCTGGGCGGTCATCGCCTGCACCGCCTCCGGGAGCATCGGGGTGGTGGCGGCGTGGTCGAGGTAAACCATGGTGCCCCGATTCTACGAGGCACCCGTGGGGCGCACGCCCGGCGCGGGGGCGCATGCCCTCCCGCGGAGCTCGCACGCGCCCTCGACAGGCCCGTAAGGAGTAAATACGCTTACGGTCATGACAGAGTGGCTGCTGGACCGTACGTTCCGCACGGCGTCGGGGGACGAGGTGCGATGGGCCGCCCTCGGGGAGCGGTCGGCCGGCGCGCCGCCGGTGGTGCTGCTGCACGGCACGCCGTTCTCCTCCTACGTCTGGCGGGGGATCGCGCGGGCGCTCGCCGCGCACCACCGGGTGTTCGTCTGGGACATGCCCGGCTACGGCGCCTCCGCACAGCGGGACGGCCAGGACGTCTCGCTCGCCGCGCAGGCCCGGGTGTTCGGCGAGCTGCTGACGCACTGGGAGCTGGACCGGGAGGCGCCCGGGCCGGCCGTGGTCGCCCATGACTTCGGCGGCTGTGTCGCCCTGCGGGCCCATCTGCTGCACGGTGCGCGGTACGAGCGGCTGGCGCTGGTCGACCCCGTGGCCCTGGCGCCCTGGGGCTCGCCCACCTACCGACTGCTGGGCGCCCACCCCGGAGTCTTCGGACAGCTGCCGCCCGAGCTGCACCGGGCGCTGGTGCGGGCCTACGTCTCCTCCGCGAGCCGACCGGGCCTGCCTGTGGACGTCCTCGACCGGCTGGTGGAGCCGTGGTGCACGGACACGGGGCAACCGGCGTTCTACCGGCAGATCCAGCAGAACGACCAGCGGTTCACCGACGAGATCCAGGGCCGTTACGGCGAAATCGACCTGCCGACGCTGATCTGCTGGGGCGCACAGGACACCTGGATCCCGGCCGGGAAGGGCCGCGAGCTGGCGGCCCGCATCCCCGGCGCCCGGCTGCACCTCATCGAGGGCGCGGGCCACCTCGTCCAGGAGGACGCGCCCGCGGAACTCACCGCGGCCCTGGCGGACTTCCTGCGTCCGGACGGTCCGGGCACGGCGCGAGACGGCGGCTGAGGTCACGGACCGCGCTGGCCGCGTCGGCCGCGCCGGCACCCCGCTCCCCCGGTGCCGCGGCGGACATCGCCGACTCCAGATCGGCCCGCAGCCGCCCGAGCTCGGCCCGCCGCACCCGGCTCGTCCGCTCGAAGTCCGCGATGAGACCGGTGAGTTCGGCTTCGATCGATTCGATTGCTTCCAGTGCTTCCAGTGCTTCGAGGCCGCGGTTCCCGGAGGGACCGGCCGTGGCGCCGTGGCCCGGCTCCGCCCGGCCGGCGTCGGCGTCCTGGAGCCGGAGCTGGTCGCGGAGGGTGCGGACGGCCGCGGTCAGCTCGCGCAGCGCCGTGCCGGTGCTCGCGGCGTCCGCGGTGCGCGAGACGGCGGCGGGGCGCGCCCCGCCGGTCCGCGGCCGCGCCGCTGTGGCCACCCTCTCCCGCAGCAGGGCGCGCACCTCGGTGGCCTCCGGCGCGTCGAACTCCTCGTAGACGGCGAGGGCTTCGCGCCAGTGCCCCTGGGCGCTCTGCCTGCGGCCCAGCGCGGTCTCGGCCTGTCCCAGTGCGGTCAGCGCATCGGCCCGCCAGCGCTCACCGCCCGGCACCAGCAGCCGTCCGGCGGCGTCCTCGGCGGCGGACACCGCCTCGCCCGGCCGGATCAGCGCGACCATCTCCGCGGCCATCCGGCTGCGGGTGCGGCCCGCCCACAGGCGCTGGCGGTCCTCCTCGAAGAGCGGCAGCGCCTGGAAGAGTTCGCGCAGCGCATCGGCGTGCCGGCCGGCCGCCGACAGCGCCTCGGCCAGGGCGTACCGGGCGTGCGCGAGGCCCGGCGAACCGTCCCCGAAGGCGCGGTGGAAGCCCACCCCGCGCTCGGCGAACAGGACGGCGTCGCTGCTGCCGGTCGCCGCCCAGACCCGGGCGAGCGCGCCGAGCACGGCGGCCTCGCCCAGCCGGTCGTCCCGGCCCCGGCAGCGCTCCCAGGCCGCGGTGAGGTGCCGCTCGGCGTCGTCGTGCCGCCGTTGGTGCAGGGCGATCACTCCGGCCGCCAGCGGGGCGCGGAAGAGCGCGAGCGGGTCGTTCGCCGTCCGGGCGAGGCGGAGGGCCTGACGGGCCTCCCGTTCGGCGCGGGCGAACCGTCCGACGGCGGCCCTGCACTCGGCGAGCGCGACCCGGGCCCGGGCCTCGGCGCGGGCGTCGCCCTCCATGGCCGCCCGGGCCGCCACCGCGGCCGCGGCCGGTTCGAACGCGGCGGCGTGTGCCCCGCAGTCCGCCGTCACCTGCGCGAGCAACAGCAGATCGGCGGCGCGCCGGACCAGCTTCGGGGCGTCCGCCACGGCCTGCCGGACGAGCGCGAGCGCCGGCGGCGTCTCCTCGGTCCACACGGCCAGGGCCCGGGCGGCGTCCTGAAGGGGCGGCAGACCGGCCGCCGGGGCCCGGACGAGGTCCTGCGGCAGCCGCTCGCCGGGGTAGCGGAGCGTGTGCACCTGCCGCCCCAGGGCCACGTACCAGGTCAGCAGCCGGGAGAGCGCCCCCGTACGCTCCTCCTCGGGCAGCTCGGACCGCAACTCCCGGGCGGGCGGGAGCGCTTCACCTGCGCGGCCGTAGCGGCCGGGGGCCGTTTCCGTCAGCGCGCCGGCCGTCCGCAGCTCTTCCAGCAGCGCCCGGCCGCGGTCCGCCGGTACGTCGAGCAGGGCCGCCGCGGCACCGGCCGAGAGGTCCGGGCCCTCCGGTACGGACAGCAGCCGCAGGGCCCGTCGCGCATCCCGGGTGAGCCGGTCGTCGAGCTTCCGGAATCCGGACCGGCCCGGCGGCGTCCCCGAGGGCGCCCCTGGAAGCTGCCCGGCCGCGGGCGCCTGCCAGGGGTTCGCCTCCGCGAGGAGCTCGCTCCACCACCGCGCGAGCCGGACCCGCTGCGCCGCCGCGTACGGCCCGGGCAGCCCGGCGAGCGGTTCGCCGTGCCACAACTCCAGGGCGGCGTCGCGCAGTCGGCGGGCCTCCTCCGGTTCCCGGGTGGCGCGCGCACGCGCGATCAGCTGCTCGGCCTCGTCGAGGTCGAGGGCGGGCGGGCTGCCGTCCGCGCCGCGCAGCGCATAGCCGCCGCGCTCGCTGACCAGGAGCTCCCCGTCCTCGCCGAGCGCCCGGCGCAGCCGCGCGGCGTACGTGCGCAGCGCGGCGCGGGCACGGGGCGGGGGCTCGTCCCCCCAGAGGCCGGCGACGAGTTCGGACGCGGTGGCCCGGCGTCCCCGGCGGAGCAGCAGCGCGGCGAGCAGGGCGCGCTGTTGGGGGGAGCCGAGCGCGAGGGGGGCCTGCCCGCGCCGGGCCCGTAGCGGCCCGAGGACCGTGAAGCGCAGCGTGGCGGGCCGCGGGGGCAGCACCGCGCGCAGCGGCTCCGGGCCGCCGCCGGTGCGCTGTCCCGGCACCGCGCCGCCCATCCGCTCCAGCACCGGGCTCGCGAGGACGGCGAACGCCCGCGCCGAGGCGTGCAGCCGCAGCTCGCCCTCGTCGTCGCCCATGAGGACGGGGAAGTCCGGCAGCCGTCCCATGTACGGCTCCAGGGAACGGCCGACGGCCTCGACGACCTCCACGGCCTGTTCGGTGCCGAGCCCGCTGAACAGCAACTCGCGGACGCCCGGCCGGAAGTCGTAGACCGGCTGGAGCGGCCCGCCGGACGGGGGCGGGCCCAGGGCCCGGTCCAGGGTCCGGACGGCGGTAGCGTCCGCGGTTCGGTCCGTGCGCTGCAGCAGGCCGCCGAGCAGGATCTCCGCGACATGGGTGGGGCCGGTGTCGCGCATCGTGGCCGCCCGCACCAGCTGCATCAGCGGCGTGGTCAGCGGGCGGATCGCGGAGAGCCGGACGGCGAGGCGGTATGCCTCGGGGGAGAACGCGCCCCGGAAGTGGCTGAGCAGTTCCTCGGCGCTGCCGTGGGGCGGGGACGGCGGGGCGGGCTGCGGCGTACCGGCCAGCAGGGCGGTGTCGATCAGGTGCGGCACTCCGGGGCGGGTGAGCAGCCCCACCCACTGCTGCAGCGCGGACGCGGTGGGGTGCAGCACGGGCAGCGCGAACAGCCCCGCCGCCTCCGGGTCGCGCTCGCCGCTGAGCGGGTCGCACACCACCAGCCGTCCGGGCGGATCGAACTCACCCGGAGCGGAGAGGAGTTGGGGGCGGGCGTCGAGGGCGGTACCGCGCCAGAGCCGTCGTGGGAGGGGGTTGATCACGGCCACCGGTCCGCCCCGCCCGCACGCGGTCAGGGACCGTACGGCCTGCGGTCCGCGCCAGCCCGGGTCCGTCCCGTCGGTGAGGACGAAGGTGACCGTCGCGCCCCCGGACCGTCGGCCGTGCAGCGGGCCGCCGGGGCCGCGGGGGTCGATCGCCCGGACCCGAACGGAACGGAAGACCCCGCTCCGGACCAGCAGCGTCCGCAGCTCGGCGGCGAGCGAGCCCCACACCTGCATGGCCGGGGAGGTGTCCACCCACAGCTCGGCCGACCAGTGCCGTTCCCGGTCGGGCCGGGAGACGACGTCGAGGAAGCCGGTCTCGGCGGTGAGCCGGACGGTGGCCTCGACGTCGGGGACCGTACGGTGCGGGTGGTCATGGGTCCGCCGCAACGGGCGCAGCGCGCCGCCGAGTTGGCGGGCGTCGGGCAGCGCGCGTCCGCCGGGCACCCGCGCGGGGCGGGCCCGCCCGCCGTCCGGTCCGCCGCCCTGGCTGCCCATGGCGTAGAGGGCGCGGCGGGGCGGATCGGAGGGGGCGAGCGGGTCGGCGTGCCCGGCCGGGCAGTCCGCGTCCGCGGGCTCGGCGGGCCGCTCCGGGGCGGTGGTGCCCGCCGCGGTCCGGGCGTCACCGGCCGCCTCGTCGGCGCCCTCGTCGGCCCCCTCACCCCGGCCGGCCGCACCGGCCACCTCGTCAACGGCCCCCGACGCCCCGGGATCCTCGGACTCCCCGGCCTCTCCCGGCTCGCCCCGCTGCGGCCCGGTCGCCGGCTCCTTCCGTCCCTCCCCCTCCATGGCCCGCGCCAGCCACAGCACGTCGAGGAGTTCGGTGGCCGCGAGGTCGTACCCGGCGGCCGCCAGCGTCTGCCGCAGTCGGTCCATCATGGCGACAGCGGTTCGTCGAGGCGGTGCAGGACGGCGGCGAGCAGCTCTTCCTTGCCGAGGTCGGCGCCGCTGATCCGCAGGTGGACGGCGGCCAGCAGCTGGTCGGTGGCCAGGGTCTGGGTCTTCGCGCGCTGGTGGAAGACCTCGATGAGGTCCTCGGCGGCGGCGACCGCCTCCTCACCCAGGTTGTGCTCGATGATCTTCCGCAGCCGGTCGCCGGTCGGTTCGGGCAGGTCGAGCCGTACGCAGCGGCGCATGAAGGCCGGCGGGAAGTCCCGTTCGCCGTTGCTGGTCATGATGACGATCGGGAAGTGGGCGCAGCGCACCACCCCGCGCCGGACCGTCACCCGCTCCCGGCTTCCGCTCAGGCGGACCTGCACCTCCTGCTGGTGCTCGGGCAGCCGGGCCAGCTCCGGGATCTCGAACTCGCCCTCCTCCAGCACCACCAGCAGGTCGTTGGGCAGGTCGAGGTCGGCCTTGTCGAGCTCGTCGACGAGCAGCACACGGGGGCGGTCGGCGGCCAGTGCGCTGCCCAGCGGACCGAGGCGCAGGTACTGGCCGATGTCGCCGGCGCCGGTGGCGCGGCGGGCCCGGGGGCGGCGCGCGGAGCCGCGGGCCGCCTCGCGTTCGCGGCGCAGCGACGCCTCGCGGAGCCGGCCCACCGCGTCGTAGCGGTAGAGGGAGTCCTGGAGCGTGGAGCGGCTGTTGACCGACCAGCGGAGCACCTCACCGAGGCCCAGTTCCTCGGCGACCGCGCGGGCCAGCGAGCTCTTGCCGGCGCCGGGGCGGCCGGTGACCAGCAGCGGGCGGTGCAGGTGCAGGGCGGCGTTGACGACGGAGATCTCGTTGCGCTCCAGGAGGTAGGGCGCGCGGGGTGCGGTGCCGCGGGCGGCGGTCAGGCGCCGCCAGGGCGGTGGGGCGGGCAGCTCCGCGGGGCCGCGGAAGACCCACCAGTCCTCCGGCCGGTCCGCGGGGTTGTCGTACCCGTCTGTGGTGCTCTGTCCGGTCACCGCGCGTTCTCCTCGTTCCTTGCTGCGTCCGCGCCCCGGCTCCCCCGGCCGGTGGGACACGGGTGTGGCTGTCGTTCCGGGGGGCTCATGGCTGGGTCAGTACCCAGGCATCGGGCGCGAGTTGCGGGGGCCGGTGGTCCGGGGCGTCGTAGAGCAGGGACAGTTTGCGGCCGGGGTGGGTGGAGCTCTCGGGTTCGGCCATCGCCTTGGCCCGTTCGAGCCGGACGACCTCGGGGACCTCGGTGTGGTCCGCGCCGTCCACCAGGGCCAGCAGGTCCTGGGCGAGGTGCTCGCCGTGGTCGGCGCGGTGCCACAGGACGGTGTGCACACCGGCCTGGACGCACTGGCGCAGCAGGGTGCCGTGGTGGTGCGGCGGGCAGCAGACGATCACCGTGCCGGCGTCGCGGTGCACCTCCAGCTGGGCGCGGGCGACCTTGCGGTCGGTGTGCCGGTGGTCGAGGACCAGCCGCTTGGCGTGCGGCAGGGCGGCGGTGCGCTGTTTCCACCCGGCGTAGCTCTCCCGTGAGCGCTCGGTGGTGCGGACCACCACGCGGCGGGTGATGCCCGGGGCGAACGGCCCGTCCTCGTCGCTGTCCGGTGATTCCCAGGCGTCGACGTCGAGGCCCAGCCAGGCGCACGGGAGGAAGTACTCCACCAGGGCGGTCTCCGGGTCCTCCCGCACCTCGGTGCGCAGCACCCGGCGGATGTCGTCGACGACCTGCTCGCTGCCCGCCTCGGTGTCCCGGACCAGCGCGAGCCGGTGCGGCCGGCCGTCGGCGAAGGTCCAGATCTGGTAAGTGAAGCGGCGGCCGGTGGGGGCCGGCAGCAGCTCCACCTGGACGCGCGGGGCGAGGGCCGGCCCGCGGACGGCGGTGGCCGCCGGCCCGGGCGCGGCCACCGGCGCGGGGGCCGCGGCGGCCGTCACATCGGCACGGAACTGGCTGATCGCCGCCTCGTCGACGCCGGACCGGGCGGCCACCCGCTCCACCCAGGCATCCAGGTCGTCGGCCGGATACGGGCCGGCCGCCCGCTCCTCGACGCTGATCCGCACCACCCCCTGGAGCAGCGGGGGCACCGGGGCGCCGGCGGTGGAGCCGAATCCCTCCAGGGCTTCGACGGCGTCGGCGAGGCCGGTGACGGCGGGGAGTTCGGGGGCGTGCGGCAGCACCCGGGCGAGCAGGGTGCGGGGATCGGTGCGGGTGCAGTGTGCCAGCAGGCCGGCGAGGTCGCGGCGCTGACGGGTGGTCAGGTATTCGCCGGGGCGGACCGTACGGGCCGCGCGGCGCAGCCGCTCCCAGTCCTCGCGGGCGCCGTAGGGGCCGGGGCGGTGATGCGGGTCGTACGGGTCCGGGGGCGCGAGGGGCTCCTGGTCGCGGACCACGTCGAGGAGTTCGGGGAGGCCGCGGCGGACGCTCACCGCGAGGCCGACCAGCCGCTCCAGATCGGCGGCCGGGCCCGCCGAGGCCCGGCCGAGCCGGGCGGCGAGCCGCCGCTCGCAGTCCGGCACCGCCTCGCGGCCCTTGAGGACCCGTTCCAGGGCGGTGAGCAGCTGCTGGACGCCGCGGCGGGCGGTGGGCACCGCGGAGGGCGGGAGGGTGGGGAGTTCGGCCTCGATGGCGGGCACGCTGATGGCGTACATCGTCGCGGGCCGGTCCCCGGCGCCTTCGGGGGCGCGGTGGACGGCGACGACCAGGCCGACCACGGCCTGCCGTTCGCGGTCCCACAGCGGGCCGCCGCTGAAGCCCTCGGTGACCTGAGTGCCGCCGAGCACGTCCAGCGCGATCCAGGGCGGCGCCGAGACCCGGGGCACGGCCCGGACGGTGGGCAGCGGATTGCCGCTGGCCCATAACGCGATGGTTTCCCCGGCGTAGTTGTGCTGGAGGAACGGTGCGGGCTCGGCGCCCGGGGGCGGGGCGTCGGTGAGCTCCAGGACCGCGAGGTCGCCGTGGTAGGGCACCCGGCCGGGGTCGGCCGGGCCGGGTCCGGCTGCCGTGGCGCGCGGCGGGGTCCACATCTCGCGGACGACCCGGGCGGTCAGGTCCACCCCGGCCGCGACATGGGGCAGCCGGACCGTGAGGGTCTCGCCGGGGCCCGGGGTGTCCTGGGAGAAACGCGCCCTGCCCAGGGCGCTGTTGACGACGTGGGCGCAGGTCAGGATCAGCCGCTCGGCGACCAGGACGCCCGCGCCGACGGCCCGTTCGCCGTCCCGTACGGAGGCGAAGGACAGCTGGAGCGGGGTGTCCGGACCTGCGCCGGTGATCATGGCGCGGCACCGCCCGGGGTGCCCTGGGCCCCCGCGCCGTCCGGCGCGCCGCCGCCCTCGTCACCGCGGCGCTCGCCGTGGCGGTGGGCGCTGCGGTCCCCGGCGAGGTTCCAGGTGGCGGAGACCTTGAAGCTGGCCTCGCCGTTGCCGGTGAAGACCCCGAGGTGCAGATCCGAGCCGAGGGTCACCCCGAACTCCACGGTGACCTCGTCCGGGCGGTGGCTGCCGGCCGAGATCGAGCGGTGGATCTGGCCGAGCACACCGCCGAGCGGCCGCAGCGCCTCCTCCAGGACCTCGCCGCCGCGGGTCAGCGCCCGGCCCATCCGGCCGTCGACGCTGACCGGCTGCGCGGAGCCGAACGCGTCGGGCAGCTCCAACTCGCCGTCAGCGGCGGTGGTTTGCCCGGACACCGCGCCCGGCGGGCCGTCGGCGGCCGCCGGCGCCTGGGCGCGCAGCCAGACGACGGTCCCGTCCTCCATCGTGAGCGGCACGTCCCCCATGGCGATCAGTCTGACATGAGCCGCACCGCCCCCGCGCGCACTTTTGCGTCACTCTCCGACCTCTCGCACCGGTGGCCACCTGCGGAAAGTCCATTCCGGAGGGGGCCGCACGGTAGCTCGTGGGCGCGGCCGCGCCGACGTGGCGGATCAGTCCACTCCGAGGGCCCGCGCCAGTTGGCGTGATTGCGCCACCAGCCGGTCCTCCGCGTCCCACACTTCCGCGTCCTCCTCAAGGAACCCGCCGGCCAGATTGCGGGTGGTGATGGCGACCCGCAGCGGCCCGGGTGCCGGGCGGTGCCGGACGTGGACGGTCAGTTCGACGGTGGGGACCCAGCCGGACAGCCCCATCTCGAAGGCGGTGGGCGGCAGCGCGTCGACGGTCAGCAGGAGGGACAGCGGGTCGGGGTCCCGGCCGTCGGCGAGCCCGAACCAGGCGCGCATCTCGCCCCGGCCGGACGGTGCGCCGACCGCCCAGCCCGCGGTCGCCGGGTCCAGCCGGAGGTCGAGCCGCTCGGCGATGGCGGTGCTGCCGGGGATGGCCGGGGCCCCGCCGGGGGCGCTGTCGGTGCCCAGGCAGTGCTCGTACGGCGGGATGGCGGGCGGTTTGGCCGTCGTGCGGACGTCGTCGGGCAGCGCGCCGAGGTCGCCGTACGCGGCGAGCACCCGCAGCCGCTCGACCTCGGTGCCGTCCTCCTCGAACTGGACGAGGGTCGCGGTCCCGGTCGACATGGTGCGGCCGGTGCGCACCACGTCGGTGCGGATGATGGCCGGGCCGGGAACGGAGGCGGTGAGGTAGTGCGCGGTGACCGACAGCGGGTCGGGGTGCGGCAGGGCGTCGCCGAGGGCGCGGCCCATGAGGGCGAGGAGGTAGCCGCCGTTGACCGCCTGGATGATCGTCCAGCCCGCGGAGAGCTGGGCTTCGTAGATGCCGGTTGCGCGGCGGGTGACCGCGGTGTCGCGGTCGAACTCACTGTTGCCTGAGGTGACCAGAGCCATGGCGGCACGGTACACGGATAAATTACCGACCGGTAGGGTCAGCTTTTCCGGATGCAAGCGGAGAGGGCCGTTCCGGCCCTGCCATGATGACGCCATGCTTCACGTCCTCTACCTGGCCGGCGTCGCGGCCTTCGCGGCGAGCGGGGTGCTGGCCGCCTACCGCGCCAACATGGACCCCTTCGGCGGCCTGGTGCTCGCCTTCGCCGCGTCCATCTCCGGCGGCACGATGCGCGACCTCATCCTCGACCGGCGGCCGCTGTACTGGACGCACGACTGGGTGCTGCTCACCGTGATCATCTGCGTGGGCGTCGGCACCATCGTCTATCTGCGGTTCTGGTCACTGCCCCGGAAAGCGCTGCTGGTGGTCGACGCGGTCGGACTGTCCGTGGTCACCGTGATCGGCGCCCGGGCCGCCATCGCGGCGGGCGCCACCCCGCTCGCCGTGATCATCCTGGCGGTGCTCACCGGCGTCGCCGGCGAGGTCATCCGGGACGTGCTGTGCGGCGAGTTCCCCCCGCTGCTGCTGCGCGAGGACGTCTACGCCATCGCCGCACTGGCCGGTGCCGGCTGCCTCCTGTTGCTGCACCACCTCGGCGCCCGGCCCACCCCCGCCGCGGCGATCTCGGCGGGGGTGGTGTTCGCCCTGCGGATGGGCGCGGTCTACCTGGGGCTGCACCTGCCGCGCCCCCAGCAGCTCCGCCCCCGGCCGGGCAGCCGGCCGGACGCCGACTGACCGGCCCGGCCGCCGGCTACCTCACGGACAGCGCCGGCTTGCTCTCCGTGTACAGCCAGGTGTTGAAGAAGTCCCCCAGCTTCTGCCCGGAGACCTTCTCCGCCAGCGCGACGAACTGGGCGGTGTCCGCGTTGCCGTAGCGGTGGGCCGCGGTCCAGGCCGGCAGCAGCTGGAAGAACGCCGTGTCACCGATGCGCTCGCGGAGCGCCTGGAGGGTCATCGCACCCCGCCGGTAGACCGCGGCGGAGAACATCGTGTCGCGCTGCGGATCGGCGATCTTCTGCTTCCAGAAGCCGTCGTCCGCGGGGATCGCGTCGTACGCCTTGCGGAAGGAGTCGTGCGCGCTGACCGTGCCGCGGTGCTCGCTCCACAGCCACTGCGCGTAGCTGGCGAAGCCCTCGTTGAGCCAGATGTCCTTCCACTGCCGCACCGACACCGAGTCGCCGAACCACTGGTGGGCCAGTTCGTGGACGATCGTGGTCTCGCTGCGCACCGCCGAGTAGACCGGCTTGGACTGCACCTCCAGCGAGAACCCGGCCTGCGGCATGTCGTCGACGACCGCGCCGGTCTCCTCGAACGGGTACTTCCCGAAGACCTTCGACCAGTAGTCGGTGGCCTCCGCGGTGATGCCGTACACGTCCACCTGGCCGGTCGGCAGGGTCGGGTCGGTGGCCACGTAGACCGGGATGCCGCCGGGGGTGGTGCCGGTGCGGACGTCGAACTTCCCGATGGTGGCGGTGGCGAGGTAGGTCGCCATCGGGCGGGACTCGCGCCAGTGGGCGTACGAGCGGCCGTGCGCCTCCCCGGAGGCGATCAGCCGGCCGTTGGAGACCCCGGTCAGGCCCTTGGGGGCGTCGATGCGGATGTCGTACGTCGCCTTGTCGCCCGGGTGGTCGCTGGAGGGGAACCACGTCGAGGCTGCGTTCGGCTCGCAGGCGACGAACACCCCGTCCTTGGTCTTCATCCAGCCGTAGTCCGAGCCGAAGACGATCGGGCCGCTCAACGGCTTGGGGACGCCGTGGTAGGCGACGGTGACGGTGAACTTCCCGCCGCGGCGCAGCGGGAAGGACGGGTGGACGGTTATCTCGTCGCCGGATCTCGCGAAGTGCGCCCGCCGGCCGTTCACCCGCACCGAGTCGACGGTCAGCTTCTGCAGGTCGAGGTCGAAGGCGGAGAGGTTCTGGGTGGCCCGGGCGGTGAGCGTGGTGCGGCCGTCGAGCCGGCCGCTGTCGGGGTGGTAGCTGACGCCGAGGTCGTAGTGCAGGGCGTCGAAGCCGCCGTTGCCCAGTTCGGGGAAGTACGGGTCGCCGGCGCCGGGCGCGCCGGGGGTCGCCGCGGGAGCGGCGGCGATGGTGGCGGCCGAGGCCACCGCGGTGGCCAGGGCCAGCCAGCGGGAGGTGCGGCGCGCGGAGCGGGAGAGTGCCATGAGCCATCCCTTCGGACACACGGATGAAGGCCGATCGAAGATCGAACAACCGTGCTGACTCTGCACTCTCCCGCCGCGTTCCACCCGCGACTTTGCCAAGTCGTCAGGTGTTACTGATCACTTGATGCCTTACCGGCCGGCCCGCCGGCCGCCGCGGGCGCGGCATCCTCCGCGTTCTCCGGGTGGTGACACGCCACTTGGTGCCCGGTCCGCAGCGCGACCAGCGGCGGCTCGGTGGTGGCGCACACCTCGGTCGCCTTCCAGCAGCGGGTCCGGAACCGGCAGCCGGAGGGCGGGTTGATCGGCGAGGGCACGTCGCCCTTGAGCAGGATCCGGTCCCGCTGGGTGCGCCGCTTGGGGTCCGGCACCGGCACCGCGGACAGCAGCGCCTTGGTGTACGGGTGCATCGGCGTTTCGTAGAGCGAGGTACGGTCGGCCAGCTCCACGATCTTGCCGAGGTACATCACCGCGATCCGGTCCGAGACGTGCCGGATGACCGAGAGGTCGTGGGCGATGATGACGTAGGTCAGGCCCAGCTCCTCCTGGAGGTCGTCCATCAGGTTGACGACCTGCGCCTGGATGGACACGTCCAGCGCGGAGACCGGCTCGTCGGCGACCACCAGCTTGGGCTTGAGCGCCAGCGCCCGGGCGATGCCGATGCGCTGCCGCTGCCCGCCGGAGAACTCGTGCGGATAGCGGTTGTAGTGCTCCGGGCTCAGCCCCACCAGCTCCAGCAGCCGCTGCACCTCCTTCTTCACCCCGCCCTCGGGCTCGACGCCCTGGAGGCGGAAGGGGGTGGAGACGATGCCGCCGATGGTGTGCCGCGGGTTCAGCGAACCGTACGGGTCCTGGAAGATCATCTGGACGTCGCGGCGCATCGGCCGCAGCCTGCCCGTCGACAGATGGGTGATGTCGGTGCCCTGGAACTCGATCGAACCGCCGGTCGGCTCGTCGAGCCGGGTGATCAGCCGGCCCATCGTCGACTTGCCGCAGCCGGACTCGCCGACGACGCCGAGCGTCTCCCCCGGCCGTACGTCGAAGTCGATGCCGTCGACCGCCTGCACCGCGCCGACCTGCCGCTTGAGCAGGCCCTTGGTGATCGGGAAGTGCCGCACCAGCCCGCGCACCCGCAGCAGCGGCTCGGCGTCGTCCCCGGACCCGGCCGGTGCCGCCTCCGCCGACTTCTGGAGCGGGATCGTGGTGTTCTCGTCGTCAGTCGTCTCGGTCACAGCTTCGGCGCAATCTCTTCGGTCCAGATACGCTTCCGCTCCTCCGGCGCCATGTGGCAGGCGGAGAAGTGTCCTCCCCCACCGGCTACGCCCCCATTGGCGGGGGTGCCCCCACTGCCCGCCTCGCGCAGCTCGGGGCGGACCGTACGGGTGAGGTTGTCCTTCGGGACGTCCGCGTACGGGCAGCGGGGGTTGAAGGCACAGCCGGACGGGACGTTGATCAGGCTGGGCGGGGAGCCCTTGACCGGGATCAGCCGCTCGGTCTGCTCCCGGTCGATGCGCGGCATGGAGCCGAGCAGCCCCCAGGTGTAGGGGTGCTGGGGCTCGTAGAAGACCTTCTCGGCCGGGCCGCGCTCGATGCACCGCCCGCCGTACATCACCAGCAGGTCGTCGGCGAGCTCGGCGACCACGCCCAGGTCGTGGGTGATGATGATGACCGCCGAGCCGAACTCCTTCTGCAGATCACGGATCAGGTCCAGGATCTGCGCCTGGACGGTGACGTCCAGGGCGGTGGTCGGCTCGTCCGCGATGAGCAGCTCGGGGTTGTTCACCAGCGCCATCGCGATCATCGCGCGCTGGCGCATACCGCCGGAGAACTGGTGCGGATGGTCGTCCACCCGCTTGTCCGGCTGCGGGATGCCGACCCGGTCGAGCATCTCGATCGCCCGCTTGCGCGCGGTCTTCTTGTCCACGTCGTTGTGGACGCGGTAGGCCTCCACGATCTGGCTGCCGATGGAGTAGAACGGGTGCAGCGCGGACAGCGGATCCTGGAAGATCATGGCCATCTCGCGGCCACGCAGCCGGCGCACCTCGTCCGGGTCCGCGGAGACCAGCTCCTTGCCGTCCAGCCAGATCTCGCCGGACATCCGGACCTTGTTGCGCTGCTGGCGCGAGGCGCGGTGCAGGCCCATCACGGCCAGCGAGGTCACCGACTTGCCGGAGCCGGACTCGCCGACGATGCCGAGCGTCTTGCCCTTCTCCAGGCTGAACGTCAGCCCGTCGACGGACTTCACCACGCCGTCGTCGGTGGGGAAGTGCACCTTCAGGTCGCGTACGTCGAGGAACGCGGACGTCTGCGGTGCCGTTTTCGTGGTGGCCGCCTCAGCGGCGGTCCTGTCCTCGGAGGAGTCGGTCACGAGAGCCTCACCCGCGGGTCGACGGCGGCGTACAGAACGTCCACCACCAGGTTGCATATGACGATGAAGAACGCGGCGAGCAGGGTGACGCCGAGGATGTTCGGCAGGTCGTTGGCGTTGATCGCCTCGACGGCGAAGGCGCCGACTCCCTTGAGCGAGAAGACCTGTTCGGTGATGAGCGCACCGCCGAGCAGCAGGCCGAGGTCCATGCCGAAGACGGTGATGATCGGGGTGAGCGCGGCGCGCAGACCGTGCCGGACGACCACCTTGCGCTCCGGCAGGCCCTTGGCGCGGGCCGTGCGGATGAAGTCCTCGGCCAGCGTCTCCAGCATGCCGGCCCGGGTGAGCCGCGCGTAGAGCGCGGAGTAGAGGAAGGCCAGGGTGACCCAGGGCAGCACCAGGGTGCGGGCCCACAGGAACGGGTTGTCCAGCAGCGGCACGTAGTCGCTGCGTTCGAAGATCGGCCACTGGTAGGTGAACAGGGCCAGGGCCAGCGCGCCGGTGAAGAACATCGGGAGGGAGACGCCGGCCAGCGCCACGCCCATCGCCGCACGGTCGAAGAACGAACCGGGGCGCAGCGCGGAGAGCACGCCGGTGGCGACGCCGGAGACGACCCAGAGCACGGCCGCGCCGGCGGCGAGCGAGAGTGTCACCGGGAGCCGGGACTGGATCTCCGGCCAGACCTCGATGTGCGTCTTGAACGAGTAGCCGAAGCACGGCACGTGGCACTTGGCCGCTTCCGGGCCGAACTTGTAGTCGACGCCGGCGAAGATGCCCTTGAGGAAGTCCCAGTACTGCTCGTACACGGGCTTGTCCAGGCCGAGGTTCTTCTTCACCGCGGCGATGTCCGCGGCCGTGGGGGCCTTTCCGATGTACTGCTGGGCAAGCTGGTCGGTGCTCTGCCCGGCCAGTTTCGGCAGCAGGAAGAAGATGCCAAAAGTGACCGCGCTGACGATCAGCAGCAGGATCACTGCGCTGATCAACCTGCGGATGATGTACGAGAACACGGGGATGCGGCGTCGGCGCCGCGGGCCGGCCGGGACCGGCCCGCGGACACCAATGCCTTCACCTGCCTTCCAGGGCTGCTACTTCTTGACGCCGATGTTGAGGTAGTCGTACTGACCGCTGAAGGCCGAGGTGGACACCAGGTTGGTGGCCTTGGGCGAGCGGTACATCAGGACCTTGAAGTAGGTGAGCGGGACCAGCGCCGCCTGCTCCATCGTCTTCTTGTCGATCTCGGCGTACGCCTTCTCGCGGGCCGCCTTGTCGGTGTTGGCGATGGCCGTCTCGAGCAGCTTGTTGATCTCCGGGTCGTCCAGCTCGGACAGGTTGGTGTTGCCGGACTTGCTGATCGCCTTGCCGTTCAGGATCTGCTGCAGGTAGCCGTAGCCGGTGGGGAAGTCGGAGCCCCACTGCATCATGATCAGGCCGACGTTGTTCTTCTTGTTGAACGCCGGCACACCGGCGTAGTCCGAGAAGTACTTGCTCGTCGGGTACGACTGGATCTTGGCGGTGACGCCGATCTTCTTGAGTGACTCGATGACCGAGGTGGCCGCGTCGACCTCGTCCTGGCGGTCGTTGCGGGCCAGGATCGTGGTCGTGGCCTTGCCGGCGCCGCACTTGTCCCAGTGCTTCTTGGCCTCGGCCAGGTCGAGCTTGTCGCCGTCGTACTTCTGCGGGTACAGGTCGTACTTCTGGTAGCCGGCGATGTCGGTCGGCAGGACCGTGGAGGCCAGCTCACCGCGGATCGGGCCGCCGAGCGCGGTCTGCACGGCCTTCTTGTCGATCGCGTACTCGACCGCCTTGCGGCACTCAAGGTTGTCGAACGGCTTCACCTTGGTGTTGATCGCCGTGTAGACGAGGCGCTGGCCGAGCGCGTTGTCGGTGTTGGCCTTCTCGTCGGCGTTGGTCAGGAGCTGGGCCTGCGTCTGGCCGTCGACGCCGCGGCCGGCCAGGTCGACCAGGGTGTTGCCGGACTGGAGGTCCTTGTCGATCGTCGACTGGGCGACCTTCAGGTTCAGCACGATCTTGTCCGGGAGCTGCTTGCGCAGCGGGTCGGTCTTCGCCGACCACTGCGGGTTGCGGACCAGGGTGAGCTGCTTGCCCTCCTGGTAGCTCTGGAACTTGTACGAGCCGGTGGACAGCACGGACTTGGTGTAGTCCGCGCCCTTGTCCTTGGCCTGCGGGACCGGCGCGGTCTGCGGGGCGCTGACCAGGTAGTCGAACTCGGCGAACGGCTTCTTGAGGTGGAAGACGATCGTCTGGTCGTCGGGCGTCTCGATGGACTTCAGGCCGGCCTTGCTCTTGTCCTTGTACGGACCCTTGTAGCCGCCGCCGTCGTTGTCCTTGAGGAACTGCTGGAAGTAGTTCGGGCCCAGCGAGAGCACGTCACGCGCGAAGTTGGAGCGCTCCACGGCGTACTTGACGTCCTGCGAGGTGACGGTGGAGCCGTCCTCGTACTTGACGCCCTTGCGGAGCTTGTACGTCCAGGTCTTGCCGCCGTCGCTGGGCTTGCCCATGGACTCGGCGAGGTCCGGGACCAGCTCGTTGCCCTTGGTGCCGGGGCCCGGCTTGAAGGTGGTGAGCGGGCGCGCGTAGAGCCGGCTGAAGTTGTAGATGAAGGCGTAGTAGGTGTTGCCCGGGTCGAACGACTCGGGGGCGTCGCTCATGGCGTAGGTGACGGTGCCGCCCTTGGCGTCCGAGGCGTTGACGACGCCCTTGGTGGCCGCGTTGGCCTCGCCGGAGCCTTCCGAGGAGCCCTTGCCCCCGCTGCAGCCGGCCAGCAAAAGGCCCGCACTGGTGATGGCCGCTATGGTCGCGACCGGAACTGACCTTCGCATGGTGGTCGGTGTCCCCTTCGTTCGGTCTTCGTACGGTCTTCGTTCGGTCTTCGTTCGTCGAGAAACGTCACAACACAAAGCGCGGTGGCGGCTGGGCGGACGCCCGCGGTGCCGTCAGCGGCTGCGCGGGTCCAGCGCGTCCCGCAGACCGTCACCGAGCAGGTTGAACGCGAGCACGGTGACGAAGATCGCGAGGCCGGGGACGATCATGTACTGGGGGTCGACCTCGTAGTACTTGACCGCCTGGTTGAGCATGCCGCCCCAGGAGGCCTGGGGCGGCTGGATGCCGACGCCCAGGAAGCTCAGCGCGGCCTCGAAGAGGATGTTGGAGGGGATCAGCAGCGTCGAGTAGACGATGATGGGGCCCACCAGGTTGGGCAGCAGCTCCCGGAAGAGGATGAACGGTCCGCGCGCGCCCATGCCCCGGGCGGCGTCCACGAATTCCCGCTCGCGCAGCGACAGGGTCTGCGCCCGCACGATCCGTCCCATGTACGGCCAGTTGAAGAAGCCGATCACGAAGATCAGTACCGAGATGTGCAGCGGCAGGCCCTCCAGGCCGAAGGCGCCGCCCTGCAGCGAGGCGGAGATCGCGATGGCGAACAGCAGCAGCGGGAACGCCAGGAAGACGTCCATCATGCGGCTGATGAAGGCGTCCACCCGCCCGCGGTAGAAACCGGCGATCACGCCGAGCACGGTGCCGATGGCGACCGACAGCAGCGTGGCGCCGAACGCCACGATCAGCGACACCCAGGAGCCCTCCAGGACCCGGGCGAGCAGATCACGGCCGAACTTCGGGTCCACGCCGAGCAGGTGGTCCCCGCTCATCCCGCCGAAGTCCCCCTTGGGCAGCGTGGTGTTGGGGTCGATCAGCGACTCGTTGGGCGCGTTGGGGTCCAGCCCCAGCAGGGCCTGCAGCGGGCGGGAGAACGCCGCGACGGCGATCAGCAGGATGACAACGATGGCACCGGCCACCGCGACCTTGTCCCGCCGGAAGCGCAGCCATGCGATCTGGCCGAGCGAGCGCCCTTCGATGCGCTTGCTCGCCACGCCCTCCAGCACCGCTTCCGGCTGCGCCTCGGCAGCCGCCCCGGTGGTCTCGATCGGTGCGGTCACGGTGCCTTTGACCCCTCTCGGCCGACGGTGGCCGGCCCCTGCCCGCCGCGGTAGCGGCCTGGTTCACGTCAATTGGTGCACTTCGGAGCAAGTCCGGCCACCTTCGCGGGAGTTCACCTTGCGGAAGGAAGCGGTTCACACGACGCCGACCGGAATGTCGCTCGCACATAGGACCGAGGCCCTTGTTGGTTCCGGAGTCTTCATCCCCTTCGCGATCAGTCACCAGCCCTGACGGGGAAAGGATGCGCAACTGTGATGTGCTCCACGGCTTTCCGTTATACGGACACAAGTTCGGGCTGAGCGGAGCCGAGAGCCGCGGGAGAGCACCTCAACCGCGGGGCGTACGGGGCGAATTCAGCGCAAAACCCCTGTCGGAGCGACACGCTCCGACAGGGGAGACCGGCTGTCAGTAAGGCCGCGGGTAGCCGTAGCCGTACGAGGGCGCCGGCGGCCGGGCCGGCTGCTGGGTGTAGCCGTCACGGTCGAAGAACGGCCGCGCGGCGGCCCGCATCCACATGGCGACCGGGTCGTACTCGTCGTTCATCGCGACCGTGGAGACCGGCAATCCGTCCGGAACGGCACCGATCGACTGCTGGATCATCAACCGGGCCGAATCCACCGCCTGCGGGCCGGTGTCGTACAGATCCAGACCGATCGCCAGATACGGGGCGCCGAGCGCGGGCTGCACCCAGGCGCGGCGCAACGACCGTACGGCGGGCGTGCGGTGGGCGTTCTGCGCCAGCAGCGCGTAGAACTGCGGGATGTCGATGACCGGGTCGGAGATCCGCAGCGGGCCGGCGGGCAGCCGGTCGAGCCCGCCGGCGATCCGGCGCAGGTCCAGCCAGGGAATGCCGACTCCGCCGCCGGGAGCGTGCGGATTCAGCCACAGTCCCCAGCGGTCGGGAAAGAGCGCGGCGGCGATCTCCAGGCCGCTGACGACCTCGTGGTCGCGGTTCCAGCCGGAGGCGGCGAGTTCGGGCGCGGAGGTCACGCAGGGCGCGTAACCGAGGCCGTCGACCTCCATGTTCCCGTACTGCGCGTCGGGCGAACCGGCCCGGCCGTGCCAGAGCAGCATCCAGACCTGGCCCGCGGCGAGTGCGTGCAGCAGGGCTTCGTAGGCGTCGTAACGGCCGGGCGAGACCTGCTGCAGCAGCTGCTCCAGCTGTCCGGCCGCCGCCGGCCCCTGATGCGCACCCGCACTCACGTGGTCCGTCCCCTCTCTCGGCAGGGCACGTGTGGGTGCGCCCGCGCGTCATCCAACCAGCTTAGGGCTTGCCGATGGTCCAGGGCCGGAAGGCCGCGGCGTCCGCAACAACGGCGAACCCTAGGAGTGCTCGCGCGAGTAGAAGGGCCGTACCCGCTCCAGCATCCAGTCGGCGACCGGGTCGCCCTGGGCGAGGTCGAGCATGACGAGCTGTACGGGCCAGGGCACCGGCACCGCACCCAGGGCACGCCCCAGGCCCGCGAGCACCGCGTCGCGGGCGGATCCGTCGTGCAGCGCCTCGGGGACCGTGGCGACCTGGACACCGACGAACAGTGCGGGCGTGTCGCCTTCGACACTGGCCAGGACACGCCGGGCAGTCAGGACAATTCCGACGCCGGAGAACTCCAGTCCGGCGGCGGCCAGGAAGTCCACCGGCTCGTCCTGCCAGTCCGGTTCGAAGAGCCGCACCCGGCCGCCGCCCGGCAGCCCGCCGGTGTCCGGTTCCTGACGTCCCGAGCGGCACAATTCGGCCACCGCGGGCGGCGGTACCGGGACGCCGACCGTCCCGTCCGGGTTCACCACGATCCCGATCTTCGGCGGCAGCCCGCGGGCGAACTCCCGGGCCGGCGCGACGGTGAAGGACATGTGCGAGCCGACGACCCGCAGGAACTCCTGCTCGGAGCTGTAGACCGGGACGTAGGCCAGCCCGCCGATCTCGACGGTGGGCAGGTCCAGCCCGGCGGTACCCAGGCCCGCGCCCTGCGGACCGCCGCCGTTGGGCAGCGGCACCCACACCCGGCTGCGGCCCAGGACCTCGACGATCCGGCCGCCGGCGCCGGGATGCCCGACCGAGGCGGCCAGCACCTCTTCGAGCTCGTTCGCCGGCCAGGCCAGCTGCGGTATCCCCTGCTCCGGAAAGTTCATCTGCATCCACCCGTGTTCCACACCGCACTCCGCGCTTTCTGGCCCATGACCCTAGACGAGAGAAAGCGGTGGCCGCGCCCGCCGGGCGGGTCGCGCTGCTGCGAGCGGCCGCGCGGGCAAAAGCAGGCGCCGGTCAGCGGAAGGTGAGGGTTTCCAGGGCGCTGGCCGCGCGGCGGTCCAGCAGCACGGCCGAGGCGAATCCCCGCGGCAGCCGGGCCGCCTCCGCGCCGCCGACCAGGTGGGACACCGCCCGGCGGTGCCGGGCGAAGGCGTACCCCGACACCCCGCGGCCGCGCGCCTCCTGGCCGGCCCGGGCCACCTCCGGTGTCACGTCGAGCAGGACGAGATGCAGCCCGCGGCCGCCGCGGCCGGCCGCCCGGGCGATCCAGCGGCGCACCCACACGAGCGTCCCGCAGTCGTGCACCACCACGCTGCGGCCGGAGCGCAGTGCCCTGCCGAGCGCGAGATAGTGCGCGGCGCGGACCAGTGGGCGGTACAGGCCGTAGGGCAGCCGGCGCAGTCTGCCGCGTTCGAAGCGCTCGCGGACGTCCTGGGAGTCGATCCGGTGCACCTCGGCCCCGCCGCCGTCCAGCGGTGGCACGACCCGGTGCATCAGGGTGCTCTTGCCGCTGCCGGGCAGGCCGGAGACGACCACCAGGTCACCGGGCGGGAACCGCAGCTCGGCGGCCCGGGCCCGGCCGTCGCCGCGCAGGTCCACCACCCGCGCCCCGCGCCCCGGCCGGACGACCGGGCGGGCCGGGCGCCGGGCCCGGGGTGCGGCGGCGCGGACCGTCACCGGCTCGGCGGCGCGGACCGTCACCGGCTCTTCGGGTCCGGCCCCCGATGTGGCCGCGAGTGCCGCGTCCCTGTGCATCGTGATCACCCTCCCCGTCCGGGTTACGGTCCGGCCCGAGGCCGGTTCCCTACCCGCAGAGTGTCAAGAAAAGGTAATGACCATCAAGGTGATTGTCCGATCCGCCCACGTCGGGGACGGTGCGCCGACCGGCCCTCCTGTATTCGGCGATCCCGTGCAATGATGTGCGCGCCACGTGCACATCTCGGTTCACCCGTGCACCGCCAACTCCATACCGGCCGCTTGAATCCGCGCGGGAGAGTCCCCGGCCGCCACGGCGGGGCGCCGAAGGAGCAAGTCCTCCCTTGAATCTCTCAGGCCCCTATACCGCGCGGGCGAGGCAGATCTGAAAAGCGAGTCCGGCCCGGCCCACGGGGCGGCTCCACCCAAGGTGCAAACCGGGCCCGTTCGCGGGCTCCCGGTGAACCTCTCAGGTTCCGATGACAGATGGGGAGAACGTCTTGTCACCCCTGCCTGGGAGCCCAGAACCATGACTGATGCCCCCCGCCGCACGGCGCTCGATGCCACGCATCGGGCACTCGGCGCGACCATGACCGACTTCGCCGGCTGGGACATGCCACTGCGCTACGGCAGCGAGCGCGACGAGCACGTCGCGGTCCGCACCCGCGCCGGCCTCTTCGACCTCTCCCACATGGGCGAGATCACCGTCACCGGCCCGCAGGCCGCCGACCTCCTCGACTTCGCCCTGGTCGGGAACATCGGCGGGGTGAAGACCGGCCGCGCCCGGTACACCATGATCTGCAACGCCGAGGGCGGCATCCTGGACGACCTGATCGTCTACCGGCTGGCCGACCAGGAGTACATGGTCGTCGCCAACGCCTCCAACGCCCAGGTCGTGCTGGACGCGCTGACCGCCCGGGGCAGCGGCTTCGACGCCGAGGTGCGCGACGACCGGGACGCCTACGCGCTGCTCGCGGTGCAGGGCCCGGAGTCCCCCGGCATCCTCAAGAAGCTGACGGACGCCGATCTGGACGGGCTGAAGTACTACGCCGGCCTGCCCGGCACGGTCGCCGGCGTCGAGGCGCTGATCGCCCGTACCGGCTACACCGGCGAGGACGGCTTCGAGCTGTTCGTCCGGCCGGCCGACGCGGTCGCCCTCTGGGAGGCGCTGACCGAGGCCGGCAAGGACGTGGGCCTGGTGCCGTGCGGGCTGTCCTGCCGGGACACCCTGCGCCTGGAGGCGGGCATGCCGCTGTACGGGCACGAGCTCACCACCGCCACCACCCCGTTCGACGCGGGCCTGGGCCGGGTCGTGAAGTTCGAGAAGACGGCCAACAACGGCGACTTCGTCGGCCGCGCCGCGCTGGAGGTGGCCGCCGAACGCGCCGAGGCCGCCCCGCCGCGCAAGCTGGTCGGCCTGATCGCCCAGGGCCGCCGGGTCCCGCGCGCGGGCTACCCGGTCGTCTCCGCCGACGGCACGGTCATCGGCGAGGTCACCTCGGGCGCCCCCTCCCCCACGCTCGGCAAGCCGATCGCCATCGCGTACGTCGACGCGGCATACGCCACACCGGGCACCGAGGGTGTCCACGTGGACATCCGTGGAAGCCATGAGCCGTACGAGGTCATCGCACTGCCCTTCTACAAGCGGCAGAAGTAACGGTTCGCCCCGGCGGACCGGGCGGCGGCGCGCCACCGCGCGTCTCACTGTGCAAGACGTTCCCCCCGGACTTCGTCCGGCCAGGTGCCCCCATTCACGATCACACCCTCGCGTACAGGAGAATCGAGCCATGAGCAACCCCCAGCAGCTGCGCTACAGCAAGGAGCACGAGTGGCTGTCGGCCGCCGAGGAAGGCGTCTCGACGGTCGGCATCACGGAGCACGCGGCGAACGCCCTCGGCGACGTCGTCTACGTGCAGCTCCCTGAGGTCGGCTCCACGGTCACGGCGGGCGAGAGCTGCGGTGAGCTGGAGTCGACGAAGTCGGTCAGCGATCTCTACGCGCCCGTGCACGGCGAGATCGTGGAGATCAACGAGGACGTCGTCAGCGACCCCTCGCTGGTGAACTCCGCCCCGTTCGAGGGCGGTTGGCTGTTCAAGGTGAAGATCAGCGACGAGCCCGCCGAGCTGCTCTCGGCCGACGAGTACGCCGCGTTCATCACCGGTTGAGCCATCCCGCCCGTATGGAAGTGCTCTGCGCCCTCTGACCCCTCCAGGAAAGACCCATGTCGCTTCTGAACAGCTCCCTGCACGAGCTCGACCCCGACGTCGCCGCGGCCGTCGACGCCGAGCTGCACCGCCAGCAGTCCACCCTCGAAATGATCGCGTCGGAGAACTTCGCCCCCGTCGCCGTCATGGAGGCCCAGGGCTCCGTCCTCACCAACAAGTACGCCGAGGGTTACCCCGGCCGCCGCTACTACGGCGGCTGTGAGCACGTCGATGTCGTCGAGCAGATCGCCATCGACCGCATCAAGGCCCTCTTCGGCGCCCCTTACGCCAACGTCCAGCCCCACTCCG
Source organism: Streptomyces sp. NRRL S-337 (assembly GCF_000720175.1). Taxonomy (GTDB): domain Bacteria; phylum Actinomycetota; class Actinomycetes; order Streptomycetales; family Streptomycetaceae; genus Streptomyces; species Streptomyces siderophoricus. The sequence goes on from NZ_JOIX01000008.1 coordinate 109,920, forward strand.
GCGCCCAGGCCAACGCCGCCGCCATGTTCGCCCTCCTCAAGCCGGGCGACACCATCCTGGGTCTCAACCTCGCCCACGGCGGGCACCTGACCCACGGCATGAAGATCAACTTCAGCGGCAAGCTCTACAACGTCGTCCCCTACCACGTCGACGAGAAGACCAACCTGGTCGACATGGACGAGGTCGAGCGCCTGGCCAAGGAGCACCGCCCCAAGCTGATCGTCGCCGGCTGGTCGGCCTACCCCCGCCAGCTCGACTTCGCCGCCTTCCGCCGCATCGCCGACGCCGTCGACGCCTACCTCATGGTCGACATGGCGCACTTCGCGGGCCTCGTGGCGGCGGGCCTGCACCCCTCCCCGGTGCCGCACGCCCACGTGGTGACCACCACCACCCACAAGACCCTCGGCGGCCCCCGCGGCGGCGTCATCCTCTCCGCCACCCCGGAGATCTCCAAGAAGATCAACTCCGCGGTCTTCCCCGGCCAGCAGGGTGGCCCCCTGGAACACGTCATCGCGGCCAAGGCGGTCTCCTTCAAGGTCGCCGCGTCCGACGAGTTCAAGGAGCGCCAGCAGCGGACCCTGGAAGGCGCCAAGATCCTCGCCGAGCGCCTGGTCCAGGACGACGTCACCGAGCACGGCGTTTCGGTCCTGTCCGGCGGCACCGACGTCCACCTCGTCCTGGTCGACCTGCGCAACAGCCAGCTCGACGGCCAGCAGGCCGAGGACCGCCTCCACGAGGTCGGCATCACCGTCAACCGCAACGCCATCCCCAACGACCCCCGGCCCCCGATGGTGACCTCGGGTCTGCGGATCGGCACCCCGGCCCTGGCCACCCGCGGTTTCACGGCCGACGACTTCCGCGAGGTCGCCGACATCATCGCCGAGGCCCTCAAGCCCGACTACGACGCCGAGGCCCTCAAGGCCCGGGTCACCGCGCTCGCGGAGAAGTACCCGCTGTACCCGTCGCTGTGACGCGTCTCATGCGGTGATCCTCCGGTCCGCCGGCCCTCGGCGGACGCGGGCTCAACGGGCCGTGAGCCCGGGGCCGTTGGTCCCGGGCTCGTGGTCCGCATGCCCGGATTCCCCTCCCCCTTCGTCGATGTCGCGCGCCCTCACGGCGGAACCGGTGATTCACGGTGATTCGCGCGAAATAAGGTGTCAGCGGCATACGCAGCGGCCCTTCAACGGCGAGGGGGAATTTCGACAGCAGGACGGACGACACCACCCCATGGACATGAGCGCGGGCGACCGGAAGGGCCTCAGCCTCTTCGCCCTCATCATGATCGGCATCGGCTCGATCTTCGGCTCCGGTTGGCTCTTCGGCGCCGGCGCCGCCGCGCAGGTGGCGGGCCCCGCGGCGCTGGTCGCCTGGGTGATCGGTGCCGTCTTCATCGGCATGATCGCGATGTCCTACGCAGAGGTCGGCGCGGCTTACCCGATCCCCGGCGGAATGGCCCGCTACGGCCACCTCTCGCACGGACCGGTGCTCGGCTTCCTCACCGGCTGGGCGGTGTGGATCGCGACCGCCTCGCTCATCCCGATCGAATCGATCGCCGCCACCCAGTACATGACGTCCTGGGGCTTCGGCTGGGCGAAGGGGCTGGTCGAACCGGCCGGCCACCAGCTCTCGGCGTCCGGCATGGCCGTGGCGCTGGCCCTGACCGTCGCGCTCTGGCTGACCTGCTACTGGTCGGTGCAGTTGCTGGCCCGCGCCAACACCGTGCTCACCGTGGTGAAGTTCGCCATCCCGGTGCTCGCCGTGGCGGCGCTGGCCGCCTCCGGCTTCCACACCTCGAACTTCACCGCGCAGGGCGGCTTCGCCCCGTACGGCTGGTCGGCCGTGCTCACCGCCGTCACCACCTGCGGTGTGGTCTTCGCCTTCAACGGGTTCCAGGCCGTGGTCAACCTCGGCGGCGCCGCCCGGAACCCGGGCCGGGCCATCCCGGTCGCCCTGGTCGGTGCGCTCGCCCTGGGCCTGGTGATCTACCTGGCGCTGCAGACCGCGTACCTGGGGGCGGTGCCGCCCGAGCAGCTGGCCCGGGCCGGCGGCTGGCAGGGGGTGAACCTGGGCTCGCCGTTCGCCGACCTCGCCAAGCTGCTGATGCTGCACTGGGTGGTCACGATGCTGCAGTTCGGCGCGTTCATCTCGCCGGCCGGCTCCAACATCGCCAACGTGGCCTCGGCCGCGTACATGGTCACCAACCTGGCGGAGACCGGCTTCTTCCCGCGGAAGCTGGCGGCCGTGCACCCGCGGTACGGCACCGCCCGCCCGGCGATGTGGCTCAACCTCGGCTTCTCCGTCCTGTTGCTGCTGACCGTCGGGCGCAGCTGGCAGGCGCTGGCCGGGGTGGTCTCGGCGGCCATGGTCATCTCGTACCTGATCGGCCCGATCGCGGTGGGGGTGCTGCGGCGGACCGCGCCGGAGCTGCCCCGTCCGTTCCGGCTGCCGGCCGCCGGCGTCCTCTGCCCGGTCACCTTCGCCTTCGCGGCCTGCGCCCTGTACTGGTCGAAGTGGCCGGACACCGGCAAGGTGACCGCGCTGACGCTGGTGTCCGTGCCGATCGCGGTGCTGGTGCTGCGCCACAAGGCCGGGTCCCTCGGCGCGGCCCGGCTGCGGCGGCAGTTCGCCCCGGCCTGGTGGATGATCGCCTTCCTGCTCTGGCTGGCCGCGCTGTCCGCACTGGGCAGCCCGGACTTCGGCGGGCACGGCGTCATCCCCGGCGGCCTGGACATCGCCCTGGTCGCGCTCTCCGCGCCGGCCTTCTACTTCTGGGCCGTACGGGCCGGCGTCCGGGCCCGGGCGACCGGTCCGACCGGCCCGCCGGCCGCCGCGGTGGCCGGCCCGACACCCGCGGTGACCCCGACACCTCCCGTTACACCCGCCGACGGCCGCCCGACGGTTTCCGTCTGACGGCACCGCGCCGGGTCCGCGTTACGCTCGACATCCGGCGCAGAAACGTACCTCTTCGTCCGATAGCTCCACCGTCCACCACGAGCAGACAAGGGAGTCCGCCCCCGTGGCCATCTCCGTCTTCGACCTTTTCTCCATCGGCATAGGTCCCTCCAGCTCCCACACCGTCGGCCCGATGCGCGCCGCCCGGATGTTCGCCGGCCGGCTCAAGAAGGACGGTCTGCTCGCCCGGACGGCCCGCATCCACGCCGAACTCTTCGGCTCGCTGGGCGCCACCGGCCACGGCCACGGCACCCCCAAGGCCGTCCTGCTCGGCCTGGAGGGCGACTCCCCCCGCACCGTCGACGTCGAAACCGCCGACGACCGGGTCGCGGCGATCAAGGAGTCGGGTCGGATCAGCCTGCTCGGCGCCCACGAGATCGCCTTCGACTTCGACGAGGACCTGGTCCTGCACCGCCGCAAGACCCTGCCGTACCACGCCAACGGCATGACGGTCCGGGCCCACAACGCGGACGGCACCGAGCTGCTGAGCAAGACGTACTACTCGGTGGGCGGCGGCTTCGTCGTCGACGAGAGCGTGCTGGCCGCGGAGGGGGCGGCCGACGAGAACCCGATCGTGCCGGACGACACGGTCCTGAAGTACCCGTTCCGCACCGGCGACGAGCTGCTGCGACTGTCCCAGCAGACCGGCCTGTCCATCTCCGCCCTGATGCTGGAGAACGAAAAGGCCTGGCGCACCGAGGACGAGATCCGCGAGGGCCTGCTGGAGATCTGGCGGGTGATGCAGGCCTGCGTGACGCGCGGCATGTCCCGTGAGGGCATCCTGCCGGGCGGCCTGAAGGTCCGCCGGCGGGCCGCCGGCTCGGCCCGCAAGCTGCGTGCCGAGGGCGATGCCACCGCCCGCGCCATGGAGTGGATCACCCTCTACGCGATGGCCGTCAACGAGGAGAACGCCGCCGGCGGCCGGGTCGTGACCGCGCCGACCAACGGCGCCGCCGGCATCATCCCGGCCGTGCTGCACTACTACATCAACTTCGTGCCCGGCGCCGACGAGGACGGTGTGGTGCGCTTCCTGCTCGCCGCCGGCGCCATCGGCATGCTCTTCAAGGAGAACGCCTCCATCTCCGGCGCCGAGGTCGGCTGCCAGGGCGAGGTCGGCTCGGCCTGCTCCATGGCCGCCGGCGGTCTGGCCGAGGTCCTGGGCGGCTCCCCCGAGCAGGTCGAGAACGCCGCCGAGATCGGCATGGAACACAACCTCGGCCTGACCTGCGACCCGGTCGGCGGCCTGGTCCAGATCCCGTGCATCGAGCGCAACGGCATGGCCGCCGTCAAGGCCGTCACCGCCGCCCGCATGGCGCTGCGCGGCGACGGCCGGCACCACGTCTCCCTCGACAAGGTCATCAAGACCATGAAGGACACCGGCGCCGACATGTCCGTCAAGTACAAGGAGACGGCCCGCGGCGGGCTCGCGGTGAACATCATCGAGTGCTGAGGAAATAGGCCCTGACCAGCGCGTTTGCTTTTTCGGCGCTGTCAGGGCCTTCCCTGGCGCTGTCTGCACGGAGGACCGGCCACCCATAGCGACGCCCAATAACAAGAGTTTTGTTAAATTAGGGCCATGGTCACCTCCTCCGCTCCCGGCGAAGGCCCCGTCCGTCCGGTCTCCGTCTCCCTCCACGAAGGCACCATCGCCGCTCTCAAGGCACGTACCGGCAAGCGCGGCATGTCCGCCTACGTCGAAGCCCTCATCCAGCGCCAGCTGGAGCGAGACCGGCTGCGTGAACTCATCGAAGACGCCGAAGCCGAACACGGCCCGGTGGACCAGGTAGCGGTCGAGGCCAAACGAGCCGTCCTGCGTGGCGACACGGCCGGCTCGGCGGACGCCGCGTGAGCGGGACACTCACGAGCGGAACACTCGTCCTGGACTGCGAGGGGCTCTCCAAACTCGTACGACGCTCCGCTGAACTCACCGAGTGGCTGGCTGCCGCCGAGGCCGAGGACATTCACGTGGTCACCAGCTCCGTCACGCTGGTCGAAGCCCGCGACCCCAAGGCCAACCAGACTCGCTTCGACTACGCCGTCTCCCGTGTGAACGTCGTCCCGCCCACCGAAGCCATCGCCCGCCACGCCAGCAAGCTCCTCGCCGCAGCCGGGCTGCACGGCCACAAGTACGCCCTCGACGCCATCGTGGCCGCGACCGCACTCGCCTCACCCGCCCCCGTGACCGTTCTGACGTCCGACCCCGAGGACCTCCGCATGCTCTGCGGCTCCGGCGCCCGCGTCGTCAAGGTCTGACTCCGCGAGGCCGCGTCCGACCTGGTTCCGGCGCGGCTACCTGCCGATCTCCCAGGCGAAGGGCGGGAGTTCGCGGGCCCGGGAGTAGATCTCCAGGGCGTGCCGGGCCGGGACGAACGGGTGCACGCGGGCGCCTTCGAGGCCGGCCAGCAGGCGGGCGCAGTGGTGTACGCAGCCGGCCACCTCGCGGCCGTGGCGGTCGACGATGGTGGCGGCGTCGTGCGGTCCCTCGCACGGGGTGGGGTCCTTGACGGCGGCGGCCGGGCAGCGGCCGGGCGGGGCTCCGGCGACGGTTTCCCGGCCGGCTGCCGGGTGCGGGGACCGGGCGTCGAACGGCTGGTTCATGGCGATCTCCCCCTGGCGGTGCGGTGCGGTGGTGCGTGCCGTGGGCGGTGGCGGGATCCTTGCGGTCCCGGCGCCCAGGACAGTGGTGCTCGGCGCGGACGGCGTCCATGCCGCCTTGGGGAAGACCTGGTCGGATCGTCAGCTATTCATGGGAATGCCCGTCCCCGGAGTGCGCCGCTGCGGGGTGCGGCGCACCCGGGGGACGCCGGTGGCGGAAGGCGGCCGGTTCCAGGAGCAGGGCGAGGGTGAGCCAGGTGGCGGCCAGCAGCCAGCCGCCGACGACGTCGCCGAGCCAGTGGACGCCCAGATAGACCCGGGTGAGGCCGACCCCGGCGGCCCAGAGGGCGAGGACCGCGCACCAGGTGCGGGCGACGGCGGGGCCGCAGCGGTGCGCGAGGCCCCAGGCCAGCAGGCCGGCCGCGAGCGCGGAGGTGGTGGCGTGGCCGGAGGGGAAGGCGTATCCGGTGGCGTGCCCGGCCCAGTCGACGGCCGGTGGGCGGGCCCGGGCGAGCAGTTCCATCAGGCCGTAGCGGATCGCCTGGCCGACGGCGAGGACGACCACCGTGCAGGTCACCGCCCGGAGGCGGCCGCTCGCGCCGCGGCCGGCCAGCAGTCCGGCGAGGACGGCCATCAGGTAGGGGACGAGGCCGGTTCCGGTGGCGGTCAGGGCCCGCGCCAGGGACCGCACCGGCTCGCCGTGGTGGGCGGCGGCCCAGTGGACGGTGGCCTGTTCGGGGGCGAGGGGGGTGCCGTGCCGTACGGAGACGGTGGTCGCGGCGGCGGCGAACAGCACCGCGCAGACCGCGGCCAGGGCCAGGAGCGCGCCGTTCCCCGGCCGGGGGACGGAGCCGGGGCCCAGTTCCGGCCGCGGTCGCCGGCCCGCCACCGGCTCCCGGCCCGGCCCGGGCCCCGTCTCTCCTCCCGGCGCGGTCACCGCGCGGCCACCAGGGGGCGCAACCGGGTCGTGCGGATCCGGGCGACGGCGGGGGCCGCGCGGTCGGCGAGCGGGGTGAGTGCCCAGGCCACCAGGCCGCCGGTGAGCAGGCCGGCGACGGCGTCGTGCGGGTAGTGGGCCCCGATCCAGACCCGGGAGGCCGCCATCAGGACGGCGGCCGGGGCGGCGATCCGGCCGAGCCGCCGGTCGCACAGGAGGAGCGCGACCGCGGCGGCCGCGGCGATGGCGGCGTGGTTGCTGGGGAAGGACCAGTCGCCGGGCCCCGGGCAGCTCTCGACGGTGAGGGTGTGCAGCGTCCGGCACGGCCGCTGCTCGTCGAAGAGGCTCTTGACCAGGTCGTTCGCGACGTAGGCGAGGACGACGGTCAGGGGGGTGGCCAGGGCCGTGGCCATGGCTGTGGGCCCGCGGCGGCGCGCCCGCCACCAGGCGAGCAGCATCAGCACGGCGAAGAGCGCCAGGCCGTAGTCGCTCCAGGCGGCGACTGCGACGTTCAGGCCGTGCGGGGCGCGGTGCGCGAGACCGGTGATCCAGGTGTAGGCGGTGCCGTCGATCGCGGCTCCGCCGAGGGCGAGGGAGGTCATGGGTGCTGCTCCTCCGGGTCGGCCGTCGCCGGGCGCCGGCGGGCGCGGAGCACCTCCAGGGCGAGCGGGGTCAGCGACACCGCCACCACGAGGGCCACCAGCGGCAGCAGATAGCGGTCCACGTTGGGCACGGACGAGCCCAGTGCGTATCCGGCGAGGGTGAGACCGAGCGTCCAGACCACTCCGCCGGTGATCTGCCAGAGGGTGAAGGTGCGGGCGGGCACCCGAAGGGCCCCGGCCAGCGGGTTCAGCACGGTGCGCACGATCGGGACGAAGCGGGCGAGGACGAGGGCCTTGGCGTGGCCGTAGCGGGCGAGGTACTCCTCGGCGCGGGCGGCGCCCTCCCGCAGCTTGCGGGAGCGGCTGCGGGCCAGCAGGGCGCGGCCGCCGCGCCGGCCGAGCCAGTAGCCGGTCTGGGATCCGGCGAGCGTGCCCGCCGTGGCGGCGAGCAGCACCTGGGGCAGGGCGAGGTGCACGGCGCCGCCGGCGCCCGGGGCGCAGAGCAGTCCGGCGGTGAAGAGCAGGGAGTCGCCGGGCAGGAAGAACCCGACCAGCAGTCCGGTCTCGGCGAACAGGACGACGGCGACGCCGAGCGCCCCGAACGCGGCGAGCAGCGAGCCGGCGTCGAGCACGTCGACGGCTTGGACCGTGCCCGTCGCATCGGCTGCCACCTGCGCAAACGCAGCGGCTACGGCCATGTCGGTGGCCCCTTACATAATGGGTCGCGGGCCTGCCGTCCGACCGGCCCGACCGACTACAGTCACGTAGACGGTCTACGGAACTGTAGACGACGAGCAGGCGAAGGGCGTTCCATGTCGGAGACACCACCCGCGCAGCGGCGCCCCTCCGGCGAGCTGGAGGCGAGCGTCCTCGCCGCGCTCTGGGCGGCCGAGGGTCCGCTCAGCCCGGCCGAGGTGCAGAGCGCCCTCGGCGGCCGGCTGGCCCGTACGACCGTCACGACGATCCTGTCCCGGCTGCACGACAAGGGCGCGGTGTCCCGCTCCCGGGCGGGCCGCGGCTTCACGTACTCCCCGATACAGGACTCCGCGGGGCTGACCGCCCGGCGGATGCGCAGCGAGCTCGACAAGCAACACGACCGCGGCACCGCGCTCGCCCGCTTCGTCTCCCAACTCACCCGCGAGGACGAGCAGTTGCTGCGCTCCCTGCTGGAGAGCGCAGCGGACGGCCCGCAGGGGACGCCGGGTACCGGCCGGCCGCCCGCCCCGGGGGCCGCCCCGTGATCGTCGCCGTCTGGATCCCGCTGCTGATGCCGCTGCTCGCGGTGCCCGCCGCCCGCCGGCTGGCCGAGTCGCTGCCGCCGCGCGCCGCGGCCTGGCTGCTGACCGGCTGCGCCGCCCTGCTCGCAGGGTGCACGACCGCCGCGCTCGGCCTGCTGGTGGCCGCCGGGGCGCTGCGGCTGCCGCCGGTCGCCGCCCTCGGTCATCTCTCCCTCCCGCTGACCGACGGCGATCCGGCCGTCATGCTCCCCGCCGCCGGGGCCGCCGGCCTGTCGCTCGCCGTCTGCGCCCTCGCCGCCGCGCACCGCGCCCGCCGGCACCGCACCGAACTGCGCGCGGCCCGGCGCGCCACCGCACCGCACCCGGTCTCCGGCGACCTGTGCGTGCTGCCCGACGCCGCGCCCGACGCGTACGCCCTCCCCGGGCGGCCGGGCCGGGTGGTGGTCACCGCCGGGATGCTGCGGGCGCTGTCCGCCGCCGAGCGCGAGGCACTGTTCGCCCACGAGCGCGCCCATCTCGCCGCCCGGCACCACCTCTTCCTGCTCACCGCCGCGCTCGCCGAGGTCTGCCATCCGCTGCTCCGCGGTCTGCGGGCGCCGCTGGCGTACGCCCTGGAGCGCTGGGCGGACGAAGCGGCCGCCGCCCGGGTCGGCGACCGCCGGGTCACCGCCCGCGCCATCGGCCGCGCCGCCCTGGCCGCCGGGCCGCACGCCCCGGCGCCGCACCGCCCCCGTACGGTCCTCGCCGCGACCACCGGCCCGGTGCCGCGCCGGGTCGCCGCGCTGCTCGGCTCCCAGGCGGCAGCCGGCCGCCCCCGGATACCCACCGGCCTTCGCGGCCGCCGGCTCGTCGCGGCGGCCCTGCTCACCTGCGTCACGTTCTCCGCGGCCGCCGCCCTGGACGCCGCGGCGGACCTCCACGCGTCGGTGGAGGTGGCCCAGGGCGAGACCCGCTGAGGGACGTGGGCTGAGGGACGTGGGGCGAGGGGCTGAGGGAGGGCTGCCCCCGGACCGAGCCATCGGACCGAGCCATCGGGTCATCCACCAGGGCCGACGCACCGGCCACGGGCCGCAGGCCACGGGCCACAGGCCGCAGGCCGGGTCAGTGGGCGTAGCCCCGGCCGACCGTGAAGCCCAGGACGGCTCCGCCGCCGGGCCGGGCGGCCGCGAAGGCGTGGCCGCCGTGGGCGGTGGCGATCTCCCGGACGATGGCGAGGCCGAGCCCGGAGCCCGGCAGCCCGCGGGCGGCGGCCGAGCGGTAGAAGCGGTCGAAGACCCGGGTCAGATCGGCCTCCGCGATCCCCGGCCCCCGGTCGAGGACCTCGATCCGGGCGCCGGTGACCCGCACCTCGATCGGTTCGGTGCCGCCCGCGTCGAACTTGGCGGCGTTCTCCAGCAGATTGCCGATCGCCCGGTTCAGCGCGGCCGGCCGTCCCCAGGCCACCGCCGGGCGGAGGGTGCGTACGGTGATCTCGCGGCCGGTGCGGCGGCGGGCGGAGGCGGCCGCCTTCTCCGCGACCTCCGCCAGACTCACCTCCGACAAGGGATCGTCGTCGCGCTGCCCGGCAGCCAGCCCGACCAGCTCGTTGACCAGATCGCTGAGCTCCCGGGCCTCGCCCGCCAGATCGGCGAGCAGCTCCTCGCGGGCGTCCGGCGGCAGGTCGTCGAACCGCTTCAGCAACGAGATGTTGGTCCGCAGCGAGGTCAGCGGGGTGCGCAGCTCGTGCCCGGCGTCCTGGACGAGGCGCTGCTGGTCCTGGACGGCGCTGGCCAGCCGCCCCAGCATGTCGTCGAAGGCCCGCCCCAGCCGGGCCACCTCGTCCCGGCCGGCCACCGGCACCGGCACGTCCAGCCGCCCGTGCTCGGCGACGCTCTCCGCGACCGATGTCAGCCGCACCAGCCGGCCGGTGATCCGGCGCGCCAGCCACCAGCCGACCGTGCCGGCCAGCGCGATGACCACCGCCGCCAGCAGGATGGTGCGCTGCTGCAGCGCGGACAGCAGGTCCTCGGTCTCGCTGAACTTCTGGGCGACCTGCACCGCCCCGCGGCCGCCGCCGAGCGCGACGGTCGCGACGTGGTACTCGTCGTCACCGAGCTCCGCCTCCCGCTCCGCGTACCGGCCGGCCTGCGGGTCGGTGGCGATCCGCCGCTCGGCGGCACCGGCGGGCAGGGCCGGGCGCCCCAGCTCCACGATCCGGCCGCCGGCGCCCAGGATCTGCACATCGGTGCGGGTCGGCCGGGTCAGGTCGTCGCGCGGCCCGTCGTGGTCGGGGTCGGAGGCCGCGTAGTCGGCCGGCCCGAATTCCTTCTCCTGCACCTGGGTGCGCAGATCCCGTACGACCTCGGAGAACACCGACCTCTCGTCCACCCGCACCAGCCGCGCGGCCGCGTCGTAGCTGAGGAACCCCACGAGCACGGTCACCACCGCGGCCCCGGTGGCGAACGCCACCGCGAAGGCGGTCCGCAGACTGGCCGGCCGGCGGGTGCGCAGCCAGACGGCGCGCCCGCGGTCCCGCCAGGCGCCGGCCCGGGACCGGAACCAGGCCCGCAGCCGGCCGGGCACCTCAGTCCTCCCGCAGGACGTAGCCGACGCCCCGCACCGTGTGGATCAGCGGGCGGCTGCCCGGGACGTCGACCTTGCGGCGCAGGTAGCCGACGTACACCGCGAGGTTCTTGGAGCCCGGCCCGAAGTCGTAGCCCCAGATCCGGTCGTAGATCGTCGAGTGGTCCAGGACGATCCCGGCGTTCCGGGCGAGCAGCTCCAGCAGCTCGAACTCGGTCCGGGTCAGCTCCAGCTCCCGGTCCCCGCGCCAGGCGCGGCGCGAGGGCCCGTCGATCCGCAGGTCCGCCGCCTCGACGACCCCGCTGTCCACCGCCCGGACGTCGTACCCGCCGGCCGCCTCCTCGCCGGCCGGCCCGGGAGCCGTCCCGGGAGCGCCGCCCGCTGCCGCCCCGGCCCCGTCCGTCGTGGTCCGCCGCAGCAGCGCCCGCAGCCGGGCGAAGACCTCCTCGACCTCGAAGGGCTTGACCACGTAGTCGTCCGCCCCGGCGTCCAGACCGGCGATCCGGTCGGCGGTCTCGACCCGGGCGGTCAGCATCAGGATCGGGGTGCGGTCCTGCTCGGCCCGCAGCACCTGGCACACCTGCAGCCCGTCGATGCCCGGCATCATCACGTCCAGCAGGATCACGTCCGGCCGCTCGCGGTGCGCGGCGGCCAGCGCCTGGATGCCGTCGGCGACCGCGGTGACCCGGTACCCCTCCAGGGTCAGGGCACGCTCCAGGGCGGTGCGGATGGGGCGGTCGTCCTCGGCGAGCAGTACGGAATGGGTCACCCGGCAAGTCTGCCAAGGCCACGGCGGGACGACGGCGGGCGGCCGGCCCGGCGGCGGCTTTCTTACCCGGCTCTCACCCACGGTTCTTACCGGCCTCTCACCCCCGCCACGCAGTCGGCTTACCCCTTGCCGACACGGTGGCCCCCGTGCCGGACGGGCCGGCACGGCGGGTCGGCCTCGGTGCGCGACCCGCCGGCCCCACGACTGGGCAGACCTCGGGAAGACACCACTCCGGATGAAGATCACCCTCCTGCTGCACAACGCGTACGCCATCGGCGGCACCATCCGCACCACCTTCAACCTCGCCGCCGCGCTCGCCGGCCGGCCCGGCGTCGACGAGGTCGAGATCGTTTCGATGCTGCGCCACCGCGAGGTCCCCCGGTTCACCCTCGACCCCCGGGTGCGGCTGGTGCCCCTGGTGGACACCCGGGTCGGCAGCGACGACATGGCAGACCCGCGGTTCGGCGAGCCCGCCAAGGACTTCCCGCTCGCCGAGAAGCGGCACCACCAGTACAGCCGGCTCGTCGACGTGCGCGCCGCGGAGTTCCTGCGCGGCACCGACGCCGACGTCCTGATCGGCACCCGCCCCGGCATCAACGTCTACCTGGCCCGCTTCGGCCCCCGCCGCGCCCTGCGGATCGCCCAGGAGCACCTGCGCCACGACGCGCACGGCAAGCGTCTGCGCGCCGAACTCGCCCGGCATTACCAGCACTTGGACGCACTGGTCACCACCACCGAGGCGGACGCGGCGGTCTACCGCACCCGGATGCCGTTGCCCGGCGTACGGGTCCTGGCGGTGCCCAACATCGTGCCCGCCCCGCCCGTCGTGCCCTCCGACGGCACCGCGAAGGTGATCGCGGCGGCCGGCCGGCTGGTCCGCGGCAAGCGCTTCGACCTGCTGATCGAGGCGTTCTCCGCGGTCTCCGCCAAGCACCCCGACTGGCGGCTGCGGATACACGGCGGCGGTGCCGAACGCGACCGGCTCCAGGGCCTGATCGACGGGCTCGGGCTGACCGAACGCGCCGAACTGACCGGGCCGCGCTCGCCGATCGAGGCGGAGTTCGCCAAGGCCTCGATCGTGGCCTCCGCCTCGGACGCCGAGTCGTTCGGCATGACCCTCGTCGAGGCGATGCGCTGCGGTGTGCCGGTCGTCAGCACCAACTGCCCGCTGGGACCGGCCGAGATCATCGACGACGGCGCGGACGGCCTGCTGGTGCCGCCCGGCGACGGCCGGGCGCTCGCCACCGGGCTGCTCGGCCTCATCGAGGACCCCGTGCGCCGCCGGAAGATGGCCGAGGCCGCGCGGGAGAGCGCCCGCCGTTACGACCCCGAGCCGATCGCCGAGCGCTACCAACTCCTTTTCCAGGAGCTGCGCGCCACCCGGACCCGCCGCGCGGCGCACCGCGCTTTCGGCCGCGTCCGGCGCCGGGTCCGCGCCGTACTGCGCCGCGCACTGCGCCGCTGACGGGCCGTCTCCTCCCGCGCCCGCTCACCGGGACAACATCCGCCGCCCGCGGTGAACTGGCGGCCCGTGGGGAACGTACGTCCGGTCAGGAACGGGAAGACTCAGGGAAAGGGCAGACCGAGGACGCGGGGCGCGCAGAGACGCAGAAGAGGCACGGCACGGGGACGGCACGGGCACGGCGGGCACGGAACACGCACGGCAGAGCACGGCACTCGTGGCAAGGCAGTTGACGTGTCGAGCAGTTGGCGCTTCGAATCGCAGGTCCGATCGGCAGGAGGCCACTCATGCTGCACGGTGTCGATGTCAGCTCGTACAACACCTCATATTCCGTCGAGGGGTTGGACTTCGTTTTCGTCAAGGCGACCGAAGGCCGCTCCTACATCAATCCGCACCAGAAGTCCCAGGCCGCGAAGGCCCGTAAAGCGGGCTGCGTGGTGGGCTTCTACCACTTCCTGTGGCCGGGCAGCATCTCCGCCCAGGCGCGGTATTTCGTGGAGAAGTGCGCTTCGGTCCCGGGCGACATCCTGGCGTGCGACTGGGAGCGCACCGGCGAGGGAACGTCCGCCAGCAACGCGCAGAAGGACCAGTTCCTGGTCGAGGTGAAGAAGCTCCGTCCTAAGCACCGTGTGATGCTCTACTGCAACCGCGATTTCTGGCTCCACCACGACACCACGTCCTACACGGCCGACGGCCTGTGGATCGCCGATTACGTCTCCGCCGGTCATCCGCGGATCAAGGCGAAGTGGCGCATCCACCAGTACACCGACCAGCCGCTGGACAAGGACGTCGCGAACTTTTCCAGCCGGACCGCTCTGAAGAAGTGGGCGCACCCGGCATAAAGTTTCCTACGGCACGCGAAAGCGCGCTTACGGCCACCGTCCGTATGCCGGCGACAAGCACAGCGCAACCATGCGCAACGCTTCGTAGGCAAAAGGCGACAAACGGTGACCGGAGCGCGCCACGCGTGACCAGGCCCACATTTCCCCGTACGCGGCCTCGCCGAAAAACGCCCGCGAGCCCGTACCGGAAACGAACCCGAGCGGAAAAGGAGCAGCCGTGACCGACCCGGCGTCCATGGCCCTGCAGCAGGAGATCGCCCGGGATCTCCAGGTAACCGCGTCCTTCGACGCCGAGCAGGAGATCGAGCGCCGGGTGGCCTTCCTCACGGAGCAGCTGACCTCCTCGGGTCTGCGCTCGCTGGTCCTGGGGATCAGCGGCGGCGTCGACTCGACCACCACCGGCCGGCTGTGCCAGCTCGCCGTGGAGCGGGCCCGGGCCAACGGCTACGAGGCGACGTTCTACGCGATGCGGCTGCCCTACGGCGTCCAGGCGGACGAGAAGGACGCCCAGCGCGCGCTGGAGTTCATCCGCGCCGACCGGGAACTGACCGTCGACGTCCGCCCGGCGAGCGACGCGGCGCTGCAGGCCGCGGTGGACGGCGGGCTGGTCTTCCGCGACGCGCACCACCAGGACTTCGTGCACGGCAACATCAAGGCCCGGCAGCGCATGATCGCGCAGTACGCGGTCGCGGGGGCCCACGACGGACTGGTCGTGGGCACCGACCACGCGGCCGAGGCGGTCTCCGGTTTCTTCACCAAGTTCGGCGACGGCGCGGCCGACGTCGTGCCGCTGACCGGTCTCACCAAGCGCCGGGTGCGCGCGGTGGCGGCGGCCCTGGGTGCCCCGCAGGAGCTGGTCACCAAGGTGCCGACCGCCGACCTGGAGACCCTCGACCCGGGCAAGCCGGACGAGGACGCCCTCGGGGTGAGTTACGACCAGATCGACGACTTCCTCGAAGGCAAGCCGGTCCCGACCCCCGCCTTCGAGGCCATCACCCGCCGCTACCGCCTCACGGCCCACAAGCGGGCACTGCCGGTGGCGCCGTAGTCGCGAAGCCGGCGGCCGGCCCGGCCGCCGGCGCCCTACCCCGCCCGTCATGCGCCCGCAAGGGGACGGTCACCCTTCCGGTGCTAAATCGTGGGCGTGGGCGGGCATGAATGCGGGCATGGGAAGCCGCGAAGTGCGATCGGAAGATCAACTGTCAGTGGGTCCGCCTACGCTCCAAGGCATGGGTTACGCACACCTGCGCGAACTCCAGACCGCGCTGACCACCGCCTCCGACCTGACCACCGCCCTCCAGTCCGCGCCCAACCGGCACGACGCGGACCAACTCGTCGACGTCCTCCGGCAGGCGCTGACCGCCGCCAGTTCGCTGGGCGCCGAGACCGGCCCGACCGGCTGCGCCCTGCATCCGCACGGCGCGGTCGACCCCCTGTACGGCGACCCGGAGGACCCCCTCCCGCCGGGCTACGGCAAGTGCCTGCTCTGCAACGACCGCCGGCGCCGGGCGGATGCGCACCACCCGCACATACGCCGGTTCGCCCGCCCCCACCCCCGCTGGCGCCGCCCCCTGAGCGCCTGACGCCCGGCCGCGGCGGCAGCCCGCAGCACGAGGGGCGGCCACCGCGGCGGTCCGGGGGCGGACCCGGCACGCACCGGGCTACCGGCCCGGGGGCGGTGCCTCGCCGCCCCCGTCCTCCGGCCGCTTCTCCGGCCGGAGGGCGATGCGTCCCAGCACCCCGGCGACGACCAGTGCGGCCACGGCGATCAGGACGTAGTCCGGCACGCCGTTCCCGAGCCGGGTCGCCCATTCCTCGACCCGGAATTCGGCGTCGGCGTCGAGGATGCCGGGCAGCCCGCTGGTCCCGTTGAAGCACAGGAAGAGCACCCCGATGCCGAGGAAGAACACCCCGGACACCACAGAAGTGGTGTGCAGCCGCAGCCGCCCCAGGGTGAACTCCCGGCCGCGCAGCCAGCCGCGGGACCCCAGCCGGAAGCGGTCCCAGAACAGCGCCAGCACGAACAGCGGCAGCGCCATGCCCAGTGCGTAGACGGCCAGCATCGAGGCGCCGTACACCGGTGAGCCGCTGACCGCCGTCACGGTCAGCACCGCGCCGAGGATCGGGCCGGCGCAGAAGCCGGCCAGGCCGTAGACGCAGCCGAGGAGGAAGGTGGTGACCGCCGACCGCGGGGTGATCCGGGCCGCCGCGGCCTGCGCGCGCCGGGAGGCGAAGCCCAGGCCGAGGATCTGGGCGAGTCCCATCGCGATGACCGTCCAGCCGCCGAGGGTGATGAGCAGGTCGCGGTGGCCGTTGAACAGCCGGCTGGCCGCCGTGCTCGCCGCGCCGAGCGGTACGAGCGTGGTGGCCAGCCCCAGGTAGAAGACCCCGGTGCGGGCCAGCAGCCGGCCGGTGCCGGTGAGCGAGTAGGCGAAGAACGCCGGCAGCAACAGTGCGCTGCAGGGGCTGATCAGCGCCAGCACACCGCCGAGGAACGCCGCGAGGTAGCCGATGTCGGTCACTTCCCGGCCCCCGCACCGCCCTTGCCGGCCCGCGCCGCGGCGTCCTCGATCGCCTGCGCGAAGACCTCGGTGGGCTGGGCCCCGGCCACCGGCCGGCCGTTGATCAGGAAGGACGGCGTGGACTGCACCCCGAGCCGGTAGCCCTCGTCCTGGTCCTTCTTCAGCGCCCGCCCGGCGTCCGCGCTCTTCAGGTCGCTGCGGAACCTGTCGAGGTCCGGCACCCCGCTCTCCTCGGCCAGCTCGACGAGCTTGTCCTCGGCCAGCGCCGCGCCCTTGCGGGTCTTGGCGTACAGCGTGTCGTGCAGCTGCCAGAACTTGCCCTGCCGGCCGGCCGCCCAGGAGGCGCGGGCGGCCCGCTCGGAGTCGGCGCCGAAGACGGTGAAGTTGCGGAATTCGATGCGCAGGGTGCCGGCGTCGACGTACTTCTTGATCAGCTCGGGTTGGGTCTCGCGGGTGAAGCGGCCGCAGAACGAGCACTGGTAGTCGGCGTATTCGACCAGGACGACCGGGGCGTCCTTCTTGCCGACGGCCAGCGGGTCGCCGGCCGTGCGCCGGCTGGTCCGCCGGGCGAGGTCGTCGAACATCTTCTGCTGGGCGGGGTCCTCCTCGGGCCGGGTCGAGGCGGCGGTCCCGGGTTCGCCGCCGGCGGTGGTGTCACGGTCGCCCTCGACGGCCTTGCCGACGGCGACACCGATGGCGACCAACGCCACGACGAGGGCCAGGACCGCGCCGAGGGCGGCCAGTTTGCGGGTGCGGGAAGCGTTTGCGGGCATGCGGAAGCTCCTGACGTACGGAGAGGGAAGTCGGCCGGGTGGGTGTGGCCGGCGGCCTATATCCGCAGTACGGGCAGGAGCGCGGTGGGGTCGTTGGCGGGGGCCTGGTCCGTCGGCGGACGGGCCAGCGCGAACTGTGCGGGCGCGTCGGCGGCGAGCGGCCCGGGTCCGGCGGTCGGCGCGGGGGCCAGCGGCTCACCGCGGTGCGGGGCGGGCAGCGGCGCGGACTCGTCGGGGCCGGGCGCATGCCGGTCCGAGCACCGCTTCGCCGGGTCGGCGGCGGCCGGCGGGTCGGTCAGCGGCGCGGCCTCCGGCTTTGCGGCGGGCCGCCCGTCGGTCGCGGGCACGGCGGTCGCCACGGCCGCCGACGCTGCCGTACGGCCGGCCGGGGCCGGCGCTTCGAGGCCGGTCCGGCACAGCAGCGGACCGAAGGTGACCGCGAGGAGGAGCAGCAGCATCATGCCGGCCGAGCGCCGCAGCTGGTACATGTCCCTCCTCCGTACCGTCACGCGCATGAACAGCCCATCCTACGGACCGCCACCGCGCGACCGGAGCACCGGCCGGAGGGGAGCGTTCAGCGGTCGCCGACCCGCATCTCGAACCAGGTGGTCTTGCCGCGCGGCAGCAGGTCCACGCCCCACCGGTCGGAGAGTGTGTCGACGAGGAAGAGCCCACGCCCGCTGACATCGAGGTCATGGACGGGCATGAGACAGGGCAGCCCGCGGGACGGATCGCGTACCTCGATGCGGATCCAGCCACGGCGGCGCAGCATCCGCAGCGCCAGGGTCCGGGCGCCGGTGTGGCGTACGGCGTTGCCGACGAGCTCGGAGACCAGCAGTACGGCCTGCTCGGCGAGCTGGGGCGTCAGGGACCACTGCTTCAGGAGGACGGCGGCGGTCAGCCGGCGGGCGATACCGGCGGACTGCGGACGGGAGGGCAGCCGGACCTCGCCGAGGGTCGGCTCGGCCACCAGGTCGACGGACACCGAAACCGGACTGCCGGGAGCCGGCGTCGGGGCCCGGTCCGCATCCGGGATGCCCCATCGCGCGGCGGCCGCATCGCTCCGCGGCCGCGGCTGCTCCATTCCTTCGAGGCCCGCCATGCCCCCATCATGGCTGTTACTTGGCGGTCGCGGGGGCGGAACCGACGGAATCCGTTGCCCGGAATCGACGGTTCCCGCCCCCGACGGAGTCATATGCCAGTGACATTCGAAGTCTCGAAACCCTGCCGCTGACCTGCGACGACACCGGGCATACGAAGGATCGATCCGGTGCGTCAACAAGGCTGCTTTAAGCGGCAGTTAAGGCTTCAGCGATTCGCCCACACGAGGCATCGGGTCCCGGCCAAACCTCAGGCGTCCCGCCAACACCTCGCGTATCAGAGGAACTTGGCCTTGCCGGGGCCCTCCTCGACGAAGCTCCGCATCCCGATCTCCCGGTCCTCGGTCGCGAACAGCCCGGCGAACCAGTTCCGTTCGACCGTCAGCCCGGTGTCGATGTCGGTCTCCAGTCCGGCGTCGACGGATTCCTTCGCGGCCCGCAGCGCCAGCGCCGGTCCGGCCGCCAGCCGCGCCGCCCAGGCGTGCGCCTGCTCGTAGACCTCGGCGGCCGGCACCACCCGGTCGACCAGTCCGATGGCGAGCGCCTCCTCGGCCTTCACCTGACGGCCGGTGAAGATCAGGTCCTTGGCCTTGGACGGGCCCACCAGCCGCGCCAGCCGCTGGGTGCCGCCGGCGCCCGGGATCAGGCCGAGCAGGATCTCCGGCTGGCCGAGCTTGGCGTTGTCGGCGGCGATCCGGAAGTCGGCGCAGAGCGCCAACTCGCAGCCGCCGCCGAGGGCGTAGCCGGTGACCGCGGCGACCACCGGCTTGGGGATCCGGGCGACGGCGGTGAACGCGTCCTGCAGCGCCTTGGACCGCACGACCATCGCCGCGTGGTCCATGACCTGCATCTCCTTGATGTCCGCGCCGGCCGCGAAGACCTTCTCGCCGCCCCACACGACGACCGCGCGCACGTCGTCGCGGCGGGTGATCTCCTCGGCCAGCTCGCGCAGCCGGTCCTGGGTGGCGATGTCCAGTGCGTTCATCGGCGGGCGGTCCAGGCGGATGGTGCCGACACCCTCGGTGACCTCAAGATTCACAGTCATGCCGGAAGGTTAGTACGCGTTAACGGCGGGCGGACCGGTGCGGTCCGTCACAGTGTCCGCACCCGGCCACCTTCCGGCCGTTTCCCGCCGCTCCCCGCCTGCTCTCGACTCTCGGGCGCTCCGGCGCTCCGGCAGGGACCTACTGGCCGGCCTTCCACTTCTCCCAGGAGAGGTTCCAGTCGCTGAAGCCGTTGTCCGGCTGGATCGTTTCGTCGTGCGAGTTCTTGACGATGACGACATCGCCGACGAGGGAGTTCCGGAAGAACCACGCCGCCGGGGTGGAGCCGTCGCCGCCGCCGCGCTGGTCGAACAGGCCGACACAGCCGTGGCTGGCGTTGCGGGTGCCGAACGTCGACCCGCCCGACCAGTAGTTGCCGTGGATGAACGTGCCGGAATTGCTCAGCCGCATGGCGTGCGGGACGTCCTTGATGTCGTACTCGCCGCCGAAGCCGACGGTGTCGCCGTTCATCCGCGTCACCACGTGCTTCTCGCTGATCACCATCGTGCCGTTGTACGTCTCGGTGCCCGGTGCGCCGGCGGTGATCGGGACGGTCTTGATCTTCTTGCCGTCGCGGACCACGGTCATCGTCTTCTTCTCCGCGTCGACCGTGCTGACCTGGCTGCGGCCGACGGTGAAGGAGACCTGCTTGGCCTGGGTGCCGTAGACGCCGGGGCGGCCCTCGACGCCGTCGAGGTCGAGCTTCAGGGTGACCTTGGTGCCGGGCGCCCAGTACTTCTCGGGCCGGAAGTCCAGCCGGTCGTTGCCGAACCAGTGGCTCTCGATCGGGACCGACGGGCTGGCGGTGACCTTGATGGCGTCCGCCACCGCCTTGGGGTGGGTGATGCCGCGGGTGAAGCGGAGCGAGACCGGCATCCCGACGCCGGCCTGCTGGCCGTTCTCCGGGCTGTACTGGCCGATGAAGGTGTTCTTCGGGACGAGGGTGGTGAACGTCGCGTGCTCGGCGGCCGCCCGGCCCCGGCCGTCCACCGCGACCGCGTCGACGGTGTACTTCGTCGAGGCGCCCAGATGGCCGCTCGGCTGCCACAGCGCACCGTCGCCGGATATCTTCCCGTCGACCGCATTGCCCTTGCCGTCGGTGACCTTGACGGTCTTGAGCCGTCCCTTCCGGGCGGTCACCTTCAGCGCGCCACTGGTGGCCACGCCGTCCGCGCCGTCCTTGGGGGCTATCGTCACGGCGGCCTGCGAGGCGGCCTGGGCGCCGCCGGCCTTGCCGGCCGCCTTCCCGTCGTCGCCGTCGTCGCCACCGCACGCGCTCACCAGCATCAGCGTCGCGCCGAGCAGCAACGCGAGCGGTGCGCGGCCCCCGCGCGGCCCCCGACGCCGGCGCGCCGGCACCCCCGGATTCGGCTGGACGTCCACCACTGGCCCCATTTCCCCTCGCACGGCCCGCACTCCCCCGCGCGCGGACGCGGAAGGGCCGCGCGCCTGGCGTTAGATAACCACACCGCACTGACATGTGAACTCCCCGCGGATGTCACCGTTTAGTCCCAAGTGCGGGGGTGAGCGGGAGCGGACGGCCGGGCACGCCCGCCGGAGCGGCTCCGGCGCGGTCGCGGGCCCGTCCGGCGCCCCGTGCCTCCGGCCCGGCGCCCGCCCCGGTCGCTTCCGGGCTCGCCCCGGCCGGTTCGCCGTCGGCGCCGGTCAGCGCAGCGCGGAGCCGGACCGCCACTGCTCCCAGGACAGGTTCCAGCCGCCCAGGCCGTTGTCCGGTGCGACCAGCCGCTCCGGGGAGTTCTGGACGACCACGGTGTCCCCGACGATCGACTGGGCGAAGAACCAGCCCGCCGGGGTGTGCGGGCCGCCGCCCCTGATGTCCTTGAGGCCGACGCAGCCATGGCTGGTGTTGAGGCCGCCGAAGACCTCGGGCCGCGCCCAGTAGTTGCCGTGCAGAAAGGTCCCGGACCTGGTGAGGCGCATGGCGTGCGGCACGTCGGGGATGTCGTACTCACCGCCGAAGCCGACCGTGCCGCCGTCCATCCGCGTCAGCGAATGCCGCTCCAGGATGACCATCCGCCCGTTGTACGTGGGGTTCGCGGCGTCGCCCGCGGTGACCGGCAGCACCGCGACGGTCCGTCCGTCGCGCCGCACCGTCATCGTGTGCCGCGCGGCATCGATGAAGCTGACCTGGTCCCGGCCCACCCGGTAGTGCACGGTCCGGCGCTGCGTCCCGTAGGCGCCGGGTGCGGCCTTCACGCCGCGCAGCCGGAGCTCCACCGTGACCCTGGTGCCCGGCCGCCAGCGGTCGCGGGGGCGGAAGTCGAGGCGGCGGTGGCCGAACCAGTGGGCGGCGACCTCGACGCGGGGCCGGGCGCTCACCCGGACGGCGCGCTCGACGGCCGCGCGGTCGGCGATCGGGCGGTTGAAGACCATCGAGAAGATCAGGCCGGTGCCGACCGTGGCATCGCTCTGCGGCGAGAACGAGCCGGTGACGTGGTGGACCGGCGGGGCGGTGGTGAAGGTGGTGCGGCGGGCGGCGCGGTGGCCGGCGCCGTCCAGCGCCACCGCGTCGACGGTGTACGTCGTGCCGGGCCGCAGCGGGCCGGCGGCGGGCCGCCAGACCATGCCGTCCGGTGAGATCCGGCCGACCACCGGCAGCCGGCCGGCTCCTGCGGTGCGGGTGACGTGCACCCGCTCCAGCCGCCCCTCCGGCACCCGGACCTCGAACCGCCCGTTGGCCCGTACACCGCGCGCGCCGTTCTCCGGGACGATCCTGATCGCCTCCTCCGGGGAGCGCGGGGCGCCGCCGATGAGCGCCTCGGGGTCCCCGCAGCCGGCCAGTGCCACCGTCCCGGCGAGCCAGGCCGCGACGACGCGGGCGACGCGGACGCGGACGGCCCGGTGGTTCTTCGCTCGTCCCCCTGCACGTTCCTGCTGATGGCCGGTCATATACCGAAGTGTGCGGGATGGTGGGGAGTGACGACGGTATGTCGCGTGCGGATCCATCCGTTTGTCCCGTCCCCGAGGGGCTCCGGGACGGCGCGCCGAGCCCCCGCGCGGGGAAACGTGAGGCAACGGCCGGTTGCGGGAAGAACAACCGGGAGGGCGGGACGTACGCGCGGCCGGGACTCCGTGCGGGGGCACCGCCCGACCGAGCCATGAGCCGCAGGAGGCCGGCACGTGTCGAGCGCACCCGAACAAGAGGCGGTGGCGGACGAACCCCTCGCCCCGCCCGCGGACATCCGCCCCGGCGCCCCCACTCCCCTGGGAGCGCGCCACCGCACCGGCCCCGACGGGGTCGCCGGCACCAACTTCGCCCTGTGGGCCGGTGGCGCCGAGGCCGTGGAGCTGTGCCTGTTCGACGAGGCGGAGCAGGAGACCCGCCATCCGCTGACCGAGCTGACCCATGAGATCTGGCACGGCTTCCTGCCCGGCGTGCGCCCCGGCCAGCGGTACGGCTACCGGGTGCACGGCCGCTGGGACCCCTGGTCCGGCGCCCGCTGGAACCCGGCGAAACTGCTGCTCGACCCGTACGCCAGGGCCGTCGACGGCGATTTCGGCCACCGTACGGAGCCGGCCGGCCCCGGGGGCGCGCTGCCGGCCCAGCTCTACGGGCACGTCCGGGACTGGCCGGACCAGCACCTCGCCGACACGGTCCGCGACAACCGGGACTCCGCCCCGTTCGTCCCCAAGGGCGTCGTGGTCGGCGGGGACGCCGGTGAGGAGGGCGACGACGAGTGGCGGGACGACCGCCGCCCGAAGACCCCCTGGCCGGATTCGGTCCTCTACGAACTGCACGTCCGCGGTTTCACGATGCGTCACCCCGGCATTCCGGAGCGGCTGCGCGGCACGTACGCGGGGCTGGCGCACCCCGCCGCGCTGGACCACCTGGTCCGGCTCGGCGTCACGGCCGTCGAGCTGCTGCCGGTCCACCAGTTCGCCCATGAGGACCACCTGGTGCGCCGGGGGCTGCGCAACTACTGGGGTTACAACTCCATCGGCTATTTCGCGCCGCACGCGGGCTACGCCGCCACCGGGACCCGCGGGCAGCAGGTCGGCGAGTTCAAGCGGATGGTGCGGGCGCTGCACGACGCGGGCATCGAGGTGATCCTCGACGTGGTCTACAACCACACCGCGGAGGCCGGCGAACTGGGCCCGACTCTCTCCCTGCGGGGCATCGACAACCGCGGCTACTACCGGCTGGCCGGCGACGCCCGCCGCTACGCCGACTACACCGGCTGCGGCAACACCCTGCACGTCGTCCAGCCGCACGTGCTGCGGCTGATCACGGACTCCCTCCGCTACTGGGTCACCGAGATGGGCGTGGACGGCTTCCGCTTCGACCTCGCGGCCGCGCTGGCCCGTTCGATGCACGACGTCGACATGCTCTCCCCGTTCCTCGCCGTGATCGCCCAGGACCCCGTGCTGCGCCGGGTCAAGCTGATCGCCGAGCCGTGGGACGTCGGCTCCGGCGGCTATCAGGTGGGCGCCTTCCCACCCCTGTGGACGGAGTGGAACGACCGCTACCGCGACACCGTCCGCGACTTCTGGCGCGGCGCCCAGCACGACGTGCGGGACCTGGGCTACCGGCTCTCCGGCTCCAGTGACCTCTACGCCTGGGGCGGCCGCCGCCCGTACGCGTCGGTCAACTTCATCACCGCGCACGACGGCTTCACCCTGCGCGACCTGGTCACCTACGAGCACAAACGGAACGGCGACAACGGCGAGAACAACCGGGACGGCAACAACGACAACCGGTCCTGGAACTGCGGAGCCGAGGGCGAGACCGACGACCCCGAGGTCACCGCGCTGCGCCACCGCCAACTGCGGAACTTCCTGACCACCCTGCTGCTGTCGACCGGCGTGCCGATGCTGGTGGCCGGCGACGAGATGGGCCGCACCCAGCACGGCAACAACAACGCCTACTGCCAGGACAACCCCACCGGCTGGCTCGACTGGTCGCTCCTGGACGACCCCCGCTGGCGCCCGCTGGCCGACCTCGCCGCCCGGCTGATCGCGCTGCGCCGCGCCCACCCCGTACTGCGCCGCCGGGCGTTCTTCTCCGGGCGGCCGCACGAGCAGGGCGGGCTGCGCGATCTGGCCTGGTTCACCGCGGACGGGACGGAGATGACCGAACAGGACTGGTACACCCCGGGGGCGACGCTCGGCATGTACCTCTCCGGCAACGACATCTCCCAGCGCGACGAACGGGGCGTCCGCATCGTCGACGACAGCTTCCTCGCCGTCCTGCACGCCGCCGCCCGCCCCCGCCGGATCACCCTCCCCGGCCCGCCCTGGGCCCAGACCTACGAACTCCTCGTCGACACCGCCCGCGAGGAACAGCCCACCGCCGGCGAACCACCCTGCCCGGCGGGCGGCGCGCTCACGGTGGAGGGGCGGTCGGTGCTGCTGTTCCGGGCGGTGCCGGGCTGAGGCCGGGGCGGTGCGGGCCGGCGCGGGAGCGGCGCGGCGCGGCGCGGCGCGAACTGACGGGTGCCGGCCGCGGCCCGCGGAAATCCGGCTGAGCGATGTCAGTGGTGCGCCTTACGCTCGCGAGTGATGGCCGATACCACGTACGCGACGAACCCGACCGACCCGACGTCCTTATCCCCCTCACCCCAACCCTCCGCGGTGCGCTCGCTGTTGCGCCTGTGGCCGTTCGTGCGCCCGGTGCGGGCGCGGCTGTTCACGGCCGCGTTCGTGGCGGTGGTGGCCTCCTGCGTCAGCCTCGTCATCCCGCTGGTGCTCAAGTGGCTGGTGGACGGGCCGATCGCGACGGGTGACCCGGGCGGGGTGTGGCTGGGCGGCGGTTATCTCCTGCTGCTCGGGCTCGCCGAGGCGCTGCTGTTCGGGTTCCGGCGCTGGCTGGTGGCGCGCCCGCTGTCCGGGGTGGAGGCGGCGATGCGCGCGGCGCTGTACCGCCGGCTCCAGCGGCTGCCGGTGGCCTTCCACGACCGCTGGCCGTCGGGCCAGCTGCTGTCGCGGGGCACCACCGATCTGCAGATGCTGCGCATGTTCCTGACCTTCCCCCTGACGTTCCTGCTGGTCAACGGCGTGACCATCCTGGTGGGCGGGGTGCTGCTGGTGGCCCAGCGCTGGTCACTGGGGCTGGTGCTGCTGTCGCCGCTGCTGCCGCTGTTGGTGCTGTGCTCGGTCTTCGAGGCGAAGTACGGGCGGGCGGCCCGCGTCGTCCAGGACCAGATCGGCGATCTGACCACCGTGGTCGAGGAGTCGGTGCTCGGCATCCGGATCATCAAGGGCTTCGGGCGCCACCGCAGCCAGGCCCGGGCCTTCAAGGAGCTGACCCGCCGGCTGCGCGCCTCCGAACTGCGCAAGGCGCGGCTGCTGGCCTGGATATGGGGGCTGAACACCACCCTCCCGGAGTGTGCGCTCGGCGCCGCCCTGGTGCTCGGCGCGGTCCAGGTGGCCGACGGCGCGCTGTCCGCGGGCACGCTCGTCGCGTTCCTGTCGACGGCGCTGGCGCTGCGCTGGCCGGTGGAGTCGATCGGCTTCCTGCTGGCCATGAGCAACGAGGCGGCCACGGCCACCGACCGGTACTTCGAGGTGATGGACGAGCCGGAGGTGAGCGACGCGCCGGTGGCGGGCGGGCCGGAGGTGGGCCGCGCACCGGGTGAGCCGCGCGCCGACGCGGCGGATGGCGGCAGGCCGGCGGGGAGCGCGGAGCCGGTGGCGGGTCGCGGGCCGGAGAGCGGGGGCCGGCCCCGGTCGGCCCCCGGCGGTCTGGTCTTCTCCGGGGTTCAGTTCCGCTATCCCGACGCCCCGCCGGACGCCCCGCCCACCCTCCAGGACGTCACCCTGCACATCCGGCCCGGCGAGACGATGGCCCTGGTCGGCGCGACCGGCAGCGGTAAGACCACGCTCACGGCGCTGGTGCCGCGGCTGTACGACCCGACCGCCGGCCGGATCACCCTCGACGACCGCGATCTGGCGACGATCGGCCGCGACGAGGTCCGTTCGCTGGTCGCGGTGGCCTTCGAGGAGCCCACGCTGTTCTCCGCGACCGCGGCGGAGAACGTCCTCATGGGCGCGGCCGACGCCCAAGAGGCCGATCTGCGCCGGGCGTTGCGGGTGGCACAGGCCGACGGGTTCGTCGACGCGCTGCCGCAGGGCGGCGCGACCCCGGTCGGCGAGCAGGGCCTGAGCCTGTCCGGCGGGCAGCGGCAGCGGCTGGCGCTGGCCCGCGCGGTGGTCGGCCGGCCCCGCTTCCTGATCCTCGACGATCCGCTCTCCGCCCTCGACGTGCACACCGAGGCCCTGGTGGAGGCGGCGCTGCGCCAGGTCCTGGCGACGACCACGGCCCTGGTCGTCGCCCACCGCCCGTCCACGGTCCTGCTCGCCGACCGGGTGGCGCTGCTCTCCGGCGGCCGGATCACCGCCGTCGGCACCCACCACGAACTCCTCCGGGACCACGCCGAATACGCCGCCCTGATGTCCGGCGAGGAAGAGGCCGCCCGATGACCACCACCACGACCGGCCGCCCCTCCGACGCCCCCGAGCCCGGCCCCGGAGCGACCCGGCAGCCCTCCGCCGACACGGAGCGCTCCGCAGGGCAGCGGCCGGAGGTCGACGACGCCTTCGAACGGGACCGGCTGCCCGCCCCCAGGAACGCCGCCCGGGCACTCCTCGCCTCCTTACTGGCGCCGCACCGCCGCCGCGTCGGCCTGGTCGCCGTACTGCTGCTCCTGCAGCAGGCCGCCGTGCAGGCCGGTCCGCTGCTGGTCGCCTACGCACTGGACCGGGCGGTGCCGGCGCTGCGCGCGGGCGACCACGGGCCGCTGGTCGCCGTGGCGGTCGCGGCCGGGCTGTGCGCCGCGGCGTCCGGCGGGCTGCAGTGGGGCTTCATCCGGGTGTCCGCCCTGGTCAGCCAGGACGTGCTGCTGGACCTGCGGGGCCGGATCTTCCGGCACGGTCAGGCGCTCGGCCTGGACTTCCACGAGCGCTATACCTCCGGCCGGCTGATATCCCGGGCCACCACCGACGTCGAGTCGCTGCGCGAACTCCTCGACGAGGGCATCCAGGAACTGATCACCATCGCCCTGTCGTCGGTCTACATCACCGTGACCCTGCTCTTCCTGGACCCGGGCTTCGGCGTGGCCGCGCTCGTCTCCGCCGCCCCGCTGGCGCTCGAGGTGCGCTCGTACCGCCGCCGCTCCCACCGGGTCTACAGCGCCAAGTCGACGGCGATGGCGGGCGTCATCGTGCAGTTCACCGAGACCCTCAACGGCATCCGCCCGGTGCAGGCGTTCCGCCGCGAGCGGCCCAACGACGAGGCGTTCGCCCGGCTCAACCACCGCCACGAGCGGGTCAACGGCGACGCGTTCCTGGAGATGGCCCGCTATGTCGTCCTCTCCCGCCTGGCCGCCAACGTCGCGGTCGCCGCGATCGTCCTGTGGGGCGCCTACCGCGTGGCCACGGGCGGGCTGGCGCTCGGTGTGCTGGCGGCCGCGGTGCTCTATCTGCGCCGGCTCTACGACCCCATCGACCGCCTCGGCATGTTCCTCAACGCCTATGAGAGCGCCGCCGCTTCGCTGCAGAAGATCGCCGGTCTGCTCGCCCAGCGCCCGACGGTCCCCGAACCGTCCGCCCCCGCCGGGCTGCCGGCCGTCGCGTCCGGCAGTCCGGGCCGCGAGGTGGCGTTCCGCGGGGTCAGCTTCGCCTACCGCACCGGCGGCGAGGTGCTGCCCCGCTTCGACCTGCCCCTCGCGGCGGGTTCGACCACCGCCGTGGTGGGCGCCACCGGCGCCGGCAAGTCCACCCTCGCCAAGCTGCTGGCCCGCTTCTACGACCCCACCGAGGGCCGGGTCCTGCTCGACGGCGTCGATCTGCGCGAGCTGTCCGCGGCGGAGCTGCGCCGCGCCGTCGTGATGGTCACCCAGGAGGCGTTCCTGTTCTCCGGCACGGTCGCCGACAACATCGCCCTCGGCCGGCCGGACGCCACCCGCGCGGAGATCGAGAGCGCCGCGAAGGCCATCGGCGCCCATGACTTCATCGCCGCCCTGCCGGACGGCTACGACACCGACGTGCGCAAGCGCGGCGGCCGGATATCCGCCGGCCAGCGCCAGCTCGTCGGCTTCGCCCGGGCACTGCTCGCCGACCCGGCCGTGCTGATCCTCGACGAGGCGACCAGTTCCCTGGACATCCCCGGTGAACGCGCGGTCCAGCGGGCCATGGACACTGTGCTGCGGGGCCGTACGGCCGTGGTCATCGCCCACCGCCTGTCCACCGTCGAGATCGCCGACCGGGTCCTGGTGATGGCCGACGGCCGGATCGTCGAGGACGGCCCACCGGACCGGCTCATCAAGGACCGCGGCCGGTTCGCCGCCCTGCACCAGGCGTGGCGGGACAGCGTGGGGTAGGCGGCGTGGCCCGGATCTGCGTCGTCCAGGCGGCCGGTGCGTCCGCGGTACCGCCTTGACCTCGACGTCGTCGGGGCCGGGCAGCCCCTCGGGCCGCCCGGCGAGCCGGACCTCAAGTCCCGTACGGGGACCGGCGGAACGGGTGGATGCCACTGCGCTCTTCGGTGCGGAGTTCATGGCGGCGACGCCAGGGATTGCCCCATGGGCGAAGGTCAAGCCGGCGATCTACAGTGGGCGGACCGAACCGGGGGGAATGACATGGAGCAGCCGGCGGACGCGCCGCGGAGTGCCGGGCGCTATCTGTGGTGGCTGGTGGCGAGCCAGCGGGGGCGGGTGGCGGCGGGGGCGGCGTACGGGAGCCTGTGGAACGCGGGGCTGATGGTGCCGCCGTACGTGCTCTCCCGGGCGATCGACGAGGGGCTGGCGCCGGGGCGGACCGCGGCGCTGGCGGGCTGGGTGGCGGTGCTGCTGGCCGTCGGCGGGCTGACCGCCTGGCTGGGCATGATGCGGCACCGCACGATGACCAGGATCCGGATGGACGCCACGTTCCGTACGGTCCGGGCGGTCGTGGCGCACACCCTGCGGCTGGGCGCGGCGCTGCCCCGGCAGGTGACGACCGGGGAGGTCGTCACCATCGGGATCGGCGACGTCGCGGTGATCAGCCAGACCCTGACGATGACCGGGCCGGGCGTCGGCGGGGTGCTGGCGTACGGCGTCGTCGCCGTGCTGCTGCTGGCCGTCTCGCCGCTGCTCGCCGCGGTGGTGCTGCTGGGCGTGCCGCTGCTGGCGGTGGCGGTCGGGCCGCTGCTGGGACGGCTGCAGGGCGCGGAGACCCACTACCGCGAGCGGCAGAGCGGGCTGGCGGCCCAACTGGGCGATCTGGTGGGCGGGTTGCGGGTGCTCGGCGGGCTGGGCGGCAAGGAGGTCTTCGCCGGCCGCTACCGACGCGCGTCGCAGGAGCTGTGCCGCGAGGGCTACCGGGTCGGTGCGGTGACGAGCTGGATCCAGGCACTCGGGGTGGGTCTGCCGGTCCTGTTCCTGGCCGCCGTCACCTGGCTCGCGGCCCGGATGGCGGCACAAGGGGACCTCACCACCGGCGAGTTGGTGGCGGTCTACGGCTATACGGCGGCCCTGGTGGTGCCGGTGTCGTTCTTCATCGAGGGCGGCTACGACCTCACCCGCGGCCTGGTCGCCGCCCGCCGGGTCGTACGGTTCCTGCACCTGCGGGCGGACGCGGCGGATCCCGAGGGCGTCACCGGCGCCGCGGATGCCGTGGAAGCGGATGCCGTGGAAGCGGACGGCGGGACCGTAGCGACGCGGCGATCGGCCGGGCCCGAGCAGGTGGCCGTGCTGCGGGATCCGGAGTCGGGCGTCGAGGTGGTGCCCGGGCTGCTGACCGCGCTGGTCGCCGCCCGGCCGGCCGAATCGGCGGCGGTGGTCGACCGCCTGGGCCGGTTCGCCGACTCCGCGGCGGCGTGGGGCGCGGTCCGGCTGGACGAGATCCCGCTGCACCGGGTCCGCGCACGCATCCTGGTCGCGGACAACGAGGCGGACCTGTTCGCCGGCACCCTGCGCGAGGTGGTGAGCGGACGCCGGGACCGTACCGACGCGGCGATCGGCCGGGCCCTGCACACGGCCCTGGCCGAGGACATCGTCCGGGCCCTGCCCGACGGGCTGGACGCGCCGGTCGCGGCGCAGGGCCGCAACCTCTCCGGCGGCCAGCGGCAGCGGCTGCGCCTGGTACGGGCCCTGCTGGCCGACCCGGAGGTGCTGCTCGCGGTCGAGCCGACCTCGGCCGTGGACGCCCATACCGAGGCGGCGGTCGCGGCCCGGCTGCACGCCGCCCGCACCGGCCGTACGACGGTCGTCACCACCGCCTCCCCGCTGCTGCTGGACCACGCCGACGTGGTGTGCTTCCTCGTTGACGGCAAGGTCAGCGCGGTCGGCCGGCACCGCCAACTCCTCGACGACGTACCCGCGTACCGCCGCCTGGTGGCCCGCGACGAGGACGAGGGCGAGGGCGAGGAACACGACGCGGAAGCATACGAGGACCAGGACGGAGGGGCCGCGTCATGACGTCATCGACGGCACACGCCACACCACCCGGCTCGCACGGGCTTCCCGTGGCCGGGCCGACCGCGACCCGGCGGGCCGCGCTGCGGCTGGTGCGCCGGGACGGCCGGGCGTTCACGCTGATGCTGGTGCTGAACGCGCTGGCGGCCGGTGCCGGACTGGCCGGCCCGTGGCTGCTCGGCCGGATCGTGGACACGGTCCGGGACGGCGGCGGGGTGGCCGCGGTGGACCGGCTGGCACTGGTCATCCTGGTGTGCGCGGTGGCCCAGCTGCTGCTGGCACGGCAGGCCCGGTACGTAGGCCACCGCTTCGGGGAACGGGCCGCGGCGCGGATCCGGGAGCGTTACGTCGACCGGGCGCTGGCGTTGCCGGCCGCGGTCGTGGAGCGGGCCGGGACCGGCGATCTGACGGCCCGCGGCACGACGGACGTCACCTCGGTCGGGCGGACGCTGCGGGACGCCGCGCCGGAGGTCTCGGTCGCGGCCGTGCAGGCACTGTTCCTGCTCGGTGCCGTGGTGGTGGTCGCTCCGCTGCTCGGGCTGTGTGCGCTGGGGCTGCTGGGCGGACTGCTGGCGGTCCGCTGGTATCTGCGCCGGGCGCACCGGGCGTATCTCGCGGAGGGCGCGGCGACCTCGGAACTGGCCGAGTTGCTGGCCGCCACCGCCGCGGGTGCCCGGACGGTGGAGGCGCTGGGCCTGCAGGAGCGCCGGTGGGCGGCGAGCGAGCGGGCGATCGCCGAGTGCCGCCGCACGCGGCTGCGGACGCTGTTCCTGCGGAGTGTGCTGCTGCCCGCCGTGGACGTCGGCCATGTCCTGCCGGTGGCCGGTGTGCTGCTGGCCGGCGGGGCCCTGATGGGGCGGGGAGGTGTCGGTCTGGGCGCGGTGGTCGCCGCCGCGCTGTATCTGCGGCAGCTGTCCGAGCCGCTGGACACGGTTCTGCTGTGGATGGAGCAACTGCAGAGCAGCGGCGCGGCGTTCGCCCGCGTCGAGGGGCTGGGGGCGGTCCCGGAGGCCCGGGAGGCGGCCGGCGGCGCCGGTCCGGTCCCGGCCGGTGACCGGATCGAGGCGTGTGGCGTGCACTACGCCTACCCCACCGGCGGTGACGGGCCGGCCGGGGCGGCGGACCCGGGTGCCGGGGACGTCCTGCACGGCGTCACCCTCACCGTCCGCCCCGGTGAGCGGCTGGCGCTGGTGGGTCCCTCCGGGGCCGGGAAGTCCACGCTGGGGCGGCTGCTGGCCGGCATCGAGGCGCCGCGCCGCGGGTCGGTGACGGTCGGCGGGGTGCCGGTCGCGGGGCTGGATCCTGAGGTGCTGCGGCGGCACGTGGTCCTGGTCACCCAGGAGCACCACGTGTTCCTGGGCAGCGTCCGCGACAACCTCCGGCTGGCCGCGCCCGGTGCCGGGGACGGCGAGCTGCGGGCCGCGCTGGCGGCCGTCGGGGCCGGCTGGGCCGGGGAACTGCCGGCCGGTCTGGACACCGAGCTGGGGCCGGGCGGCCACCGCCTCGACGGCGCGCAGTCCCAGCAACTGGCCCTGGCACGGGTGGTGTTGGCCGACCCGCACACGGTGATCCTGGACGAGGCGACGGCGCTGCTCGATCCGCGTACCGCGCGGCACACCGAGCGGGCGCTGGCCGCCGTGCTCGCGGGCCGTACGGTCATCGCCGTCGCGCACCGGCTGCACACCGCACATGACGCGGACCGGGTCGCCGTCATGGAGGCCGGCCGGCTGGCCGAACTCGGCACCCATGACGAGCTGGTGGCGGCCGGTGGTGCGTATGCGGCGCTCTGGCGGTCCTGGCACGGGGGACGGCCGTGACGGCGATCACTCATCGTCCGGATTCCGGACGTCGATTTCGCGCAACGGACGTTTTCCGGCCAATTACTTGAACGGACCCTGACAACCAGCCAGCCGTGGTGGGACTCTTCCCCGCAGCCGCCGCACGGTCCCCACAGCACCACGCCCTGCGGCAGCGGGCTTCCCCTGCACGATCCGTTCCACCAGTACGTCGCACCTCTTGCGTACGTCTCCCCCCACACGCTCCAAGTGTTCTGCCTCGATCTGCCCGGACGGCCGTTGGGCCGCCCGGTCCCCCTCGGCCGCGCCGTCACGTAGCGGCCACCGCAGAAGGAGTCAGTGTGAGACGCACCCCCCATGGACGCGCCGTCGCGACCGGCGCGCTGGTCGCCGTCACCGCGATGCTGGCCGTCGGAGTCCAGGCCGGCACCGGTACGGCGGCCGCCCCGCGGCCCGGCACCGCGCACGCCGTACCCGATCCCGGCGCACTGCCGGCCAAGCTGTCCCCGTCCCAGCGTGCGGAGCTGATACGGGCGGCCGGCGCCACCACCGCCAAGACGGCCCGCGAGCTCAAGCTCGGCGCCAAGGAGAAGCTGGTCGTCAAGGACGTCTCGAAGGACGCCAACGGCACGGTCCACACCCGCTACGAGCGCACCTACGCCGGACTGCCGGTGCTCGGCGGCGACCTCGTCGTGCACGAGAGCAAGGGCGGCACGCTCAAGGGCGTCACCAAGGCCGTCCGTTCGCAGCTGAAGGTCGCGAGCACCACCGCCAAGATCACCCCGGCCGCGGCCGCCGCGAAGGCCGTCTCCGCGGCGAAGACCCTCGGGTCGAAGAAGACCGCCCCGGCGAAGGCTCCCCGCAAGGTGATCTGGGTCGCCGACGGCAAGCCGCGGCTGGCCTACGAGACCGTGGTCGGCGGGCTGCAGGACGACGGCACCCCCAACCAGCTGCACGTCATCACCGACGCCACCACCGGTGCCAAGATCTTCCAGTACCAGGGCATCGAGACCGGCGTCGGCAACAGCAAGTACAGCGGCAAGGTCACCATCGGGACCTCGGGCTCCGCCCCGAACTTCTCGATGACCGACGCCACCCGCGGCGGCCACAAGACCTACAACCTCAACCACGGTTCGTCGGGCACCGGTTCGCTGTTCACCGACGCCGACGACACCTGGGGCGACGGCACGACGCAGAACGCCCAGACGGCCGGTGTGGACGCCGCCTACGGCGCCCAGGAGACCTGGGACTACTACAAGAACGTGCACGGCCGCAGCGGCATCAAGGGCGACGGCGTCGGCGCCTACTCCCGCGTCCACTACGGCAACAGCTACGTCAACGCCTTCTGGGACGACGGCTGCTTCTGCATGACGTACGGCGACGGCAGCGGCAACGCCGACCCGCTGACCTCCCTCGACGTGGCCGGCCACGAGATGTCGCACGGTGTCACCTCCAACACCGCAGGCCTGGAGTACAGCGGCGAGTCCGGCGGCCTCAACGAGGCGACCTCCGACATCTTCGGCACGGCGGTGGAGTTCTACGCCAACAACGCGTCCGACCCCGGTGACTACCTCATCGGCGAGAAGATCGACATCAACGGCGACGGCACCCCGCTGCGCTACATGGACAAGCCCAGCAAGGACGGCGCCTCCGCGGACTACTGGTCGAGCGGTGTCGGCAACAAGGACGTGCACTACTCGTCCGGCGTCGCCAACCACTTCTTCTACCTGCTGTCCGAGGGCAGCGGCCCGAAGGACATCGGCGGCGTCCACTACGACAGCCCGACCTCCGACAACCTTCCGGTGCCGGGCATCGGCCGGGCCAACGCCGAGAAGGTGTGGTTCAAGGCGCTCAGCCAGTACATGACCGCCACCACCAACTACGCCGACGCCCGCACCGCCACGCTGAAGGCGGCAGCGGACCTGTTCGGCCAGGGCAGCGCGTCGTACAACACGGTCGCCAACACCTGGGCGGCGGTCAACGTCGGCTCCCGCGTACCGGACGGCGGCGGGGTCACCGTCACCAACCCGGGCAACCAGACCAGCACCGTCGGCCAGGCCGCGAGCCTGCAGATCAAGGCCACCAGCGGCACCGCGGGCGCGCTGTCCTACGCGGCGAGCGGACTGCCCTCCGGGCTGTCCATCAACGCGAGCACCGGTCTGATCTCCGGGACGCCGACCACGGCCGGCACGTCCAACGTGACGGTGACGGTCACCGACTCCGCGAAGAAGACCGGAACCACCTCCTTCACCTGGACGGTCAACGCGACCGGCGGCGGCAACGTCTTCGAGAACTCCGCCGATGTGCAGATCCCGGACGCGGGCGCGGCGGTCACCTCGCCGATCACCGTCAGCCGCAGCGGCAACGCCTCCAGCACGCTGAAGGTCGGCGTGGACATCGTCCACACCTACCGCGGTGACCTGGTCATCGACCTGATCGCCCCGGACGGCACGGCCTACCGGCTGAAGAACTCCAACGCGTACGACTCCGCGGCGAACGTGAACACCACGTACACCGTCAACGCCTCCTCGGAGGCGGCGAGCGGCACCTGGAAGCTGCGCGTCCAGGACGTCTACTCGCAGGACTCCGGTTACATCAACGGCTGGAAGCTGACGTTCTGATCCCGCGAGGGCACTCAGTCGTCACCTTGCTGTGACATAGCCGGGCCGGTCGCCGGGAAGACGGGCAACTGACCTGGTGAGCAGGGAAATTGGGCGTCGTCCCCGGAACTCCGGGGGCGGCGCCCGCCTCCGTTATGCGAACACCGATCACCTCAGTACGGACGACTTTCGGCCAACCTGTGAACAGGCTCCTGACATGCACGCGTACAGCTGGCAGTGTTCCGGAACGCGAGTCACACCCGCATCGCTTTGCACCCCCACCACTTGGCAAAGTTGAAGGAGCACCCGTGGCCCCCCACATATCCCGTAAGACCCGTGTGATCGGTGGCGGCCTGGCGGCCGCCGCCCTGCTGGCGGCGGGCATCACCGCCGGTACGGCCGGCGCCTCGCCGGCCCCGTCCCCCCACAAGGACGCATCCCCTCTCCAGCTCAGCGCCTCGCACCGCGCGGAACTCCTGCGCGACGCGGACACCACCAAGGCGCAGACCGCGAAGGCCCTCGGCCTCGGCGGCCAGGAGAAGCTGGTCGTCAAGGACGTCATCAAGGACGCCGACGGCACCACGCACACCCGCTACGACCGCACCTTCGCCGGACTTCCGGTGCTGGGCGGCGACCTGGTCGTGCACACCGCCAAGGGCGGCGCGATCAAGTCGACCACCAAGTCGACGCAGAAGAGCATCAAGGTGGCCTCCACCACCGCCAAGATCGCCCCCCAGGCCGCCGCGAAGTCGGCCCAGGGCACCGCGGTGAAGTCGCTCGCCGCCAAGCAGGCCCCCGCCGCGCAGACCCCGAAGAAGGTCGTCTGGGCCGCCTCCGGTACGCCGGTCCTGGCCTACGACACCGTCGTCAAGGGCGTCCAGAAGGACGGCACCCCCAGCCGGCTGCACGTCATCACCGACGCCAACACCGGCAAGAAGCTCTTCCAGTACGACGAGATCCACACCGGCAAGGGCGAGAGCGAGTACAGCGGCAGCGTCGAGCTGGGCACCAAGAAGGAGGGCAGCGGCTTCACCCTGACCGACGACGGGCGCGGTGGCCACAAGACCTCCAACCTGGGGAACAGCGAGTCCGGTGACGGCAAGGCCTTCACGGACGACGACGACGCCTGGGGCACCGGCAAGCCCGACGACCCGCAGACCGCGGCCGTCGACGCCCACTACGGTGCGGCCCTGACCTGGGACTACTACAAGACCGTGCACGGCCGCAGCGGCATCAAGGGCGACGGCAAGGGAGCCTCGTCCCGCGTCCACTACGGCAACAGCTACGTCAACGCCTTCTGGGACGACAGCTGCTTCTGCATGACGTACGGCGACGGCGAGGGCAACAAGAAGCCGCTCACCGCCATCGACGTCGCGGCGCACGAGATGTCGCACGGTGTCACCTCCGCCACCGCCAACCTCACCTACAGCGGTGAGTCCGGCGGCCTCAACGAGGGCACCTCGGACATCTTCGGCACCTCGGTCGAGTTCTACGCCAAGAACGCCAAGGACCCGGGCGACTACCTCATCGGCGAGAAGATCGACATCAACGGTGACGGCAAGCCGCTGCGCTACATGGACAAGCCCAGCAAGGACGGCCAGTCGCAGGACAACTGGGACTCCAACACCGGCAACCTCGACCCGCACTACTCCTCGGGCGTCGCCAACCACTTCTTCTACCTGCTGTCCGAGGGCAGCGGCGCGAAGGAGATCGGTGGCGTCAAGTACGACAGCCCGACGGCGGACGGCAAGAAGGTCGAGGGCATCGGCCGGGACAAGGCCGAGAAGATCTGGTTCAAGGCCCTCACCGAGTACATGACCTCGAACACCGACTACAAGGCGGCCCGTGAGGCCACCAAGAAGGCCGCGACCGACCTCTACGGCGCGGACAGCGCCGAGGTCAAGGGCGTCGAGGCGGCCTGGACCGGCGTCGCCGTCAAGTGACGCAATTGGCCGATGCGCACTGATCGGCCCGGGGTAACGTGACCCCGAAGCGGGCGGTGTCCGGAGACCCTCCGGACACCGCCTTCGCGCGTCCCGGGGCGGTCGGCGCGCGCAACGGGGCGGAACGGGGGTCCGGATGGACGACACGATCAGGGTGCTGCTCGCCGACGACGAGGCCCTGCTGCGGGCCGGGGTGCGCGCGATCCTCGCCACCGCGCCCGGCATCGAGGTGGTCGCGGAGGCCGGGGACGGCCGCGCGGCGGTCGACCTCGCGCTGCGGCACCGCCCCGACGTGTGCCTCCTCGACATCCGCATGCCGCGCCTGGACGGCCTGGCCGCGGCCGCCGAACTCGCCACCGCCCTCCCGGAGACGGCGGTGGTCATGCTGACCACCTTCTCGGAGGACGACCACATCGCCGGCGCGCTCGGCGCGGGCGCCGCCGGCTTCCTGCTCAAGACCGGTGATCCGCGGGAGCTCATCGCCGGGGTCCGGGCCGTCGCGGAGGGCGGCGCCTGCCTCGCCCCGTCGGTTGCCCGGCGGGTCATCTCCCATATGGCGAACGGGCAGTTGGGCCGGGGCGCGGCGGCCCGGGCCCGGGTCGCCGAGCTGACCCCGCGCGAACGCGAGGTGCTCGGCCTGGTCGGCGCCGGGTTGTCCAACGCGGAGATCGCCCGGCGGCTCTTCCTGGTCGAGGGCACCGTCAAGGCGTACGTCAGCGCGGCCCTGGCCCGACTGGGCGTCAAAAACCGCGTCCAGGCCGCAGTCCTCGCCTACGAGGCCGGCCTGGTCCCCGCCTCGTGAGACGTCCGCCGTCCCGGGCCGCACTGCGGTCCTGGACGCGGCGCACGGACGCGGGACGGCTGCGCGCCCGGCTGCCCGGCCTCGCACTGTGGCTGCTGCTGTGCGTACCTCCGCTGCTCTACGCCCTCGAAGACCCCTCGGGACCACAGCGCTGGGCGACCCTGGCCGGCTTCCCGCTGCTCGCGCTGGCCGTGCTCGTCCGCCGGCGGGCCCCGCTGGTGGCGGTCGCGGTGCCGGTCGTGCCGAGCCTGGTGCTGTCGGTGCAGCTGTTCACCGGTGCGTACTTCCTCGCCCTGGCCGTGCTCGGGCATCTCGCCGGGGTGCGGGTGGCCCGGGCCCGGCCCGCGCTGTGGTTCTTCACCGGCGTCGCGCTGGCCGGCGTACCGGTGTGCGCACTGGCCGCCCGCACCCTGTGGCCGTGGTTCACCTTCCTGATGACGCTGCTGCTGAACGTGGTGCTGCCCTGGCTGCTGGGCCGCTACCGCCGTCAGTACGCCGAACTCGTCCGCACCGGCTGGCAGTTGGCCGACCGGATGGAGCGCGAGCAGCAGGCGGTGGCCGACCGCACCCGGCTGCGCGAACGGGCCCGGATCGCCGGCGACATGCATGACTCGCTCGGCCACGAGCTGGCGCTGATCGCGCTACGGGCCGGTGCGCTGGAGCTGGATCCGGCGCTGGCCGCGGACCGCCGGGCGGCGGCCGGTGAGCTGCGGGCGGCGGCCGGTGCGGCGACCGAGCGGCTGCGGGAGATCATCGGCGTGCTGCGGACGGACGACGAGGGCGCGCCCCGGCGGCCCGCGGACGGGAGCGTGACGGAGCTGGTGGCACGCGCCCGGGCGTCGGGGATGACGGTGACACTGGAGCAGCCCGACGGGGCCGAGCCGCCCCACGCGGCGGAACGGCCGGGCGGCCCGGAGCAGCCGGGCGGGACGGAACGGGCCGGCGCGGAACAGGCCGGGGCGGCCGGCCTGCCCGGCATGACCGGACCCGCCGTGCACCGGCTCGTCCAGGAGGCGCTCACCAACGCCGCCAAGCACGCCCCGGGCGCGGCCGTCCGGGTGCGGATCGAGCGGGCGGAGGGGCAGCTTCGGGTCACCGTCACCAATGCCGCGCCGCCGCCCGGCCCCGCCCCGGCGGCGGTCTCCGGCGGCAGCGGACTGGTCGGCCTGGACGAGCGGGTACGACTGGCCGGCGGCGCCCTGCACAGCGGCCCGACCCCCGACGGCGGCTTCACGGTCGCCGCCCGGCTCCCCCTCACCGGCGGCCCGCTCACCGGCGCCAATGCAGCGCCCCAACCGACCGCCGCGGCCCGCGAGTTGGACCGGGCCCGGCGCCAGGTGCGGCGTCGGCTGCGCCAGACGGTGACCGTCCCGCTCGCGGTGACCGCCGCACTGCTGGTACTGATGGGCGTCTTCGCCCTGGTCAGCACCGAGTGGACGATCCTGGACCGGGCGAGCTACGACCGGCTGCGCCCGGGCATGCCGCGCGCGCAGGTGGACGGCCTGGTGCCGTTCTTCCACCTGGACGTGCCCCCGGGCGGCACCCCCGCACCGCCCCGCGGCTGGTCCTGCACGTACTACGGCATCGACCCCGACCCCGACGCGGCCTACGAGCTGTGCTTCGCCGAGGGCCGTCTGGTCAGGAAGGCCGTCGCCCATCGCCGGGACCGCTGACGCCCGGCAGCCCGCCACTCCCTCATCCGGGTGGCCCGGGCGGCGACCACACCAGGTACGGCGTGCCAACTCACCTGCGAATCAGGGAAGTTGAGCGAACCCGCGGGCCACACGCACCTCCCTACCCGCGCGTTTCCCGATATGGCCGATTCCACCCCCTCAGGCGCCCTTGTACGAGATCCCTCCTGGAGAGAGGCTGCGGTGTGGCGCCGACCGGCCGCGGCGCGACACCGGTACTTCCGCACACCGCAACTCCGCTGTGATCACACCTGAGTTGAGGAGGCGAACGCCGATCGTGTCCGCCCAGCTCCGCAGCCGTCCGCACCGAGGTGGCCGCGTGTCCGCGAGGCCGCACCGGGTCCCTGGTGACGTACCAGTCGTTCACCTTCCGCCCGAGTTCATGTCCGCCGGTCGAGGGAAGGCTCATCGAGTACGCCCCGGTCGGCCGTGTTCTCCGCCAGCCGGGTGAAGCGGACAGGAGCCCCCATGCCCGCACCCGGTCCCCCTCCCGCGGAGCGGATACAAAGGACAAAACCCCGCAAAGCGTCACAAGCCCCCAGGTGAGCCCATGATCGGTCGCATCCCTGTTCTGGACATCCACCCGCAGATCGATTGCGGCCGCCGCCCGGCGAAGGCCGTGGTGGGCGAGACCTTCGAGGTCTCGGCCACGGTCTTCCGCGAAGGCCACGGCGCGGTCGCGGCCAATGTGGTGCTGCGCAATCCCGCCGGCCGCTGCGGGCCCTGGACACCGATGCAGGAACGGGCGCCCGGTACCGACCGCTGGAGCGCCGAGGTCACCCCGGACATCGAGGGCCGCTGGACCTTCACCGTCGAGGCCTGGTCGGACCCGCTGGCCACCTGGCGCAAGCACGCCGCGGTCAAGATCCCGGCGGGCATCGACACCGAGCTGGTCCTCGCCGAGGGCGCCGAGCTGCACGAGCGGGCGGCCGCCGATGTTCCCAAGAGCGACGGCCGGGAGGCGGTGCTGGCCGCCGTGGACGCCCTGCGCGACCCGCAGCTGCCCGCCGCCACCCGGCTCGCCGCCGCGCTCGCCCCGCAGGTCATCGAGGCCCTGGGCCGCCACCCACTGCGGGAACTGCTCACCGTCTCGCGCCCGATGCCGCTGGTCGTCGAGCGCCGCCGGGCCCTGTACGGCTCGTGGTACGAACTCTTTCCGCGCTCCGAGGGCGCGGTGGTCACCCCGGACGGCACGGCCGTCAGCGGCACCCTGCGCACCGCCGCCGAACGCCTCCCGGCCGTGGCCGCCATGGGCTTCGACGTGGTCTACCTGCCGCCCGTGCACCCCATCGGGACGTCCTTCCGCAAGGGCCCCAACAACGCCCTGTCGGCCGGCCCGGACGACGTCGGCTCCCCCTGGGCGATCGGCTCGGCGGCCGGCGGGCACGACGCGCTCCACCCCGACCTGGGCACCTTCGAGGACTTCGAGTACTTCGTGCGCACCGCCCGCGACCTGCGGATGGAGGTCGCCCTGGACTTCGCGCTGCAGTGCTCGCCGGACCACCCCTGGGTCACCCTGCACCCCGAGTGGTTCCACCACCGCTCCGACGGCTCGATCGCGTACGCCGAGAACCCGCCGAAGAAGTACCAGGACATCTATCCGCTCGCCTTCGACGCCGACTTCCGCGGGCTGGTCCGCGAGACCGAGCGGCTGCTGCGCTTCTGGATGGGCAAGGGCGTACGGATCTTCCGGGTGGACAATCCGCACACCAAACCGGTGGCCTTCTGGGAGAAGGTCATCGGCGACATCAACCGCACCGATCCGGACGTGCTCTTCCTCGCCGAGGCGTTCACCCGCCCCGCGATGGTGCACACCCTCGCCCAGATCGGCTTCCAGCAGTCGTACACGTACTTCACCTGGCGCAACACCAAGCAGGAGCTGACCGACTACCTCACCGAGCTGTCCGGCGCGTCCGCCGCCTATCTGCGGCCCAACTTCTTCGTCAACACCCCGGACATCCTCCACGCCTACCTCCAGGAAGGCGGCCGCCCCGCCTTCGAGATCCGTGCCGTGCTGGCCGCCACCCTGTCCCCCACCTGGGGCGTCTACGCCGGATACGAGCTCTGCGAGTCCACCCCGGTACGCCCCGGCAGCGAGGAGTACCTCGACTCGGAGAAGTACCAACTCAAGGCCCGTGACTGGGATGCGGCGGCGAAGGAGGGGCGTACCATCGCCCCGCTGATCACCGCCCTGAACCGCGTCCGTCGCCGGCACCCTGCCCTGCAGCAGCTCCGCAAT
This sequence comes from Streptomyces sp. NRRL S-337, assembly GCF_000720175.1. Taxonomy (GTDB): domain Bacteria; phylum Actinomycetota; class Actinomycetes; order Streptomycetales; family Streptomycetaceae; genus Streptomyces; species Streptomyces siderophoricus. Next base: position 151,799 of record NZ_JOIX01000008.1, read on the forward strand.
CTGCACTTCCATCCCGTGGACAACGACGCCGTGCTCGCGTTCTCCAAGCGCGCGGGGCACGGCGACGGGACCGACACGGTGCTCACGGTGGTCAACCTCGACCCGCACCACACCCACGAGGCGACGGTGTCGTTGGACATGCCGGAACTCGGCCTCGGCCGGCACGAGTCCTTCCCGGTGCGCGACGAGCTCACCGGCGATACCTACCACTGGGGCAGGGACAACTATGTGCGCCTGGAGCCGGGCCGCTCGCTCGCGCCCGCCCATGTGCTGTCGCTGCGACCGTCCTCACCGATCGGAGGGTCACCCAATTGATCGTCAATGAGCCTGTCCCCGACACGTTCGAGGACACCCCGGCCAAGGACCGCGATCCCGACTGGTTCAAACGGGCCGTCTTCTACGAAGTCCTGGTGCGCTCGTTCCAGGACAGCAACGGCGACGGCATCGGTGACCTCAAGGGCCTCACCGCGAAGCTCGACTACCTGCAGTGGCTGGGGGTGGACTGCCTCTGGCTGCCCCCCTTCTTCAAATCGCCGCTGCGGGACGGCGGTTACGACGTCGCCGACTACACCGCGGTGCTCCCCGAATTCGGCGATCTGGCGGACTTCGTGGAATTCGTGGACGCCGCACACCACCGCGGCATGCGGGTCATCATCGACATGGTGATGAACCACACCAGCGACCAGCACCCGTGGTTCCAGGAATCACGCAGCGACCCGAACGGCCCCTACGGCGACTATTACGTCTGGGCGGACGACGACAAGCAGTACGCCGACGCCCGGATCATCTTCGTCGACACCGAGGCCTCCAACTGGACCTTCGACCCGGTCCGCAAGCAGTACTACTGGCACCGTTTCTTCTCCCACCAGCCGGACCTGAATTACGAGAACCCGGCGGTCCAGGAGGAGATGATCTCCGCCCTGCGCTTCTGGCTGGACCTGGGCATCGACGGCTTCCGGCTCGACGCGGTGCCGTACCTCTACGCCGAGGAGGGCACCAACTGCGAGAACCTGCCCGCCTCGCACGCCTTCCTCAAGCGGGTCCGGACCGAGATCGACAAGCACTATCCGGACACCGTACTGCTGGCCGAGGCCAATCAGTGGCCGGAGGACGTCGTCGACTACTTCGGCGATTACGCGGTCGGCGGCGACGAATGCCATATGGCGTTCCATTTCCCGGTCATGCCGCGCATCTTCATGGCGGTGCGCCGCGAATCGCGCTATCCGGTCTCGGAAATCCTCGCCAAGACCCCGGCGATCCCGTCCGGCTGCCAGTGGGGCATCTTCCTGCGCAACCACGACGAGCTGACCCTCGAAATGGTCACGGACGAAGAGCGCGACTATATGTACGCGGAATACGCCAAGGACCCGCGGATGCGGGCCAACATCGGCATCCGCCGCCGGCTGGCCCCGCTGCTCGACAACGACCGCAACCAGATCGAGCTGTTCACCGCCCTGCTGCTGTCGCTGCCCGGTTCGCCGATCCTCTACTACGGCGACGAGATCGGCATGGGCGACAACATCTGGCTCGGTGACCGGGACGCGGTGCGCACCCCGATGCAGTGGACCCCGGACCGCAACGCCGGATTCTCCTCCTGCGACCCGGGCCGGCTGTTCCTGCCGACCATCATGGACCCGGTCTACGGCTACCAGGTCACCAACGTCGAGGCCGCGATGAGTTCGCCGTCCTCGCTGCTGCACTGGACCCGCCGGATGATCGAGATCCGCAAGCAGAACCCGGCATTCGGCCTCGGCAGCTACACCGAGCTGTCCTCCACCAACCCGGCGGTGCTGGCCTTCCTGCGGGCCTCGCCGGGCACCGGCGGCGCGGACGCCGACCTGGTGCTGTGCGTCCACAACTTCTCCCGCTTCGCCCAGCCGACCGAGCTGGACCTGCGGGCGTTCAGCGGCCGCCATCCGGTGGAACTCATCGGCGGCGTCCGCTTCCCTGCCATCGGGGAACTGCCGTACCTGCTCACCCTCGCGGGTCACGGCTTCTACTGGTTCCGGCTGCGCAAGAACGCCACCTAGTGCCCCGGCCCTGACCGGGCACGGGCACCGAGCACCCCGCCCGTACGCGGCCGCATACCGCGTACGGGCGTTTTCTGACCTTTCGCTCGGGCAGGCTCCTTACTACCGCACGGGCCGGGTGAGCCCCCGGTGGTCCCGGGTTCGAGGGGGACCGCCACGCAGCGGACACGCACATCGAACGACCGCTGCCGTACGGACGATCCCGACACCCCCGCCGGGAGGATCTTCACACCCTCCGTCCGGGGGTACCGCCACCGCGCCACCGCACAGTGAAGGCCGTATTCCGGGACACTTTGCCCTACCTGTCGTGTGCCCGGGGAAAGGACGCGACGCCATGTCGGACACCGCCCCGACCCGTGCCACCCGCAACACCCCTGACCACCGTCCGCTCGTCACCGCCCCCGATCTGCTCTCCTCGCTGACACCGCTGCTCGCCGAATGGGTTCCCCGCCAGCGCTGGTTCGCCGGCAAGGGACGGCTGCTCACCGGCTTCTCCCTGCTGTCCGCGACCGAGCTGCTGCCGTGCACCGGCGACGGGACCTCGCCGGGCCTGCTGCAGCTGCTGGTCCGGGCCCAGCAGAGCTCCCCACCGAGCCGCACCCCGGCCGGCGGGGACCGCTACCAGCTGCTGCTCGGGGTCCATCCGGCGCCACCGCCCCAGCTGGCCCCGGCGGTGATCGGCCGGCCCGGCGGCGGCCCGCTGCGCGGCCGGGTGGTCTACGACGCACTGGTGGACAACCGGCTCTGCGGGCTGCTGCTGGAACGGCTGCGGATCCCCGGACGGCTGGGGGCCCTGCGCTTCTGCCGCGAACCCGACGCGGACATCCCCTCCGGTCTGCCGGCCCGGCCGATCGCCGTCGAGCAGTCCAACTCCTCGATCGTGTACGGGGATTCGTTCATCCTGAAGGTCTTCCGGCGGGTCGAGCCGGGCATCAACCCCGATCTGGAACTGCCCCGGGCGCTGGCGGACGCCAAGTGCGCCCGGGTCCCGGCGCCGGCCGCGTGGTTCGAGTCGGCGATCGCCGAGGAGAACGGCGAGGCGACCACACTGGGCGTGCTCCAGCCGTTCCTGCCCGGCTCGGCGGACGGCTGGCAGCTGGCACTCAATGCGCTGGCCGTCCGCGCCGACTTCACCGGCTCGGCCCGGGCGCTCGGGCACGCCACCGCGGAGGTGCACACCGCGCTGGCTCAGACGCTGCCGACCACCGAGCTGCGCCGCCCGCAGCTGGACGTGATCGCGGCGCAGATGATCGAGCGACTGGAGGCCACCGCCCGGGCCGTGCCCGTGCTCCAGCCCTACCGCGCGCGGCTGCGCACCGCCTTCGACGCGCTGGCCGCCGTCGGGCACGACGGCCGCAGCTGGGCCGCCCAGCGCATCCACGGCGATCTGCACCTGGGCCAGACGCTGCGCTCCGCCGACGAGGGCCGCTGGTCGCTGATCGACTTCGAGGGCGAACCGGCCCGTCCGCTGGCCGAGCGGCGCAAGCTGCAGCCCGCGGTGCGGGACGTCGCGGCGATGCTGCGGTCCTTCGACTACGCGGCGCGCAGCGGGCCGGCCGGCGCGGACCCCTGGGCGCTGGAGTGGGCCCGGCGCACCCGGGCCGCTTACTGCCTGGGCTACGCCGAGGCCGGCGGGCTCGATCCGCGTTCCGCGCCCGAGCTGATGCGGGCCTACGAGACCGACAAGGCGGTCTACGAGGTGCTCTACGAGGCCCGGCACCGGCCCGACTGGCTGTCCGTCCCGATGGCGGCCGTCCGACGGCTGGCGGCGGGCGGCGAACCGGCCGTGGGCGTGGACGGGACCGGCCCACCCTGACCCGACCCCCTGACCCGACTATGCGCCCCCGCCC
>NZ_JOIX01000009.1 GCF_000720175.1 Streptomyces sp. NRRL S-337
GGGGGTGGGTTCGGGGGTGGGGGGATGGACCCGTCTACCCCGCCCGCCCCGCCAGCGAGTCGAGGTCCGCGCGCGTCAGGCCCGTGAGGCGGGCGACCTCGGCCGTGTCGACGGCGCCGCAGTCGAGGCCGCGGAGGAGGTAGCCGCTGAGGGCCTTGGCGGTGGCGGGTTCGTCCATGACGTCGCCGCCCGCCTTGGCCACGTACGCCGCGAGCCGGGCCGCGGCCTGTTCGAGGCCCTCGCGGTAGAAGGCGTAGACGGCCGCGTAACGGGTCGGGAGGTGGGCCGGGTGCATGTCCCAGCCCTGGTAGTACGCGCGGGCCAGCGAGCGGCGTACGAGGCCGTGGTGGAGCCGCCAGGCGTTGTGCACCTGAGCCGTCGGGCCGACGGGCAGGACGTTCGTCGAGCCGTCGGACAGCCGCACCCCGGTGCCCGCGGCGGCGACCTGTATCACGGCCTTGGCATGGTCGGCCACCGGGTGGTCGAGGGACTGGTGGGCGGCGCTGACACCGCAGGAGGCGCTGTAGTCGAAGGTGCCGTAGTGGAGGGAGGTGGCGCGGCCCTCGGCGGCCTCGATCATCCGGGCGACGGTGGCCCGGCCGTCGGCGCCCAGGATGGCCTGGGTGGTCTCGATCTGGATCTCGAAACCGATCCGGCCGCTCTCCAGACCGTGCGCCTTCTCGAACGCCTCCAGCAGCCGCACCATGGCGGTGACCTGCTCGGCGTAGGTCACCTTGGGGAGCGTGAGGACCAGGCCGTCGGGCAGTCCGCCGGCCGCCATCAGGCCGGTGAGGAAGATGTCGAGGGTGCGGATGCCGCGGTCGCGGACGGCGGCCTCCATGCACTTCATCCGGATGCCCATGTACGGGGCGGCGGTGCGTCCCCCGGCCTCCGGCTGGGAGGTGCGCCCACGGCAGGCGGCCGCGACCAGGGCCGCGGCGCGGGCCGCGGCCTCGTCCTCCTCGGCGTCCGGGCGCGGGCCGTAGCCGTCCTCGAAGTCGATCCGCAGGTCCTCGACGGGCTCGCGGGTCAGCTTGGCGCGGACGCGGTCGTGGACGTCGGTGGCGAGCTCGTCCGGGATGTCCAGTACGGCGGCGAGGGCGGCGGCGTCGGGGGCGTGCTCGTCCAGGGCGGCGAGTGCCTGGTCGCCCCAGGAGCGCACGGTATCGGCGGCGAAGACGTCGCCGGGCACGTAGACCGTGTGCACCGGCTGGCGGGTGCCGGGGTCACCGGGGTAGCGCCGGGCCAGATCCGCGTCCACCTGGGCGAGTGCGGCGCCGATCCCCTCGCGTACGGTGTCCGCGAGGCTCGTCGCCACGGTCTCCTGCTGCCCCATTCGTTACCCTCCCGACGCTTACGCCCGATGCTGCCGCCGGGCGTTTTCCGCTTAACGGAATCAACAATCCGTAGAGCGAAGTTAACCGGGGAGATTGCCGAGGTCAACACCCCGCCGCGGGAGGCGGTGCAGGTCACGGCCGCCGGCACCGGCCCGGGAAACTCCATGGCGCCCGCCGCGCCTCGCCATCGGACTCGCGGCCTGACGTGGACCGCACCCTCCATCCGGCGCGGAGCCGTCCCGGCCGCGGCCGGCGAGCGGGAGATGCTGCGGGGCCGGCTCGACTTCCCTCGCGACACCCTCCTCGCCAAGTGCACCGGGTTCACCGGCGAACAGCTCGCCGAGGCGGCAAACCCGCCGTCCACCCTCACCCTGCTCGGCCTGGTGCGCCACCTGACCGACGTCGAACGCGCCTGGTTCCGCCAGCGCTTCCTCGGCGAGCGGATCCCGGAACCCGCTCTCCAAGATCACTTACGATCACTCACCAGTGACCACACCCGTCCGCAGCACCCCAGGAGGCCCCGTGCCCGTCGTTGTCGCCACCATCCGGACCAAGCCAGGCCGCCGCGAGGACGTCCTCGCCGCGTTCCGGCGGCACACCCCGGCCGTGCACGCCGAGCCGGGCTGTCTGCTCTACGCGGTGCACGCCGGTGAGGACCGGGTCACCGTCATCGAGAACTGGGCCGACCAGGCGTCCCTGGACGCCCACTCGGCCGGCCCGGCCCTGGCGGCCCTGGGCGCGGAGATCGCCGAGGCGCTGGCCGCACCGCTGGACGTGGCCGTCGTCGAGCCGGTGCCGTACGGGGAGCCCGGCAAGGACCGGCTGCCGAACACCTGACGCCGGGGCCCCGTCGGGGCCGGGGCAGCACGAGGCCCCGTACGCACCGCGCGTACGGGGCCTCGTGCGGTTCTGCCGGAGACGGCGGCGCCCGGAAGGCGTCCGAGAGGCTCAGCCCTTGCGGGTCTTGACCTCTTCGGTGAGGGCCGGGACGACGTCGAAGAGGTCGCCGACCACGCCGTAGTCGACCAGGTCGAAGATCGGCGCCTCGGCGTCCTTGTTGATGGCGACGATGGTCTTCGAGGTCTGCATACCGGCGCGGTGCTGGATCGCGCCGGAGATGCCCGCCGCGATGTACAGCTGCGGCGAGACGGACTTACCGGTCTGGCCGACCTGGTTGGTGTGCGGGTACCAGCCGGCGTCCACCGCGGCGCGCGAGGCACCGACGGCCGCGCCGAGCGAGTCGGCGAGCGCCTCGATGACCGGGAAGTTCTCGGCGCCGTTGACGCCGCGGCCGCCGGAGACCACGATCGCGGCCTCGGTCAGCTCCGGGCGGCCGGTCGACTCGCGCGGGGTGCGCGAGACGATCTTGGTGCCCTTGGAGGAGTCGGCGACGGTCACCGCGAGCGGCTCGACCGTACCGGCGGCCGGCGCGGCCTCCGGGGCGGCGGAGTTGGGCTTGACGGTGATGACCGGGGTGCCCTTGGAGACACGGGACTTGGTGGTGTACGAGGCCGCGAAGACGGACTGCGTGGCCACCGGGCCCTCGTCGCCGGCCTCCAGGTCGACGGCGTCGGTGATGATGCCGGAGCCGATGCGCACCGCGAGGCGGGCGCCGATCTCCTTGCCCTCCGCGGAGGACGGCAGCAGCACGGCGGCCGGGGAGACCGCGTCGTAGGCGGCCTGCAGCGCATCGACCTTGGGGGCGACGAGGTACTCGGCGAACTCGGGTACGTCTGCGGCCAGCACCTTCACGGCGCCGTGCTCGGCGAGGACCTTCGCAGCCTCTTCGGCGTTCGGGCCGAGGTGGACGGCCACCGGCTCGCCGATGCGGCGGGCCAGGGTGAGCAGTTCGAGGGTGGGCTTGCGGACGGCGCCGTCCACGTGGTCGACGTAGACAAGGACTTCAGCCATGGGAATGCTCTCCTGCGGGAAGAATGAGGGCGGTGGGAAGGACTGCGGCTCAGATGAACTTCTGGCCCGCGAGGAACTCGGCGAGCTGCTTGCCGCCCTCGCCCTCGTCCTTGACGATCGTGCCCGCCGTACGGGCCGGGCGCTCGGTCGCGTCCTCGACCTTGGTCCAGGCGCCGTCGAGGCCGACCTCGTCCGCGTCGATGTCCAGGTCGTCCAGGTCCAGGGACTCCACCGGCTTCTTCTTGGCGGCCATGATGCCCTTGAAGGAGGGGTAGCGCGCCTCACCGGACTGGTCGGTGACGGACACGACGGCCGGCAGCGCGGCCTCCAGCTGCTCGCTGGCGGTGTCGCCGTCCCGGCGGCCGGTGACCTTGCCGTCGGCGACGGATACCTCGGAGAGCAGGGTGACCTGAGGGACGTTCAGCCGCTCGGCGAGCAGGGCGGGCAGCACGCCCATCGTGCCGTCGGTGGAGGCCATACCGCAGACGACCAGGTCGTAACCGGTCTTCTCGATGGCCTTGGCAAGCACGAGCGAGGTGCCGAGCGCGTCGGTGCCGTGCAGGTCGTCGTCCTCGACGTGGACGGCCTTGTCGGCGCCCATGGACAGGGCCTTGCGCAGCGCGTCGTTGGCGTCCTCGGGGCCGACGGTCAGGACCGTGATCTCCGCGTCGTCGGCCGCTTCCTTGATCTGCAGGGCCTGCTCGACGGCGTACTCGTCGAGCTCCGAGAGCAGACCGTCCACGTCGTCACGGTCGACGGTCAGGTCCTCGGCGAAGTGCCGGTCGCCGGTGGCGTCGGGCACGTACTTCACACAGACAACGATCCTCAAGCTCACGCCGGCTCTCCTACCTGCTTGGTCTCTTCAGAACTGCCTCGTGTTGGCAGCATAGGCGCCTGTCGGGGCGGCTCCCGGTCGGATGCGGTTCCCCACGCCGACCGCCATATTACTCGCCAGTACATCCAGTCTCGTGCCCCGAATCAAGGCCGTCGAAATGTGACCTTCCCAACGGCCCTGATCGGGCGAAGAGCGCGGGTGAGGAGCGGGCCGCGGCGGGCCCGTCAGTCGCGCAGCGCGTTGAAGCGGCCCTGGTGGTAGAGGAGGGGGCGGCCGGGCCCCGCGGGGTCGCCGACGACGGGCTGGGCGAGCACGATGCGGTGGTCGCCGGCCGGCACCCGGGCGACGACCTTGCAGACCGTCCAGGCCAGTACGCCGTCCAGGAGCGGCACGCCCTCGGGGCCGGTGCGCCAGGAGGTGCCGGGCCCGAAGCGGTCCGCGCCGCTGCGCGCGAAGGTGGCGGCCAGGTCCGCCTGGTGCTCGCCGAGGATGTGGACGCCTATGTGGTCGGCCACCGAGACGGCCGGCCAGCTGGAGGCGCCGGTGCCGATGCCGAACGAGAGCAGCGGCGGCTCGGCGGCGACGGAGGTGAGGGAGGTGGCGGTGAAGCCCACCGGGCCGGAGCCCTGGGCGGTGATCACCGCGACGCCGGCGGCGTGCCGGCGGAAGACGGAGCGCAGGAGGTCAGGCGAGGCGGTGCGGGGCGTGCCGAGGCCGGACGAGACCGTCATGGAGTTGTCCTTCTGCTGGGGCGGACGAGCCGGGGCGGGGCCGCCGGGGCCCGTACGGCGCCCTGCGGCGGTGGTGTCGTCGTTGCTCACACGCCCGGACAGCGGGCACTGGCGGTCCGCAGAAGGTCGACGTGGGCGCGTCCGTAGAGAAGGGTTCCTGGCCGCATCACGTCAGAGTGACGATGTGTGACCCACAGCGTCAAGGGCGGCCCGGTATCTGGGAGATCAATCACGGACCGCCGCCCCGAGCGCCGCGATGACGTCGGCCTTGCGGGGCTGCCCGGAGGCGCGGCGGACGATCGTGCCGTCCGCGTCGAGCACCAGCACCGTCGGGGTGCGCAGCACGTTCAGCTTCCGTACGAGGTCGAGGTGGGCCTCGGCGTCGATCTCCACATGGGCCACCCCCTCGACCATGCCGGCGATCTCGGCGAGGGTGCGCCGGGTGGCGCGGCAGGGCTGGCAGAAGGCGCTGGAGAACTGCAGCAGGGTGGCACGCTCCCCCAGCGCCGTGCCGATCTCCGCGGCACCGAGCCGCGCCGTTTCGTCCCGCTTGCGCACCGACAGTCTCCCGTTGCGGCGTTGGTGCCATACGCCGAAGAGGCTCGCTGCCGCGAGCACCGCGAGGCACACCATGAGTCCGGTCATCGAGGAGTGCAGCGTTCACGCGACCGCAAAGATTCCCGGTGCTCCGCGCGGGCCGTTCCGGGGGAAGGTAGGGGCATGACGAGCGACGGGATCGACGACCGGATCGACGTACGCGGCCCCCGGTTCGGGGCGGCGCTGACGACCGTGGTGCTGGCGGCGGTGCTGATCAGCGGGAGCGGATGGCTGCTGGCCTGCCAGGCGCTGGTCTTCGCCGTCGGGGCGGTGGCCGGGGTCCAGCGGTCGCCCTACGCCTGGCTGTTCAAGGCGGTGGTGCGGCCGCGGCTGCCCGCGCCGACGGCGTTCGAGGACCCGGCCCCGCCGCGCTTCGCGCAGAGTGTCGGGCTGTTCTTCGCGCTGGTGGGTCTGGCCGGTTTCGCCGCGGGGGCGCAGTGGCTGGGGCTCGCGGCCACTGCGGCGGCCCTCGCGGCGGCCTTCCTCAATGCCGCTTTCGGGTACTGCCTGGGGTGCGAAATGTACCTTCTGCTGCGGCGGGTGACCGGCTGAGCCGGCCGGTACGTGACGAGGATCTCCCGGCCGGGGCGGTCGGCGCGCTGGCCGCGGCGGCCACAATCGGGCACGATCTCCCGAAAGCCGCAGTGACGACGGCGTAGGTTTCCGCCGGGAGAACCCTCCCCAGGCATGGAAAAAGGGGTCCTCCGGACAATGGCAGAGCTCGTCTACCCGCCCGTGATCGGTGCCGCGCGCACGCTGTTCAAGGCGCTCGACCTGAAGTTCGACATCGCCGGGACGGAGAACATTCCGCGCCGCGGCGGGGCGGTGCTGGTGAGCAATCACATCGGGTACCTGGACTTCGTCTTCGCGGGGCTCGCCGCGCGCCCGGCCAAGCGGCTGGTGCGGTTCATGGCGAAGGAGTCGGTGTTCCGGCACAAGGTGTCCGGACCTCTGATGCGGGCGATGAAGCACATCCCGGTGGACCGCGCGCAGGGCATGCACGCCTACAAGCACGCGCTGACGGCGCTGCGTTCGGGCGAGATCATCGGGGTCTTCCCGGAGGCGACCATCTCCGAGTCGTTCACCCTGAAGTCCTTCAAGTCGGGCGCGGCGCGGCTGGCGCAGGAGGCCGGGGTGCCGCTGTTGCCGGTGGCGCTGTGGGGCACCCAGCGGCTGTGGACCAAGGGTCACAAGCGGGACCTGGGGCGGAACCACATACCGATCACCATCCGGGTCGGCGAGCCGGTGGCGGCAGATCCCGCCGAGCCGGCGGAGAAGATCACCGACCGGCTGCGGGCCCGCGTCCAGGACCTGCTGGAGGCCGCCCAGCGCGCCTATCCGGTACGGCCCAAGGGCCCCGAGGACACCTGGTGGATCCCGGCCCACCTCGGCGGTACGGCACCGGCGGCGCCCGGCGCGTAGCGCGAGGGCACAGGGCGGGCCGGCCGGTGCCGGTCCGCCGCTATGCGGTCCGGATCCCGCCGATCTCGATCCGGGCGCCGGGGCAGCTCTTCTGAAGCGCCTCGGCCAGCTCCTCGCCCGCGGCCGCGAGGTCGTCGAGGGGCATCGGGGCCATCCGTTCCAGCAGGAACAGCGCGCTGACGGAGTCCTCGGTCAGCCGGGTCCGGACGCCCTGGCGCCAGTTCCAGCGGCGGCAGGTGACGCCCTCGTCGTCGCACCAGACCACCTCGCCGGCCTCGGGGTGCTCGATCACCCCGGCGCCGCCGGCCGCGGTCGCGAACGGCTCGTCGCCGGCCGCCCGGACGAGTCGCATACCGCCCTGGATGCGGTCCAGGTCCTCACCGCCGACGGGGACGAGGTGGGCGACGCTGATCGCGTTGTAGAGGTCCACGAGGCGGTTGATCCGCGGCAGCCCGCCGTCCGTGAGCGCGCGCCGGGCCAGCGCCTCGGCGGAGTTGCGGGTGCGCGAGGGCTTGGCGCCGAAGGCGGTGTACGCGGCGCGCCAGGCGGCGAGGTGCGGGTCCTCCTGCGGGGCGCGCCCGTCGAGGCGCCGGACCAGCCGGCGGGCGGCCTCGTCCAGCAATGCGGCGCTCGGCCCGTCGCTGGGCCCGTTCGTCAGGCCGTGGGCTTCGACGGTGAGGTGGGCGAAGCCCGGCGCCAGGGCGCGTACCTCGTCGGAGACGTACAGGGGTGTCGACATCGGGCCGTTCCTCGCAGGTCGTGGCGGTGGCTGCCGGTGGCGCGGCCGCGTCGGCGGCCATCCGGCGGCATTGCAGCACGACGGGGCAGGGTAAATCAAACCGTACTGTTGAGTTCATTGTGATGTACCGGCCGGGGCCGCCGCGAGGGTGCCGGAAATGGGCCACGCCCGGCCGGCGGTCATGTCATGACCTCCGGCCGGGCGCGGGCCCGTCGGGTGAGGCGTCAGCGGGCGATTTCCTCCCGGAGCGCGGCGAGGAAGCCGTCGACGTCCTCCTCGGTGGTGTCGAACGCGCACATCCAGCGCACATCGCCGGCCTGCTCGTCCCAGAAGTAGAAGCGGTAGCGCTTCTGGAGGCGTTCGCTCACGTCGTGCGGCAGCCGGGCGAAGACCGCGTTGGACTGCACCGGGTAGAGGATCTCCACCCCGTCGATCTGCCGGACGCCGGCCGCCAGCCGCTGCGCCATGGTGTTGGCGTGGCGGGCGTTGCGCAGCCACAGGTCCTTGGCGAGCAGCGCCTCCAACTGGACGGAGACGAAGCGCATCTTGGAGGCCAGCTGCATGGACAGCTTGCGCAGATGCTTCATCGCCCGCACCCGGTCGGGGTTGAGCACGACCACGGCCTCACCGAAGACGGCGCCGTTCTTCGTGCCGCCGTAGGAGAGGATGTCGACGCCCACGGCGTTGGTGAAGGCCCGCATGGGCACGTCCAGCGTCGCCGCGGCGTTGGCTATCCGCGAACCGTCCAGGTGGACCACCATGCCGCGCTCATGCGCGTGTTCGCAGATCGCCCGGATCTCGTCGGGGGTGTAGACCGTGCCGAGCTCCGTGCTCTGGGTGATCGAGACGACCTGCGGCATGGCGCGGTGCTCGTCCTCCCAGCCCCAGGCCTGGCGGTCGATCAGCTCGGGGGTGAGCTTGCCGTCCTCGGTGGGCACGGTGAGCAGCTTCAGCCCGCCGACCCGCTCGGGCGCCCCGCACTCGTCGACGTTGATGTGCGCCGACTCGGCGGCGATCACCGCGCCCCAGCGGTCGGTCACGGCCTGGAGGGCGACGACGTTGGCGCCGGTGCCGTTGAACACCGGGAACGCCTGCGCCCGCTGGCCGAAGTGGCTGCGGAACACCCGCTGGAGGTGCTCGGTGTAGTCGTCCTCGCCGTAGGCGATCTGGTGACCGCCGTTGGCGAGGGCGAGCGCGGCCAGCACCTCGGGGTGGGCGCCGGCGTAGTTGTCGCTGGCGAAGCCGCGGATCTGCGGATCGTGGTGCTGCCGGGCGTCGGTCTTCGCTCCGGTCACGGCTCGGGGGTCAGCCACAGACGCTGTCCATTCACTTCCTGGGCGGGCCGGTCCCAGACCCCGGCGATGGCCTCGGCCAGCTCCGAGACGTCCGTGAAGCCCGCGAACTTGGCGTTCGGTCGCTCGGCGCGCATCTGGTCGTTGACGAGCGCCTTGACGACCAGGATGGCAGCCGCGGCGCGCGGTCCCTGCTCGCCCCCCGCCTTGCGGAAGCCGTCCGCCATGGCGAGCGTCCACGCCTCGGCGGCGGCCTTGGAGGCGGCGTAGGCGGCGTTGCCCGCGGTGGGCTTGCTGGCGCCGGCCGCGCTGATCAGGAGGAAGCGGCCGTTCCCGCTGCGCTCCAGGGCGTCGTGGAAGGCGAGCGAGGTGTGCTGGACGGTGCGGATCAGGAGCCGGTGCAGGGCGTCCCAGTCGCGCAGGTCGGTCTCGGCGAACGTGGACGAGCCGCGCCAGCCGCCGACGAGGTGCACCAAGCCGTCGATGCGGCCGAATTCCTTCTCCGTGCGGTCCGCCCATTCGCGGGTCTGCTCGAGGTCCAGGAGGTCGACGGTGTCCCCGATCACCGTGGCACCGCCGTGGGCGTAGCGGGCCGCGTCCACGGCCTCGGCGAGCCGTTCGGGGTTGGCGTCCGAGCCGACCACCACGGCGCCCGCCTCGGCCAGCCGCAGCAGCGTGGCCCGGCCGGCCGGACCGGCCGCTCCCGCCACCGCGATGACCGCACCCTCCAGCGGCCCGTGACCGCCCGTCGAAGTCACCATCTCCGTCGCCTCCTCGTCCTGCTCCTGGACGGCCGTGGGCCGGTTGTCACGGTCGGTGCTCATGCCGCCGCCAGCGTGTCGCTGTGGGCGGTGATGCCCTTGGTCGAGGCGATCACGGAACGCAGCTTCTTGGCGAGCGCCTCGTAGAACATGCTCAGCGGGAATTCGTCGGGGAGCACGTCGTCCACGAGCTTGCGCGGCGGCTGGTCCAGGTCGAGGGCGTCCGGTCCCTTGGCCCAGACCGAGCCCGGGTGCGGGGCGAGATAGGTCGAGACGAGGTCGTAGGCGGCGAACCAGTGGACCAGCTTGGGCCGGTCGATGCCGTCGCGGTAGAGCTTTTCGATCTCGCCGCACAGCTCGTTGGTGACCTTGGGTGCCCGCTCCCAGTCGATGTGCAGTGTGTTGTCCGTCCAGCGTACGACGTCGTGCTTGTGCAGGTAGGCGAAGAGCAGCTGGCCGCCCAGGCCGTCGTAGTTGCGGACCCGGTCGCCGGTGACGGGGAAGCGGAACATCCGGTCGAAGATCACCGCGAACTGCACGTCACGGGCCTGGGAGTAGCCCTCGGCCTCCAGCTTCACGGCCTCCTTGAAGGCGGTGAGATCACAGCGCAGCTCCTCCAGGCCGTACATCCAGAACGGCTGGCGCTGCTTGATCATGAAGGGGTCGAACGGCAGGTCGCCGTGGCTGTGGGTGCGGTCGTGGACCATGTCCCACAGGACGAACGCCTCCTGGCAGCGCTCCTGGTCGGTGAGCATCTCGCGGATGTCCTCGGGCACTTCGAGGCCGAGCGTCTCGACGGCGGCCTCGGTGACCCGGCGGAAGCGGGCGGCCTCGCGGTCGCAGAAGATGCCGCCCCAGGTGAAGCGCGCGGGGGCCTCGCGCACCGCGATGGTCTCCGGGAAGAGGACCGCGGAGTTGGTGTCGTAGCCGGCGGTGAAGTCCTCGAAGGCGATGCCGCAGAAGAGGGGGTTGTCGTAGCGGGTCCGCTCCAGCTCGGCGAGCCAGTCGGGCCAGACCATGCGCAGCACCACGGCCTCGAAGTTGCGGTCCGGGTTGCCGTTCTGGGTGTACATGGGGAACAGCACCAGGTGCTGGAGGCCGTGGGCGCGCGCCTGTGCGGGCTGGAAGGCGAGCAGCGAGTCCAGGAAGTCCGGCACGCCGTAGCCGCCGTCGGCCCAGCGGCGCAGGTCGGCGACGAGCGCCTCGTGGTAGGCGGCGTCGTGCGGGAGCAGCGGGGCGAGCTCCCGGACGGCCGCTATCGCCCGCTCGACCTCGGCGCGCACGGCGTCGGCGGTCGGCGCGCCCTCGGCGGCGAGGTCGATCGAGCCGTCCTTGGCCTGCCAGGGGCGGATGGTCTCGACGGCGTCCTTGAGCACGGGCCACGCCGGGTGATCCACCACGCGCTCTGCGGTCGGAGTGTCTCCCGGGACACCCACAGGCGAAAGAATTTCCGTCATGACTGCCCTCCGGCGGTAGATCGTGTTGTCAGCACACGGTAACCAGCCAAGGATCGTCCGCTCAAGTGGGGGAGCCGAAAATTATCCGGCCGACACCCCACCACAACCCTCATTTTTCCTGTCGCAGCCCGCTCTCGCGACACTTACTGCCCGCAGCGGCAAGGGATTTGGCACTTTCTCCGGTTGCGGCCACTGTGGCATATGCCACACTCCCCCACCCCCGCCGGTGAACGGAGTGAGGGGTTCCGAGGCCGGCCCGGTGGGGTCGCGTCAGCGGGACGGGGGCGCGCCCACGTGTGGGTGAGGGGGGCTGGGGCCGGATATGGCGGGTACGGGTACTGGACACACCGCGGGGTCGTTCGGCAACCGGTTTCGGGGCATCCGGGCCGTTAGGCTGAGCGCCGTTTCGCACGCCGTTGCCGACGGTCGACGGTCGACACCGGCAGTGAGCCGACAGCACTACCGAGCCGACAGAAGCGAGGCAGCCTTGTCCTTTCTCACCATCGGGCACCGCGGGATCATGGGCGTCGAGCCGGAGAACACCCTGCGCTCCTTCGTACGTGCCGAGCACGAGGGCGTCGACGTCATCGAGCTCGACCTGCATCTGAGCAAGGACGGCGCGCTGGTCGTCATGCACGACGCGGACGTGGACCGGACCACCGACGGGGCCGGGCCGATCGCCGAGCGCACCCTCGCCGAGCTGCGGGAGCTGGACGCCGGCCAGGGCGAGCGGATCCCGGTGTTCGAGGAGGTCGTGGACGCGGTCAAGGCGCCGCTGCAGGCCGAGATCAAGGACGTGGCGGCCGCGCAGGCGCTGGCCGACGTCATGCGGGCGCGCGATCTGACCGGCCGGGTCGAGGTGATCTCGTTCCACGACGAGGCGCTGGCCGCCATCCGCACGCTGCTGCCCGGCGTGCGCACCGCGCTGGTCGGCAGCCGGTACGGCGCCGACGTCGTCGACCGTGCCCAGGCCGTCGGCGCGTACATGCTGTCGCTGAACATCCGCCGGCTCACGCTGGAGCTGGTCGAGCGGGCGCACGCCGCACAGCTGAAGGTCGTCGCCTGGACGGTCAACACCCACGACCAGCTCCGGCTGGCCCGCGGCCTCGGCCTGGACGGGGTGGTGACCGACCTCCCGGAGATCCGGCGAGCGGTGCGCTTCACCGCCTGACGGACCGCCGGACGGGGAAATCCGCAGTTCACAGCGGTGCAACAGGCTTCCAGCATGCGGACGTTTTCCCCGATGATCTCGACAGACGGCGGTGCGCACTGCCACTCTCCCGCCATGCGCCTCGTCAACCGCCCTCTTCGCCTGGCCACTTGCGCCGCCGCCGTACTGCTCACCGCGGCCGTCGGCTGCGCCCCGCAGGACGAGTCCCCCGGTGGCCCGCGGGCCACCGGGCAGGGCAAGCAGAGCTGCGACCGCGGCAAACTCACCACGGTGCGGGCCGGGAAGCTCACCGTCGGCACCGACAAGCCGGCCTACGCACCGTGGTTCCGGGACGACGACCCGGCCAGCGGCAAGGGCTTCGAATCGGCCGTCGCCTACGCCGTCGCCCGCCAGCTGGGCTACGGCAAGGGCGCGGTGGACTGGCAGACCGTGCCGTTCGCCAACGCCTTCGCGCCCGGCGAGAAGAAGTTCGACTTCGACATCAACCAGATCTCCATCAGCGCACAGCGCAAGCACGCGGTGGCGTTCTCCTCCGGCTACTACGACGTGCGCCAGGCGGTCATCGCGCTCAAGGGCTCCCGCGCCGCGCACGCCAGGAGCATCGCCGACCTCCGGCACGTCAAGCTCGGCGCCCAGGTCGGCAGCACCAGCCTGGACGTCGTCAACGACACCATCCACCCGGACCGGACCCCCGCGGTCTTCCAGAAGAACGACTACGCGAAGACGGCCCTGAAGAACGGCCAGGTCGACGCGATCGTCACCGACCTGCCGACGGCGTTCTACATCACCTCGGCCGAGGTCCGGGACGCCGAGGTGGTCGGCCAGTTCGCGGGCACCGGCAGCACGAAGGAGCAGTTCGGGCTGGTGCTGGACAAGGAGAGCCGGCTCACCGGGTGTGTGACGGCCGCGGTCGACGCGCTCCGGAAGAACGGCACGCTGGCCGCGCTGGAGAAGAAGTGGCTGACCGACGCCGTTGCCGTTCCGGTGCTCAAGTGACGTACGACAAGGGGTTGTTGAAGGTACCGGCGGGCAGCGGGGAGCCGGCCGGGGACGGCTATGTGCCGTCCGCGCGGCGGATCGAGCGGGAGCGGTTCAAGCGGGCCAGGGCCCGTCGTGCGACGGCGGTCGCCGCGCTGAGCACCCTGGTCACCGCCGCCGTGCTGTTCGTCGTGATCACCGGCTCCCCGGGCTGGCCGCGCACCCGGGACACCTTCTTCAGCGCCGCCTACGCCCGCAAGGCGCTGCCCCAGGTGCTGGACGGGCTGCTGCTGAACCTGCGGCTGCTGGTGGTGTGCGGGGCCGCGGTGCTGGTGCTCGGGCTGCTGCTGGCGGTGGCCCGTACGCTGCGCGGGCCGGTGTTCTTCCCGTTGCGCGCGCTGGCCACCGCGTACACCGACTTCTTCCGCGGGCTGCCGCTGATCATCTGTCTGCTGATGGTGGTGTTCGGGGTGCCGGCGCTGCGGCTGCGGGGCGTGACCACCGATCCGGTGGTGCTCGGCGGGACCGCACTGGTGCTGACGTACTCGGCGTACGTGGCCGAGGTCTTCCGGGCCGGGATCGAATCGGTGCACCCCTCCCAGCGGGCCGCGGCCCGGTCGCTGGGGCTCTCCAGCGGGCAGGCGCTGCGCTTCGTGGTGCTGCCGCAGGCCGTGCGGCGGGTGGTGCCGCCGCTGCTGAACGACCTGGTCTCGCTGCAGAAGGACACCGGTCTGGTGTCCATCGCCGGTGCGGTGGACGCGGTGTACGCCGCGCAGATCATCGCCGGCAAGGACTTCAACTTCACGCCGTACGTCGTGGCCGGGCTGGTCTTCGTCGCGCTGACGATCCCGATGACCCGCTTCACGGACTGGGTCACGGCCCGGACGGACCGCCGGCGCGCCCAGGGAGGGCTGGTATGAGCACGACGGACCGCACACCGCAGCCGGCCGCCGAGGAGACCACGGCGGCCTCGGGGGACGGCCCCGTACTGCGGCTGGAATCGGTGCGCAAGACCTACGGGCGGGACACGGTCGTGCTGCGGGACGTGGACCTGGAGGTGCCCCCGCACACCGTGACCGCGCTGATCGGCGCCTCCGGGTCGGGCAAGTCGACGCTGCTGCGCTGCGCGAACCTGCTGGAGGAGATCGACGACGGGGCGATCTTCCTGGACGGCGCGGAGATCACCGATCCGCGGGCCGACGCGGACGCGGTGCGGCGCCGGATCGGGGTGGTCTTCCAGGCGTACAACCTCTTCCCGCACATGACCGTGCTGGACAACATCACGCTGGCGCCGCGCCGGGTGCACGGGGTGCCGCGCGCCGAGGCGGAGGAGCGGGCCCGGGAGCTGCTGAACCGGCTGGGGCTCGGCGGGCGGGCCGGTGAGTATCCCGACCGGCTCAGCGGCGGCCAGCAGCAGCGGGTCGCGATCGTCCGGGCACTGGCCGGCCGGCCCCGGCTGCTACTGCTCGACGAGATCACCGCGGCGCTCGACCCGGAGCTGGTCGGCGAGGTCCTCGGCATGGTCCGCGACCTCAAGGAGGAGGGCATGACCATGGTCATCGCCACCCATGAGATGGGCTTCGCGCGGGACGTCGCCGACCAGGTGTGCTTCCTGGACGGCGGGGTGGTGCTGGAGCGCGGCGCGCCCGGGCAGGTCTTCGGGGAGCCGCGGCACGACCGCACCCGGCAGTTCCTGCAACGGATCATCCGGGCGGGGCGGCTGTAGCGCGCCCCGCGGGGACGGTCAGCCCAGCGGCTTGACCAGCACCTCGAACTCCAGGTCGGCGCGCTGCGGGATGCCGAACCGCTCGTCGCCGTACGGGAACGGGCTGAACTCGCCGGTGCGGCGGTAACCGCGGCGCTCGTACCAGGCGATGAGTTCCGTGCGCTGCCGGATGACGGTCATCCGCATCTCGCGGGCCTCCCAGGTCTCCCGGGCGGTCCGCTCGGCCTCGGCGAGCATGGTCCGGCCGAGGCCGCCGCCCTGGAGCGCGGGGCGCACCGCGAACATCCCGAAGTACGCGTGGTCGCCGCGGTGTTCGAGCTGGCAGCAGGCGGTCAGCGCACCCTCCCGCTCGGCGACCAGCAGCAGCCCGGTCTCGTGCCGCACCACGGCGGCGACGCCCTCCGGGTCGGTGCGCTGGCCCTCCAGCAGATCGGCCTCTGTGGTCCAGCCGGCCCGGCTCGCGTCGCCGCGGTACGCCGACTCGATGAGGTCGACGAGGCCGGGGACGTCGGCGTCGACGGCGGTACGGAAGATCAGCTCGGTGGTGGGCATCGCGGGCGGAGTCCTCTCGGGCCGGGCGGGGCGGAGCCGGGCGGCTGGCGGGACCGAGGCTAACAAGAGGTGCGCGTGCCGTGTCGGGCCCACCGGCCGTGCGGCGTAGGGTCGCCGGCATGGTGCATGTACTGAGCAGCAGGGTGCTGTTGCGGCCGTCCGATCCGGAACGGTCGCGGGCGTTCTACGGCGAGGCGCTGGGGCTGGAGATCTACCGGGAGTTCGGCACCGGCCCCGAGCGCGGCACGGTCTACTTCCTCGGCGGCGGCTTCCTGGAGGTCTCCGGCCGCGCCACGGAGCCGGCCACGGACACCCTCCGGCTGTGGCTGCAGGTGGCGGACGCCGAGACCACGCACCGGAAGCTGGTGGCGCGCGGGGTGGAGGTGCTGCGGCCGCCGGTGCAGGAGCCCTGGGGGCTGATCGAGATGTGGATCGCCGACCCGGACGGGCACCGCATCGTGCTCACCGAGGTCCCGGCGGACCATCCGCTGCGCTACCGGCCCTGAAGGCCTCTCCCGCTCGCCTCCGCGCTCCCCGTTTGCGCCCGTGCGCTCCCGTGTGCGGCCTTCGCCGCGGGCATCCTGCAGCCGACGCGTACGGGTGACGACGGCCGCAGGGAGGCGCTTCGTGCACGCACCACCGTTGGTCGGCTGGCTGCTGGTCCTGTTGTGCGCGGGCGCCGGGGCCTACTGCCTGGCCCGGGCCGGTGGTGTACCGCCGGCGCAGCGGGCGGCGGCCCGCGGGGAAGGGGTGATGGCGCTGGGGATGGCGGTGATGGCCGTGCCGGCGTCCGTGGTGGCGCCGCCACCGTGGTCGCCGTGGCTGTTCACCGCGTTCTTCGGGGCGGCGGCCGGGGCGGCCCTGGTGCGCCGGCATCTGCACCACGCGGTGGGCGCACTGGCGATGGTGTACATGGCGCTGGCCATGGTGTGGCCGGGCGGCCCCGCGGGCCGGCCGGGAGCCGGGCACGGCATGGCCGGGACGGACCACCTGGGCGCGATGACGCACTCCGCGCCGGGCGGGGTCCCCTTGGTCACGGCTCTGCTGCTCGCCTACTACACGGTCTATGTGATCGCCGCGGGGGTCCGGCTGGTGCCTGCGGCGGCCGCGACCGCGGACGGGCCGGCGCTGGCCGGGGCACCCGCCGTGGCGGGCGGGGCCGGGACGGCGGACGTGCTGCGTGCCTGCCGGGTGGCGATGGGCATCGGCATGCTGGCGATGCTGCTCATGATGTGAGCACGGCGGCGCGGCCACGGGCCGGTACGGCCGCCTCCCGCGCCACACCCCGCACCGGGGTGGCGTACGTCACTTCCGATGCGTGCCTGTACCAACGAGTAGTCGTGCGCTCATAGGCTGACGCCATGATGGTCCCTATCGCGCTGATGATTCTCGGCGCGCTGGCCGCGGCGACGGCGCCGCGGCTGATGGCCCGTTCGGACTGGCCCGACCGCGAACCGGTGCTCGCCCTGTGGGTGTGGCAGTGCGTGGTGGCCGGTGTTCTGCTGTGCTGCATCCTCGCGATGTCGCTGAGCGCGGCCGCCGCCTGGGAATCCGTCCGCAGCCCGGTGTTCGGCCCGGCGCCCCGGGTGGTCGTCGAGGCGTACGCCCTGCAGGCCCACGGGCCTTGGGCCGGGGTGCTGGCCCTGCTGCTCGCGGGCGGCGGTGCCTGGACGGGCCTCGCGCTGACCCGGGAGGTGCGCGACGCACGGGCCCGCCGGCGCCGGAGCCGGGACGAGCTGCGGCTGCGCGCCCCGCTGCTGCCCGGTGAGGAGCCGGCCGGGGAACGGCTGGTGGTCCTGGAGGGCGACCGCCCGGAGGCGTGGTGGCTGCACCACTCCTCACCCCAACTGGTCCTCACCACCTCGGCGTTGCGACGACTGAAGGGCCGTCAGCTCGATGCGCTGATCGCCCATGAGCAGGGCCATGTGCGGGCCCGGCACGATCTGCTGCTCCACTGCGCGTCGGCGCTGGCGGCCGGCTTCCCGCAGATCCCGGTGTTCGCGGCGTTCCGCGACCAGGTGCACCGGCTGGTCGAACTGGCCGCCGACGACGTGGCCTCGCGCCGCTTCGGCCGGCTGACGATCGCCCTGGCTCTGGTCGAACTCAACGAGGACCGCGGGGTGTTCGGGCCCTGCCCGACGCAGCTCGCCGAGGTTCCGCAGCGGGTGGACCGGCTGCTGGCGCCCGCCGCGCGCTTCACACCGGGCCGCCGGCTGCGGATGACGGCCTGCGCCGTCCTGGTGCCGGCGGTACCGCTGCTGGTGACGTTCATCCCGGGGCTGAACGCGCTGACCTGAGGGGGCCGGCTGCCCGGGGCCGGGTGCCCGGGGGCCGGGGCGCATTGGCCTGAAAGACCCTGGGACGGGCCGCGCGCTGTGTGCCCGCCCGTCGCCCCGGGCGGCGTTCCGGGCCAGGATGGGGCCATGACCACGATCAAGGGTGTGCTCTTCGACTTCTCCGGGACGCTGCTGCGGATCGAGCCCGCCGAGGCCTGGCTGCGTGCCGCGCTGAGGGCGACCGGGGTCGCCATGGACGAGCCGGAGCTGGCCCGCCGGGCGGCCGAGCTGGAGCGGGCGGGGGCGCTGCCCGGCGGCTCCTCCCCCGTCGCGCTGCCCGACGGGCTGGCCGGGCTGTGGGAGGTCCGGGACCGTGACGCCGCCCGTCACCGCGCGCTGTACACCGGGCTGGCCCGCCAAGTCCCGCTTCCGGCCGACGAGTTGTACGACGCGCTCTACGAACGCCATATGACGGCGGCGGCCTGGCGGCCCTACCCGGACGCCGTCGAGGTGCTGGCGGAGCTGCGCCGGCGGGGTGTGGCGACCGGTGTGCTGAGCAACATCGGCTGGGACCTGCGGCCGGTGTTGCGCGCGCACGGCCTGGCCCGTTACCTGGACAGCTGTGTGCTGTCGTTCGAGCACGGTCTGCAGAAGCCGGATCCGCGGCTGTTCGCGATCGCCTGCCGGGAGCTGGGGCTGGACCCGTCGACCGTGCTGATGGTGGGCGACGACCGTACGGCGGACGGCGGGGCGACCGCGCTGGGCTGCGCCTACCTACCGGTGGACCATCTGCCGGTGGAGCGCCGCCCGGACGGCTTGCGGCCGGTGCTGGACCTGGTGGGGTGAGCGGCGCCGCGGCCGGGCCGGGTCAGCCGGTGGTGCGCGGGGCCAGCCACTGCTGGAGTTCGAGGAGGTTGCCCTCGGGGTCCCTGAGGTGGGCCACCCGCATCCGGTCGGTCATCGGGGCCGGACCGTGGTCCAGCACCGCACCGCGCCCGGTGAGCCGCGCGCAGTACCCGTCGAGGTCGTCGACGCGCAGGGCGATGACGGAGCGGTGTCCGGCCGGGAGCGCCGCCAGGTCGGTGACGACCCGGGCCAGCTGGGCGCGGTCCTGCAGGGCAATGCCGGCGGAGCCCTGGTCGCAGGTGAACTTGGCGTACGGGCCGTCCTCCGCCTCG
Source organism: Streptomyces sp. NRRL S-337 (assembly GCF_000720175.1). Taxonomy (GTDB): domain Bacteria; phylum Actinomycetota; class Actinomycetes; order Streptomycetales; family Streptomycetaceae; genus Streptomyces; species Streptomyces siderophoricus. The sequence continues at coordinate 18,964 of NZ_JOIX01000009.1, forward strand.
AACTGCGGGGTGAGGCCCAGCACGTCGCGGTAGAAGCGGTAGCAGCCGCGGAAGTCCGTGACGAGCAGGCGGACCTGGGCGAGTTCCATCCGTGCGTTCCCCCGTGAGACGTGATGACCGGGTCGCCGTGACCGGTGTGCGCGGTCATGCGCGGCGGTGGTGACGGGGTGACGCTACCTCGCCGGGGTCCGCCGTGCCGACGGGTTACGGCCCCTGGCCACGGCTGGTTCCGGGGGTGTGGTCGGCGGCCCATTTTCCGGAGCGTGGCGAAGTCGTCGGGCCCGGGTGGTGGCGTTTCGGCCCGCCCGACCGCACGGCCGGGGGAGTCGGAGCCGTTTGGCTTGTTCACAAGAAGCGGGTTCTCGTGAACAAAGCCAGGCCGTGCTGTTCGCCGTCATTCCCTCGAGGCGTTCGACAGCGAATCCAGTCGTTCAGGCTTCCTTGTCAGCGAACCTGGTCGCTCTTCGGCCCGATGTCTTTGATCCTGGTCGGAGTTCCGTCCGGGGCGAACGAGTGGTGGAAGGTGAAGGCGTGCGGCGCAGAGCCGTGGTCGTGGAGGTGCTCCAGCCTGGAAACCCCGTCCTGCCAGGTGGGTATCACGCCGTCGGAGACCCACCAGAACACGTAACTCGGGTGTTCTCTCTTTTCGAACCAGTCGTAACGCCTGTTCAGCGCCGCACGGTGCAGACCGGTGAAGACGGCGTCGAAGGCAGGGCGCAGGTCGGTCCAGAGTGAGAGGGTCGCGGCCAGGGCGGTGGTTTCCGCCGTATGGCCCTTGTCGTACCAAGTCGGTACGGCGAACTCTCCCCATGCACCCCAGTCCGCCTCGAAGAGCACGCCCCGGTCACCTTCTGCCGCTTCGGCATGCCCGAGGTATCCGGGGTGCTGACTGATCTGCCGGTAGACGGTCTCACCGATGTCGTAGAACTCGCGCGTGAGAGGTGCAGGATCGGCGAGAGGTGACTTCAGGACGCCGAATGTGTACAGAGCAAGATGGGGCATGCGTCTCTCCCTGATGGGGGCTGCCTGGCGTGGACCCGGTTCGGTGGCTTACGCATGGGGGCGAGGGTTCGTGGGTCGTGACCGGCCCGTCCCGTCGCGGCTGGCCCAGCCTGAAGGAACCCCTCTGCGACCGTGGGCGACCACCGAAGACGAGATGAAGGTAGCTGCCTCTGCGAGCCCTGTCGAAGTTGCAATTTCCCTGCCCAAGTGGCCTCTTGCACAGGTCCTTGCGGGAATTGGGGCGGGAGGGAGCAGGGCTTCGGTGCCGGGTCGGCGATGCGGGCTTCGAGGCCGGCGACGCGCCGGTCCCGGAAGCGCAGGTTCGGGCGGGCGGCGTTGAGTCGCTCGCCGAGGGTGCGGTTGCCGGTGGTGAGCCGCTCGGCGTTCAGGGCGCGTTCGCGCCAGGCCATCTGCCGTTCCAGGTCACGCAGTTGGACCGTCGGACCGTGCCGAAGGCCAGGCACTCGCGCTCCGGCCACCGCAGGTGGTCCACCAGGTAGTACGCGTACGTCTTCCGCGTGCCCGAGCCCTCGTGCTCAGGCAGGAACGGTCCGCCTCCGTGTGCAGGGTTCCCTCGGAGGAGGGGCGGGGTGGCGTCCACCGGGTGATGATGCCGCGGACGGCGCCGGGCCATTCGGTTCGGGTACGGCGCCGCCCCGGCCGGGCGGGATGCCGGCCGGGGCGGGGCGGGGCCGTGGGGCCCGCAGCGGCTGGATCAGCCGAGCGAGGCGATGGCCTGGTTGAAGGTCTTCGACGGACGCATGACCGCCGCGGCCTTCGCCGGGTCGGGCTGGTAGTAGCCGCCGATGTCGGCCGGCGAGCCCTGCACCGCGATCAGCTCGTCGACGATGGTCTTCTCCTGCTCGGCGAGGGTCGCCGCCAGGCCCTTGAACGCCTCGGCGAGCTGGGCGTCCTCGGTCTGCTTGGCCAGCTCCTGGGCCCAGTAGAGCGCCAGGTAGAAGTGGCTGCCGCGGTTGTCGATACCGCCGAGGCGGCGGCTGGGCGACTTGTTCTCGGCCAGGAAGGTGCCGGTCGCCCGGTCGAGGGTGTCGGCGAGCACCTGGGCGCGCGCGTTGCCCGTCTTCTGCGCGAGGTGCTCGAAGCTGACCGCGAGCGCGAGGAACTCGCCCAGGCTGTCCCAGCGCAGGTAGTTCTCCTTGACCAGCTGCTGGACGTGCTTGGGCGCGGAGCCGCCGGCGCCGGTCTCGAACAGGCCGCCGCCGTTCATCAGCGGGACGACCGAGAGCATCTTGGCGCTGGTGCCCAGCTCCAGGATCGGGAACAGGTCGGTCAGGTAGTCACGCAGCACGTTGCCGGTGACCGAGATGGTGTTCTCGCCGCGGCGGATGCGGTCGAGGGAGAACTTGATCGCGTGGACCGGCGCCATGATCTCGATCTGCAGGCCCTCGGTGTCGTGCTCGGTGAGGTACTGCTTGACCTTCTGGATCAGCTGGGCGTCGTGGGCGCGCTCGGCGTCGAGCCAGAAGACGGCCGGGTCGCCGGTCGCGCGGGCGCGGCTGACGGCGAGCTTGACCCAGTCGCGGATCGGGTCGTCCTTGGTCTGGCACATCCGGAAGATGTCGCCGGCGCTGACGACCTGCTCCAGGACGGCGTTGCCGGCCGCGTCGAGGACCCGCACGGTGCCCGTGGTGGGGATCTCGAAGGTCTTGTCGTGGCTGCCGTACTCCTCGGCCTTCTGCGCCATCAGGCCGACGTTGGGCACCGAGCCCATGGTCGACGGGTCGAAGGCGCCGTGCGCGCGGCAGTCGTCGATGACGACCTGGTAGATGCCGGCGTAGCTGCTGTCCGGGAGGACCGCGAGGGTGTCGTGCTCCTGGCCGTCCGGGCCCCACATGTGGCCGGAGGTGCGGATCATGGCCGGCATGGAGGCGTCGACGATGACGTCGCTGGGGACGTGCAGGTTGGTGATGCCGCGGTCGGAGTCGACCATGGCGAGCTCCGGGCCCTCGGCGAGCTCCGCGTCGAAGGACGCCTTGATCTCGGGACCCTCGGGCAGCGACTCCAGGCCCTTGTAGATGCCGCCGAGGCCGTCGTTCGGGGTGAGGCCGGCGGTGGCGAGAACCTCGCCGTACTTGGCGAAGGTCTTCGGGAAGAAGGCCCGGACCACGTGGCCGAAGACGATCGGGTCGGAGACCTTCATCATCGTGGCCTTGAGGTGCACGGAGAACAGCACGCCCTCCGCCTTGGCGCGGGCGACCTGGGCGGTGAGGAACTCGCGCAGCGCGGCGACCCGCATGACGGAGGCGTCGACGACCTCGCCGGCGAGGACCGGTACGGACTCGCGCAGGACGGTGGTGGAGCCGTCGTCGCCGGAGAGCTCGATGCGCAGCGAACCGGCCTCGCCGACCACCGCGGACTTCTCGGTGGAGCGGAAGTCGTCGTTGGTCATGTGGGCGACGTTGGTCTTCGAGCCCGCCGTCCACTCACCCATGCGGTGCGGGTTGGCCTTGGCGTAGTTCTTCACCGAGGCGGGGGCGCGGCGGTCGGAGTTGCCCTCGCGCAGGACCGGGTTGACGGCGCTGCCCTTGACCTTGTCGTAGCGGGCGCGGATGTCGCGCTCCTCGTCGGTCTTCGGGTCGTCCGGGTAGTCCGGGAGCGCGTAGCCCTGCTCCTGCAGCTCGGCGATCGCGGCCTTCAGCTGCGGGATCGAGGCCGAGATGTTGGGCAGCTTGATGATGTTGGCCTCGGGCGTCTTGGCCAGCCGGCCGAGCTCGGCGAGGGCGTCCTCGATGCGCTGGCCCTCCTGGAGACGCTCGGGAAAGCTCGCGATGATGCGACCGGCCAGGGAGATGTCACGGGTCTCCACGTTGACGCCGGCCTGCGACGCGTAGGCCTGGATCACAGGCAGGAAGGAATACGTCGCGAGGGCGGGGGCCTCGTCAGTGTGGGTGTAAATGATGGTCGAGTCAGTCACCGGGTGCTCCGCTCCACGTCTGCAACATTGCTCGACATCAAGATATCTCGTGACGGCCTCCCCCTCGACAGGACCCTTCCACTGCGTTTGGCTTTCCTCCCACGTACCTGGCTGTCCCGCCGCGCGGCTTGCTCGCCGTTGCGCTGTGCGGCGCCCCGTACGTACCCGTCTGTCCCGCCGCGGGGCTTTCTCGCCGTTGCGCTTGGCGGCGCCCCGCACGTTGTTGTCTGTCTCGCCGCGGGTCGTCTCGCCGTTGCGCTTGGCGGCGGGCGTGGTGTTTTTGGGTGCGGTGCCGGCCCTCCAGACTTCGTCCTCCGGTCCAGCCCCTCCCGTGGGTGGGAGGTTTGAGCTGGTTGGGGGCGGGCGCAGTCCGTTGCCTGTACGCACGTGGGCATTACGTGCACCCCCACCGGCCTTTTTCTTCCCCCCAACGGGAGGGGACGGGCCGGAGGGGCCGGAGTTCGGGACGTAAAGCGACAGCAGTCCCAAACACCGGCCCCGGAGGCCCGTCACCGCACCCGACACCCACCCAGCCCGCCGCAGGCGCAACGGCGAGACGCCCCGCGACGCAGCAGACGGCTACGTGCGGGGCACCGCAAAGCGGCAAACCGGTTGACAGTCGCCGTACGCGCCGGTTACCTGACCCGGTGCCCACACTGCGCTTCGTACGGGTGGACGGCGAAACCGGTCTCGCGGACTGGCAGCACGTCCACAACGTGATCATCCCCACCCACCAGCTGTCCCTCGACGACGTACGGGAGCGTTCCGGGCGTCACCACCTGGAGGTCGCGTATCTCGGCGACGTCCTCATCGGCTGCAGCACCGTCCGGCCGCCGGCGGACGGCACGGCCACGGTGATCGCCCGGGTGCTGGCCGCCCACCGCGGGCAGGGGTACGGCGGGGAGCTGTACGCGCGGGGGCTGGAGCGGGCCCGCGCGCTGGGCGCCGGAACGATCGAGACCGTGGTCCTGTCGTCGAACGAGGACGGCCTGCGGTTCGCACTGAAGCAGGGCTTCGAGGAAGTGGAGCGCTACCTGCTGCCGGGCGACACCATCCCCTGGATCGACCTGCGGCTCGCCTGACGCCCGCACCCGCGAACTCCGCCCCGCCGGCCCCTCAGAAGTAGGACTGCAGGATTCCCCGTCGCCGGACGTCCACGGTGGCGCAATGGAACGATCCGCCGAAGCTGTTGAAATTGCGGAAATTGCAGGGAATGGGGGTGAAACCGAACTTCTTCATCGTCGAGATCATCGGCTCGTCCTGCCGCTCGACGATGACCCGCTGTTCGTCCAGCATCAGGATGTTCATGTTGATCCATTTGCTGGTCATGTAGAGCGGATGCGCATCCGGAATGACCGGTTGGGGTGCGGCCATGACATCCCAGCCCTTGAACAGCTCCGGTACTTCCGGCACCCGTTCGGGGTGGATCAGCAGCTTGCCCGGCGCCATCGGAACGAGCGTGGCGTCGATGTGCATCGGGTGCGAGTCCTTGAACTCGAAGACGTGGATGCGGTATTCGTCGCCGAGGTGGCGGCGCAGCCACTCGATTCCGAAGTCGTTGGTGACATTGCTCTTCTGCGCGATGATGTCGCGTCCGCAGCGGGTGAAGTCGGCCGCGTCGAAGGTCGGCTCGAACTCCGTCACCACCAGCCGCTGGGGGCCGTCCTCGCCCGGATCACTCCATTCCTGGTCGAATTGGGCGTCGGTCAGCTCGGGCTTGGGGCCGGCGGTCCATTTCGCGCCGCCGCGGAAGTACTCCTTGAGCAGCGGGCGGTAGGCGAGGTTCTCGTAGTAGCGGGAGCGCCAGGCCATCGGGCATTCGATGATGTCGTCACCGACGACGAGAATCGCGTCCCGGGGCATCGCCGCGTACATTCCGGTACTGGTCCAGTCGAGCGTGGTGTAGGGCGTGCGCTGCGGTATGGGCTCCGGCCGGCGCACGGTCACCCCCTCGCCCTCCAGTATCCGGACGAATTCCTCCAGCTCGGCGCGGGCCGCGGTGACCTGTTCGGGCGGGAACGGCTTCCCGGCATTCCGCCGGAAGGTCTCGTGCTGGTCGCCGGGGAGCACCGGCGGTAAGGCCATGTGCCAGGTCGGGAAACTGGCGTCGTCGACGATGCCGACGATCACTTCCTCCAGCGGGTCCCACTCCGTGTAGGAACACACCGGGCTCTCAGGCCGGTCCGCGGAAACGGCGGACGGGTACGTCCGCACGGGCGGGTCGTTCTGGGCTGTCACGCACTCGCTCCTCGATCTCATGGCGCACGGCAGCCAGGAATCTGACTGCCGTGAGGAAGATCGATTGAACGCGGCGACGGACGGCCGGGGCAAGCGTCGTTCACATCTTGGCCAAAACTCCTGCCTTGCCACTTCTTACGCGCTCTGCTATTCCACGGGAACGGAAAAGGGCACAACCAACGCCTGGCAAATGGGAGTTGGCCGCACCCTTGCCCTTTCGGGACTTTTCCGTCAGACGACTCCGACCGCGCGCAGCGCCCTGCGCTGCACGGCACTGGGCCGGGCCGGGAAGTACAGGTAGCAGACCCCGCCGCTGCCGCTGACGGTCTTGCCGTCGGCGTTCTTGCGCTTGGTCCTCAGCCAGATGTTCTCGAACTGCCGGCGGCGGTAGATGTGGCGGACGGCCTGGTCGTCGGGGGAGGCCGGGTCGTTGGCGATGACGTCGCCGTCCTTGGTGAAGCCGATGACCGTCATCAGGTGGCCGGCGGTGCCGTAGCCCGCGCCGTCGAGTTCGGTCTTCACAAAGGACTGGGAGGTGATGACCGGGAGGCCGGCGTGGACCAGGCGTTCGGCGTCGTTGAGGGAGGTCAGGCGGGTGACGACGGCCTGGAGGTCGCGGTAGGTGGCGGCATAGGCGGCGTTGAAGGGCCAGTTGCCGCAGCCGTCGTACTGGTAGTCGAAGGTGTAGCGGGCCGCGTGGCAGACCTGGGGGTCGGCGTAGTCGGGGTTGACCCAGGAGAGCTGCTGCCGGGTGGGCCGGCGGCCCCAGTACTCGATGATCATCTGGGACGAGGTGGGGCTGCACCACGCCTCGCCGCCGTTGTCGTACTCCGGGTACTGGCCCTTGTGGATCTCCTGCGAGTACCGCGGGACGACCAGCTCGCGGCCGGTCAGGGCGGGCGTGGACGCCGGCACCTCGAAGCGGTCGGGCAGGTCCGAGCCCATCGCGCCGAGCCGCCAGACGGTCGGGGTGAGTGAGGTGCCGGGCCTGCGGTGGAGGGTGAGGCGGAGCCGGTACGAGGCGAGCCGGAGGCCGCCGGCGGGGTCGTCGACGGCGAAGGTGTCGGTGGAGATGCTGCTCTTGCCGTCCTTCTGGCCGTCGACGGAGGTCCGCCGGATGTCGGCGTCGCCGTCGCCGGCCGTCCAGTGGCCCATGACGTACCAGGGCGTGCCGGTGCCGTCGCTGTAGGTGCCCCGCAGTTCGACGGTGATCCAGGTGCCGGGCGGGGTGTGCGCGTTCCAGGACGCGACGACCTCGGTGGCGGGGACCGGCAGGGCGTGCACCGGGGAGGTCCAGGTGGCGTACTCCCAGGCGGCGGTCCGGCCGGTGTGCGGGTCCTTGTAGTCGGCGGTGCCGGCCGGGCGGGCGAGGCGGATGCCGGGACGGGGGCCGTGCGCGACGGCGGTGCCCTCGGTGTGGCCCCGTCCCCAGTCGGCGGTGGTGGTCCAGGCGTGATAGTCCACGAGGCTCTTCGATCGGCGCGCGGTGGTGTCGGCGGTGCCGTCCGGGGCCGCTTGGCCGGCGGTGCCCGCGGCGGTCCTGCGGGGTTCGGCGGCGGCGTGCGCCAGGGCCACGGGGGTGGCGGCGCCGGCCGCGGCGGCGAGCGCGGCGGCCAGGACGGTGCGCCGGGGCGCGGAACTGGTCATGTGGAGGTCCCCCAGTCGGATGCGTGCGATCGGGTGGGCGGGGCGGGCCGGGGCGGCGGGCGGGCAATGGGGCTCCCCTGCTCGAACGGAGTCGAGAGCTCGGGGAGGGCTCGGCAGTGGCTCAACTATTGCCGTTCCGGACCTGCTTCGGAAGGCGCTGCGGCGCGCGTCGCCCGGGAAATATTGGTCCACACCAGTGGCGTGCGGGAGGCGCCGGGCCGCGGCGTACGCTGGCGCGATGGTTCACGATCTGGCCCCGCTCGCCGCCCGGCTGCGCACGTTGCCGCCCTCCTGCGGACCCGTGCGGCTGATCGCGGTGGACGGCCACGCGGGCTCGGGGAAGACCACCTTCGCCCAGCGGCTCGCCGGGGCGCTGGGCGGAGCGCCGGTGGTGCACACCGACGACCTGGCCACCCATGAGGAGTTGTTCGCCTGGGACGAGCGGTTCCGCACCCAGGTGGTGGAGCCGCTGTCCCGGGGCGGGACGGCGCGGTACGGGGTCTACGACTGGGTGCGCAGGGAGTTCACCGAGGAGCGTGCGCTGGGGCCCGCGCCGGTCGTCCTGGTCGAGGGCGTCGGCACCGGACGGCGGACGCTGCGGCCGTATCTGAGCGCTCTGCTGTGGATGGAACTGACGCGCGAACATTCCTGGGAAAGGGGGCAACTCCGGGACGGGCCGGGCCTCTCGGCGTTCTGGGGTGGCTGGATTCCGGCGGAGCGCGCGCACTTCGCGGCGGATCCTTCGCGCCCCTACGCCGATTTTCTGGTGCACCAGGGGAAGTTGGGGTACGAGGTACGAGTGGGGCCCGCACCCGCATCGTGATCGGCCCCGCTTTTCACTCTGCGTAGCGGACGGCGCCCGGTGGGGGGCGCACCGACGACAGGGTCTTGCCGAGTGCCCCAACTCGGCTTGACCTGGGGGGCGTACAGGACTTACGTTCTCAATGTGCGGTTCAACGGACCGCCCGCAGATGCGAAGCCCCCGGTTGTTCCCCCGTGATCGGGGGCTTCGTTCTGCGTAAAACCACCTCGCGCACCGGCGTGCGCCGCCTTCCCCCCTCACCCTGGGTCACCGCATCCATCGCGCCGCCGCGCCGTACCGCTCGTCCGCTCTTGCCCCGTACCGCCCTCTACGGCCCGCGCCGTTCCCGCAGGTACCATGCGGGTCTGTGCCACCGCAGGCCACACACCGGAAATCCGCCGCGGCGAGGGTCAACTCCCGTATGCCGTACGCCGGTTCAGGAACGGCTCCAGCGGCGGGCACCGGCCCGGCGGCACACACGGGGGACGCTTTGTGGGGGGACGGATGGATTTCGGAACTCAGGGTTCGCCCGCCCCGGCCGAGCTCGCCTGGCTGCGCGCGGTCGACGCCTACACCGTGGGCGCCTATCCGCAGGCGGAGGAGGAGTTCCGGGCCGCGGTACGGCTCGATCCGTCGATGGCCGACGCCTGGCTCGGACTGCACGCGCTGCGCGCCGACACCTCCATCGCCCTGCTGCGGATGCACCGCCACCGCGACCGCTTCGGCGAGATGCGCACCCGGCACCGGCGCACCCTCAACTCCTGGTACTGGCTGGGCTGGTGGGTACAGCCGGTGCTGGAGACCGGCCGCGACCTGCTGCTGGCGCACGCCTCGCACTGGCTCGACGGCCGGCACGTCGCCGAGCTCGACCAGGCGCTGGCCGGCTGCCCGCCGGTCGACACCGACCCGCAGGTGCGCTTCCTGCACGCCTGCCGCGCCTATCTCGTCAAGGACTGGGACCAGCTCGTCCGGCACACCGACCCGCTGCTCGGCGATCCGGTGCTGGGCATCGAGGCCGGGCTGTTCGGCGGGATGGCGCGGGTACGGCTGGAGATGTACGGGCAGGCCGAGCCGCTGCTGTCGGCCGCGCTGATGCGGTGCCGCAGCGAGCAGCCGCAGCGCAAGGAGCTGCGCTACTGGCTCGCCCGCGCCCATGAGGGCACCGGCCGCAGCGCCGCGGCGCTCCCCCTCTACCGCGCGGTGCACCGGGTGGACCCGGCGTTCATGGACACCGCGGCCCGGCTCGCCGCGATCGCCGAGGTGGACGGGCTGGACGAGGGATCGGACCTGGCGGCGGTCTCCGCGTCCGGGCTCGGCCAGGAGGCCGGCGGCGACCTGGACCCGCTGGCGCCGCTCGACCCCGTCGACGGCCGGGAGCTGCTGGCGACCGGTGAGGCGGACGGGCCGGACGGCGATCCGCTCGGCGCCGCCGCGGCCGGCGGCGAGCCGGCCTTGGCCCGGGCCAAGGCCGCGGTGCCGGGTCCGCGCGGCACCGAGCGGCTGCCCGCCGGGCCGGCCGATCCGGTGCTGCTGGAGAAGGCGCTGGCGGAGCTGGAGCGGATGGTCGGCATGGAGCCGGTCAAACGGCAGGTGCGGGCGCTGTCGGCCCAGCTGCGGATGGCCCGGCTGCGGGCGGGCCAGGGCCTGCCGGTGCAGCCGCCGAAACGGCACTTCGTCTTCTCCGGGCCCTCGGGCACCGGCAAGACCACCGTCGCCCGGATACTCGGGCGGGTCTTCTACGCGCTGGGGCTGCTCGGCGGCGACCACCTCGTGGAGGCCCAACGCGCCGACCTGGTCGGCGAGTTCCTCGGGCAGACCGCCGTCAAGGCCAACGAGCTGATCGACTCCGCGCTGGGCGGGGTGCTCTTCGTCGACGAGGCGTACAGCCTGTCCAACTCCGGCTACAGCAAGGGCGACGCCTACGGCGACGAGGCGCTGCAGGTGCTGCTCAAGCGCGCCGAGGACAACCGGGACCGGCTGGTGGTCATCCTCGCCGGCTACCCCGAGGGCATGGACCGGCTGCTGGCCGCCAACCCGGGCCTGTCCTCGCGGTTCACCACCCGGGTCGACTTCCCCAGTTACCGGCCTCTGGAGCTGACCGCCATCGGGGAGGTCCTGGCCGCGGAGAACGGTGACCACTGGGACGCGGAGGCCCGCGACGAGCTGTGCAGCATCAGCGGCCACGTCGTCGACCAGGGCTGGATCGACGAGCTCGGCAACGGCCGCTTCCTGCGCACGCTCTACGAGAAGAGCTGCGCCTACCGCGACCTGCGGCTGTCCACCTGGCAGGGCACCCCCACCCGCGACGACCTCGCCACCCTGCGGCTGCCGGATCTGATGCAGGCGTACGGCGAGGTGCTGTCGGGGCGGGGACCGGAGTCACCGGGCTTCTGACGCGGCCGGGGTGTCCTTCCCTAGCGCGCCATCGCCCGGTCCTCCGCGGGCAGGGACGCCTCCTCGCGGGGTTCCGCGAGCCGGTCGCCCGGGCTGCGGGAGGCCGGGGTCCGGCGGTGGGCCGGGTCGCGGACCTCGCCGACCAGCATTTCCAGCACGTCCTCCAGGGCGACCAGGCCGAGCACCCGGCCGCTGGGGTCGGCGACCGCCGCCAGGTGGGAGGCGGCCCGCCGCATCGCCGTCAGGGCGTCGTCCAGCGGAAGCTCCGCGCGCAGCGTGGTCATCGCGTGCCAGATCCGCTGGGGCACCGCACGGTCCCGTTCCTCCAGGTCGAGGACGTCCTTGACGTGCAGATAGCCCATGTAGGCGCCGCCGGGGGCGCAGACCGGGAAGCGCGAGTAGCCGGTGCGCACGGTCAGCGCCTCGACCTGGCGGGGCGTCACCGTCGGCTCGACGGTGATCAGCGCCGCCGGGTCCAGCAGGACGTCCGTGACGGGGCGGCTGCCCAGCTCCAGGGCGTCGGAGAGACGCTCCTGCTCGGCCGGTTCGAGCAGGCCGGCCTGGCCGGAGTCCTCGACCAGATGGGTCAGCTGCTCGCTGGTGAAGACCGCCTCGACCTCGTCCTTCGGCTCGACCCGGAAGAGCCGCAGCACTCCGTGGGCGCAGGCGCCGAGCAGGGCGGTCACCGGACGGCACAGCCGGGCGAAGGCCACCAGGCCGGGGCTGAACCACAGGGCGGTCTTCTCGGGCGCCGCCATCGCCAGGTTCTTGGGGACCATCTCGCCGATGACCAGGTGCAGGAAGACCACCAGCGCCAGGGCGATGACGTAGCCGAGCGGATGGATCAGGGCGGCGGGCATCCGGACCGCCTCGAACAGGGGCTCCAGGAGGCGGGCGACGGTCGGTTCGGCGACCGCGCCGAGCGTCAGGGAGCAGACGGTGATGCCGAACTGTGCGGCGGCCATCATCTGCGGGAGGTTCTCCAGACCGTGCAGCACCCGGCGGGCCTGTTTGGAGCCCTCGGTCGCCAGCGGTTCGATCTGGGAGCGGCGGACCGAGACCAGGGCGAACTCGGCGCCGACGAAGAAGCCGTTGGCGAGCACGAGCAGCACCGCGAACAGCAGCTGGGCCAGGGTCATCGGGCCACCTCCGCGCCGGCCGCGACGGGCTCACGGGTGACCGGAGCGGCGGCCGCGGTCCGGACGATCCTTATCCGCTCGGCGCGGTGGTGCGCGACCAGCCGCACCCGCAGCCGCCAGCCGTCGAGTTCGGCGGTGTCGCCGGGGGCGGGGATCCGCCCGAGTATGTGGGCCACCAGTCCCGCCACCGTTTCGTACGGCCCCTCGGGGGCGTCCAGGCCGATCCGCCGCAGGGTGTCCACCCGGCAGCCGCCGTCGGCGTCCCAGGCGGGGCGGCCCTCCTCGGGCGGCGCCTGCCCGAGTTCGGGCAGGTCCACCCGGTCGTGCTCGTCGCGTACCTCGCCGACCAGTTCCTCGATGATGTCCTCAAGAGTGACCACGCCGGCCGTGCCGCCGTACTCGTCGACGACCACGGCTATCGGCTGTTCGCTGCGCAGCCGCTCCAGCAGCGGCTGCACCGGCAGCGTCTCGGGCACCAGCAGCGGCGGCACCGCGATCCGGACCGCCGGGGTGCGCAGCCGCTCGTCGGCCGGGACGGCCAGCGCGTCCTTGAGGTGGACCATGCCCACGACCTCGTCGAGCCGGGTGCGGTAGACGGGGAAGCGGGACAGGCCGGTGGCGCGGGTGAGGTTCACCACGTCCTCGGCGGTCGCGGACGCCTGCAGGGCGCTGACCCGGACCCGCGGGGTCATCACGTTCTCCGCGGTCAGGTCGGCCAGCGAGAGGGTGCGGACGAAGAGGTCCGCGGTGTCCTGCTCGATGGCGCCGGCCCGGGCGGAGTGCCGGGCCAGCGAGACCAGTTCGCCGGGCGTGCGGGCGGAGGCCAGCTCGTCGGTCGGCTCCACGCCCAGGGCGCGCACGAGCCGGTTGGCGACGGTGTTCAGCAGGGTGATCACCGGGCGGAAGAAGCGGGAGAAGTGCCGCTGCGGCCCGGCCACGACACGGGCGACGTGCAGCGGCTTGGAGACCGCCCAGTTCTTGGGCACCAGCTCACCGATGACCATCTGGACGGCGGAGGCCAGCAGCATGCCGAGGACGACGGCGATGCCGGGGACCGCGCCCTTGGGCAGCCCGGTGGCGAGCAGCGGGCCGGACAGGATGTCGGCCAGCGCGGGCTCGGCGAGCATACCGACCACCAAGGAGGTGATGGTGATGCCCAGTTGGGTGCCGGAGAGCTGGAAGGAGAGTTCGCGCAGTGCGGAGACGACGGTACCGGCGCGGCGGTCGCCGTCGGCCGCGGCCCGTTCGGCGTCCGCCTTCTCGACGGTGACGAGGCCGAACTCGGCGGCGACGAAGAATCCGTTGGCGAGGATGAGGACGAGGGCCGCCGCGAGCAGCAGCAGGGGGCCAGTCATGCCGCCGCCCCCTTGGTATGCGGAGGGGCGGCGCAGGTACTACAGGACGATCCGTCCATTGCCGGAGGGAGTCACTCCTCGGGTCGGGTTGGGCCCACGAAGGGGCGGGGCGCGGGGTGCGTCCCGGAGAACAGAGTAAACAGCGGGGCCCGTGTTAGGGCAGGCTCATCGGGCCGTGTGGTCGAGCGCACCGTGCTTCTCGGTGAGGTCACGCAGCACACGGGCGTCCCGAATGGCCTGATTTCGGGCGATACCGGGCTGGATGCCCATGGCGGGCAGGCTGGTGCCGTCGGCCAGGTCGAGATGGACCCAGGGATCACCCTGCCGGAGGTTGACCCGGACGATCTGGGCCCAGGCCAGTTCGCGCCGGGTGGTGAGGTTGACGACCGTGACGCCCTCCTGCCGCGCGACCACCTTGGGGCGGCTGAGCAGCAGGAGGACGGCGCCCACCAGCAGTCCGGTGACGACGAAACTGGTCCGCTCGCCGCCGGTCAGCTTCGGCAGCGCCAGCGCGATCGCCGTGAGGGCGGCGAGCTGAGCGATGCCGACCGTGTACAGCACGACCCGGGTGCGGGTCGGCCGGAATGTCACCGGGAGGCTGGGCAGGGGCGCGGACACGTCGTGAAGTCTTTTCGTCGGTGGGTCGGGGTGGTACGGGGCCGGTCAGAGCCGGCAGGCGTGGATGCCGGTGGTCAGGATCGCCCGGGCGCCGAGGTCGTAGAGCTCGTCCATGATGCGCTGGGCCTCCTTGGAGGGGACCATGGAGCGGACCGCGACCCAGCCCTCGTGGTGCAGCGGGGAGACGGTCGGCGACTCCAGACCGGGGGTCAGGGCGACGGCCTTCTCGACGTGCTCGACCCGGATGTCGTAATCCATCATCACGTACCGGCGGGCCACCAGGACGCCCTGCATGCGGCGGAGGAACTGGCGCACCTTCGGGTCGTCGTCCGGGGCTCCGGTGCCGCGGATGACCACGGCCTCGGACTTCAGGATCGGCTCGCCGATGATCTCCAGTCCGGCGTTGCGCAGGGTGGTGCCGGTCTCCACCACGTCCGCGATGATCTCCGCCACGCCGAGCTGGATGGCGGTCTCCACCGCGCCGTCCAGGCGGACCACGGAGGCGTCCACGCCGTTCTCGGCGAGGTGCTGCTTGACCAGTCCCGCGAAGGAGGTCGCGACCGTCATGCCGCCGAACTCGCTGACGTCCTTGGCGGTGCCGGGACGGGTGGCGTAGCGGAAGGTCGAGCCGGCGAAGCCGAGCTGGAGGATCTCCTCGGCCGGCGAGCCGGAGTCCAGCAGCAGGTCACGGCCGGTGATGCCGATGTCGAGCTTGCCGGAGCCGACGTACACCGCGATGTCGCGGGGACGCAGGAAGAAGAACTCGACCTCGTTCTCGGCGTCGACCAGGACCAGTTCCCTGCGGTCCTTGCGCTGGCGGTAGCCGGCCTCATGCAGCATCGCCGACGCAGGCTCGGACAGTGAACCCTTGTTGGGGACAGCGATGCGCAGCATGAGAGCGATTTCCTTTGCAGCTGAGGGAGTTGGGGTGGGTGCCTGGGGTGGTTCAGAGGTGGGCGTAGACGTCGTCGAGGGAGATGCCCTTGGCGACCATCATGACCTGGAGGTGGTAGAGGAGCTGGGAGATCTCCTCGGCGGCGGCCTCGTGGGATTCGTACTCGGCGGCCATCCAGACCTCCGCGGCCTCCTCGACGACCTTCTTGCCGATCGTGTGGACACCGGCCTGCACCAGCTCGGCGGTACGGGAGGTGGCGGGGTCGCCGGTGGCGGCCTTCTGCTGGAGCTCTGCGAACAGCTCCTCGAACGTCTTCTTGGACATGATGGTGACTACCCTACGCGGTCGCCCCGTCTCCTCAGCGCCAGGGCTCGGACACGGTGCGCAGGGTGGCGGCGGTGGCGACCGCGGCGGTGACCGCTTCGTGGCCCTTGTCCTCCGCGGAGCCCTCCAGGCCCGCGCGGTCCAGCGCCTGCTCCTCGGTGTCGCAGGTCAGCACGCCGAAGCCGACCGGTACGCCGGTGTCCACCGAGACCTGGGTCAGGCCCTGGGTGACGCCCTGGCAGACGTAGTCGAAGTGCGGGGTGCCGCCGCGGATGACCACGCCGAGCGCGACCACCGCGTCGTAGCCGCGGCCGGCCAGGACCTTGGCGACGACCGGCAGCTCGAAGGTGCCGGGCACCCGCAGCAGGGTGGGCTCGTCGATGCCGAGCTCGGTCAGCGCCCGCAGCGCACCGTCGACCAGGCCGTCCATCACCCTTTCGTGCCACTGCGCGGCGATGACGGCCACCCGCAGGTCGCCACAGTTCTTCACGGTCAGTTCGGGTGCGCCCTTGCCGCTCACGGTTCTCCTTGTACGGGTGGTGGTGCCGGTTGGTGGTGATGTCGCAGGTGTCGCGGGGTTACTGGTTGTGGCAGGTGCCGGTGTGATCGGGATCCAGCCAGGGCAGGTCGTGGCCCATGCGGTCGCGCTTGGTGCGCAGGTACCGCAGGTTGTGCTCGCCGGCCTGGACGGGCATCGGCTCCCGGCCGGTGACCTTCAGGCCGTGCCGCACCAGGGCGGCGGTCTTGTCGGGGTTGTTGGTCATCAGGCGCAGCGAGCGCACGCCCAGGTCCTTCAGCATCTGCGCGCCGGCCGCGTAGTCGCGGGAGTCGGCGGGCAGGCCCAGTTCGAGGTTGGCGTCGAGGGTGTCCCGGCCGCGCTCCTGGAGTTCGTAGGCGCGCAGCTTGGACATCAGCCCGATGCCGCGGCCCTCGTGGCCGCGGAGGTAGATCACCACACCGCGGCCGGCGTCGCTGACCCGCTTGAGCGACTCCTCCAGCTGGGGGCCGCAGTCGCAGCGCAGGGAGTGGAAGATGTCGCCGGTCAGGCACTCGGAGTGGACCCGGACCAGGACGTCCTCGCCGTCCCCGAGATCGCCGGCGACCAGCGCGATGTGCTCGACGCCGTCGACGGTTGAGCGGTAGCCGTACGCGGTGAACTCGCCGTGCGCGGTGGGCAGCCGGGTGGCGGCCTCGCGGCGGACGGTCGGCTCGGACGAGCGGCGGTAGGCGATCAGGTCCTCGATGGAGATGATCGACAGCCCGTGCTTGCGGGCGAACGGGACGAGCTCGGGCAGGCGCAGCATCGCGCCGTCCTCGCCGGCGATCTCGACGATCGCGGCGGCCGGGCGCAGGCCGGCCAGCCGGGCGAGGTCGACACCGGCCTCGGTGTGGCCGTTGCGGACGAGGACGCCGCCGGGCCGGGCGCGCAGCGGGAAGACATGGCCGGGCCGGACGAAGTCGCCGGGGGTGGAGTCGCCGGAGGCCAGCAGGCGCAGGGTGGTGGCGCGGTCCGCGGCGGAGATGCCGGTGGAGACGCCGTGCGCGGCGGTGGCGTCGACGGAGACGGTGAAGGCGGTCCGCATCGACTCGGTGTTGTGCTCGACCATCTGCGGGAGTTCCAGCCGGTCCAGCTCCGGGCCCTCCATGGGCGCGCAGATCAGTCCGCGGCATTCGCTCATCATGAAGGCGACGACCTCGGGGGTGGCCTTCTCGGCGGCGATGACGAGGTCGCCCTCGTTCTCGCGGTTCTCGTCGTCCACGACGACGACCGGACGGCCGGCGGCGATGTCGGCGATGGCCCGCTCGACGGGGTCCAGGACGAGGGAGTCGTCCGCGTCGTACCAGCTCTTGAGGGCGGTCATGCCGCTGCTCCTTCCAGGACGGTGCGATCTGTCACGGCGCGCGAGCGCAGCCACCAGTCGCGCATGCCCCACACGACGAGGGCGAGGTAGACGACGTAGACGAGGCCGGAGAAGGCGAGTCCGCTGCTGAAGGCGAGCGGGACGCCGACCACGTCGACCAGCAGCCAGGCGAACCAGAACTCGACCAGGCCGCGGGCCTGGGCGACCATCGCGGCGAGCGTGCCGACGAAGATGTAGGCGTCCGGCCAGGGGTTCCAGGACAGTTGCGGGAAGAGGGTGAACAGGCCGCCGACGGCGGCGGTGCCCAGGGCGGTGCCGGCGAGCAGCAGTCCGCGCTCGCGCCAGCCGGCGAAGCGTACGGCGATGGAGCCGTCCTGGGCCTGCCGGCGGCCGCGCTGCCACTGCCGCCAGCCCCACAACGCCACGCCGATGACGAGGAGTTGCTTGCCGACGCCGCCGCTGAGGTGGGCCGAGGCGTAGGCGGCGACGAGGATCAGGCCGGAGAGGAACTGGGCCGGCCAGGTCCATATGGACCGCCGCCAGCCGAGCGCCAGGGCGGCCAGACCGATGGTGTTGCCGATCATGTCCGACCAGATGACGTGCTGGCCGAAGGCCGTGAACGCCACGCCGGACAGCCAGTGACCCACCGGCGCCAGGGTCGCATCGACCACTTCCTTGACCAGGCCGCGGCCGGCGATGTCGCCGAGGGCCCCCAGGACGCTCACCGGTCCATCTCCTTGATCTCTTCGATGTCGTGGAGGTCCGCGGCGTCCGCGGAGCCCCGGCCCAGCAGCCGCTCGACGTACTTGGCGAGGACGTCGACCTCCAGGTTCACCGGGTCGCCGGCCTGCTTGATGCCGAGGGTGGTCAGCGCGAGGGTGGTCGGGATGAGGCTGATGGTGAAGTAGTCGTCGGCGGCCTCGACGACGGTGAGGCTGACGCCGTCGACGGTGATGGAGCCCTTCTCGACGACGTAGCGGGACAGCGCGGCCGGCAGCGCGATCTTGACGATCTCCCAGTGTTCGGCGGGGGTGCGCCCGACGATGGTGGCGGTGCCGTCGACGTGGCCCTGGACGAGGTGTCCGCCGAGCCGCCCGCCGAGCGCCATGGGGCGCTCCAGGTTGACCCGGGAGCCGGCGGTCAGCGCGCCGAGGCTGGAGCGGTTCAGCGTCTCGGCCATCACGTCGGCGGTGAATTCACCGTCGGCGGTGTCCACGACGGTCAGACAGACGCCGTTGACCGCGATCGAGTCGCCGTGCTTGGCGTCCTCGGTGACGACGGGGCCGCGCAGTCGGAAGCGGGAGCTGTCGCCGAGGTCCTCGATGGCGACGACCTCTCCCAGTTCTTCGACGATTCCGGTGAACACTTCAGTTCTCCTCGGGGAGGGCGGGGCGGAGGGGCGTGGCGGTGATGCGCAGGTCGGGGCCGAGTCGTTGGGTGTCGGTCACGTCGAGCCGCAACGCCTGGGCGAGGGTGGTGATTCCGGCGTCGCCGACGGCGGCCGGTCCGGCGCCGAGCAGCACCGGTGCGAGATAGCCGACGACCTTGTCGACGGCCCGGGCGGCGAGGAAGGCGCCGGCGAGGGTGGGCCCGCCTTCCAGGAGTACGGAGCGGACGTCCCGCTCGTACAGGGCCGCGAGGAGCGCGGGGATGGACAGGCCGGGTCCGCCGGCGGCGCGCGGCAGCCGGACGAGCGGGGCGAGACCTTCGAGGTGGGCGGCGTCGGCGTCCTCGGCGACCGCGATCAGGGTGGGCGCGGTGCCGTCCAGGACGCGGGCGCCGGGCTTGACGGCGGTGGCGCCGGAGTCGACGACGACCCGCAGCGGCTGGCTGATCTCGTCGTCGGTGAGCCCGCTGATCCGGGCGCCGAGCTGCGGGTCGTCGGCGCGGGCGGTGCCGGAGCCGACGATCACCGCGTCCGCGGCGGCCCGCAGCCGGTGCACGTCGGCGCGTGATGCGGCCGAGGAGATCCAGCGGCTGGTGCCGTCGGCGGCGGCGATCCGGCCGTCGAGGGTCGCGGCGTACTTCCACAGCACGAAGGGGCGGCCGCGCAGGACGGCGGTCAGCCAGGCCTCGTTGCCGGCCGCGGCCTCGTCGGCGAGGAGTCCGCCCTCGACGTCGATGCCGGCCTCGGCCAAGGTGACGGCGCCGCCGGTGGCGGTCGGGGTGGGGTCGGAGACCGCGTAGACGACCCGGGCGATCCCGGCGTCGATCAGCGCCCGGGCGCAGGGGCCGGTGCGGCCGGTGTGGTTGCAGGGTTCGAGGGTGACCAGGGCGGTGCCGCCCCGGGCGCGTTCGCCCGCGGCGCGCAGTGCGTGGACCTCGGCGTGCGGGCCGCCGGCGCGCCGGTGCCAGCCCTCGCCGACCGTGCGGCCGTGGGAGTCCAGGACGACACAGCCGACCACGGGGTTGGGGCTGGTGTGCCCGAGGCCGCGGGCGGCGAGCTCGATGGCTCGGCGCATCGCCGCGGTCTCGACGGGGGCTGCGGTGGCCACCGGGTCCTCCTGCCTCTTCGGGCACGGACTCCGGGGCTGTCTGGACGACAGAAAGCGGAACGACGCAACGGGGGCACCGCGCCGGAAAAGGAAGCGCCCGCCCGGATAAGACCGAAAGGCGCCGCCGACGGCGGTGTACCGAAGCTCGCCCGCCGCGCACTGCCTCCCATCCGGACTTTCACCGTCGGTGCAGGAATTCCACCTGCTCAACCGACCGCTGGAGGCGGACGGGTCGCGGACTGTTACCGCCGGTTCGGAATTACACCGACCCCGGAGTGCGCTGCTGCTCTTATGTCAGTACAGCTTCAGTCTGCCACGGCCGGTAGTCGCCCATGCGGGCGAACCGCTGTGGGCTGTCTCACAGCGTCCGGCGCGCCGCGGTGTCACGAACGGGGACGGCTGTTCCGTCATGAGGGGACGGTACGCACCGGGGACGCAGTTGTCCCCCCGCACGCAAGGACTGATCGACGATGGCGAGAATTCTGGTGACCGGCGGTACCGGCACGCTCGGCCGGCCGCTGGTGGAGCGACTGCTGGGTGACGGGCACGAGGTCCGCTCGGTGAGCCGGCGGCCGCACACCGGCACCGAACGGCCGCGGCTGCGGTCGTACGCGGTCGATCTGCGCGAGGGCACCGGACTGGACGTGGCGCTCGCGGACGTGGACGCCGTGGTGCACTGCGCCTCGACGCCGTCCGGTGGTGACCTGGAGGCGGCCCGGCCGCTGCTCGACGCGGTGACGGCGGCGGGGGTGCCGCATCTGGTCTACATCTCGATCGTCGGGGTGGACCGGGTGCCGCTCGGCTACTACCGGACCAAGCTCGCGGTGGAGCGGCTGATCGAGGACTCCGGCATCGGCTGGACGGTGCTGCGGACGACGCAGTTCCACGATCTGGTGCTCCAGATGGTCAAGGCGGGGGCCCGGTCGCCGGTGGTGCCGGTGCCGACCGGGATCCGGATGCAGCCGGTGGAGGTACGCGAAGTGGCCGCGCGGCTGGCCGAGTTGGCAGCCGGGGAGCCCGCGGGGCGGGTCACGGACATGGGCGGGCCCGAGGTGCTCGATGCCCGGGAGCTGGTGCGGGCGACGCTCGACGCGGGTGGGCGGCGCCGGCTGCTGATGCCGGTGCCGGTGCCGGGCAAGGTGGGCGCGGCGCTGCGCCGGGGCGGGAACCTCACCCCGGAACACGCCGTCGGGGTGGGGACCTACGCGGAGTTCCTGGCGGAACGGGCGGGCGGCGGGGCGGCGCACTGAGCGCGGGCCGGGCCGCGCGGAGCCGGGTGGCCCGGCCCGGCTTCACCCGGAGCGGATTCAGCCCGCCGGGGCGAACAGCTCGTCCTGCGCGGCGTCCCGGGCGGCGAGGACCGCGCCGCGCAGTACCGCCCGGCCGCCGACCGCGCCGGCCCGTACGTCGGTGCGCAGCGGGGAGAGCCGGGCCAGCCGGCCGGCGACCCGGTCGGCGAGCGCGGCGCCGCCGGCCAGGCCGATCTCGCCGCCGAGGACGACGCAGCCGGGGTCGAGCACCGCGCAGACGGCCGCCGCGCCCAGGGCGACCCGGGCGGCCAGGGCGTCGAGGAAGGCGGTGGCGGCTGGGTCGGTGCCGCCTTCCTCGGCGGTGACGGCGGCGCGGACCAGCGCCTCGGCGGGCGGGGCGTCGGTGGGGCCGGCGGCGCCGCGCCGGCCGGCCGGTTCGCCGGGCGGGACGGCGAGGCCGTGCTCCGCCGCGAGGGCGCAGAGCGCCGCGGAGCCGGCGAGGGAGTGGAAGCCGCCGTCGCAGCCGGTGGCGGAGGGCAGTGCGCCGGTGCCGGGGACGGGGAGGAAGCCGATCTCGCCGGTGCCGCCCGAGGCGCCGCGTCGCAGCGCGCCGTCCAGGACGACCGCGGCGCCGGTGCCGTGGCCGAGCCAGAGCAGGACGAAGGTGTCGTGGTCGCGGGCCGCGCCCTCGCGCTGTTCGGCGAGGGCGGCGAGGTTGACCTCGTTCTCCAGCAGGACCGGTGCGGCCGTCCGGGTGCGCAGTTCACCGACCAGGGTGGCGTGCCAGGACGGGATCGAGTCGGTGCCGCCGAGCCGGCCGGTGGCGGGGGCGACCAGGCCGGGAGCGCCGACCGCGAGGGTGTGCGGCCGGTCGGCGCCGGCCGCGGCGAGCGCCTTGTCGACCACGGCGAGGGCGGTGGCGACGGCCGCGTCGGGGCTGGTGTCCGCGCCGACGGGGGCGGTGCGTTCGGCGCGCACCCGGCCGAGGAGGTCGGCGACCGCGACCGTGACGCTGTGGGTGCGCAGGTCGAGGCCGACGAGGTGGGCGCGGTCGGCGACGATTCCGTAGAGCCGGGCGTTGGGTCCGCGCCGCTGTGCGCCGCTCTCGCCCACGACGGCGATCAGTCCGGCCTGCTGGAGGCGTTCGACCAGGTCGGCCACGGTCGGCCGGGACAGCCCGGTCAGCGTCTTGAGCTGACCGGCAGTCAAGGGGCCCTCGGACTGGAGGAGTTGGAGGGCCAGCCGGTCGTTGATCAGCCGGGCGGTGGCCGGGGAGGCGGTGCGGCCGGCGGCTGCCGCGCGCGGTGGGTGCATGGGCGGGATTCTGTCATCCGGTCGGGCCAACACCCTTATTAACAGGCAGGGTTCCTGATAATTTACAGCCCATGGCTGGCACCGGCACCCCCGACGGCTCCCTCTTCCCCCTCTCCCCGCTCTCGCCGCTCCCCCAGGACCGGCTGCGCCGCGCCCGCCGGTCCATTGCGCTGGTCTTCCTCGTCCACGGCTCGGTCACCGGCAACTTCGCCACCCGCATCCCCTGGATCCAGGACCACACCGGCATCTCCGCCGGGCAACTCGGCCTGGCCCTCGCCTTCCCGGCGATCGGCGCGTCGCTGGCCATGCCGCTGGCCGGCCGGATCAGTCACCGCTTCGGCGCCCGGACGGCACTGCGCGCACTGCTGGCGCTGTGGACCCTCTCGCTGGTCCTGCCCGCCCTCTCCCCCGGCCTGTCCGCGCTCTGCCCGGCGCTGCTGGTGTACGGCGCGGCCTCCGGCACGGCGGACGTCGCGATGAACGCCCTCGGCGTGGAGACCGAGGACCGGCTCGGGCGGCCCATCATGTCGGGGCTGCACGGGATGTGGAGCGCGGGCGCCCTGCTCGGCTCGGCGGCCGGCACCCTCGCCGCGCACGCCGGCTGGGACGCCCGGCTCCATCTCGCCGGTGCCGCACTGGTGTTGACCCTGCTGGGCGCGGCCGCCTGCCGGGGCGTGCTGGACCTGCGCAGCGCCCCCGAGGAGCATCCGCCGCCGCGGTTCGCGCTGCCGCCGAAGTCGGCCCTGGTCATCGGGGTCATCGGATTCTGCGCGGTGTTCGCGGAGGGTGCCGGGCTGGACTGGTCGGCGGTCTACCTCCGCGACCGGTTGGGCACGGACGCCGGTCTGGCGGCCGCCTCGACCACCGCCTTCGCCTGCACCATGGCGGCCGCGCGGCTGGCCGGCGACAAGGTGGTGGCCCGCTTCGGCGCGGTGCGCACGGTACGGGCCGGGGGCGTGCTGGCGGTGGCCGGCGGACTGCTGATCGTCGCGGCCCGCCACCCGGTGACGGCGATGGCCGGGTTCGGGCTGATCGGCCTGGGCATCGCGGTGGTGGTCCCGCTGGCCTTCGCGGCCGCCGGGCGCAGCGGTCCGGCGCCGAGCCAGGCGATCGCCGGGGTCGCCACGATCACCTACACGTCCGGGCTGATCGCCCCGTCCGCGATCGGCCAGATCGCCCAGGCCAGTTCGCTGACGGTCTCGTTCGCGCTGGTCACGGCGCTGGCCTGCGGTCTGGTCGTGGGGGCCCGGGTGCTGGCCGTCCCGGCCCGGACGGCCTCGGGGGGCGCGCCCGCGGTGGCGGACGACCTGGAACGGTCCTGAGCCGGACCGGTCCCGGCGGCGGGCCGGGGCCGGTCCGGCGGATCAGGCCGCGTCCGCCGCCGTCCCCGGCTCGTCCCGCTCCGGCCGGATCAGTTCCCCGGCCACCGCGCGGGCCCGGTCGGACCACGGCGTGGGCCGCAGCGTGGCGGAGTCGACCCGGACCAGGACGCGGTGACCGTGGGCGTAGGTCTCGCCGCCGTCGGCCGAGCAGAGCCGGAAGCCGTAGGTGAGGCCGGTGCGGCCGAGGCGTTCGATCCACAGGTGGGCGGCGTAGTGGCCGGGGCGGGTGACCGGGCGCTCGTAGGAGACCCGCATCTCCTTGATGACGTTGCACATGTCGCCGGCCGCGGCCCAGTCGCCGTCGAAGCCGAAGCCCTGGCCGTGCCAGTACTCCGCCCAGGCGCGTTCCACGAGCAGCGGGTAGCGGGAGTTGTGGAGCATGCCCAGCGCGTCGAGGTCGTCGAAGTGGACGGTGACGGGGACGAGCCGGCCGTACGGGAGGGCGGCGGCCGGAAGGGATTCGACGGTCACGGACGGGGCTCCTGGTGCTGTTGCGGACATGCCCGTCCATGGTAAGCGGCTGCTCAGTATGCTCCGCCCGCCGGGTGCCCAGGTGCCCGATGGCCGCCCCGCGCGCGGCGGCTCACTCCCGGGACCGGAAGCTGGTCAGGGCGGCCGCCATGGCCCCGGCGAGCAGCAGCCCGAGCCAGCAGCCGGCGACCAGGAAGGGGTGCTGGCCGGGGAAGCCCGAGCCGGGCTGGACGGGGTTGCCCCACAGGTGGCGGATGGCGTCGGCCACCGCGGTGACCGGGTTCCACTCCACCACCGGGCGGAGCCAGGCGGGCATGGCGGACGCCGAGAAGACCGCGTCCGAGAGGAAGGTGCAGACGACCAGGCCGAGGGCCGCGATCGAGTCGACGGACTCGATGTTGCTCACGGTCATCCCGAGCGCGATGCCCACCCACACGGTCGCGAGGATGAACAGGGCGGCGACGCCGAACCCGGCGAGGACCGACAGCGGGTCGCCGTGCACCCGCCAGCCGATGCACAGTCCGACGAGGCTGATCACCACCAGGACCCCGAGCCCGATCAGCAGGTCGCCCAGCGCGTGCGCGGTCAGCACCGCCGCCCGGGAGATGGGCAGCGACCGGAAGCGGTCCATCAGCCCGGCCCGCCGGTCCAGGGCGACGCTGACCGCGGTGGGCCCCACACCGGCCAGGCCTATCTGCGCGGTGATGCCGGCCATCAGGTACTCCTGGTAGGCACCGCCGTGCGGGGACACGATGGCGTTCTTGAACAGGTAGCCCACGGCGAGCAGCATCACCAGCGGGTTCATCACGAGCCCCACCATGCGGCCGGGGGCCCGGCGCAGGTGGCGCAGGCGCCGGCCGGCCAGGGCGAAGGTCTCCCTGATGACGCCGGCTGCGGCGGACGGTCCGGCTGGGGTGTCGACGGTGAGGGTGCTCATGCCTGCCTTCCGGGGCGCCGCGACGTGAGGCGGCGCAGGTCGTCGTCGATGATCTTCCCGATCGCCGCTTGGGGGCCGGGGTGCATCAGGTACTCGTGCTCGTGCGGTACGTCGTGCCGGTGCACCGTGCCGGTCACGTGCTGCCGCCAGCGCCGGACGGAGTGCGTGGTGGCTTCCGCGGTGCGCTCGGCGGCGGCGACCACCAGGGTCATTTCGCCCTCGTGACTGCCGGGCCGGAAGCGGGTCGCCAGGTCGGCGTGGTGCCGCATGGTGGCCATCAGCCGCTCGACGTCCTCGGTGGCGAGCCGGGCGAGCGTCCCCCCGTGCCGGCGGAGCGTCCGCGCGACGGACTCGGCGCCGCCGTCGGCCGCCCCGGCCGCGTCCTCGTGCCCGAGGTACGCGAGGAAGCGCACCAGGAGTTCCCGGTCGCCGGGCAGCGGCCCGTCGTGGGCCGGGTCGTGCGGGTAGGCGTCGAGGTTGGCCAGGTAGGCCACCCGTTCGCCGCCGTCCCGGAGCCGGACGGCCAGTTGGTGGGCGAGCAGGCCGCCGTAGGACCAGCCCATCAGGTGGTAGGGGCCCTCGGGCTGGATCCGCCGGATCAGCCGGAGGCAGTCGTCGGCCTGCGCCTCCAGGCCGGCCGGCGGTGCGCCACCGCTCGCCTGCGGCGCCTGGAGGCCGTACAGGGGCCGGGCCGGGTCGATGTGGGCCGCCAGGCCGAGGTACGGAAGGCTGAGGCCCAGCCCGCCGTGGAGGCACCACAGGGGCGGCAGCTCGCCCGTGGGCCGGATGGGCAGCAGGGGGGCGAACGGGTCCAGGCCGGCCGCGTCGAGCCCGCCGGCCGTCCACTGCTCCTCCAGGTGCCGGACCGTCCCGTCGCCCGAGGCCGCCGGGCTGCGGCCGGCCAGCGCGGCCAGGGCGGCGACGGTGCGTGCGGTGAAGACCTCCGCGACGGCGATCCGCAGGCCGTCCTTGGCCAGCCGGGAGACCAGTTGGACGCTGCCGATGCTGTTGCCGCCGAGGGCGAAGAAGTCGTCCTCGGCGCCGACCCCGGCCACCCCCAGCACCTCCGCGAAGGCGTCGGCGACCTGCCGTTCGGTCCCGGGCGCGGGCGGCCGGGACGGCGTGCCGCGCCGCTCGGGCACCGGCAGCGCGGCGACGTCCAGCTTGCCGTGCACGGTCAGCGGCAGCTCCGGCAGGGCCGTCAGGGCCGCGGGCACCATGTGACCGGGCAGCTTGCGGGCGAGCGCGGCACGCAGCGCCGGGAGGTCGGGTTCGGTCCCGGCCTCAGGCACCAGGTAGCCGACGAGCCGCAGGTCCCCGGGGCGGTCCTCACGTGCGACGACGGCCGCCTGGGCCACCCCGGGCTCCTCGGTCAACGCGCTCTCGATCTCGCCGGGCTCGATCCGGAAGCCGCGGATCTTGACCTGCTGGTCGGCCCGGCCCACGTAGTCCAGGTTGCCGTCGGGGAGCCACCGCACGAGGTCTCCGGTGCGGTACATGCGGGAGCCGGGCGGGCCGAAGGGGTCGGCGACGAAGCGTTGCGCGGTCAGCTCCGGGCGGTTGAGGTAGCCCACCGCGAGGCCCGTGCCGCCCACGTAGAGCTCTCCGGTGACGCCGGCCGGTACCAGGGACAGCGCGTCGTCGAGGACGTAGAGCCGGTGTCCGGCGACGGGGCGGCCGATGGGCGGGCGGCCCCCGTCGAGCCGCTCGCTGATCGAGCAGCAGACCGTGGTCTCGGTCGGGCCGAAGGCGTTGACCATCCGGGTGGCCCCGGCCCAGCGCTCGACGAGCTCCGGTGGGCAGGCCGAGCCGGCGACCGCCAGCAGCATGGCCTCCGGCAGCCGGGCGTCCGGCGGGAGGGAGGCGACCACGACCGGCGGGAGCACCGCGAGGTTGACCGCGTGCCGGCCGATCGTGTCGGCCAGCGGCTCCCCGGCCCGCCGGTCGTCGTCGGCCTGGACGAGGGTGCCGCCGCTGAACAGCGATACGCACAGTTCCCACACGGCCGCGTCGAAGCCGAAGGACGCGAACTGCAGGGCCCTGGTGTGCGGGCCGAGTCCGAGGCGGGCGCGGTGGTCGCGGGCGAGGTCGGCGGCCGTGGCGTGGCTGACGGCGACGCCCTTGGGCCGCCCGGTGGAACCGGAGGTGTAGATCACGTACGCGA
Organism: Streptomyces sp. NRRL S-337; assembly: GCF_000720175.1. Classification (GTDB taxonomy): domain Bacteria; phylum Actinomycetota; class Actinomycetes; order Streptomycetales; family Streptomycetaceae; genus Streptomyces; species Streptomyces siderophoricus. The sequence goes on from NZ_JOIX01000009.1 coordinate 46,188, forward strand.
GGTCCGCGGGGGTCAGGGGCCGGGTGCGCTCGTCGTCGGTCAGCGGCCGGGAGGGGTGCGCGGCGACGGACGCGGCGGTCGCGGGGTCGTCGAGCACCACGGTCCGGCCGTCCGCGACCACATCGCCGGGCAGCGCGCCCGAGGCCCGCACCGCGGTGCGGGTGACCTGGAGCGTGGGCCGGGCATCGGTCAGCATCTGCGTGATCCGCGCGGTGGGGTAGCCGGGGTCCACCGGGAGGTAGGCCGCGCCGGTCTTGAGCACCGCGAACAGCGCGACCACCAGGTCGGCCGAGCGGGGCAGCGCCAGGGCGACCAGGGTGCCCGGGCCGGCGCCGAGGTCCCGCAGATGGCGGGCCAACCGGCCGGCCCGCTCGTCCAGTTCGCGGTAGCTCAGCTGGTCCCGGTCGGAGACGAACGCGGGGTGGCCGGGCTGCTGCCGCGCCCACTGTTCGAACAGGGCCGGCAGGGTGACGGGCGGGGGCGCGGTCCACCGCCGGTCGGCGCTCCACCGGTCCAGGAGCTGCCGGCGTTCCCCGGGCGCCAGGACCGCAAGGGAGCTCAGCCGGTCCGCGGGCCGGGTGACCGCGGCGGTCAGCAGCCGGACGAAGCGCTCCGCGAGCCGCTCGGCGGTGGGACGGGTGTACAGGTCGGTGGCGAACTCCAGCCGGCCGGCCAGGCCCGCCGGTCCGTCGGCGTCGTGCTCCTCGGCGATCTCGAAGGCGAGGTCGAACTTGACGCCGGCGCCCACCTCCACCGGGGCGCACTCCAGCCCGTCCAGGGAGAACCGCGGGCGCTCGGTGTTCTGGAGGATGAGCATGACCTGGAACAGGGACTGGCGCGCCAGGGAGCGGGTGGGGCCCAGCGCCTCCACCAGGCGCTCGAAGGGCAGGTCCTGGTGCGCGTAGGCACCGAGGTCCGCCTCCCTGACCCGGTGCAGCAGTTCGCCGAAGGTCGGATCGCCGCTCGTGTCGGTGCGCAGCACGAGGGTGTTGACGAAGAAGCCGACCAGGTCGTGCAGGGCGGCGTCGGTGCGGCCCGCCACGGGGGTGCCGAGGGGGATGTCGGTGCCGGCGCCCAGTTTGGTGAGGGTGACGGCGAGGGCGGCCTGGAGCACCATGAACGGGCTGACGCCGGCGGAGACCGCCAGCGCGGCCAGCCGGCGGTGGATCCCGGCGGGCACGGTGAAGCCGACCGCATCACCGGCATACCCGGCCACCCGCGGCCGCCGGTGGTCGGTGGGCAGCTCCAGCTCTTCGGGCATGCCGCGCAGGGAGGTGGTCCAGTGGTCGAGTTGCCGGTTCTGGAGGCTTTCGGGGTCGTCCTCGGCGCCGAGCAGGCGCCGCTGCCACAGCGTGAAGTCGGCGTAGGTGACCGGGAGTCGGGGCAGTTCGGGGGCACGGCCGGCGGCCCGCGCCCGGTACGCCCGGGAGAGTTCGCCGGCGAGGACCTCCAGCGACCAGCCGTCGACGGCGATGTGGTGCATCACCAGGAGCAGCACGTGCCGGTCCGGTCCGAGCCGGAACAGCCTTGCGCGCAGCGGGAGTTCGCTGGTGAGGTCGAAGTCGGCCGCGCACTCGGCGGCGAGCCGGGCGGTCAGCTCCCGCTCGCCACCGGTCACCTCGTACCGGGGCAGCTCCGGCCGGGCCTCGGCGGCGTCCACCACCACCTGGCCGGGGACGCCGGCCAGTTCGGGGTAGACGGTGCGGAGCACCTCGTGGCGGTCGGTGAGGTCGCCCAGGGCCGCGCGCAGCGCCCCGGTGTCCAGCGCGCCGGTGAGGCGGACCGCCGACGCCACGTGGTAGGCGCCGCCGCCGGGGGCGAGGCGGTTGAGGAACCACAGCCGCTGCTGCATGTGCGACAGCGGCACGAAGGACGGCCGTTCCTGCGGGCGCAGCGGTTCCCGGGCGGCCGGCGCGGCGGTGAGGTGGCCGGCGAGGGCGGCCGGCGTGCGGTGGTCGAAGAGGGCGCGGACCGACAGTTCGGCCCCGAGCGCGGCCCGGACCCTGCTGACCAGCCGGGTCGCCAGCAGGGAGTGGCCGCCCAGGACGAAGAAGTCGTCGTCCGGGCCGACCTCGGCGCAGCCCAGGGCGTCGGCGAACAGGCCCCGCAGGATGTCCAGCGCGGGGGTGCCGGTGGCCGGGAGGGGCCGGGCCCGGGTGGTGGCCGGCGGCTCCGGGAGCCGGGCGCGGTCGATCTTGCCGCTGGGGCCGAGCGGCAGCTCGGCCAGGCGGACGAAGGCCGCCGGGACCATGTAGGAGGGCAGCGCGGCGGCCACCCGTTCGCGGATCCGCGCGGTGTCCGGGTCCGGGTCGGGGGTGACGAGGTAGGCGACCAGCCGTACGTCGTCCTCCCCGTAGGTGTGGGGCACCACCACGGCATGGGTCACGCCGGGCTGTTCGACGAGGGCCGCCTCGATCTCGCCGGGTTCGATGCGGTGGCCGCGCACCTTGATCTGGTGGTCGGTCCGGCCGAGGTACTCCAGCTGCCCGTCGGCGTCCCAGCGGGCCAGGTCACCGGTGCGGTACATGCGGGTGCCCGGGGCACCGTGCGGGTCGGCGACGAAGCGTTCGGCGGTCAGCGCGGGGCGGCCGAGGTAGCCGTCGGCCAGCTGGGAGCCGGCCAGGTAGAGCTCGCCCACGACGCCGGGCGGTACCGGTCGCAGCGCGGCGTCCAGGACGTATCCGCGGGTGTTGGCCAGCGGGGTGCCGATGGGCGGTGTGCGGTCGACCGGCGTCCGTACCTCGTGAGCGGTGACGTAGACGGTGGCCTCGGTGGGCCCGTAGAAGTTGACGAGGGATCCGGCGTGCCGGAGCAGCCCCTCGGCGAGCGCCGCGCTCAGCGCCTCTCCCCCGGACAGCAGGCGCAGTCCGGCCAGGCAGGCGGGCTGCGAGGTCAGCAGCGCCTGCAGCTGGCTGGGGGTGGCCTGCAGGACGGTCGCGCCGTGGGTCCGTACCGCCGCCGCGAGGGCCGCCGGGTCGCGGGTGGTGGCGCGGTCGGCGAGGACGAGGCCGCTGCCGGTCAGCAGCGGCAGGAAGAGTTCCAGCAGGGCGATGTCGAACCCGAAGGTGGTGGTCGCCAGGATGTGGTCGTCCCCGGTCAGGGGCACTCTGCGCGGCAGGTCGTGGAGGAAGTTGGCGAGGGCGCCGTGCGGGACCACGACGCCCTTGGGCCGGCCCGTCGAGCCCGAGGTGTACAGGACGTAGGCGGGCAGGCCCGGGTGGAGCGGGCCGCCCCGCTCGGCGTCGGCGACGTCGCCGTCGGCGAGGGTGTCCAGCAGGTCGTGGACGGCGGGCCGGTCCACGAGGACGGTGGGGCCCGGCCAGCCGATGGCGGCGGCCTCGGCGGTGGCGCTCAGCAGCACGGCGGGGCGGGCGTCGTCCAGCATGTACCGGATGCGGGTGCGCGGGTGGTCGGGGTCGACCGCGAGGAACGCGCCGCCGGCCTTGAGGACGGCGAGCACGGCGACCAGCAGGTCGCCGGTGCGGGGCATGGCCACGGCGACGACGGACCCCGGCCGGACGCCGTGGTCGAGCAGGTGCCGGGCGAGCCGGTTGGCGCGGCTTTCCAGCGCTCCGGCGGTCAGCGTCCCGTGGTCGCTGACCACGGCGACCCGGTCCGGGTCCGCGGCGGCCCGCCGGGCGAGGGCGTCCGGCAGCAGCCGGCCGGGGGCGGGCCGGGCGGTGTCGTTGTACCGGCCCAGTACGAGCTCCCGTTCGCCGGGTGCGAGGAGGTCGAGGCGGCCGGCCGGTTCGCCGGCGACGTCGGGGAGGCGTTCCAGCAGCCGGGTGGCGCGTTCCAGCAGCCGGTGGGCGGCCTGCTCGGTGACGAGTCCGGGGTGGTACTGCAGGCGCAGTTCGAGGCCGTCCCCGGGAAGGACGACCAGGCTCAGCGGGAACTCGGTGTCGTTGCGGATGTCGGAGGCGAGCAGGCGCAGACCGGTCAGTTCGGTGAAGGCGTCCTCGCCGGTGCGCGGGTAGTTCTGGAACAGGACCGCGGTGTCCAGGAGGGTTCTGCCGCCGACGAGTTGCTGGATGTCGACGAGGCCGAGGTGCCGGTGCGGAAGCAGGTCCGCCTGCTGGTCCATGAAGGCGGTGAACACCTCGGTCAGGGAGCGGGCCGGGTCGATCCGCAGCCGGGCGGGCAGGGTGTTGGCGAACATCCCGACCAGCGAGTCGACACCGGGCAGCTCGGCCGGCCGGCCGGAGTCCACCACCCCGAAGGTGACGTCGGCCCGGCCGGTGAGCTGGCCGACGAGGAGTCCCCAACTGCCCTGGACCACCATGCCGGTGGTCAGCTGGTGGCCGCGCGCCCAGCCGGCCAGGCGTTCCGCGGCCGGTGGCGCGAGGTGGCCGCGGACGGTGTGCGGGACGACCGCGGTGCGGCCCGGGTCGTCCGGCGCGACCAGGGAAGGTTCGGACAGCCCCGACAGCGCCTCGCGCCACGCCTGACGTGCCGCCGGGCCGTCCTGGCGGGTCAGCCAGGCCAGGTAGTCCCGGTAGCCGGTCCCCGGACGTACGTCGGGGCCGGCGGTGGCGGACGCGGCGGCGTAGTCCTCGAAGAGGCCGGACAGCAGCAGCGGCATGGACCAGCCGTCCACCACGATGTGGTGCACGGTGAGCAGGAAGCGGTGCAGACCGTCGGCGCGGCGGACGAGGGTGCAGCGCAGCAGCGGCGGGCGGCTGAGGTCGAAGCGTTCGGTGCGGTCGGCCTCGGTGATCCGTTCCAGTTCGGCACGCTGCCCGTCGGGGGGCAGATGGCCGAGGTCGATCGAGGTCCAGCGCAGGGGCACGGCGGCGGGCACCACCTGTACCGGCTCCCCCGACCTGCGGGTGCGGAAGCAGGCCCGCAGGTTGGGGTGGCGTACGAACAGGGTGCGCACCGCGGAGCGCAGCCGGCCTTCGTCGAGGGGACCGGCGAGGTCGGCCGTGAACTGCAGGACGTGGATGTCGGGGCCGTCCTGCACGAGGTCGGCGTGGAAGAGGAAGCTGCGCTGCAGCGGCGACAGCGGCAGGAACTCACTGCTCGGCCGGCTCGTGGGGGTGATCGCCATCATGACTCCAGCTCGGTGTCGAGTTCCGCCAACTCACCTTCGAGTGCGGCCAGTTCGTCGCCGTCCAGGCCGAGCAGGTCGGTCGGGTCCGCGGTGGTGCGGGCCTCGGCCGGGGCGGGCTCCTCGGCGGGTGGCCGGGCGGCGGCGAGGGCGGCGGGGGTACGCAGCCGGAAGACCTGGCCGGCGGTCAGCGGCAGGCCCTTCGCCCGAGCCCGGCCCACGACCTGGATCGCGCTGATCGAATCCCCGCCCAGCAGGAAGAAGTTGTCCTGCGGGCCCACCTGTCCGAGCCCCAGGACCTCCGCGAACAGTCCGCACAGCAGCTCCACCTCGGCGGCCACCTCGGCACCCGCCGCGCCGGGGGCCGGTCCGGTGCCGGCCCGGTCCGTCCCGCCGGCAGGCGCCGGGACAGCGCCGCGGGGCAGCACGTCCTCGTCGGGGCCCAGCTCGTCCGGTCCGGTCACGGGCCGGCCGGGGTGCTCCACCAGCCCCAGGAGCAGCCGGCGGAAGGCGGTGGCGAGCGCCTCGACGGGGGCCCGGTCCAGGACGTCGGGCGCGTGGTCGAAACGGATCTCCATCCGGGTGCCGGTCCGCACCACCAGGCTGAGTGGGTGGTGGCGGGCGTCGCGGGCGCCCGCGTCGGCCACCCGCAGGCCCGCCCCGGTGGGCAGGTCGCCGGTGCCCACGGTCGGGAAGTTCTCGAAGACCAGGACCGTGTCGAAGGGTTCACCGGCCGCGGCGAGCGTGGGGTTGCCGCCGAGCATCTCGCCGAGCGCCAGGTGGTCGGCGTCGCGCAGCGCCGACTGCTCCTTCTGCAGCCGGTGCAGGAAGTCGGTCGCCGGTTCGTCCGGGCGCAGCGCGGCACGTACCGGGAGGGTGTTGAGGAACGGCCCGACGATGGACTCCACACCGGGCAGCCCGCCGGGCCGGGTGGAGACGATCGAGCCGAACAGCACGTCGGCGCGTCCGGTCGTCCGGCTCAGCAACGCCGCCCAGGCGCCCAGCAGGAGGGTGTTGACGGTGAGCCCCTGGGCGGCCGCGAACCCGGTGAGCGCGGCCGTTTCGGCCTCGGTCAGCAGCAGCGGCACCGACGCGGGCTCGACCGGTTCCCGGCCCGGCTCGGCCGCGCAGAGGTACACCGGACCCGTGAGGCCCTCCAGCGCCGAGTGCCAGGCGGCCCGGGCCGCCGCGCGGTCCTGTGCGGCGAGATGGGCCAGGTAGGCGCGGAACGGCACCGGCGCGGGCAGGCCCTGGGCCTCGCCGCCGTCCGCGTAGCAGGTCAGCAGTTCCCGGACGAGGACGGGCATGGACCAGCCGTCGACCAGGATGTGGTGCAGGGTCCAGATCAGCCGGTGGCGCTGGTCGTCGAGGCGGACCAGCGTCCAGCGCATCAGCGGCGGGCGGGCGAGGTCGAAGTGGCGCTCCCGGTCGGCCGCGGCGAGGCGGGACAGTTGCGCCTCGCGCTCCCGGCCGGACAGGGCGCGGCAGTCGGCCCGGGTGAGCGGCACGGTGACGCCCTCGCGCAGAACGGCGACCGGGTCGCCGGCGTCCCGGTAGCGGAAGCCCGCCGCCAGCTGGGGGTGCCGGTGCAGCAGGGCGGCCATCGCCCGCTCCAGCGCCGCAGGGTCGAGGGGGCCGACCAGGTCGGCGGAGACCTGGAGGGTGTAGAGGTCGGGTCCGTCGCCGCGCAGTTGGGCCTGGAAGAGCAGGCCGCGCTGGAACGCGGTCAGCGGCAGCACGTCCGTCAGGGCACCGGCGCCCTCCCGCGCCAGGTCGTCGGTCTCCTCCTGGGTCAGGGAGACCAGCGGAAAGTCCGACGGGGAGTGTCCGCCGGCGTCCGGCAGCGCGAGGTGGCGCACCACGGCCCGCAGCGCCTCGAACCAGCCCTGGGCGATCTCCTCGACGTCTCCGGCGGTCAGCACGCCGTCGGCCCACAGCCACTCGGCGGCCAGCCGCGGCCCGGTCCCGAGGTCCTCGGTGACGGCGGTGACGGCCAGCGGGTGGCGCAGCGGCATGCCGGGGTGGACGCCGGTGCCGACGACCGCGTGCGCGCCGTCCATGGTCCACGGGCCGGCCGCGCCGTCCGCGGTGAACCGCCCGAGGTAGTTGAAGCCGATCTCCGGGGTGCCGCCCGCCGCCAGCAACCGGGCCGTCTGCGGGTTGAGGTGGCGCAGCAGGCCGTGGCCGAGGCCGCGGGCGGGCACCGCACGCAGCTGCTCCTTGGTGCGTTTGACGACGGTGGCCAGGGCGGGCCCGGCGGCCCATGCCTCGGCGGCGTCGAACTCCCCCGGGTCGAGCAGCACGGGGAAGACGGAGGTGAACCAGCCGACCGTGCGGGACAGGTCGGCCGCTTCGTCGAGTTCCTCGCGTCCGTGGCCTTCGAGTTCGACCCGGACCCGCGGGCCGGCGTCCGGGGTGCGGCGGGACCGCCAGCGGCCGACGGCCAGGGCGAGCGCGGCCAGCAGGAGGTCGTTGATCTCACCGTGGAAGGCGGCGACGGCGGAGGTGAGCAGGGCGGCGGTGGTGTCCTCGGGCAGGTGCAGCCGCAGCCGGCCGGCCCGGCCGTAGGTGTCACGGGCCGGGTCGAGGGGGCGCCGGCCGAGACCGGCGGCCGGATCGCCGGTCTGCCGCTGCCAGTGGTCGAGTTCGGCGATCCGCCGGCCGGCGCGGGACTCGCGGGCCAGCAGCGACGCCCAGCGCCGGTAGGAGGTGGGCACCTGCGCCGGCTCCGGGCGCTCCCCGGCCTCGACCGCCTCGCAGGCGGAACGCAGGTCGGCGAGGAGGATGCGCCAGGAGACGCCGTCGACGACGGTGTGATGGGCCAGCAGCAGCAGGCGGCCGGTGCCGTCCGGCCCCTGGCCGAGGAGCACCGCCTGCAGCATGACGCCGGCGCGCGGGTCCAGCCGGGCGCGGGCCGCCTCGGCCTGCGCCGCCACGGTCCGTTCGAGGGCGGCCGGGTCGGGCAGGGCGCCGTCCGCGGTGTGGAGCAGGCCGGCGGCGTCGACCGTGCCGGGCTCCCCGGTGCGCAGCGTCCAGACGCCGGGCACCGGTTCGCCCAGCCGCAGCCGGAGCACGTCGTGCCGGTCGACGAGGGCCTGCAGGGCGGGGAGGAGGCGTTCGGCGGTCAGCTCCGGGGGTGTGCGGAGGACGACGTACTGGCTGTACTGCGCCGCCGGCCCGTCGAGCGTGGTCAGGTCCTCGCAGAGCTGGGCGATGATCGGGGTGGGTTCGACGTCTCCCACGCCGTCGTCGGCCGCCGTGGTCCGGGGCGCCGAGCCCGCCGAGGCGTTCTCGCCCCCGCCCACGGGGTGGTGCGCGGCGAGGGCGGCGGGGGTGCGGTGGTCGAAGATGGCCCGGGGGGTGAGCGTCACCCCGCGGGTCCGTGCCCGGCTGACCACCTGGATCGCGGTGATGGAGTCGCCGCCGAGGGCGAAGAAGCTGTCGTCGACCTGGACCTCGGCCAGGTGCAGCACCTCGGCGAAGGTCTCGCAGAGCACCGTCTCGGCCCCTGGCCGCGGCCCGCGGCGCCGCCGGGTGACCGGGGCGGCGGTGGCGCCGGCGGGATCGGGCAGCGCCCGGCGGTCCACCTTGCCGTGCGCGGTCAGCGGCATCCGGTCCAGCGCGACCCAGCCCGACGGCACCATGTACTCCGGCAGCGCCGCGGCGACCGCGTCGCGTACCGCGTCCGTGGACACGTCCGGCGCGACGACGTAGGCGATCAGCCGGGTGGTGCCGGACGGGCCGGTGACCGCCCGGACCGCCGCGTCGGCCACCTTGTCGACGGCGCGCAGCGCGGCCTCCACCTCGCCCAGTTCGATCCGGTGTCCGCGCACCTTGACCTGGTGGTCCAGGCGCTCGACGAACTCCAGCTGCCCGTCGGGGCGGCGCACCACGCGGTCGCCGGTGCGGTACATCCGTGCCCCGCCCCCGGCGAAGGGGTCGGCGACGAACGAGGCGGCGGTCTTGACCGGGTCACCGAGGTACCCGCGGCCCACTCCGGCGCCGCCCACGAAGAGTTCGCCCACCTGGCCCACCGGGACCGGGCGCAGGTCGCCGCCGAGCACGTGCAGGACGGTGTTGCGCACCGGCCGGCCGATGGGGACCCGGGCGCCCAGCTCCTCCCCCGGCCGCAGCACGGCGTGGGTCACGTCGTCCGAACACTCCGTGGGGCCGTAGGCGTTGACCATCGGCACCGGGGCGATCCGCCACCACCGTGCGCACAGGTCCGCCGGGAGCGCCTCACCGGTGACCATCAGCCACCGGAGCGAGGTGGTGTCGGGGCCGGTGTCCGAGACCTGCCACAGGTCCAGGGCGGCGCGCAGCAGGGACGGCACGACCTCCAGGACCGTCACCGCGTGGTCCGCGACCGTGCCGAACAGTGCCTCGGGGTCGGCGGCGACCTCGTGCGGGACGATCTGCACGACGCCACCGGCCAGCAACGGGCCCAGCATCTGCCACACCGACACGTCGAAGGTCACCGGTGCGTTCCACACCACCGTGTCGGCGGGCCCGAGGCCGAGGTCCTCGATCTTGGCGAGGAGGTGGTTGAGCATCCCGCGGCGTTCGACGACGGCGCCCTTCGGCCGGCCGGTCGACCCCGAGGTGAAGATCACGTAGGCCGGGTCGCGCGGCTCGCCCACCGGGGCGGACGGTGCGGCGGGCGCGGCCGCCGCGTCGAAGTCTCCGTCCGCCGCCAGCCGCCGCACCGGGTGGCCGGTCAGCGCGGTCACCTCGTCGGCCGCCGCGGCGCATCCGGGTCCGACCACCAGGTGGCCCACGCGGGCGTCGGTGAGCAGCCCGGCGGCCCGGGCCGCCGGGGCCCGTACGTCCAGCGGAACCCAGGCCCCGCCGGCCTGCAGGACGGCCAGCACCGTGCCGAGGAAGACCGCGCCGGGTTCGGCCAGGACGCCCACCAGCGAGCCGGGCCCCACGCCGGCCTCGGCCAGCCGCCGCGCCATCGCGTCGGCCCAGGCCGTCAACTCCCCGTAGGAGACGGTCCGTTCGCCCTCCGCCAGAGCCCTGGCCGACGGGTCGCGCTCGGCGCGCTCCCGGATCCGCTCCACCACGCCGCCGTGCACCGGGCCGGTGGCTCCCGTGCCGGCGGTGAGCAGCTCGGCGCGTTCGTCCTCGGTGACCATCTCCAGCCGGCCGAGCGGGGTGTGGGCCGGGGCCGACGCCAGCCGGCGCAGGAACGCCTCGAACCGGCTCAGGTGGCCCCGGATCTCCTCCGGGCGGTAGAGCGCGGGGTTGCCGTTCATGTGGAGTTCCAGACCGCCGCCGACGGCGTCCAGGACGGTGATCATCAGGTCGTCGACGATGCCGGTGGAGAGGTTGTGCAGCTCCGCCCGGCAGGGGCCGAGGCGGATCTCCGGGTTCTGCGGGAGGACGTTGACGAACGGTCCGAACGGCCGCCGGTCGCCCGCCGTCAGGCCCCTCGCCCGGCGCAGCCGCTCGGCCGGGTAGCGCTGGTGCCGCAGCGAGCGGGCGAGGGTCCGGGAGGTCGCGGTGAGCAGCTCGGCCACCGTCGTCGGGGCGGGGAGCCGGGCCGGGAACGGCAGGTAGTTGGCGACCATCCCGGGGACGGTGCGGGCACGCGCGGACTGCCGTGCGGTCACCGGGAGGGTCAGCAGCACCTCGGGGTTGCCGGTGGCCTTGGCGACGTAGGCGGCCGTGGCGGCGATGGCGAAGGTGGGCCAGGTCACCCCGGCGTCCGTCGCGGCGGCGCGCCAGGTGGTCGCGTCGGCGGCCTCGACGGTGCTGGTGACCCGCAGGAACGCGGTGCCGGGTGCCGGGTCCTCGGTGGCGAGGCTGGTCGGTTCGGCGTGTGGCGGCAGGTGGCGCTCCCAGAAGAGCCGGTCGCGCTCGACCGCGGGCGAGGCCAGGTACGCCGCCTCGCCGTCCAGCAGCACCCGTAGCGGGGGCAGCGGTGTACCCGGCGTTCCGCCCCCGTCGGCGGCCGGGTCACCGTAGACCTCGCTGAGCCTGCGGTAGACCGCGAGCCGGCTGTATCCGTCGGCGAGCAGGTGGTGCATGGCCAGGTGGAGCAGGTGGCGGTCGGCGGCGACGCGCACCAGCGTCAACCGGAACAGCAGGCCGCCGGTGAGCCGGAAGGGCCGGTGCAGGTCCTCGTCGAAGAGCCGCAGGGCCTCGGCGACCGGATCGGCGGTGCCGCTGAGGTCCAGCTGCCGCAGCGGCAGTTCCCCGAGCGGCCGCACGTGCTGGACGGGGACGCCGTCCGTCTCGGAGAACCGCGCCCTGGTGCACTCGGCCTCGTGCAGCACCGTCTCCAGCGCCCGGCGCAGCAGGGCCGCGTCGAGGGGGCCGCAGATGTCGAGGTAGTCGGCCATGTTGTAGGCCAGTCGCCCCTGCGAGAGCCGCTCGTCGAACCAGATGCCCAACTGGGCGCCCGTCAACGGCAGGGCGGTGTCGGCGGGTTGGGTCATGGTGTCTCCTGGACGCGTCACGGTGGAAGGGCGGGGCCGCTGCTACGGGGGCGCCTCGGCGAGGATGGGGGCGAAGGACGGCGGGCGGCTCAGCCGACCCGGGCGGGCACGTCGTCGTCCAGGGTCCGCGGGCCGTACAGGTCTTCGACCCACTGCTCCTGGTACACGGTGTCCAGATAGCGCTCGCCGAGGTCGGGGGCGATGGCGACGGCCCGGCCGCCGGGCGGCAGCGGATGCCGCGCGAGCCAGGTGAGGGCGCCGCTGACGACGGTGCCGGTGGACCCGCCGAAGAGGAAGCCGCGGCGGGCCAGCCGGCGGCAGCTGCGGATGGTGTCGGGCTCGGCGACCATGACGACGTCGTCGACCAGCGATTCGTCGAGCAGCGGGGGCCGCACCCCGGTGCCCAGGCCGGGGATCATGCGGGTCCGGGCGGGGCCGCCGAAGGTGACCGACCCCTCCGCGTCGACCGCGACCACCCGGGCCGACGGCTTGTGGTCGCGCAGGTAGCGGGCGCAGCCCATCAGGGTGCCGGTGGTCCCGGCCCCGACGAAGAGCACCGACAGGTCGGGGAAGGCCTTGAGGATCTCCGGGCCGGTGGTGTCGTAGTGGGCCTGCCCGTTGTCCGGGTTGGCGTACTGGTTGAGCCAGAGGAAGTCCTCGTTGCCGGCGCAGAGTTCGCGGACGTGTGCGAGGCGCGCGCCGAGCAGCCCGTCCACCGGGTCCGGGGTGGTGATGACGTGCACCTCGCTGCCCAGCGCCTGCATGAGCTGACGGGCGCCGAGGGTGCAGCGCGAGTCGGTCACGCAGACGAAGCGGTAGCCCCGGGCGGCGGCCAGCAGGCTCAGTGCCACGCCGAGGTTCCCCGAGGAGCTCTCCACCAGGGTGGAGCCGGGACGCAGGCGTCCGCGGCGTTCGGCGGCGTCCACCATCGCGCGGGCGGCCTTGAGCTTGATGGAACCGGCGAAATTGAATCCCTCGCATTTCAGCATCAACGGTTCACCGACGAGGGGTTCCAGATCGACGAAGAGGTCGTCGGCATTGAATTCGTGGGGAGCGGTGATGATGTGAATGGGACACCTGCCGCCTTGATGGGTATGGGCTTCTTCAGATGCGTGCGCGATCCTGCCAAATCGCACTGACTACCGGTTGACGGGCCGCTGACCGGAATTTGCCAACTTGCCGCTCTTACAAGGCCGTTGCTAGGTTCTGGGCGGCCCGGCCCGATGTCGTGGTCCGGGTGGTGGCCGAATGGGGGGGAAGGCAGCCATGCGCATCGTGCTCGCCGAGGACCAGTTCTTGTTGCGCGAGGGTCTGATCCGGCTGCTGGAAGCGCACGGTTTCGAGGTCGTCTCGGTCGTCGGCAGCGGCCCGGAGCTGGTCCGGGCCCTGGACGTGGAACGCCCCGACCTGGTCCTGGCGGACATCCGGATGCCGCCGACCCACACCGACGAGGGGCTGCGCGCGGTGCTGGAGGCGCGCCGCCGCCACATCGGCCAGCCGTCACTGCTGCTGTCGCAGTACGTCGACCAGCTCTACGCCCGGGAGTTGCTCGCGGACGGCGAGGGCGGCGTGGGGTATCTGCTGAAGGACCGGGTCTTCGACGCCACGCAGTTCGTCTCGGCGCTGCGCCAGGTGGCCGGCGGAGGCACGGTGATGGACCCGGACGTGGTCACCGCGATGATGTCCGGCAGCGGGCGGGACGAGAAGGTCACGCGCCTCACCGACCGGGAACGCGACGTCCTGCACGGCATGGCCGAGGGCCGGTCCAATGCCGGGATCGCCGCCTTGCTCGTCATCACGGAGAAGGCGGTCACCAAACACATCGGCAACATCATGCAGAAACTGGATCTGCCGCAGTCGAAGGACGACAACCGCCGGGTGCTGGCCGTCCTGACCTATCTCAACCATTCCTGACCGCGGCGGTCAGCCGGTGGCCCGCCCGGACAGCAGCGCCGGGAAGAGGTTGAGGTGCTGGATGTTGCGGGTGCCCTCCATGAACTCGACGCCCCGGGCGTCCCGCGCCAGCTTGTCCAGCAGCGGGTGGCCGGCCCGGGCGGCGGGTGCCAGCAGTTCGCAGGCGGCCAGCGTCACCTCCTCGGCCAGTGCGCACGCCCGCGCCTTGGCGGCCGAGGCGAGGTGCCCATCGCCGGTGGCGTCCACCTCCGCGGCGGCCCGGAGCACCAGGGACCGGGTGGCCTCGATCCGGCGGCCCAGTTCCTCGATGCGGTCCCGGGCGGCGCCCCGGGCGGCGGGCCGCTGCTCGACGACGTACGCATGGGCCGCCCCGGCGATGCCGAGGGCCAGCGCCGCCACCCCGGGACGCAGCCGGTGGAAGACCTGGATGCAGGCCCACATGCCGCGGCGGACGGGCGACAGGTGCCGGCCGAGCACCCGCTCGGGCTCGACGCGGAGGTCGTCGAAGGTGACGGCGCCCAGTTGCGCGCCGCGCAGTCCGAGGGTGTCCAGCGGCTCGGCCCGCCAGCCGGCGCACCCGGTGTCCACCAGGACGGCCGTCACGCCGAGCGGCCCGCTGCCGGTGCGGGCGAAGACCACGGCGAGCTGGGCGCGGGCGGCGTTGCCCACATAGCGTTTACGGCCGGTCAGCACGAGCCGGCCGTCGGCACCGGGGCGCAGCGTGGTCTCCATCGCCGAGGCGTCGGAGCCGTGGCCGGGCTCGGTCAACGCGAAGCAGGTCCAGGTCGGTTCGCGCACCAGCCGGGTGTAGTACTCCGCGCGCTGCGCCGGGTCGGCCAGCTTGTCCACCAGCACGCCCGACATCGACGGGCCGGGCGCGGCGAGGGTCAGTCCCGCGTCTCCGCGCGCCAGTTCCTCCAGCACCACGACGTGTTCCACGGCGCCGGTGCCTTCGAAGACGTACGGGCCGATCCGCAGCGGCCGGCCGCCGTACTCGCGCGGTGTGCCGTAGGTGCGAAGGTGGCGGACCCCCGGCAGGTCCAGGTGGCGGTGGACGGCGTCCGGGTCCCGGTCGAGCTCCAGTGCGGCGGCCCGGAACTGGTCGCCCCACTCGCGGGCCCGGGCGCGCAGCGCGGCCAGCCGTGCGTCACCGTTCACCGTTCCTCCTCCGCGTGCAGGTAGACGTCGGCCAGCAGTTCCGACACCTCGGCGACGCCACCGGGGCTCTCGCGCAGGAAGCCGTGGGCGCCCAGCAGCCGCAGCCATGCCCGGTCGGTGCGGGTGACCTGGGAGTGCAGCTGCCGCAGCTGCGCCGGCGTCGCACCGGCCGGGCCGAGCGAGGCGGCGTGGGCCGTGAGTTCCAGCTCACCGGCGTACGCCTCCGCGGCCTGGGCCTTGACCAGTTGGTGCATGAGGATGGTGCCGTCCCCGCTGGCGCGTCGGCCCAGCCGGGCCAGGGTCGCGGTGCGGAGTCCGGCGGTGAGTCCGAACCGGATCCAGAGCAGGGCCGGCAGGTCGGCGGGGGCGGCCGGCGGGGCGTCCGGTGCGCGCCGGACCAGGACCACGGGCCCGCCGGGCAGCGGGTACCGGCGCAGCACCCGGCCGGCCACCGGGCCCGCGGGCTCCGGCAGGACGGCGTGGCCGGCGGCGCCGCCGTCCAGGGCGTGCGGGCCGTGCCGGGTCAGCAGGTCCCGCAGGGCGGCCGCCGGGCCCTCGTCCCGGGCCGCGGCGTACAGCTGCCGGTGGTCGGGCGGGGCGCTCACCCCGGCCGCGGCGCTCATGCGGCCACCGGGCCGACGCGGCAGACCGACAGGTCACCGAGGGACCGGTCGTACTCGGCGAGCAGCACCGGCGCGTCGTCCGGTGCCGGGCGCAGTGCCGCCAGCGCTCCGAACAACGCGGTGCACGGCCACCCCTCCGGTGTGTGCCGGAGCGAAACGTGCGGGATCCGCGGCCGCCAGCGCTCCCCCACCCCGGCGCCGACCAGGACCGTGGAGGCGCCGTCCGCGGCGAGTTCGGCCGCGAGGGCGTCGAGGGTGCGCGGCACCTCCGCGGCGGGGACGCCCGCCCGCTGGCGCACCCGGAGCGCGTCCGGGGCGCCGTCCGCCGCCGGCTCGACGACCAGCGCCACCGCGGCGTCGCCCGCCACCCGCCGGTCCGGTGGCGGTGAAGCGTCGTACGGCAGGTCCGACTGGTCGAAGGCGAACGCCAGCACCCGCCGGAGGCGGTGGCGCAGCACGCTGGAGCGGGCCAGCGCCAGCATGGTGAAGGGTGCCGAGACGCCGGTGTCGGTGACGCCGAAGAGCCGGGGCCGGCCGGGCAGGCGGGCGGCCAGCGTGGGCCCGGTGAGCGTCAGCGGGTGCAGGTCGGGCGTCGCGTAGGCCAGCAACAGCAGGTCGACGGGGTGGTCCTGGGCGCCGAGCGGGTCCAGCAGGGCGAGGGCCATCTCCTCGAAGGTGGACCCGGTGACCGTCGGCCGGCCGGCTTCCCGCAGGGCCACGCCGGCGCCGGCGGCGACCCGGGCGTGGTACCGGTCGTCGTCGGCGGCGCCGGGGCGGGCGGTCCCGGCCGGGAAGCGGCGGTGTGCCATCGCGGACACCGTCAGGGCGACCGTCACCGCTGCGCTCTCAGCTCGCCCACGAGGTGGTCGGCCAGCGAGCCGACGGTGGCGAAGTGGCCCATCTCCAGGTTCTCCGTGTCGAACTCGCAGTCCAGCAGCTCCTCCAGGGCGAGCAGCAGGTCGAGCACGCCGGTGGAGTCGAGGCCGAGTTCGTCGAAGAGCCGGGTGCCGGGCGCAAGGCCGGTCAGGTCACGCTGGAGGACGTCGCCGAGGGCTTCGGTGACGGCGGCGGTGACCCGGTCCTGCTCGGTCGTGGGCTGCTGGATGGTCGCTTCGGTCATGTCCGTGTCCTTCGGTAGGAGCCGGCCCGGGTGCCGGGCCTAGGCGGTGGGGAGCGAGTCGAGCGGGGGGCGCACGGCGGACGACGCCGGGTCGTACAGGTGCTGACGGGCCAGCAGGTCCCTGGGGGTGTCGGCGTCCCGGACCAGGTGCGCCCGCCCGCGGTGGACCAGCACCTCGGCGGGGTGGCCGTGGGAGAGGAAGAACACGGGTGAGGCGCTCGGGCCGTACGCGCCGGACCGCCGTACACCGAGGAGGTCACCGGTCCGCAGCGGCGGCAGCGGCACCTTCTTGCCGATGGTGTCGTTGGGCGTGCACAGCGGGCCGGTGATGTTCCACGGTTCGGTGGCGCCGGTGCCGGGCCGGTTGAGCAGTTCGATGGGGAAGTTCCGCTTGACGAACGACCCGATGCCCACGGCGGCCATGTGGTGGTTGGTGCCGCCGTCGGCGACCGCGAAGTTCTCCCCGGCCGAGGTCTTGGTGTAGCCGACCCGGACCACGTACGTCCCGCTCTCGGCCACCAGGTAGCGCCCGAGTTCCATGATCAGCCGGGTGTCGGGGCGGGCTGTGGCGAAGGCGTCCAGGACCGGATTGACGCCGGCCGCCAGCCGCGCCAGGTCCAGGTCGCGCTCGCCGTCGAAGTAGGCGACGCCGAGACCGCCGCCGACGTCGACCATCTCCAGGGGAAAGCCGTGGTGCGCCGCGATGCGTTCGGCGAGGTCGAGGATGCGCTCGGTGTTGAGCACGACGGCCTCCTCGCTGAGGATGCGGGTGCCCATGTACACCTGCACGCCCATCAGCCGCACGTGCGTCAGCTGCTTGCCCAGCGGTTCCGAGCCCAGCAGCTGTTCCTCGTCGATGCCGAACTGGCGGGGTTTGCCGCCCATGGTGAGCCCCGAGCCCTTCACGGTGAAGCTCGGGTTGACGCGCAGCGCGACCGGAGCGCTCAGCCCCAGCTCCCCGGCCAGCTCCTCGATCGCCGCCAGTTCCTGGAAGGACTCGCAGATGACCGCGTACACGCCTTCCCGCAGGCAGGCGGCGAGTTCCTCGCGGCTCTTGCCGGGGCCGAGGAAGATGATGTCGCCGGCAGCCACCCCGGCCGTCCGTGCGGTGAGCAGCTCGGTCAGCGAGGAGACCTCGGCCCGGGCCCCGTGCGCGTGCAGCAGGGCGCAGACGGAGACGTTCGGATTGGCCTTGAGCGAGTAGAAGATCTCCAGCCGGGGGTGGAGCAGCTCGTTCAGGGCGTCCATGCGACCGGTCAGGCGGTCGCCGTCGTAGAGGTACAGGGGGGTGCCGAACTGCTCGGCGAGGGTGGTGATCCCCAGGTTCTGCACGGTGAACTCAGCGGGCATCGGCGGGCTCCTCCGTAAGGGTGGCCAGGTGCTTCGAGACGGCCTCGTCCAGCGCGGGGAGCCGTTCGGGGGCGCCGACCAGCAGTCCGTACAGCCGCCCCTGGTAGGGCCCGGAGCCTGCGCCGGCGTTGACGGTGGCGAAGTTGTTGACGACCAGCCCCTCCTCCCCCGGCGCCCGCAGCAGCAGGCCGTCCAGCAGCCGGCGCACGGCGGCGAACGGCAGCTCCCGGCGCAGCCGGAGGGGGTAGTGGCGGGCGAGGGCCGACTGTCCCGGGGCGAGCACGCGTTCCTGGAGCCGGACCTGGTAGGTGGACATGTTGTTGCGGGCGTTGATCTCGATCACCGGGAAGACCCCGCCGTCGGTGTCCACGATCGCGTCGATGCCGGCCACGCCGAAGAACCCGTCGGACGCCAGCTGCTTGCCGAGCAGGTGGGCGGCGTGCCGGATCTCTCCGAGCTGATGTGGCGTCAGGTCGGGTGGGAAGCGGTGGCCCTTGTGCACCCCGCCCTCGGTGAGGGCCTCCTTGACGAAGTCGAGCCGCACGGTGCCGTCCCGGCCCACGGTGATCTGGTAGTTGAGGTCCCGGTCCTTGGCCACCCGCTCCTCGATCACGAAGGCGGCGCGGTCGGAGCCGGCGGCGCGGGCGCTCCGGGTGATCATGGTGTGCAGCCGGTCGAGCCGGCGCCGGCCGTCGACGACCGCGATGCCCTTGCCGGAGACGCCGAACGCCTCCTTGACCATCAACCGGGCGCCGCGCTCGCACAGTTCGGTGGCGTGCGGCAGCACGGCGTCGAGTTCGCCGAGTGTCTCGCAGGCCCAGCCGCGCGGCTGCCGCAGCCCGGCCGCGTCCGCGGCGCGCCGGCTGTAGACCTTGCTGTTGACCGCCTTGCACAGCGGTGCCGGCGGGGCGGCCAGCGGGATCCCGGCGCGGGCGGCGAGCTCCTCCTCCAGGGCGGAGACGCCGTGCGGGGCCAGCAGCGCGCCCCGGTCGGCCAGTTCCCCGAGGGTGGCGATCAGCACGTCGTCCGCCAGCGCGTCCCGGGTGACCATGTGGTCCGGCCGCTGGTCGGCCACCACGTGCACGGTGGGCAGGGCCAGGCCCAGCCCGCGCAGGTGGTCCAGGTAGTCCTCGTCGGGCCGGGACTTGAGGACGACGTGGTCGTCGGCGTCGCCCAGCAGCAGCGCGAACTCCTCCATGCGGTTGACCACGGCGCTGTTACCGGCCGACGAGAGCCGGGGCAGTCCGGTCTCGCCGCGGGCCCACTCCTCCTCGACCTCGAAGTTGCCCAGGAACACCAGGGACGCACCCGGGTCACCGGCCACCGCGGTCTTCAGCCGCCGGCTGAAGTTCTCCTCCACCGCATCTCCGTCCTCCCCGTACACCCGGGGCGCTCAGTGCTCCACGACCATCGCGGCGAAGCACGCCCCGAGCCCGACGGCCACCATCAGGTAGTGGTCACCGGGGCGGAGCCTGCCCAGCTCGCAGGCCGTGACGTAGTTGACGAACGGGTCGGCCCCGAAGCAGTGCCCGGTGCGCGGGACGTTGTCCAGGAGCACCCGTTCGGTGCGGGTGCCCAGGCGGTCCGCGAGCTTCGTCCACGCGACCCGGTTCACGTTGTGCGGCAGTACCAGGGCGATCTCGCCCATGGTCAGCCCGGCGGCGCCGACCGCCTCGTCGATGACCTCGGTGAGGACGTCGGCGTACATCGCGCGGAAGGACCGGGCCGCCTCCGGCGTCATCACCATCTTGGGATGACCGGTGGACACGGTCCGGGTGGCGAAGCCGCGGACCCGGTCCCGGGTCCCGGACGCCGCCACCAGTACGGCGGCGGTCGCCTCGCCGGTGGGGCCCACCCCGGGCACGAACTGGGTCTCCCGGGTCGGCGCCTTCTCCCCGGTCAGGATCAGCGCGAGCGCCTCGGGGTCGCCCTCCTCCTCCAGCAGCGTCCCCGCGACCTCCACCGCCAGCAGGCCGGAGGCGCAGGCGTGCTCGGTCAGCGCGAAGGTGCGGGCGTGCCGCAGCCCGGCCTCGCGCCGTATCTCCTGGAGCACGCTGTGCGGATACGGCGACGGCGCGCGCAGGGTCCTGGCGCGTATCAGGAAACGCACCCGCTCTTCCGCGCCCCGCAGCGACGGCAGTTTCTCCAGGGCGGAGAGGAGCAGCTCCTTCTCCGAGACCTCCTCGTCCCAGCAGATCCGGGAAAGTCCGAACCCCCGGATGTAGCGGCGCAGTTCCGCGTCCGTGAGTCCCAGGTCGTGCTGACGCTCCGCGAGGGAAACCGGTGACGGCCAGTGCGTGGATACCTCGGCTATTGAGGTCACAGCCCGCCGACTCCTTTCGAGCCCGACTGTCCCCGAATTGGGTGCGGGGAACGGGCCCCAAAGTAATCGCGCCGATTGACGAGGCACTGACTGGGCACTGACCGCGCCGATCAACGGTCGGTGGTATTCCCGGGTGAGCGTCCGGCATCCAGGCCGTCCCCTGACCCATTTCGAGCCATCCCGCGTCTTTTCTCTCCGCGCGACGAGGAAAGGCCGTGGTCAAGGAGAATCCATCCTTCCGCAACCTCGCCGCCGTGCGGGGCGCCGGCGCCCTCGCCCGGGCCCGTACGGGTCTGCCGCCCCGTGCCTTCCCCGGGCCCGGCCGGACCGGTCCGGCCCGGCACCCCCGGCGGCGCCCGCCCCCGGGATTTTCCGTAAGGGGAAGGCAAAAGCACCTCTCGCGCGATATCACTGACCAGTACGGCGTGTGTTAGCTTGGCGTGGCCGAAAAGCATGGACCCACGCTCAGCACGTAGTACGCGCACGGTGATGGTCAGCAGCTCAGGCCCAGGGGGGACCAGCTCATGCAGCAATACCAGCTCATGCAGCAATGCCGGACCGTTGTCCAGTGGGGAATCTCCCGGAGGCTCGCTCGTTCGCGAGCCTGACCTCATCGCCCCTCGCACGGAATTCTCCCGTCCGTTTTTCCGGGGGAAGTAGTGGTTCTTGGTCGCATGCCCACGCATGCGCCGTTCTGCACCCGCAACGACCAGGCGGGATCACGTGTTTGCGCCCGTCCGGCGACGCCGAAGTGAGTACAGGGGAAGACGCCGAATGCCGAGTACAGGGAGTAGGCGCCGAACGCTGACCACCGGGAGAAGAAGAATGGAAGACAGATGGCTTTGCACATCCTGAACGGGGACAACATGGACACGGGCGAGGTGTCGGTCGGGTTACTGGGCCCCTTACAAGTCGCCCATCGGGGGAAGTCCTACGGCGTCGGGCCGAACCGCGCCCGGGCCCTGCTCGCCGTGCTCGCCCTCTCCGCCCAAGAGGTCGTCTCCATCGACTTCCTCATCGACGAACTCCTCACCGACCGGCCCTGGAAGAACCCGAAGAACGCGCTGCAGGCCGGGGTCCACCGCCTGCGCGACGCTCTGGAACGGATCACCGGGACGCCGGGCACCCTGATGGTGCGCACCTCGGCCAACGGCTACCTGCTGGACGTCCCGCCCTCCCGGGTCGACGCCCACCGGTTCGACACCCTCGCCGCGCAGGGGGCGGCCCTGCTCCCGCACGCGCCCGACGAGGCCGTCACCGTGCTGGAGAAGGCGCTCGCCCTGTGGCGCGGAGACGCACTGCTCGACGTGCTGGGCGGCCTGCGCTGCCAGAACCAGATGAGCCGGCTGGCCAGCCAGCGGCTGAGCACCCTGGAGGACCTCTACGAGGCCAAGCTGGTCGGCGGCGGCTACCGCGTGGTGAACGGGCTGGAGCAACTCGCCCTGGAACACCCCGAACGCGAGCGCCTGACCGAGCTGCTGATGGTCGCGCTCTACCGGTCCGGGCGGCAGCAGGAGGCCCTCGCCACCTTCCAGCGGGTCCGCTCCTGGCTGCAGGACGAACTCGGCGTGGAACCGGGCCGGAAACTGCGAAGCCTGCAGCGGGCGATCCTCACCCAGGACGTGGCCATCGACGCGCGGCTGCCCCAGACGTCGGCGTCATGACGTTCCGTCAAAGTCCTTGCGCCACAAGGGATATGACCGGCGACTGACGCGGGCCTCGTCAGGGAGGCGGCCGGCGTCGCCCGACCGCCTCTCGGCCGTCGTCAAGAGGGTGCTCCAGGAACCACTCCTCGACCCGCGCCGAGCCGCCGCGCACCGCCAGCGCCCCGGCGTACCCGGGGCCCGGATCCAGATCGAACAGGGCGAACGGCCCGGCGGCGTACGGTCCCCGCCACTCCACGAGCGCCGCCGAACGGCCCGGGCCGGAGACGGTGATGTCGCGCTTGGGCACGACGATGCCCAGCCCGACCGCCTTCAGCAGGGCTTCCTTCCGCGTCCAGTACACCGCGTAGGCCACGTTCCGCCGGTGGTCGGGGATCGCCTGGAACGCGCGGTACTCGTCCTCGGCCAGCACCCGCGGGGCCAGCCGCCGCACGGACCGGCCGGGGACCCGCTCGACGTCCACCCCGGGCTCCGGGCCCTCGGTGACGGCGAGTACCACCCGGCCACCGGCATGGGCGAGCGAGAAGCGCACCCCGGCACCGGGCACGAACGGCTTGCCGTGCGGACCGCCGCAGTGCCGGCACCGCCGGTGCAACGCCACCCGCCGCGGCGGCGTCCCGGTGAGCCGGCCGATCACCGTCCTGATCAGTGCCCGTCCGGTCGTCAGGCGGGCCCGGTCCGCCGCCTGGTGCAGCCGTTCGCGGCGGGCCCGCTCGTCCGCGTCGAGCAGGGCCCGGGCAGCCGGATCGTCGACGGCCGGGGACCACCACACCCGGCACACGGGGGCTTCGGCCACGGCCCGGGTCACCCCGGCCCGTCGACGGCCTGCCGGCCGGTCAGGCCGAGGAACACGTCGTCCAGCGAGGGACGCCGCCGCGCGAAGTCGACCACCTCGATCCCGGCCTGGTGGAGCGCCGACGCGGCGGCGGCGATCCCGGCGAGCCCGTCGTCGAGCTGCCACCCGAGTACGCCGCGCTGTGCGTCCTCCGTCAGTTCGCCGGTCACCACGGTGCGCAGGGTCCGGCGTGCCGTGGCCAGGCCCGCCGCGTCGGCGAGGGTGATCTCCAGCCGCTCCTGTCCGACCTTGCGCTTGAGCGCGTCGGCGGTGCCCTCGGCCACCACCACGCCGTCCGCGATCACCGAGATGTGGTCGGCCAGTTGGTCGGCCTCCTCCAGGTACTGCGTGGTCAGCAGGACGGTGACGCCCTGCGCCACGAGTTCCCTGACCACGTCCCACAGCGCGATCCGGCTGGCCGGGTCCAGGCCGGTGCTGGGTTCGTCGAGGAAGATGACCTCGGGCGAGCCCACCAGGGTGCTGGCCAGGTCCAGGCGCCGGCGCATCCCGCCGGAGTAGGTGCCGAGCGGCCGCCCGGCCGCCGCGCTCAGGCCGAAGCGTTCCAGCAGTTCCCCGGCCCGGGCCCGGGCGTCCCGGCGGCCCATCCCGAGCAGCCGCCCGAGCAGCGTCAGGTTCTCCCAGCCGGTCAACTGCTCGTCGACCGCGGCGTACTGGCCCGACAGGCCGATCCGGCGCCGCACCTGCCGGGCCTCGCCCGCCACGTCGTACCCGGCGACCCGGACGGTCCCGGCGTCGTGCCGCACGAGGGTGCTGAGCACGCGCACGGTGGTGGTCTTCCCCGCGCCGTTGGGACCGAGGAGTCCCAGTACGCTGCCGGCCGGCACCCGCAGGTCCACGCCGCGCAGCACCTCGACGCCCTTGTAGCTCTTGCGCAGTCCCTCGACCTCGATGGCCGCCGTCACGTCCGGCACGTCGTCAGGCTCCCCGGGAACCGAGACGGGCGGGGTCCAGGTCCGTCCAGTGCTCCTCGACGTAACCGGCGGCCTCCTGCCGGGTCACCGAGGAGAGCACCGGCCGCCAGCCCGCCGGGACCTCGGCGAACGCCGGCCAGAAGCTGTGCTGGTTCTCGTCGTTGACCAGCACGTGGAAGGTTCCTTCTGCGTCGTCGAACGGGTTACTCATGGGCCGCCCCTCGTCCTCTCGCCTGCCGGCGTGGTCCTGCTCACTATGCTCAAGCGCGCTGACGCGGGACTGACGAACGGCTGAGCACGGCCGTCGGTCCGCTCACCGGGTACTCGGGCCGCGTCCGCCCGGAGAGCAGCCGGTCGGGGCGCGGCGCGGCACGGCGGCCCGTGATCCGGCCGAGGAGGCCCGCCGGACCGCTGCCCGACTGGCCGCAGTCCCCGTACGTCCCGCGCCAGGCGCACCAGGCGGGCAGGGCGACCACGCCGACGAGCAGCTCGACGGCGACGGCGGAGACCGCGGCCACCACGGCCGCCGACCGCATCCCGGCCATCGGCCCGGCAGCCGGGAGCCAGCCGGCCGCCACCAGTACGGCGGCCGCCGCGGCGAGGGGGAACCCGGCGCGGCAGCAGCCGTCCTGGGCGGCGGCGCCGGCCGGCATGCCCAGGCGCCGGTTCTCCCGGATCCGTCCGGCCGCCCGGACGTACCGGGGCAGAGCGAGCGCCGACAGCACCAGCCAGGCGGCCACCGGTGCCCACCGGCCCACCGGCGCCGGCCCGCCGAGCACCGCCCATGTCACGGAGACCACCAGGGCCTGGGAAAGGACGACCAGCGGACCGAGCACCCAGGACCGCAGGGCGAGCGCGGCGCCGGCCGCGGTGAGGACCAGCAGTACCGCTCCCCCGGCCGACCACGGCCACGGCGCACCGGAGGCCGTGTGGGTCAATGCCCCGGCGAGGAGGGCGAGTACCCCGGCGGTGAGGACGAGAGCCGCCGGCGCACGGTCCGTCACCCGGCCGAGCAGCGCACGGTGCAGCCGGGAAGCCCGGGAGGACTCCGCCCGGCGGGTCGCGCGGCGCGGGGCGGTGCGGCCCCACCGGTCGCCGAGCACGAGCGCGGCGGGCACCGCGACGGTCGCCGTCAGCGTCGCCACCACGGCCACCACCGCCGTCCCGAGCGCGACCCCGGGCAGTGCCGGGGCCCCGGTCACCGCGAGCCCGGCCGCGGTCAGCAGCAGCAGGCCGGCGCTGTGCACCACGGCCCGCCCGGAGGTGGCGGCCACGATGGTGAGCGCCGCGGCGGGACGGTATCCGCGGAGGCTCTCCTCCCGGTAGCGGCGTACGTGGGCGGGGAGCAGGTCCAGGCCCAGCACCAGGCCCACCATGGCCACCACCGCGGCGGCCGGGGCTCCGCCCGGTGTCACCAGAGCGCCGAGCGCCGCCAGCCCCCCGCCCCAGCCGAGCGTGGCCAGGTGCCGCAGGCGCGCCCCGCCGGCCGTGGCGAGGGCACCGGTGACCAGGGCCAGGAGCGCCACCGGGGGCCCGAACCGGCCGGCCACGCCGAGCGGCCGGACCAGGGCGCCGAAGAAGACCACGAGACCGACGACGACCAGCCAGCCGCGGACCGCCCGTTCCGGATCGCCGACGGCCCACCGCGCCGTACGGACGACCCCCCACCGAGGTAACGCCATGTGCGTGCCACCCTTCTCCCTCGGGCCGGCGGGGAGCACCCCCCGCGGTACGCAGGGGCTGCTCCCCGTGGCTCGATGTGTCACCTCGTCGCCGCTCGGTCGTCGGTCGGGTCGGCGAGGTCGCAGGGGATCTCGAAGGCCACCGTGGTGGGGCCGCCGTCGGGGCTGGTGATCGCGAGGGGCCCGTCGAAGACCGCCAGCCGGCGTTCGACCCCCTTCAGACCGTTGCCCTTCTTCAGGTCGGCCCCTCCCCCGCCGTTGTCGTGCACCGCGACGCGCAGCGCACCGTCGGCGTGCCGGATGTCGACATGTGCCTCACGGGCCCCCGCGTGCTTGGTGACGTTGGCGAGGAGTTCGGCGATGGAGAAGTACGCGGCGGACTCGACCGGCTCCGGCAGCCGCCCCGGCAGGGAACCGGCGACCTGGATCTTCAGCGGGATGCCGAGGGCGAGGGTGCGGACCGCGTCGACCAGACCGCGGTCGGCGAGCACCGGCGGGTGGACGCCGTTGACCAGGTCCCTGATCTCGTTGAGCGTCTTGGTGGAGTCCTGCTTGGCCGCCAGGAGCAGGGCGCGCGCCGCCTGCGGGTTCTCCTCCAGCAGGGACTCGGCCGCCGAGAGCGTCATGCCGAGGGCGACCAGCCGCACCTGCGCTCCGTCGTGCAGGTCCCGCTCGATGCGGCGGATCTCCCCGGCCTGCATGCGCATCGCGTCCGACCGTGAGTGCGTCAGGTGGTCGACGCGTGCCGATAACACGGTCCGGGAGGTCCCCAGTACGGCACGCACCCAGCGGCCGTGCAGCGGCAGCATCAGCCGGGGCAGGTACCGCAGCGAGACCACGATCTCCACGACGCCCAGGCCGGCCGCCCCGATCGCCGCGGGCAGGCTGCTCACCGGCAGGAAGAGGAACCAGGTGTTGTCCCAACTCTCCACCACCGGCTGCCAGATGAACGGCAGGATCAGCCCGAACAGCCCGTGCACCAGGGCCACCGCGGGCAGCAGCGCCAGCGCCGGTCCGATGCAGGGGTTGACCAGCAGCCAGAGCAGATCACGCCAGGTCGCCGGATCGCCGATCATCCGGTGCACCCGGCGCAGGCCCGGCAGCCGGGCCTGACCGGGCGGTTCGGGCGCGTACGGCTCGGGCACCCGCACCCCCGTCCACCCCAGCGCGAGCCTGCGCTGGAGCCGCGCGTCGGCGCGCACGGTGTCCAGCGCCCCGGGCAGCAGCGGGACCCCGACGCCGACGCAGGCCAGGCAGACCACGAGGGTCACCCAGACCAGGAGCAGGGCCTCGGCCAGCGCAAGCCCGCTCAGCACCACGCCTCGCCATAACAGGGCGGCGGACCCGCCCCACCCGGGCCTGAGGTCCACCTCGGCACCATGCTCGTTCATCGTCGCCTCGTTTCTGTCAGCGGTAGGTGGATCAAGCATCCCCTGAGGCACACCGCGGACGCAGGGGAGCTAACTCCCCTCTTTCGGGCCCTGTTTCGCTGCCGGACCTCCGTGCGACGCCGGACGGCCCGGTACGGCCCGGGACGGCTACGGCGCCTGTCCGTCGTTCCGGTCGGCGGATCCGTCGTAGCCGCTGGTCCCCGCGTCGAGGAGCGGCATGCGGCGCTGACCGGCGGCCCGGGAGAGCCAGCGCAGACAGTGGTAGCCGGTCAGCACGATGAGCGTCCCGAGGGCGATGCCGCTGAGTTCGAAGTGCTCGGTGAACTTCAGCGAGACGCCTCCGATGGCGATGATGATGCCGGCCGCCGCGGGGATGAGGTTCAGCGGCACGGTGAAGTCCACCCCGTTCCGGATCCAGATCTGGGCACCCAGCAGGCCGATCATGCCGTAGAGGATGACCGTGATGCCGCCCAGCACACCGCCGGGGATCGCGGCCACCACCGCACCGAACTTCGGGCACAGGCCGAACAGCACCGCGAAGGCCGCCGCGGCGGAGTAGGCGGCGGTGGAGTAGACCCGGGTGGCCGCCATCACCCCGATGTTCTCGGCGTACGTCGTGGTGGCGGGGCCGCCGACCGCGGTGGACAGGACGGTGGCCGTGCCGTCGGCGACGATGGCCATTCCCATCTTGTCCTCCAGGGGGTCGCCGGTCATTTCCCCGACCGCCTTGACGTGACCGGCGTTCTCCGCGACCAGCGCCACCAGGACGGGCAGCGCCACGAGAATTGCGGAGGCCGAGAAGTTCGGGGCGTGGAAAGTCGGGAGGCCGATCCAGTGGGCCTTCTCCACACCGGAGAAGTCGAGGCGCCAGTGGTCGGTCACCTTCCCCGCGCCATTGGCGGAATGAATCATTCCCGCGGTGCGGTCGAGAATCCAGGACAGGGCGTATCCGAAAACCAGGCCCAGGAAAATGGCAATACGCGACCAGAACCCGCGCAGGACGACGAGCGCGAGACCAGTGAACAACATGGTCGCCAGGGCCGTCCATTGATCCTGCGGCCAATAGACGGACGCCGTCACCGGGGCGAGGTTGAAACCGATGAGCATCACGACCGCGCCGGTCACCACGGGCGGGAGAACCGCGTGGATCACCCGGGCGCCGAGGATGTGGATGACGAGCCCGCAGCCCGCCAGAGCGGCACCCACGACGAGCATCGCACCCGTCAGCGTGCCGGCATTTCCGCCCTGGCCGGCGATGACGGCGGACACCCCGACGAAGGAGAGCGACGATCCCAGGTAGCTCGGAATGCGTCCGCGGGTCATCACCAGGAAAAGCACCGTGGCCACGCCCGAGGCCATCAGGGCGAGGCTGGGGTCAAGTCCCATGAGCACGGGTGCGACGAAACACGCGCCGATCATCGAGACGACGTGCTGGGCGCCGAGCGCGACGGTGCGGCCCCACGTCAGGCGCTCGCCGGGCCGGACCACCTCCCCCGGATTCAGGTGCCGCCCGTCCCCATGAAGCTTCCACCCGAAGCCGGCCATGATCACTCTCCACTTCCGCGACGCCCTGCACGTCACAGAGCCGAGGTGATTCATAGTCGAACGACTGCGTCAGGACAAACCGCGCCGACGACCCGGCCGCCGCGGCCGTGCGCCGGCACGCCGCCGGAGGGGGACCTCGTCGTACGACCAGGACCGGGGGGAAGGACACCCCCCGGGAGCTGCGCTCCGCCGTACCACGAGGTCCCCGGGCACCCCGGGCCTCAGTGGCCGTATTTCTTGACCGCCTGGTAGTACGTCCAGGCCAGGGCCTTGCAGGAGGCTTTGCGGGCACCCGAGTAGCCGCCGCAGACCCGCTTCAGGTCCTCGTACAGCGCCTTGTCCAGCCGGGCCTTGTTCGCCTTGAAGGTGCCCAGCTGCTTGTAGTTGCGATAGCCGAAGTCATGGCGCGCACAGCGGAGGTGGAAGGGAAAGCCGAGGGGGTTGTCCGGCGACTTGGAGCAGTAGTCGGTGTTCCAGTTGAAGCGGTACGCGGCCCATTTCGACCGGTGGTCCCGGGCGGCGGCCCACTGCGTGTAGCTGGCCGCGCCGGTCTGGGTCCAGTTCGACAGCACCCGCGGCTTGTCGGCGGGCACGGCCTGGGCGGCCGGGGCGGGAGCGGCTGCGGTCAGCAGCGCCGCTATGGCCAGGAGCGGGGCGATGAGTACGGGGGTACGTCTTCGGGACATGCGCCAACCTCCGGAATTCTGCACCACGTTCACGCGGCGCTTCCTGGAACGCGAAAGGATATGGGTTTCTCAAAGGCCGTTGCCGCTCTTGTGGCGCTCCGGAGAGCCACAAGAGGGCGCGCCGATTATTACCCCGTTCCGGTCAACGCCGCCCGGGAAACGCGGATTTCCGCAAGGCTGCTGCCACGCTGGTCGGATGACGACTATTCAGGAAGCCGGCGAACCGGGTCGGATCGGCACCGCGTCGCCCCGCCAGGAGCCGCCCGGCGACGTGGCCGGGGTGCTGGCGCGGATGCGGACGCTGGACGCGGCGCTGCCCGCCGGGGACGGGGTGGCCGTCTTCAACGGCGTGTACCTGACCGTCACCGAGGCGGTGGCGCGGCGCCTCGGTGACGGCGCATTCCGGGACCCGGCGGCCGCCGGGGAGCTGGACGTCCGGTTCGCCCGGCGCTATTTCGCCGCGGTGGACGCCGCGGCCGCCGGGCTGCGGCCGCCGGCCTGCTGGCGCCCGCTGTTCCAGCTGCGCCGCCACCCCGGCGTGCGTCCGCTGCAGTTCGCCCTGGCCGGGATCAATGCGCACATCGGCCACGACCTCGCGCTCGCCGTGCTGGACACCTGCCGGGCGCTGGGTTGCGAACCGTCGGCGCTGGAGGGCGACTTCGACCGGGTGGGCGGGGTGCTGACGAGCCTGGAGGAGCGGATCCGCGAGCAGCTGATGCCCGGCCCCGATCTGCTCGACATCGCCGATCCGCTGACCCATCTGATCGGTTCCTGGAGCCTGGACAAGGCCCGGGACGGCGCCTGGGTGGCGGCCCGGGCCCTGTGGAGCGTGCGCCGGCTGCCGGAGGTGACGGAGGAGTTCACCGAACGGCTCGACGCCGGTGTCGGCCTGGTGGGCCGGATGCTGCTGACCCCGCTGCCCGGCTGAGCCCGCCCGCCGCCCCTAGTACCCGGCCCACGAACTCCCCTGCACGGTCGGTAAGTTGAAGAGTGCACGAACAAGGGAACGGCACCGACGCGACACCTGACACCCACGCCCACACCCACACCAAGGAGTGCGCCGCATGGCCATCCGACTCGGTCTGAGCCTTCCGCAGATGCGGCAGTACGACATCGGACGGGACGTTCCCGACGTGGCCCGGGCCGCGGAGGAGACCGGCTATCAGAGCCTGTGGGTCTTCGAGCGGATCCTGTTCCCGGAGCCCGCCACCCAGGGCCTGTACGGCATCCCGGGGCTGCCCTGGCCCGATCAGTACCGCTCGGTCGCCGACCCGCTGGTGACGCTGGCGCTGGCCGCGGGCGCCACCCGGCGGGCCCGGCTGGGCACGAGCGTGCTGGTCGCCCCGCTGCACGTGCCGTTCCAGCTGGCCCGCCAGCTGGCCACGCTGGACGCGGCGAGCGGCGGCCGGGTGGTCGCGGGCCTGGGTACCGGCTGGTCGCTGGACGAGTACGCGGCCGCCGCGGTCGCCCCGTTCGCCAGGCGCGGGAAGGTCCTCGACGAGCTGATCGACGTCTGCCGCGCGGTGTGGGGCCCGGACCCGGTGGCGTACGAAGGGGAGCTGACCACCATCGCCCCCTCCGAGGTCGGGCCCAAGCCGAAGGGTCCGCTGCCGATCCTGCTGCCCGCCAACAGCCCGCGGGCGCTGCGCCGGCTGGTGGACCGGGCGGACGGCTGGATGCCGGTCGGCACGGGTGCGGAGCAGCTCGCCGCACAGTGGAAGCGGCTGCAGGAGCTGGCCGCCGAACGGGGCCGCGAAGAGCCGGTGCAGAGCGTGCTGCGGGTGAACACCGAGCACACCGGCGCTCCGTACGAGGGCCCGGGACGCCGGCCGTTCCAGGGCAGCGTGGCGCAGATCGTCGAGGATCTCGCCGCCCACGCCGCGGTGGGCGTGGAGGAGATCCTGATCGACCTGCAGGGCCACGCCCGGGACGCCGAGGAGCTCAAGGACCTCGCGGCGGAGGTGTACACGGCGGCGCGGGCGGCCGGTGTGTGACCGGCCGCCCGCGCGGGCTCGTCAGGGGGGCGGAGGCCCCGGCGGAACCGGGTCAGTCCTCCGGCAGTTCGACCGGGGCGATCTCGTCGTACACGTCGCCCGGGCCCGGGTTGGTGGGGTCCGTCGTGCCGCCGAGGTGGTGCATCACGCCCCACACCGCGTTCAGCGCGGTCTGGATCGCGCCCTCGGCCCAGCCGGCGGTCCAGGAGATGTCGTCGCCGGCGAGGAAGATGCCGCGCTTGTCCTCGGGGAGGCGGTCCTGCATGAAGTGGGTGAACAGCCGCCGCTGGTAGCGGTAGTGGCCGGGCAGGTTGGCCTTGAACGCGCCCATGAAGTAGGGCTCGTTCTCCCAGGAGACGGTGACCGGGTTGCCGATGATGTGCTTGCGGATGTCGACCTTCGGGTAGATCTCGCCGAGCGACTTCAGCATGACCTCCATCCGCTCGTTGGCGTCCAGCGGCAGCCACTTGAGGCTGTCGTCGCACCAGGTGTACGAGAGGCAGATGACGGCCGGCTGGTCGGGGCCGTTGTCCAGCAGGTAGGTCCCGCGGGTCATCCGGTCGGTCAGCGTCATGGACATCACGTCACGGCCGGTCTCCTCGTCCTTGTCCAGCCAGAACGGCCGGTCGACGGGGACGAAGAGCTTGGACGACTCCATGTAGTGGGTGCGCTCGATCGCCGTCCAGTGGTCGATCGGGAACAGCTCGTCGTCACAGGCGATCTTGGACAGCAGCATCCACGACTGGGCGGTGAAGACGACCGCCTTGTAGGAGCGGATGTCGCCGGAGGCGTCGGTGACGGTGACGCGGTTGCCGGCGGTGCGGTGCAGCCGGGTCACGGCCGGGCGCGGCGTGCCGTCGTGCAGGGTGGACAGCGAGGTGCCCGGCGCCCAGTGCACGATCTTGGCCGGTTCGCGCTCCCACAGGCGCAGCGGCAGCTGCTGGGAGCCGCCGACAATGCCGCGGTGGTGGTCGTCGGCCTCGGTGTAGACGACGCGCAGGATCTCCAGGATGGAGTTCGGGAAGTCGGTGTCC
Source organism: Streptomyces sp. NRRL S-337 (assembly GCF_000720175.1). Lineage (GTDB taxonomy): Bacteria > Actinomycetota > Actinomycetes > Streptomycetales > Streptomycetaceae > Streptomyces > Streptomyces siderophoricus. The sequence goes on from NZ_JOIX01000009.1 coordinate 77,932, forward strand.
CAGCCGCCGGTGCCGAAGCCGACCTGGCCGAAGATCTCGCGGTGGCGGAAGGACTTGAAGGCGTCGGAGTCGCAGAGGAAGCCGTAGAAGGTCTGGTTGTCGAGCTTCTCGACGAGCTTCGCCCAGATCTCGCGGATGCGCGGCACGTCGCGCTCGCGCATGGCCTGGTTCATGTCGGAGAAGTCGGCGCCCTCGTCCAGGCACTTGTTCCAGGCGTCGGCGACGTCCCGGTAGACCTGGGGCAGGTCGTCGACCGTCTCGGCGTAGTGCGACTCGCCCTTGAGGTCGACGACGGTCGACGGGGTCGACTCGGCGAGCGGGTTGGGGAACGGCTTGGTCTGAAGGCCGACCATGTCGATGTAGTGCTGCAGCGCCGTCGAGGACGGCGGGAAGCGCATCGCGCCCAGCTCGCAGTTGAGGCTCTCCTCGCAGCCGTCGAAGCCGACGGTGCGCAGCCGGCCGCCGATCTGGTCCGCCTCGTACACGACGGGCTTGAGGCCCATCTTCATCAGCTCGTAGGCGGTGACGATGCCGGAGAGGCCGCCGCCGATGATCGCGACCTCGGTGCCGTGCTCGGTCGCCGGTATCTGGCCGAGGCCCGCCGGGTGGGCGAGGAAGTCGTCGTACGCGTACGGGAAGTCCGGGCCGAACATGGTGATCGGCGGCTGCGCTTCGGTGTGCGGGACGGCGGGGGGCACCGTGGACGTCATGGGGTACGGACTCCTTGCGGGGAAAGCTGAAGGCGGGGCGGGGCGGGCGGTGGGGGGAGGGTCAGACGAGGGACCCGTAGAGCTCCGGGCGGCGGTCGCTCAGGTAGGGGTTGGTCGCGCGGGAGGCGGCGAGGAACGCCGGGTCGACGTCGGCACTGACCAGCTCCTCGCCGCGGCCGGCGCGGGCCCGGGCGATGCCGTCCGGGCCGGCGAGCGTGGAGAGCCCGACGAACTCGAACTCCCCTTCCGGACCGGTGCGGTTGACGTACGCGATGTACATCTGGTTCTCGAAGGCGCGGACCGGGACCAGCGATTCCGCGACGAACTGGAACGGGTGCATCTGCGCGGTGGGCACCAGCAGCAGGTCGGTGCCGGCCAGCGCGTGCGCCCGGACGTTCTCCGGGAACTCCACGTCGTAGCAGATCATCAGGCCGATGCGGAGGCCGTCGAGCTCGGCCTGGACGACCGGCCGGTCGCCCGGCGTGAACCACTCGCGCTCGAAGCAGCCGAAGAGGTGGGTCTTGCGGTACGTGGCGAGGCGCTCACCCCGGGCGTCGATCAGCTGGACCGCGTTGTAGACCGTGTCGCCGTCCCGCTCGGGGAAGCCGTAGGCGATCGCCAGGCCGTGGTCCGCGGCGATCCGGGCCACGGCGTCCGCGGACGGGCCGTCGGCGGGCTCGGCGAGCTTGGGCACGTCCGCGCCGATGGCGTAGCCGGTGAGGAACATCTCGGGCGCGGCGAGCAGCCCGGCGCCCTGCGCGGCGGCCGCGCGGGCCGCGTCTTCGAGAACCCGCAGATTGTGGGCGACATCGCCGGGCCGGCCCGAACTCTGGAGCAGGGCGGTGTGCAGCGATGTCATGGGACCCCTCGGCGAACGGTTCGGGCGGGACGCAATGACGGTACGGGGCGGTGACGATTCCGGACAAGGCGCCACCGTTGCGTGCGGCCGGACGATTCATTGCGCGTTCAAGCGCCTCGGCGGCGATTCATTGCGCGAGAGGTCATCGGGCCTCCGGCGGGGGTCCGGCGGCGATCGTTTCCCCGACCACCCGGCGGACGACTCCGCGCAGCCAGACGTGGCCGGCGTCCGCCTCCTGGCGGGGGTGCCAGGCCATCGCCATGCTCATCGAGGGCAGTTCGAGCGGGATGGGCAGGGTGCGCAGGCCCAGGGCGCGGACCGTCGAGGCGGCGATCACCTCGTTGGCGAAGCCGACCGCGTCGGTGTCGCGGACCATCATCAGTGAGGCGGCGAAGGTGGGGACGGTGGCGATCACCTTGCGGCGCAGTCCGAGGGCGGCCAGCGCGGTGTCGATGGGGCCGGTGAGCCGGCCGCGGCGGGTGAAGTTGAGGTGCGGCGCGGCGGCGTAGCGGCGGGGGGTGAGCCGGCCCTCGGTGAGCGGGTGGCCGTCGCGGACCACCGCGACCCCGCGGTCGGTGAACAGCTCCTCGGAACGGATCTCCGGTTCGGTGCTGTCGATCACCCCGAGTTCCAGGTCGGCGGCGCCGTCCCGGAGCAGCGGCAGGTCGACGTGGCTCTCGCCGAGGAAGCGCAGCACGACCTGCGGGGCCTCCTCGGCGACCCGGGCGACCAGGCGCGGGCCGACGGCGGTGACGAAGAGGTCGTTGGCGCTGATGGTGAAGGCCCGGGCGAACTGCGCCGGATCGGCGGGGGCGGCGGGGGCGAGCACGCCGTGGGCGGCGTCCACCAGCCGGCGCACCTCGGCCCTGATCTCCAGGGCGCGCGGGGTGGGGACCATGTGGCGGCCGGCGCGGACGAGGACGGGGTCGCCGACGGTGCGGCGGATCCGGCCGAGGGCGCGGCTCATGGCCGGCCCGGAGAGCCCGAGGCGGTCGGCGGCCGCGGTCACGCTCTCTTCTTCGAGCAGTGCGTCGAGGGCCGTCAGCAGGTTGAGGTCGATGTTTGCGTTTCGCGCAATCATGGAGTGCATACCTTGCATTTGAGGTTAATCCACGGTGACTCTAGCGTCCCGCCCATGACCTCGACACTGTCTCCGTCCCCTTTCTCGGACTCCCTTCGCAGACGCTCGCCCGGGCCCGGCCGGCGGCGTGCGGTGACGGCCGCGATGTGCGTCTGCGTGCTGGTCGCGCAGTCGCTGGTGGCCGCGATGAACCTCGCGGTCCCCCGGATAGCGGCGAGCGGACTGCATCCGTCCGCCGCCCAGCTGCTGTGGATCGTCGACACCTACGTCCTGGTCTTCGCGGGGCTGCTGATCCCCGCCGGTGCGCTGGGCGACCGCTACGGCCGCAAGGGCGTGCTGCTGACCGGGCTCGGCGTGTTCGCCACGGGTGCCCTGCTCAGCGCGGTGGCGGGCACCCTGCCGGTTCTGCTGGCCGGCCGGGCCGTCTCGGGCGCGGGCGCTGCGCTGCTGGTCCCGGCGACCATGTCCGTCCTGCTGCACGCGACGCCGCCGGACCGCCGGGCCGGGGCGGTCGCCGCCTGGAGCACGGCGCTGGGCATCGGCGGCATGGTGGGCAACGCGGGCGGCGCGCTGATCCTTCAGTACCTGCCCTGGCAGGGGCTGTTCTGGGCGTACGTGCCGCTGGGGCTGGGCCTGCTGGCCTGGGTCGCCGCGGTCGCGCCGCGGGTCCCCCGGCAGACCGCCGCGCTGGACCTGCCGGGCTCGGTGCTGCTGGTCCTCGGGGCGGGCGCGCTGCTCTTCGGCATCATCGAGGGCCCGGGGCGGGGCTGGGGTTCGGCCGCGGTGACGGGGGCGTTCGCCCTGGCGCTGGTGGTGTTCGCGGTGTTCGTCCGGCACGGTCTGCGGGCCGCGCATCCGGTGCTGGACCCGCGGCTGTTCCGGCTGCCACGGCTGCGGGCCGGTGCCCTCGGGATCGCCGTGACGTTCTTCGGGATGTTCGCGCTGTTCTACGTCAACGCCCAGTTCCTGCAGTACGTGAAGGGCTACTCGCCCCTGCGGACCGGCTTCGCGATCGTGCCGCTGGCCGTCGGGATGACGGCGGTGACGCGGTACGGCATGCGCTGGGCGCACCGGGCCGGTGAGGCCAGGGCGGTGGGTGCGGGGCTGGGGCTGATCGCGGTGGGCCTGCTGCTGATGTCCACCGCCGACGCCGGCACGCCGTATCCGCTGTACCTGGTGTTCCTGCTGGTGATGTCGGTGGGTGCGGGGCTGGCGATGCCGACGCTGTCGCATGCGATCGTGGCGTCGGTGCCGGCCCACCGGTCGGGCATGGGCTCCGGACTCCAGGGCGCCGCACGGGAGTTGGGGGCGGCGCTGGGGATCGCCGTGGTGGGGACCGTGCTGTCGGTGCGGTTCGCCGCGGGCACCGGGCACGGCGCGGCGGTGACCACCGCGTTCACCGAGGCCACCGCGCTGGGGTACCGGATCGCGGCGGGCGTGGTGCTGGTGGCGGGGATCGCCGCGGTGGCCGGTCTGCGGACCCGGGCGCGCTCCGGGCACCCCGGCGCTTGACCTCAAGTCCGCTTGAGGTAGCAGGCTCGGCGGCATGACCTCCACCGAAAGCTCCACCGAAGCGATGCGGTACCAGCTCCGGTACCTGACCGACCGGGCCGAGATCGGCGACCTGATGGACCGCTATGTGCGCTCCCTCGACGAGGGGCGGTTCGACGAGGAGTGGGCCCGGGCCTTCCACACCGAGGACGTCACCGCCGAGATGCCGATCGGCACGGTCCACGGCCGCGGCGCCCTGCTGGCCCGGGTACGGGCCGGGATGGCCCTGTTCGACCGGACCGTGCACCTGGGCACGCACCCCGTCATCGAGATCGACGGGGACCGGGCCACCGTGCGCGGCGCCCAGCTGAGCACCCACGTCCTCGCCGACGGCTCAAAGGAGGTGTTCGTCTCCGCAGGTCACACCGACAGCGCTCTGGTGCGGACCGCGGACGGCTGGCGGATCGCCGCCTCGTCGCTGCGGATCGTCTGGACCCGCGGCACCCCGCCACGGCTGCCGGCGGACCTGGGTGTCCAGGCGCCGGGGGCCTAACGGGGCGCGCCCGAGCCGTACCGGCGGAGCAGCGGGGAGAGCACCAGCACGGACTTGGTCCGTTCCACGAACGGCTCGCCCGCGATCCGCTCCAGCACCCGCTCGAAGTGCCGCATGTCGGACGCGAAGACCTGGACCAGGGCGTCCGCCTCACCGGTGACGGTGGAGGCGGACGCCACTTCCGGGTAGCGCGACAGGCCGCGGTGGATCGCCTCGGGCGAGGTGTTCCGGCGGCAGTAGATCTCGATGAACCCTTCGGTCTCCCAGCCGAGCGCGGCCGGGTCCACCCGTACGGTGAAGCCGGTGATCGCGCCGTCGGCCCGCAGCCGGTCCACCCGGCGCTTGACGGCCGGGGCGGACAGCCCGACCTCCTGGCCGATGTCGGCATAGCTGCGGCGGGCGTCCTCGGCGAGGGCGTGGACGATGCGTTCGTCGAGATCGTTCAGTCGCACTGCGGGTGGATCACTTCTCTGACGTGGCCAATCGGGAGCGGCGCAAGCCGTAACCGAAGTAGACCACAAGGCCCACGACCATCCAGACACCGAAGACCACCCAGGTCACCGCCTCCAGGCTGTACATCATCCAGAGGCACAGGAGGAAGCCGATCGCCGGGAACAGCGGGGACAGCGGCGTACGGAAGGTGCGCTTCATTTCCGGGCGGGTCCGGCGCAGCACGATCACCGCCACGTTGACCAGCGCGAAGGCGAACAGCGTGCCGATGCTGGTGGCGTCGGCCAGCTGGCCCAGCGGCACCGCGGCGGCCAGGACGCCGCAGAACAGCGAGACGATCACGGTGTTGACCCGCGGCACCCCGCTCTTGGCGTGCACCTTGGCGAACGACTTCGGCACCAGACCGTCGCGGGCCATCGCGAAGAGGATGCGGGTCTGGCCGTAGAGCACGGTCAGCACGACGCTGGCGATGGCGATGACCGCGCCGAACGCGAGCAGCACGGCCCACCAGCTCTGCCCGGTGACCGCCTTCATGATCCCGGCCAGCGCGGCCTCGGAGCCCTTGAACTTCTGCCAGGGCATGGCGCCCACGGCGATCGCCGCGACCAGGCAGTACAGCGCGGTGACGATCACCAGCGACAGCATGATCGCGCGGGGCAGGTCGCGCTGCGGGTTCTTGGCCTCCTCGCCGGCCGTGGAGGCGGCGTCGAAGCCGATGTACGAGAAGAACAGGGTGGCGCCCGCGGCGCTCACACCGGTCATGCCCATCGGCATGAAGTCGGCGTAGTTGCCGGACTTGATGCCCTGGAAGGCGACGCCGCAGAACAGCAGCAGCGCGACGATCTTGACCAGCACCATGATGGTGTTGGCCCGGGCGCTCTCCTTGGCCCCGCCCAGCAGGAACGCCATGGCCAGCAGCACCACCAGCAGCGCCGGCAGGTTGAAGTAGCCGCCGTCGCCGGGCGGCTGGGACAGCGCGTCGGGGAGGGTGAAGCCGAACGTGCCGGCGAGCAGCTCGTTGAGGTACTGCCCCCAGCCCACCGCGACGGCCGCGACCGAGACGCCGTACTCCAGGATCAGGCACCAGCCGCAGACCCAGGCGACCAGCTCACCGAGGGTGGCGTAGGCGTAGGAGTACGAGGAGCCGGAGACCGGGATGGTGCCGGCCAGCTCCGCGTACGACAGCGCCGAGAACAGCGCGGTGATGCCGGCGATCACGAACGAGATCACGACCGCGGGGCCGGCGGCCGGGACCGCGTTGCCGAGCACCACGAAGATGCCGGTGCCGAGGGTGGCACCGATGCTGATCATCGTCAGCTGCCAGACGCCCATCGAGCGGCGGAGCTCACCGCCCTGCCCCTGCCCGCCCTCGGCGACCAGCCGCTCGACCGGCTTGCGCCGCATCAGCCGGGTGCCGAGGCCGCCGGGGCCGCCGGGAGAGGGCGGCCGGGTGTCGCTGGCCCCTGCGGGCGGGGCTGCGCCGTGCTCCAACACTGGGGAGGCTCCTTCATCGCTGCCTGTCAGGTGACGGCGACCGACGGCGGTCAGGAAACGGGCATGCGAAAGCACCCCGTGCGGGAGACCGCCGAGCAGGCGGTCTCCGCCACTCCACGTACTGACGCAGACCTTACGGGGCGCCGCTGAGCTGCCGTAATGCAGGTTCCTTGCGCAACCACGGCTGATCGTTGCGCACCGGCGACCCGTACGGTGGATCGTTGCGCCGTTGCGCCAGGAAACCCCGTAAGACCCCGGAAACGCAAACCGGCCCCGCACCGGGTCGGTGCGGGGCCGGTCAGGCGCTTCCCAGGGCCGTGGGCGGCCGTTATGGGTCAGCTCCAGCTGTCGTGCAGCGGCTTGCCCTCTGCGTAGCCGGCGGCGCTCTGCACGCCGACCACGGCCTTCTCGGCGAACTCCTCCAGCGTGGCCGCGCCCGCGTACGTGCAGGAGCTGCGGACGCCCGCGATGATCGAGTCGATCAGGTCCTCGACGCCCGGCCGGGCCTGGTCGATGAACATCCGGGAGTGCGAGATGCCCTCCTCGAAGAGCGCCTTGCGGGCCCGGTCGTAGGACGACTCCTCGCTCGTCCGGCGCTGCACCGCACGGGCCGAGGCCATGCCGAAGCTCTCCTTGTACGGACGGCCGTCGGCGGTGTGCTGGAGGTCGCCGGGCGACTCCAGCGTGCCGGCGAACCAGGAGCCGATCATGACGTTGGACGCGCCGGCGGCCAGCGCCATGGCGACGTCGCGGGGGTGCCGCACGCCGCCGTCGGCCCAGACGTGCTTGCCGTACTTCTTCGCCTCGGCGGCGCACTCCAGCACCGCGGAGAACTGCGGCCGGCCGACACCGGTCATCATCCGGGTGGTGCACATCGCGCCGGGGCCGACCCCGACCTTGATGATGTCCGCGCCGGCTTCGATCAGATCGCGCACGCCCTCGGCGGCGACGATGTTGCCCGCCACGATCGGGACCTGCGGGTCCAGCGCCCGGACGGCCTTGATTGCGCTGATCATGCTCTCCTGGTGGCCGTGCGCGGTGTCCACGACGAGCGTGTCCACACCGGCCTCCAGCAGCGCCTTGGCCTTGCCGGCCACGTCGCCGTTGATACCGACCGCGGCCGCGATCCGCAGCTTGCCGTCGGCGTCGGTGGCGGGGGTGTACAGCGTGGCTCGCAGCGCGCCCTTGCGGGTCAGCACGCCGACCAGCATGCCGTCGGCGTCCACCGCGGGCGCGAGCTTGCGGTTGGCGGCGTCGAGGCGGTTGAAGGCCTCCCGCGGGTCGATGTCCGCGTCGAAGACCAGCAGGTCCTTGGTCATGACCTCGGCGACCTGGGTGAAGCGGTCCACCCCGGCCAGGTCGTGCTCGGTGACGATGCCGACCGGGCGGCCGCCCTCGACGACGACGCCCGCGCCGTGCGCCCGCTTGGGCAGCAGCGCCAGGGCGTCCGCGACGGTCGCCACCGGGGACAGCACGATCGGCGTGTCCAGTACCAGATGACGGCGCTTGACCCAGGTCACGACGTCGGTGACGACGTCGATCGGAATGTCCTGCGGGATGACGACCAGGCCACCACGGCGGGCGACTGTCTCGGCCATGCGGCGGCCGGCGATCGCCGTCATGTTGGCGACCACGAGGGGGATCGTGGTTCCCGTCCCGTCGGGCGTGGCCAGGTCGACGCCCTGGCGGGAGCCCACGGCGGAGCGGCCGGGCACCATGAACACATCGTCGTAGGTCAGGTCGTAGGGCACCGAAGAACTCTCTTCGAGCGCGCCGTTCTTCGGATTCAGGAATCGCATATAGCCCAGGATACGGGCCCTGACCAGGGCTCATACGAATGTCCTAGCCCCCGCCGGGCCATGTGTGCGATCCGCCAAGGGGCCCGCGGAGGGGCCGCCCGGCCGGCCTCAGGGCGCTTCGCGGCGGCCCCGGCCCCTGGCCAGGATCACCGCCAGCCCGGTGCCGGTGTCGCGCCAGTAGCCCACCGCGTCCGCGAGAACGGACTCCACCACCGCCCAGTCCTCGGGCACGGCGGCCGCGTAGCCGTGCCAGCCCGTGAGGGCCAGCAGCCGGCCGCGGTCGGCCGGGCACCAGGACAGGTCGGTCAGGCAGTCGGCGAGCGCGTCCCAGTTGCGGCCGAACCAGTCGGGCAGCCGCAGCGCGGCCGCGCACCGGTCCATGAAGGCCGCCTTGTCCGCGACGCCCGCCAGGTCCAGCGCGGCACCGGTCCAGCCGGCCTCCCGCGCGGCGGCCAGCGCCTCGGCCACCGGCCGGTCGGCGGGCCAGGGCAGCACCCCGGGCGGCGTCCGCCCGTCGAGCACCGCCGCGAGCGGCCGCGGCACGGCCTCCGGCTCCGTCATCGCAGCACCGCCTCGAAGGTCCGGGGAAAGGCCCGCGGATACGGGACCGGCCCGCCGGCGGCGGTGGAGTGTGGCGCGGCGGCCGAACTCCCCTTGCCGGCCCGGCCGGTGGTCCATCCGATGAGCACCGGCGGCAGCCCGGCGGGCAGCGCGCCGCGGACGGCGGCGGCACGGCGCGGAACGGGGCGGATCACCATGGGCCCGATGCTGTCACAGGCCCGCCCTGGCCGCCCGCCGATGACCGCCGGGCGGTACGGCCGGCCGGCGGCGGGGCTCACGTCCCGTCGGGATCCGCCCGGTCCAGCGCGGGGCGCGGCCCGGGGCCGGTCTCCAGCAGCAGGTGGTCGGCCGCCGCGGTGTCCGTGACCAGGCTCGTCACGAGCCCGGAGCGCAGCACCGCGCCGATCGCCGCGGCCTTGCGCCGGCCGCCCGCGATGGCCACGACCTCCGGGATGCGGCGCAGCCGGTCCGCCTCGACGGTGATGCACCGCTCGCCCAGGTCCCGGCCGATCCGCCGGCCCTCGGCGTCGAAGAGGTGCGCGGACATCTCGGCGGCCGCGCCCAGCGAGGCGTAGTGCTCGCGCTCCTCCTCGGACAGCATGTCGTAGACCGTGGAGACGCCCGGCTCCCAGGAGCCGATGGAGACGCAGGCGACGGTGACCTTGTCGAAGTAGTCGAAGGCGCGGGCGATGCCGGTCTGCCGGCGCAGCGCCTCGGCGGTCGCCGAGTCGGGCAGGAGCATCGGCGCGTAGATCGGGTGCGCCTCGCCCCCGGCGACGTCGGCCGCGCGGCGCACCGCCTCGACCGAGCCGCGGTCGGCGGTGCCCGCGTCGTAGACGCCGGTCAGCTGGACGACCGTGCACGGCGGCAGCCGGTGCAGCGCGGCCGCCATGTGGATGGTCGAACGGCCCCAGGCGAGCCCGAGCACATCGCCTTCGTTGACCAGCTCGCCGAGCAGGTCGGCGGCGACCTCACCGAGGTTCTCGGGGTCGGCGGCGTCGTCGGGCGGGGTCTGGCCGCCGAAGGCGGGGGGAGCGTCCGCGGGGGACTCGACGACCACGGCGTGCCGCAGGCCGTAGCGGGCCCGCAGCGCGTCGGAGCGCTCGGCGTCCAGCTCGGAGGGGACCCGGATCTCGATCCGTACGAGATCACGCTCCAGGGCGGTCTCCAGCACCCGGGCGACCTTGAACCGGCTGACGCCGAACTCCTCCGCGATCTGGATCTTCGACTTGCCCTCGAGATAGAAACGGCGGGCCATGGCCGCGGCCTGCACCAGCTCGGCAGGGCCCATTCCGGACTGTGGGCGGCTGGCTACCACGAAATTCTCCCCTTTTGCGCATCTGATCGAGTCTTTGCTCATCCTTTCAGAAACCCGGCGGCAACGGGGACCTTGACCGCCGCGACCGTTGTGAACGCTTGGTGGCGCCACGGACAATTGGCGGCTCGGTCACGCCACGGGACCCTTCCCGTGGCCGGCAACGGACGTGCCGCCCGCCCCCGTTGGCCGGAATTCAGTGTGCGCAGGCCCAGCCGGCCCCCGCGGTCGCCGCCTCGGCCTTCTCACGCAGATCCCGCACCGCCTTGGCGGGGTCGTCCGCGCCGTAGACCGCGGAACCGGCCACGAAGACGTCGGCCCCGGCCTCCGCGCACCGTTCGATGGTGGCGTCGGAGACACCGCCGTCCACCTGGAGCCACAGTTCGAGGCCGTGCCGGGAGATCAGCTCACGGGTGCGGCGGATCTTGGGCAGCATGATGTCCAGGAACGCCTGGCCGCCGAAGCCGGGCTCCACGGTCATGATCAGCAGCATGTCGAGCTCGGGGAGCAGGTCCTCGTACGGCTCGATGGGGGTGGCCGGCTTGAGCGCCATCGACGCCCGTGCACCCTTGGCCCGGATCTCCCGCGCCAGCCGCACCGGCGCGGCGGCCGCCTCGACGTGGAAGGTCACCGACCCGGCCCCGGCCTCGATGTACTGCGGCGCCCAGCGGTCCGGGTCCTCGATCATCAGGTGCAGATCGAGCGGGGTGTCCGTCGCTTGGCTCAGCGACTCGACGACCGGGACACCGAGCGTGAGGTTCGGCACGAAGTGGTTGTCCATCACGTCGACGTGCAGCCAGTCGGCGCCCTCGACGGCCTTCGCCTCCTCGGCGAGCCGGGCGAAGTCTGCGGACAGGATGCTGGGGTTGATCAAGGCCATGCCCCCAGTATGGCGCCCCGCTCCGGAGCGGACGGAGGCGGGACGGGCCGGGGCCGGTCGGCCGCGGCCCGTCCGCCGTCAGCCGGTGCGGCGCAGCAGTGCCAGATACATCGCGTCGGTGCCGTGCAGATGGGGCCAGAGCTGGACGTCCGGGCCGTCGCCGAGGGCGGGGACGCCGGGCATCAGCGGGCGGGCGTCGACCCATTCGACCGCCACCGCCGGGCCGCCGCGGCCCTTGATGACGTCCTCCACCACGGCCCGGGTCTCGGCCGGGTGCGGCGAGCAGGTCGCATAGCCGACCACACCGCCCACCCGCACCGCGGCGAGCGCCTGGCGCAGCAGCTCGCGCTGGAGCGGGGCGAAGCCGTCGAGGTCCTCGGGGCGGCGGCGCCAGCGGGCCTCCGGGCGGCGGCGGAGCGCGCCCAGGCCGGTGCACGGGACGTCCATCAGGACCCGGTCGAAGCTGCCGGGGCGCCAGGCCGGGCGGGTGCCGTCGGCGGTGATCACCGCGTACGGGCCGGGGTTGCCGTCCAGGGCCCGGGCGACCAGGCGGGCGCGGTGCGGCTGCTTCTCCGACGCGAGCAGGGCGGCACCGCGCTCGGCGGCCAGCGCGGCCAGCAGCGCGGCCTTGCCTCCGGGGCCGGCGCAGCCGTCCAGCCAGGCCCGGTCGGGGCCCTCGACGGGCGCGTTCGCCAGTGCCAGGGCGACCAGCTGGCTGCCTTCGTCCTGCACGCCGGCGCGGCCCTCGCGCACCGCGTCCAGCGCGCCGGGCTCACCGCCCTCGGCGAGCCGGACCGCGTACGGCGACCAGCGGCCCGGCAGCGCGCCCCGCTCGCCGGCCGCGGCCAGCAGCTCCTCGGCGGTGGCCCGGCCGGGCCGGGCCACCAGCGTCACCTCGGGGCGCTCGTTGTCCGCCTCCAGCAGGTCCTCGATGCCGGCCCGGCCGCCGCCGAGGGCGTCCCACAGCGCCGAGACGATCCAGCGCGGATGCGCGTGCACCAGGCCGAGGTGGTCCTCGGGGTCCTCGTCGTAGTCCGGGGCGATCCGCGCCAGCCAGCCGTCCAGGTCGTTGGCCGCGACCTTGCGCAGCACGGCGTTGACGAACTTGGCGCGCCCGTCACCCAGCACCACCCGCGCCAGCTCGACGCTCGCGCTGACCGCGGCGTGGGTGGGGATGCGGGTGCCGAGCAGCTGGTGGGCGCCGAGCGTGAGCACGTCCAGGACCGGCGGGTCGACCTCGCGCAACGGCCGGTCCACGCACTGGGCGATGATCGCGTCGTACGTCCCCTGCCGGCGCAGCGAGCCGTAGACCAGCTCGGTCGCCAGCGCCGCGTCCCGGGCGTCGAACTCCCCGCCCTCACGCGCCTTGCGCAGCAGCGGCGGCAGGACGAGGTTCGCGTAGGCGTCCCGTTCGTCGACGGCCCGCAGCGCCTCGAAGGCGAGGATCCTGACCGGGTCCTTCTTCGGACGGCGATGCGGCTTGCCGGGACGGTGGCGGGGCTGGGGCTGGCTCACAGAAAAGGTGCTCCGGATGTACGACATGCGGTCTGGGGGTCCCCGGATGAGGGATCCGTCCCAGCCTACGCGGCCCGGGCCGCCGCAGTACGCCTGCCTGCGCGGGCCCGGGACCGCGGCGGTACGCCTTCGCTGCGCGGGACGCCTTCCTACGCGGCCTGCCGCTCGTGGCCGACGAGCCGGACGCAGACGGCCAGGCCCTCGATCGCCTGCTCCAGCTCCGCGAGGCCGGGGTAGCTGGGCGCGATCCGGATGACCGCGTCGCGCGGGTCGTCGCCGTACGGGTGGGTGGCGCCGGCCGGGGTGAGGACGATGCCCGCCTCGGCGGCCCGGCGGACGACCTCCTTGGCGCAGCCGTCCGGCACCTCCAGGGTCACGAAGTACCCGCCCTTGGGCGTGGTCCAGGTCGCCAGCCCGGTCCCGCCGAGCTCCTTCGCAAGGATCCGGCCCACCGCCTCGAACTTGGGCCGGAGCAGGGCGCGCTGGCGCTCCATGTGGGCGCGCACCCCGTCGGCGTCGCGCAGGAACATCACATGCCGCAGCTGGTTGACCTTGTCGGGGCCGATCGACCGCTTGGCGTTGTGGCCGAGCAGCCACGTCACGTTCGCGGGCGAGGAGCCGAAGAAGGCGACACCGGCGCCGGCCGCGGTGATCTTCGAGGTGGAGCCGAAGACGAACGCCCGGTCCGGGTTGCCGGCGTCGGCGCAGGCGGCGAGCAGGTCGGCGATCTCGACCGGTTCGTCGGTGAGGTGGTGGACGGCGTACGCGTTGTCCCAGAAGATCCGGAAGTCGGGTGCGGCGGTGGGCATGGCGGCGAGCCGTGCCACGGTCGCGTCGCTGTAGCTGACGCCGGTCGGGTTGCTGTACTTCGGTACGCACCATATGCCCTTGACCGCGGGGTCCTCGGCGGCCAGCCGCTCCACGGTGTCCATGTCCGGGCCCTCGTCGGTCATCGGCACCGGGATCATCTCGATCCCGAAGCGCTCACAGAGCGCGAAGTGCCGGTCGTATCCGGGCACCGGGCACAGGAAGGCGATCCGCTCCTGGTCCGACCAGCGCGACGCGGCGCCCGGCAGCACGCCCAGCAGGGCGTGCACCAGGCAGTCGTGCATCAGCTCCAGGCTGGAGTTGCCGGCCGCGAGCAGCTGCCCGGCCGGGACCTGGAGCAGCCCGGCGAAGATCTCCCGGAGCTCGGGCAGGCCCTGCAGCCCGCCGTAGTTGCGGACGTCCGTGCCGTCGGCGGAGGTGTACCGTCCGCCGGGCAGGCTCAGCAGGTCGGTGGAGAGGTCGAGCTGTTCCGGTGCCGGCTTGCCGCGGGTGAGGTTGAGCGAGAGCCCCCGTCCGGCGAGTTCCTGGTAGTCCTGGCGGGCCCGCTCGACGAGACCGGCCGGCGCGTCGGGGCTCAGCTCGGTGGTCATGGTGCTTCCTTTCCCAGGGGCCGCGCCGCGGGGGCGGCGCGTCGTTCAGGTGGCGCCGCCGAGGATACAAACCGCCCCGCACGACCGGCCGGGGAATTCCACCCACTGGGATCCGCGGGGCCGCGGGGGCCCCGGTGACGTCAGCCGCCGAGTCGTTCGCCCGCCTCGATGCGTACGCCGCGCGCCCAGTCCGCGGCCTGCATCGGCTTCTTGCCCTGCGGCTGGACCCAGATCAGTTCGACCGGGTGGCTGCCGGTGCCGACGTACACCGCCTTCTTGGTGACGGCGAGTTCGCCGGGTGCCAGGGAGAGTTCGGCATGACCCGCGGCGGAGGTGGCGGACATCAGCTTCAGGCGCTCGCCGCGGAAGACCGTCCAGGCGCCGGGCGCGGGCGCACAGCCGCGGATCACCCGGTCGACCCGCAGGGCCGGCGCCGCCCAGTCCACCTTGGCGTCCTCGACCTCGATCTTCGGCGCGAGGGAGACGCCCTCGGCGGGCTGCGGCACCGGCGTCAGGGTGCCGTCCTCGATGCCGTCCATGGTCGCGACGAGCAGGCCGGAGCCGGCGAACGCGAGCCGGGTGAGCAGATCGCCGCTGGTGTCGGTCGGCCGGACCTCCTCGGTCAACACCCCGTAGACCGGGCCGGAGTCGAGCCCCTCCTCGATCTGGAAGGTGGAGGCGCCGGTGACCTCGTCGCCGGCCAGCACCGCGTGCTGCACCGGCGCCGCGCCGCGCCAGGCCGGCAGCAGCGAGAAGTGCAGATTCACCCACCCCTTGGCGGGAATGTCGAGCGCCACCTTGGGCAGCAGGGCGCCGTAGGCGACCACCGGGCAGCAGTCCGGGGCGATCTCCCGCAGCCGGTCCAGGAAGTCCGCGTCCCGCGGCCGGGCGGGCTTGAGCACCTCGATGCCGGCCTCCTCCGCACGCTCCGCCACCGGGCTGGCGACCAGCCTCCGGCCGCGCCCCGCGGGCGCGTCGGGCCTGGTCACGACGGCCACGACCTCGTGCCGGTCGGAGGCGATCAGGGCATCGAGGGAGGGGACGGCGACCTCGGGGGTCCCGGCGAAGACAAGCCTCATGGGTGGCGGACTACCTCTCACACGCAGCGGAACGACGCACCAGTCTAGGGGCCTTGCTCCGCGCCGGGAGCGCCGTTTCCGGGGGCGTACGACATTTCCCGCGCCTCGCACGGAAGCTCGTACGCCCCCATACCGTGACCAGAGCCACTCCTGTCGCGTTGGTCAAACAGCATTGACCCGAACCGGGCCGCCGAGGCGGCCCGATCGTTTTCCCTTTCCTCATTCCACGCCGGTTCGAGAGGCTTGCTCATGGCCGACCACGCAACCCACGACGCCCAGGCGCGCGCCAGCCTGCATCTCCTGGTGCGGGACATCGAGCGGGTCCGCCGGCAGGTGGACGCACTGCGCACGCTGACCGCTCAGCTGGGCAACGTCTACCGGCCACGGCGCACGGGTCCGTCCGCGGGCTTCGTCGTCTACGGACGCGCGCCCGCGCCGACCGTGCGCCTTGCCCAGGAGCTGCGGGACAGCGTCGAGACGCTCGTCACGGCCGCGGTCGACTTCGACCGTTCGCTGGGTTTCTCGTGGGACGCGGTGGGCTCGGCGCTCGGCGTCACCAAGCAGGCGGTGCACCGCCGTTACGGCGCCCGCCGGGCCGCCGCCCAGCCCGCCGCGGACGGCGCGGCCGAGCCCGCGGTGCGTACGCCGGAGTCCGCCGCGACCCGCGCGGTGAGCGTGACCACCGGGCTGTCCGGCGCACCGTCGGTGCCCGCCGCCCGCTCCATGCCCGGCCAGTCCGCCGCGGTCGCCCGCGAAGAGCCGAGCCGGCCGGGCGCCTTCCCCGGCCCGCGCAACGGCTGAATCCCTCCCCCACGCCGGTCACCCGGCACCCTCGCCAGCGCCCCGGGACCGCCCGCCGACCTCGGTCCCGGGGCGGCGTCATGCCCGCCTCCGTACCGCGGGCCCCGGCACCCCGCAGCGCGGCCACGGGCCCCCACCTGCGCCGCCGCGCCCCGCGATCAGCCCAGGTCGAGCGGATCGATCCGGACCCGCACCGCCGCCCCCTCCCGCTTGACCAGCCTGGCCGCCCGCGCCGCCTTGAGCGCCGCGGCGAGCGCCGCGCCCCGGCCCGGCCGGACCCGGACCAGCGCCCGCTCCCACTGCTCACCGGGCTGCGGATCACCCGGCCTGCGCGGCCGCCCGGGGTCCGGCACCGGAAGCGGAACGGGCCCCAACACCTCGGCCTCCGGCGGGAGTTCGGCCGCCCGCAGCAGCTCGGCGACGTCCTCGGGCCGGCCGGTCACCGAAGCCATCCGGGACACCGGCGGGAAGCCCAGCTCGGCCCGCTCGGCCAGCTCACGCACCGCGTGCCCGGCCGGGTCCCAGCGCACCAGCGCCTGCACCGGCCGCAGCGTCGGCTCCGCGATGACCGCGACCGTGCCGCCCTCCGCCTGGCCGCGCACCAGCGCCGCGGCGCCCAGCCAGCGCCGCAGCGCCTCCTCCCCCGCCCGCAGGTCCGCCCGCCCGAGCAGCGCCCAGCCGTCGAGCAGCAACGCGGCCGCATAGCCGGCGCCTTCGGCGACCGGCTCGGCACCGGGGGTCGACACGACGAGGGCGGGGCGGTCCGGGACCGAGTCCAGGATGTGGTCCCGGCCGGAGGTGCGCACCGGCACCTCCGGGAAGGCCCGGCCCAGCTCCTCGGCCGTACGGTGCGCACCGAAGACCCGCGCCCGAAGCCGGGTGCCGCCGCACTCGGTGCAGTGCCAGTCCGGTGCCTCCTTGCCGCACCAACTGCAGCACAGCGCGGTGTCGTTGCTGCGCGCCTCCAGCGGGCCGGCGCAGTGCCGGCAGCGGGCCGGCTCCCGGCACCGCTCACAGGCCAGCCGGGGGACGTAGCCCCGGCGGGGCACCTGCACCAGCACCGGGCCGCGGGCCAGCCCGGCGCGGGCCGTCTGCCAGGCGAGCGTCGGCAGCCGGGCCACCCGCGCCGCCTCGTCGCGCGCGGCCTGCAGGTCGTCGACGGTGCGGACCAACGGGGCGGCCGCGCGCAGCTGTTCGCGGGTGGCCTCCAGCGGCCGGGCCCAGCCGTTCTCGACGAGCTGGGTGGCCTCGACCGTGCGGCCCAGGTCGCCGACCAGGCAGGCGGCCTTCTCGTGCACCGCGCGGAGCAGGAGGACGTCCCGGGCGTGCGGATGCGGGGCGTTGGTGTCGCTGTGGCTGGAGTTGCCGTCGTCCCAGATGGCGACGAGGCCGAGGTCGGCCACCGGGGCGTACATCGCGGCGCGGGTGCCGATGACGGCCCGGACCGCGCCGCGGCGTATGGCCAGCCAGCGGCGGTACCGCTCCTCGGGGCCGGAATCGGCCACCAGGAGCGTGTGCAGCCCCGGCCCCACCAGCTCGGTCAGCGCCGCGTCCACCCGCGCCGCCGACCGTCCGTCGGGCATCACGACCAGGGCGCCGCGGCCGGACGTCAGGGTCGCCGCGACCGCCGCGGCCAGTTCCCCGGGCCACCGCGGTCCCGGGAGCGCGGTCCACACGGCGCGCGGCGCACCGCCGCGGGCGAGGGCGTCCAGGAACGCCGGGCCGTCCGGATAGCGCGCCCAGCTGCCCGGGGCGGGTGGCCCGGGCGGGGGCGGTGGTTCGGGGAAGTGCTCCGCCTCCGGCTTGGCGTGCCGCGGCGGAACGGCCAGCTGGAGGACGTCGGCGAGCGAACCGGCGTACCGGTCGGCGACCGCCCGGCACAGCGCCAGCAGCTCCGGGCTGAGCACCGGCTCGGGCGAGACGACCTGGGCGAGCGCGGCCAGCGGACCGCGGTAGTCGGACTCCGCGACCCGCTCGACCAGATAGCCGTCGAGCAGCCCGCCGCCCTCGCGCCGGCCCTCGCGCACCCGGCCGGCCCCCGCGCCGAACCGCACCCGGACCCGGACGCCGGGCCGGGCCTCGGCGTCCATGGCGGCGGGCACGGCGTAGTCCCACAGCTTGTCGAGATGGACCGGGCCCTTGTCTACCAGGACCCGGGCCACGGGGAGGGCATCGGCGAGCTGCGCGCCCCGCCACGTCCGTGGCTTGGCGCGCTCCGCCCTGGTCTCCCGGACGGTCTCCCTGATGAGGGCCAGCTGCTCGCCCCGCTCCCCCGGATCCGGCCCGTTCTCACTGCTCACAGCACCAGTCTTAGCAGACCGCACCGACAACGGCCCCGGGCCGGAGCGCGGCCGCGGGCGGATGCGACTTTTCGAGATGGATGACGTCGGATCGAGGTGATTGCCACCCACCGCACGCACCGAAGGCCGCAGGTGACGAGGGCGCTTGTTGTCCAGGGTGTCCAGCCGCAACCGCAGGCGAGTGGGCTACCGGTTGTTCTGGCAAGTGAGGCACATGGGAACGGGGGCAGGTTGTGCCGGCCGCCGCGTTCACCGCGACCGGGGTGCACGGGCGTGGGCACCCCACTCATCCCGTAGAAAAACTTCGGGGACGGTGTCGATCTGACGGCGTCCCGTTCGTCGTCATGGTGTACGGCGACCCGCCGGACGAAGAGGCAACAGGACCTGACAGGAGTCGGACCATGAAGTACATGCTGCTGATCAACGCTGGTGCGGTCGATGAGAACGGCGCAGCCGCCGAGTGCGGCGTCGAGGACTGGATGACGTACGACAAGGAAGTGAAGGACGCGGGGATCTGGGTGTCCGGGGAGTCGCTGGCCGATCTGGTCACCGCCACGGCGGTGCGGGTCGGCCAAGACGGCAGGCGGACCGTCACCGACGGGCCGTTCGCCGAGAGCCGCGAGGTCCTCGGCGGCTTCTACGTGATCGACGTACCGGACCTGGACGTCGCGCTCGACTGGGCGGCCCGCTGCCCCGGCGCGCGCGGCAGCGGCTCGGTTGTCGTCCGCCCGATCGCCGAGTTCGGGGTCTGACAGTGCCTGATATGGAGGACGGGGGAGTCACCGGGCGCGGCATACCCGTCGCGTCCGCCCGCCGGTCGCCCGCCCACGCGTCCGCCTGTGCGTCCGTGGAGTCGGTGTTCCGGGAGGAGCGCGGGCGGCTGCTCGCCTCCCTCGTCCGCCACTTCGGCGATCTCGACCTGGCCGAGGACGTCGCCTCCGAGGCCGTCGAGGCGGCGCTGGCGCACTGGCCGGCCGAGGGCGTTCCGGCCCGGCCAGGGGCCTGGCTGCTGACCACGGCGCGGCGCAAGGCCGTCGACCGGCTGCGGCGGGACCAGGCGTACGCCGCCCGCCTCGCCGTCCTGCAGGTGGAGGCTGACCGGGCTTCCCCCGCCCCGCCGCCCGCGGACGCCGACGGCGATCTGCCCGACGAGCGGTTGCAGCTGTTTTTCACCTGCGCCCACCCCGCGCTCGCGGCCGAGGACCGCACGGCGCTGACCCTGCGCTGCCTGGCCGGGCTCACCACACCCGAGGTGGCGCGGGCCCTTCTCGTCCCGGCCGCGACGATGGCCCAACGGATCGTGCGGGCGAAGAAGAAGATCCGCCAGGCGCGTATCCCGTTCCGTGTGCCCGGCGCCGATGAGCTGCCGGAGCGCCTGCCGGGAGTCCTCCAGGTCCTCTACTCGATCTTCACCGAGGGCTACGCGGCCAGCTCGGGCCCGCGGTTGCAGCGGATCGACCTCGCGGAAGAGGCCATCCGGCTGGCGCGCATCCTGCACCGGTTGATGCCCGCCGCACGGGAGGCCCACGGCCTGCTCGGCCTCATGCTGCTGATCCACGCGCGACACGAGGCCCGGACCGGTCCGGACGGCGAACTCGTGCTGCTGGAGGACCAGGACCGCAGCCGCTGGGACCACACGATGATCAAGGAGGGGTGCAGGCTGGCGGTCTCCGCTCTCACTGGCGGACCGCCCGGCCCGTACGGCGTGCAGGCCGCCATCGCCGCCCTCCACGACGAGGCCGCCGACCTCGCCACCACCGACTGGCCGCAGGTCGTGGCACTCTACGACGTACTGCTCGCACTCGCCCCGTCCCCCGTCGTCGAGCTGAACCGGGCCGTGGCGGTGGCGATGCGAGATGGCCCGCAGGCGGGCCTCGCACTGCTCGACAAACTGGCCGGCGAGCCGCGGCTGCGCGGTCACCACCCCTACCCGGCCGCCCGGGGAGACCTGCTGCACCGGCTCGGCCGGCTGCCCGAGGCAGCGGCCGCCTACCAGGAAGCGCTCGATCTGGCCGGCACCGAACCCGAACGGGCCCACCTGCGACGCAGGCTGCACACGATCGAGCCGCCCGGCCCGGGCGACAGAGCAGACAAGACCAGCCCATGACCGGGCTGCACACGCGATGAGCTGGCCTTCGCCATAACCCCACGCCGAACACCTGGCGGTCACCGGCGCCGTACGTGCCTGAAGAACCCTCGGACACCTTCAAGGCACGTACGGCAATATCTGGTGTCTGGCGAAAACCTGTCTGCACATACCCAGGCCCCCCTCGTCTCGGTGTCATCCATCGCGAAAAGTCACAGCGGAGCCCCGGGAATGCCGCCGGCCCCGTACCGCGGGGCGGTACGGGGCCGGGGCCGTTGTCGGTGCGGTGCTTACAGGCCGGCGGCCTTCTTCAGCGCCTCGACGCGGTCGGTCCGCTCCCAGGTGAAGTCCTCCAGCTCACGGCCGAAGTGGCCGTAGGCGGCGGTCTGGGAGTAGATCGGGCGGAGCAGGTCGAGGTCGCGGATGATCGCGGCCGGGCGGAGGTCGAAGACCTCGGTGATGGCCTGCTCGATCTTGTCCGTGTCGACGGTGGCGGTGCCGAAGGTCTCGACGAAGAGACCGACCGGCTCGGCCTTGCCGATGGCGTAGGCGACCTGGACCTCGCAGCGGGCGGCGAGGCCGGCGGCGACCACGTTCTTGGCGACCCAGCGCATGGCGTAGGCGGCCGAGCGGTCGACCTTGGACGGGTCCTTGCCGGAGAAGGCGCCGCCACCGTGGCGGGCCATACCGCCGTAGGTGTCGATGATGATCTTGCGGCCGGTCAGGCCGGCGTCGCCCATCGGGCCGCCGATCTCGAAGCGGCCGGTGGGGTTGACCAGCAGGCGGTAGCCGTCGGTGTCCAGCTTGATGCCGTCCTCGACGAGCTGGTTGAGGACGTGCTCGACGACGAACTCGCGGATGTCGGGAGCGAGCAGCGAGTCGAGGTCGATGTCGCTGGCGTGCTGCGAGGAGACCACGACGGTGTCGAGGCGGACGGCCTTGTGGCCGTCGTACTCGATGGTGACCTGGGTCTTGCCGTCGGGGCGGAGGTAGGGGATGGTGCCGTTCTTCCGGACCTCGGACAGCCGGCGCGAGAGGCGGTGCGCGAGGTAGATCGGGAGCGGCATCAGCTCCGGCGTCTCGTCGCAGGCGTAGCCGAACATCAGGCCCTGGTCGCCCGCGCCCTGCCGGTCCAGCTCGTCGTCGTCGCCCTCGACGCGGTTCTCGTAGGCGGTGTCGACGCCCTGCGCGATGTCCGGGGACTGCGCGCCGATGGAGACCGAGACGCCGCAGGACGCGCCGTCGAAGCCCTTCTTGGACGAGTCGTAACCGATCTCGAGGATCTTGTTGCGGACGAGGTTGGGGATGTCGGCGTACGCCTTGGTCGTCACCTCGCCGGCCACGTGGACCAAGCCGGTGGTGATCAGCGTCTCGACGGCGACCCGGGAGGTGGGGTCCTCCTTCAGGAGCGCGTCGAGGATCGTGTCGCTGATCTGGTCAGCGATCTTGTCGGGGTGGCCCTCGGTGACGGACTCCGAGGTGAACAGGCGGCGGGACACATCGCTCCCTGGGGTTGCAGCGGCTGCTGGCTGATCATGGGCGGAAGGGCCGAGAGCTGCGCTCGGCCCGATCCACTCGCCAGTTTATCGGTCGTATGCGGCGTTCGGGCACGCGGTCTCGATTTCTGGACCCCCCGTGACCTGGGACACCACACCTCACGGTAGGACGATCACCGTGCGGGGGCGACATGGTCAAGGGAACACGCCCGATTTTGTGGGGCCGGTGGGGTGAAAGAGGAGAGGGTGTGCGGATTCAGCGGCGATTCTCGGCCAGCCGGGGGGCGACGAGGTCCCACACCGTGTCCGCGAGGGCTTCCTTCGGGCCGTACGGGACCGGGGTCTCGGTGCCGTCGGCCGCAAGGATCACCGCCTCGTTCTCGGCCGAGCCGAACGCCTTGTGCTCGCCGACCTCGTTGACGACCAGCAGGTCACAGCCCTTGCGGGCGAGCTTGGCGCGCCCGTTGACGAGCACGTCGTCGGTCTCCGCGGCGAATCCCACCACCACCTGGCCGGGCCGGGCACGGTCGGCGGACAGCTCGGCGAGGATGTCCGGATTACGGACCAGCACGATCGGCTCCGGCTCCTGGCCCTCCACCTTCTTGATCTTGGCGGTGGTGTAGACGGCGGGCCGGAAGTCGGCGACCGCGGCCGCCATGACCACGGCGTCGGCGTCCGCGGCGGCCTTCAGCACGGCCTCCCGGAGCTGGCGGGCGGTGCCGACCGGGACCACGTCCACGCCCACGGGGTCGGGCAGCTCGGTGTTGCCGGCGACGAGGGTGACCCGGGCACCGCGCGCGGCCGCCGTGGCCGCGAGCGCGTAGCCCTGCTTCCCGGAGGAGCGGTTGCCCAGGTAGCGGACGGGGTCCAGGGGCTCGCGGGTGCCGCCGGCACTGACCACGACATGGCGTCCGGCGAGGTCCGTCACGGCGGCCCCCTCGGCCCCACGGGCCAGCACCCGGCGGCACAGGGCGAAGATCTCCACCGGGTCGGGGAACCGGCCCTTGCCGGTGTCGACGCCGGTCAGCCGGCCGACCGCGGGCTCCACGACGATCGCTCCGCGGCGGCGCAGCGTGGCCACGTTCTCCTGGGTGGCCGGGTTCTCCCACATCTCGGTGTGCATCGCCGGGGCGAAGATCACCGGACAGCGGGCGGTCAGCAGGGTGTTGGTCAAGAGGTCGTCGGCGAGGCCGTGGGCGGCCTTGGCCAGCATGTCGGCGGTGGCCGGGGCGACCACGACGAGGTCCGCGGCCTGGCCGATCCGGACGTGCGGGACCTCGTGGACGGATTCCCAGACCTCGGTGGCGGCCGGGTGGCCGGACAGCGCCGACCAGGTGGCCTCGCCGACGAAGTGCAGCGCCGAGGCGGTCGGCACCACCCGGACGTCGTGCCCGGACTCGGTCAGCCGGCGCAGCAGCTCGCACGCCTTGTACGCGGCGATCCCGCCGCTGACCCCCAGGACGACCCTGGGCCGCTCCCGCTCCCGCTTGTCCATCGCTTCGCCGCTCCCCGAGCTTTCGGTCCGCACCACGTCCGTAGCGCCTCTGTAGTCCCTATGACACACCAAAGGCCCGGCGGTCGTGCCGCCGGGCCCTGGATGAACTGCTGCTACCGCCTACTGGGCCGGGCCCTCGATGGACTCGGAGGTCAGCAGACCCGCGTTGATCTCGCGCAGCGCGATCGACAGGGGCTTCTCGTGGACGTGGGTGTCCACGAGCGGGCCGACGTACTCCAGCAGGCCCTCGCCGAGCTGGGAGTAGTACGCGTTGATCTGGCGCGCGCGCTTGGCGGCGTAGATCACGAGGCTGTACTTCGAGTCGGTGGCCTCGAGAAGCTCATCAATGGGCGGGTTGATGATGCCCTCGGGAGCGGTAATGGAAGAGGACACTCTCTACCTTCCGAAAGGGGATGAAGCCTGGGTGTCATGCACCCGGCCGTCGTACGGGCCGGCGCAAAGTCTGTGCGTCCGGAGCCGGAGCGGCTCCACGGGGTCAGCCGCTGGTGCTCTAGTCCCCGGATCGATGCAGCATCAAGGCTAGCAGCTCACGGCTCACGTCCTCGACGGAGGTGTTGACGCACGTCACGTCGAACTCCTTCTCCGCGGCCAGCTCGACCCGGGCCACCTCCAGGCGGCGCTCGATGACCTCGGGCGCCTCCGTGCCCCGGCCGGTGAGCCGGCGGACCAGCTCCTCCCAGCTCGGCGGGGCGAGGAAGACCAGCTGGGCCTCGGGCATGGACTCCCGGACCTGGCGGGCGCCCTGCAGGTCGATCTCCAGCAGGACCGGCTCGCCGGCCGCCAGGCGGTCCAGGACCGCCTGGCGCGGGGTGCCGTAGCGGTTGCCCGCGAACTCGGCCCATTCGAGCAGCTCGCCGTTGGCGATCAGCTTGTCGAACTCCTCGTCGTCGACGAAGAAGTACTGGACGCCGTGCCGCTCTCCGGGTCGCGGGGAGCGGGTGGTGGCCGAGACCGAGAGCCAGACCTCGGGATGGACCTTGCGCATATGCGCGACGACCGTGCTCTTGCCGACCCCAGAGGGGCCGGAGAGCACGGTCAGTCGCGGTTGTCTGGCCGGGGGGCCGGCGGGGGTCGTCCCCCGGGAGACTGCAGAACTCATGCAGCGATTATTCCAGCTTCCCGGCGATGCCGGAAAATTCAGCCGGAAGCGCTGCCGCCGAATTCGCGCTCCAGTGCCGCGATCTGGTTGGAGCCAAGGCCCCGGACGCGGCGGCTCTCGGAGATCCCGAGCCGCTCCATGAGCTGCTTGGCACGGACCTTGCCCACGCCGGGCAGGGACTCCAGGAGGGCGGAGACCTTCATCTTGCCGATGACGTCGTTCTTCTGGCCCTGCTGGATGACCTCGTGGAGGGAAGCACCGGAGTGCTTGAGCCGATTCTTGACCTCGGCGCGCTCCCGGCGAGCCGCGGCGGCCTTCTCGAGCGCGGCTGCGCGCTGTTCAGGGGTAAGGGGCGGAAGAGCCACGCCTACGTCACCTCGGATGTCGAACTGTCGGATACGGACCGGTGTGGAACCTAGTCGCCCCGCACCTGCGGAGCAACGAGCAACGCGCTTGCGTGCACTGCTCTCGACGGAGACTAGCGGCCGAGCGCGCCGGAGTCAGCGAGAACAGACGAAAAGTCCTGGTCAGACTCTGCTGACCAGGACAATTCGGGACCAAACTCCTCGTCTTACGGTGCCTGATCGAGCGCGGTGCGCACTTCCTCGGTGAATCGGTCCGCCGCGGCACGCAGTCCGGCGGCGTCCGGACCGTGCTTCAGCACCCCCCGGCTGACGCTGGGGAGGACGTTTCCGGCCGCGGCGCCGAAGACGGTCGGCAGGTCGGCCGGGGTGGCGCCCTGCGCACCGATGCCGGGAGCCAGCAGCGGGCCGTTGATCGCCAGATCGAACGAGGAGAGATCGCCGAGGGTGGCGCCGACCACCGCACCGAAGGAGCCCAGCGGCTCGGCGCCGGCGTTCTCGGCGGCGAGATGGCCGAGCATGGTCGCCGCGAGGGTCCGGCCGTCCTCGCGGACCGCGCGCTGGACCTCGGCGCCCTCGGGGTTGGAGGTCAGCGCCAGCACGAACAGGCCCGCGCCGCTCTCCCGGGCCAGGTCGGCGGCCGGCTTCAGCGAGCCGTAGCCGAGGTACGGGGAGACCGTCAGGGCGTCCGAGAACAGCGGCGAGTCCGGGCGCAGATAGGTCTCGGCGTAGGCCGCCATGGTGGAGCCGATGTCGCCGCGCTTGGCGTCCATGAGCACCAGCGCGCCGCGCTCGCGGGCCTCGACGACCGCGGTCTCCAGCACGGCCAGGCCGCGCGAGCCGAACCGCTCGAAGAACGCGGACTGCGGTTTGAAGACGGCGACGTGCTCGCCGAGCGCCTCGACGACGGTGCGGGTGAACCGGGCCAGGCCCGCGACGTCGTCGTTCAGGCCCCAGTCGGCCAGCAGCGAGGAGTGCGGGTCGATGCCGACGCAGAGCGGCCCGCGCTCGTCCATGGCGCGGCGGAGGCGGGTACCGAAGGGCTGCAAGGGCTCCGGGCCGGTCACGCGGTCACCTTCTTGTGCTCGGCGCCGACGGCGTCGGCGAGGGTGGCGTACGAGCTGGTGCGCAGACGCGCGGCCAGGCCCTTGTGGATCGAGCGGCACCAGAACGGGCCCTGGTAGATGAAGGCGCTGTAGCCCTGGACGAGGGTGGCGCCGGCGAGGATGCGCTGCCAGGCGTCCTCGGCGGTCTCGATGCCGCCGACGCCGACCAGGGTGATCTGGTCGCCGACCCGGGCGTAGAGGCGGCGCAGCACCTCCAGGGAGCGCTGCTTGACGGGCGCGCCGGAGAGGCCGCCGGTCTCCTCGACCAGGGCCGGGTCGGACGTCAGGCCCAGGCCCTCGCGGGCGATGGTGGTGTTGGTGGCGATGATGCCGTCCAGGCCGAGTTCGACGGCGAGGTCGGCGACCGCGTCGACGTCCTCGTCGGCCAGATCCGGGGCGATCTTGACCAGGAGGGGGACCCGGCGGTCGGTGACCGTGCGGTCGGCGGCCTCGCGGACCGCGGTCAGCAGCGGCCGCAGGTGGTCGACCGCCTGGAGGTTGCGCAGGCCCGGGGTGTTGGGCGACGAGACGTTGACGACCAGGTAGTCGGCGTGCCGGGCCAGCCGCTCGGTGGAGGTGACGTAGTCGCCGATCGCCTCGGACTCCGGGACGATCTTGGTCTTGCCGATGTTGACGCCGAGGGTGGTCGGGAAGACCGGGTTGCGGGCCGCCAGGCGGGCCGCTACGGACGCCGAACCGTCGTTGTTGAAGCCCATGCGGTTGATCAGCGCGCGGTCCGGTACGAGCCGGAACAGGCGCTTCTTGGGGTTGCCGGGCTGCGGCTGGGCGGTGACGGTGCCGATCTCGACGTGGTCGAAGCCGAGCATGGTCATGCCGTCGATGGCGACCGCGTTCTTGTCGAAGCCGGCGGCCAGGCCGAACGGGCCGTGCATCCGGCGGCCGAACGCCTCGACGCGCAGTTCCTTGTAGCGCGGGGCGAGGGCGGCGGCGAGGAAGGTGCGCAGCACGGGCACCTGTGCGGCCCGCCGGATCCAGCCGAAGGCCAGGTGGTGGGCCCGCTCGGGATCCATGCGCGTGAAGAAGAGCCGGAAGAAGAGCTGGTACATGGTGGTGTGTGTCCTCACGAAGAGGGGGACACCGGTCGGTGTCCCCCTCAAGGGCTGCTAGTCGCGGGCCGCGGTCAGGTGTTCCGCGTGTTCCTGGAGTGACCTGACGCCCACGTCGCCGCGGTTCATCGCCTCGATGCCCTGGACGGCGGCCGCGAGGGCCTGGACCGTGGTCAGGCAGGGCACGGAGCGGGCCACCGCCGCCGTACGGATGTCGTAGCCGTCGAGGCGGCCACCGGTGCCGTACGGGGTGTTGACGATCAGGTCGACCTCGCCGGCGTGGATCAGCTGGACGATGGTCTTCTCGCCGTTGGGGCCCTCGCCCTCGGACTGCTTGCGCACGACGGTGGCGTTGATGCCGTTGCGGCGCAGCACCTCGGCCGTGCCGGAGGTGGCGAGCAGCTCGAAGCCGTGCGCGACCAGTTCCCGCGCCGGGAAGATCATCGAGCGCTTGTCGCGGTTGGCGACGGAGACGAACGCCCGGCCCTTGGTGGGCAGCGCGCCGTACGCCCCGGCCTGCGACTTGGCGTAGGCGGTGCCGAAGACCGAGTCGATGCCCATGACCTCACCGGTGGAGCGCATCTCCGGGCCGAGGACGGTGTCCACGCCGCGGCCGTGGACGTCGCGGAACCGGCTCCACGGCATCACGGCCTCCTTGACGGAGATCGGCGCGTCCAGCGGCAGGGTGCCGCCGTCGCCGGTCTTCGGCAGCAGGCCCTCGGCGCGCAGTTCGGCGACGGTGGCGCCGAGCGAGATCCTCGCCGCGGCCTTGGCCAGCGGCACCGCGGTCGCCTTCGAGGTGAAGGGGACGGTGCGGGAGGCGCGGGGGTTGGCCTCCAGGACGTAGAGGATGTCGCCGGCCATCGCGAACTGGATGTTGATCAGTCCGCGGACGCCCACGCCCTTGGCGATGGCCTCGGTGGAGGCGCGCAGCCGCTTGATGTCGTAGCCGCCGAGGGTGATCGGGGGCAGCGCACAGGCGGAGTCGCCGGAGTGGATGCCGGCCTCCTCGATGTGCTCCATGACGCCGCCGAGGTAGAGCTCGTGGCCGTCGTAGAGCGCGTCGACGTCGATCTCTATGGCGTCGTCGAGGAAGCGGTCGATGAGGACCGGGTGCTCGGAGATCAGCCCCGCGTGCCGCTCCAGGTACTCGCCGAGCGACGGCTCGTCGTAGACGATCTCCATGCCGCGGCCGCCGAGGACGTAGGACGGCCGGACCATGACCGGGTAGCCGATCTCGGCGGCGATCCGCTTGGCCTCGTCGAAGGAGAAGGCGGTGCCGTACTTGGGGGCGGGCAGCCCGGCCTCGGTGAGCACCCGGCCGAAGGCGCCGCGCTCCTCGGCGAGGTCGATGGCCTCGGGCGAGGTGCCGACGATCGGCACGCCGTTGTCCTTGAGCGCCTGCGCCAGGCCCAGCGGGGTCTGCCCGCCGAGCTGGACGATGACGCCGGCGACCGGCCCGGCCTGGGTCTCGGCGTGCACGATCTCCAGCACGTCTTCCAGCGTCAGCGGCTCGAAGTACAGGCGGTCGGAGGTGTCGTAGTCCGTCGAGACGGTCTCCGGGTTGCAGTTGACCATCACGGTCTCGTAGCCGGCGTCGGACAGCGCGAACGAGGCGTGGACGCAGGAGTAGTCGAACTCGATGCCCTGGCCGATGCGGTTGGGGCCGGAGCCGAGGATGATCACGGCCGGCTTCTCGCGCGGGGCGACCTCGCTCTCCTCGTCGTAGGACGAGTAGAAGTACGGGGTCTTCGCGGCGAACTCGGCGGCGCAGGTGTCGACGGTCTTGTAGACCGGGCGGACGCCGAGGGCGTGCCGGACCTCGCGCACGACGTCCTCGCGCAGGCCCCGGACCGCGGCGATCTGGGCGTCGGAGAAGCCGTAGCGCTTTGCTTCCGCGAGGATTTCCGGGCCGAGCTTGTCGGCGCCGGCGATCTCGTCGGCGATCTCCTTGACCAGGAAGAGCTGGTCGACGAACCAGGGGTCGATCTTCGTGGCGTCGAAGACCTCCTGGGGGGTGGCGCCGGCGCGGATCGCCTGCATGACGGTGTTGATCCGGCCGTCGGTGGGGACCTGGGACTTCTCCAGGAGGGCGGCCTTGTCACCGGGCTCGCCGGCGAAGTCGAACTGGCTGCCCTTCTTCTCCAGGGAGCGCAGCGCCTTCTGCAGCGCCTCGGGGAAGTTGCGGCCGATGGCCATGGCCTCGCCGACCGACTTCATGGTGGTGGTCAGGGTGGCGTCGGCGGCCGGGAACTTCTCGAAGGCGAAACGCGGCACCTTGACGACGACGTAGTCGAGGCTCGGCTCGAAGGAGGCCGGCGTCTTCTCGGTGATGTCGTTGGGGATCTCGTCGAGGGTGTAGCCGACGGCGAGACGGGCGGCGATCTTCGCGATCGGGAAGCCGGTGGCCTTGGAGGCGAGCGCCGAGGAACGCGACACCCGCGGGTTCATCTCGATGACGATCACGCGACCGTCCTCGGGGTTCACCGCGAACTGGATGTTGCAGCCGCCGGTGTCCACGCCGACCTCGCGGATGACCGCGATGCCGACGTCCCGCAGGGTCTGGTACTCGCGGTCGGTGAGCGTCATGGCCGGGGCGACGGTGATCGAGTCGCCGGTGTGGACGCCCATCGGGTCGAAGTTCTCGATGGAGCAGACGACCACGACGTTGTCGTTCTTGTCGCGCATCAGCTCCAGCTCGTACTCCTTCCAGCCGAGGATGGACTCCTCCAGGAGCACCTCGGTGGTCGGGGAGAGCGTGAGGCCCTGGCCGGCGATCCGGCGCAGCTCGTCCTCGTCGTGCGCGAAGCCGGAGCCGGCGCCACCCATGGTGAAGGACGGGCGGACGACGACGGGGTAGCCGCCGAGCTCCTCGACGCCCGCCAGGACGTCGTCCATGGAGTGGCAGATGACCGAGCGGGCGGACTCGCCGTGGCCGATCTTGCGGTTGACCTCCTCCACGACCTCCTTGAAGAGGTCGCGGTCCTCACCCTTGTTGATCGCCTCGACGTTGGCGCCGATGAGCTCGACCCCGTACTTCTCCAGGGTGCCGGCCTGGTGGAGGGAGATCGCGGTGTTGAGCGCGGTCTGGCCGCCCAGGGTGGGCAGCAGGGCGTCGGGGCGCTCCTTGGCGATGATCTTCTCGACGAATTCCGGGGTGATCGGCTCGACGTAGGTCGCGTCGGCGATCTCCGGGTCGGTCATGATCGTCGCCGGGTTGGAGTTCACCAGGATGACGCGCAGGCCCTCGGACTTGAGGACCCGGCAGGCCTGGGTGCCGGAGTAGTCGAACTCGGCGGCCTGTCCGATGACGATCGGGCCGGAGCCGATGACCAGGACGGACTGGATATCGGTGCGCTTAGGCACGCTGGCCCTCCATCAGGGATACGAAGCGGTCGAAGAGGTACGCGGCGTCGTGCGGACCCGCGGCGGCTTCGGGGTGGTACTGGACGCTGAAGGCCGGCTGGTCGAGGAGGTGCAGACCCTCCACCACGTTGTCATTGAGGCAGACGTGGGAGACCTCGGCGCGGCCGAAGGGGGTGTCGGAAACCTTGTCGAGCGGGGCGTCGACGGCGAATCCGTGGTTGTGCGCGGTGACCTCGACCTTGCCGGTCGTGCGGTCCTGGACCGGCTGGTTGATCCCGCGGTGGCCGTACTTGAGCTTGTAGGTGCCGAAGCCCAGGGCACGGCCGAGGATCTGGTTGCCGAAGCAGATGCCGAAGAGCGGGGTCTTGCGCTCCAGCACGCCGCGCATGACGGAGACCGGGTGGTCGGCGGTGGCCGGGTCGCCCGGGCCGTTGGAGAAGAACACACCGTCGGGGTTGACGGCGTAGACGTCCTCGACGGTCGCCGTCGCCGGCAGCACGTGCACCTCGATGCCGCGCTCGGCCATGCGGTGCGGGGTCATGCCCTTGATGCCGAGGTCGACGGCGGCGACGGTGAACTTCTTCTCGCCGATCGCCGGGACGACGTAGGCCTCCTTGGTGGCGACCTGCGTGGAGAGGTCGGCGCCCTTCATCTCGGGGGCCTGACGCACCTTGGCGAGCATGGTGCCCGCGTCGGGCAGCGCGTCGCCGGAGAAGATCCCGACCCGCATGGCGCCGCGCTCGCGCAGGTGGCGGGTGAGCGCGCGGGTGTCGACGCCGCTGATGCCGACGACGCCCTGGGTGGTGAGTTCCTCGTCCAGGGAGCGCACCGAGCGCCAGTTGGACGGGATCCGGGCGGGGTCGCGGACCACGTAACCGGCGACCCAGATCCGCTGCGACTCGGGGTCCTCGTCGTTGACCCCGGTGTTGCCGATGTGCGGGGCTGTCATGACGACGACCTGGCGGTGGTACGAGGGGTCGGTCAGCGTCTCCTGGTAGCCGGTCATGCCGGTGGAGAACACCGCTTCGCCGAAGGTCTCCCCCACGGCCCCGTAGGCACGACCGCTGAACGTGCGGCCGTCCTCCAGGACAAGTACGGCGGGAAGCGCCTTGTTCCTCTGAGAGGAGCTTCCCCTGGTGGAGGTCGTCATCGTGCGCCTTCCGTTTCGCTCTGCTCGGTGGTGTTTCGGGTGGTGCTGGTGGGGGCGGTGCTCAGTGCGGTGAGGGCCTCGACCCAGGCGGGGTGCTCCTCCGCCCGGTCGGAGCGGAAACCGGAGTCGAGCTCCTGGTCCCCGTGCTGCCAGGTGACGACGAGCAGGCCGCCCTCGGTGAGGACCTTGCCGGCGATGCCCTTGTCGAGGCGGGCGCCGCGCAGCGCGGCGGCCGGCACGAAGAAGTCCGTCGCGCCCGGCCGTACGACGTCCAGGCCCGCCTCGGTGAGGGTCAGCTCGACCCGGCTACGGGTACCCAGGCCGTGGGCCACGATCCGGTCGAGCCACTGCCCGGCCGTGGTGGAGCCGTGGTAGCGCCCGCTGAGCGTCAGCTTCGGCTCCCCCACGTCCTCGGGGGTGGACGGCAGCTCGGGCAGGTCGCCCTGGAGCGTGCCGCGCCACTTCCAGCCCTGACGCATCAGCCAGTAGACGAACGCGACCAGGACCAGCAGGCCGGCGACCCAGCCGAGCCGTGCCGCCCAGTCGGTGACCGGCGCAGACCGCTGCGCCTCGGCCAGTTGGATCAGTGGAGGAGTCACGCGAGCTTCCCGTCGACGACCGTTGCGCGGCCCCGCAGGAAGGTGTGGGTGACGCGTCCCGGCAGCTCACGGCCCTCGTAGGGGGTGTTGCGGCTGCGGGAGGCGAAGCCCGCGGGGTCCACATCTCCACGGTAAGCGGAATCGACCAGGGTGAGGTTGGCGGGCTCACCAGCCGAGATGGGCCGGCCGTGGCCCTCCAGGCGGCCGATCCGCGCGGGCCGGAAGGACATCCGCTCGGCGACGCCGGCCCAGTCCAGCAGCCCGGTGTCGACCATCGTGTGCTGGACGACGGAGAGCGCGGTCTCCAGGCCGACCATACCCATGGCCGCGGCACCCCACTCGCAGTCCTTGTCCTCGTGCGGGTGCGGGGCGTGGTCGGTGGCGACGATGTCGATCGTGCCGTCGGCCAGCGCCTCGCGCAGGGCCAGCACGTCGCGCTCGGTGCGCAGCGGCGGGTTGACCTTGTAGACCGGGTTGTAGGTGCGCACCAGCTCGTCGGTGAGGAGCAGGTGGTGCGGGGTGACCTCGGCGGTGACGTCGATGCCGCGGGACTTGGCCCAGCGGACGATCTCCACCGATCCGGCGGTCGAGAGGTGGCAGATGTGGACCCGGGAGCCGACGTGCTCGGCGAGCAGCACGTCCCGGGCGATGATCGACTCCTCGGCGACCGCGGGCCAGCCGCCCAGGCCCAGCTCGGCCGAGACGATGCCCTCGTTCATCTGGGCGCCCTCGGTCAGCCGCGGCTCCTGGGCGTGCTGGGCGACGACGCCGCCGAACGCCTTCACGTACTCCAGGGCCCGGCGCATGATCACCGCGTCGTCGACGCACTTGCCGTCGTCGGAGAAGACGGTGACCCCGGCGGCGGACTCGTGCATGGCGCCGAGCTCGGCGAGCTTCTTGCCCTCCAGGCCGACGGTGACGGCGCCGATGGGCTGTACGTCGCAGTAGCCGTGTTCCTGGCCGAGCCGGTAGACCTGCTCGACGACGCCGGCGGTGTCGGCGACCGGGAAGGTGTTGGCCATGGCGAAGACGGCGGTGTAGCCGCCGGAGGCGGCCGCGCGGGTGCCGGTGAGGACGGTCTCGGAGTCCTCGCGGCCGGGCTCGCGCAGGTGGGTGTGCAGGTCGACGAGCCCGGGGAGGAGGACCTTGCCGCCGGCCTCGATGACCTGCGCGCCGTCCGCGTCGAGCCCGCTGCCCACGGCCTCGATGAACTCGCCGTCGATCAGGACGTCCTGCGGCTCGCCACCGAGCACCTGCGCA
Organism: Streptomyces sp. NRRL S-337; assembly: GCF_000720175.1. Classification (GTDB taxonomy): domain Bacteria; phylum Actinomycetota; class Actinomycetes; order Streptomycetales; family Streptomycetaceae; genus Streptomyces; species Streptomyces siderophoricus. Next base: position 111,345 of record NZ_JOIX01000009.1, read on the forward strand.
CCACGGATCAGGATCTTGCTCATGGGTCTTACTTCTCCTCGGTACGGGGGTTGGTGACGGCGGGCTCGTTGCCGCCCAGGAGCAGGTAGAGGACGGCCATCCGGATGCTGACGCCGTTGGCGACCTGCTCGACGGCCGTGCAGCGGCCGGAGTCGGCGACCTCGGCGGTGATCTCCATGCCGCGGACCATCGGCCCGGGGTGCATCACCAGGGCGTGTCCGGGCATCCGCGCCATGCGGTCGCCGTCCAGGCCGTAGCGGCGCGAGTACTCGCGCTCGGTGGGGAAGAACGCGGCGTTCATCCGCTCGCGCTGGACCCGCAGCATCATCACGGCGTCGGACTTCGGCAGCACACTGTCGAGGTCGTACGACACCTCGCAGGGCCAGGTCTCGACGCCGACCGGCACCAGGGTGGGCGGGGCGACGAGGGTGACCTCGGCGCCGAGGGTGTGCAGCAGGTCGACGTTGGACCGGGCGACCCGGCTGTGCAGCACGTCGCCGACGATGGTGATGCGCCGGCCGGCCAGGTCCTGGCCGATCCCGGCGTCCGGGCCGATCAGCCGGCGGCGCATGGTGAAGGCGTCGAGCAGGGCCTGGGTGGGGTGCTGGTGGGTGCCGTCACCGGCGTTGATCACCGGGGCGTCGATCCAGCCGGAGTTGGCGAGCCGGTAGGGGGCGCCGGAGGCACCGTGCCGGATGACGACGGCGTCGACGCCCATCGCCTCCAGGGTCTGCGCGGTGTCCTTGAGGGACTCCCCCTTGGACACGCTCGATCCCTTGGCCGCGAAGTTGATGACGTCCGCGGAGAGCCGCTTCTCGGCGGCCTCGAAGGAGATCCGGGTGCGGGTGGAGTCCTCGAAGAAGAGGTTGCAGACCGTGCGTCCGCGCAGGGTGGGGAGCTTCTTGATCGGCCGGTCGGCGACCCGGGCCATCTCCTCGGCGGTGTCGAGGATCAGCACGGCGTCGTCGCGGGTGAGGTCGGCGGCCGAGATGAGGTGGCGCTTCATCCGGTTTTCTCCGTGTGTGAGGGAGGGGTACGGGAATGTCCGTCAGGCAGGCATGCGTGCGGGCCCGGGGTCACCGGGTCCGTCAGCGGTGCGCTAGCGCTCGCCGGCCGGGGTGGTCTGCTTGAGGCCGAGCAGCACGGCGTCCCGGCCGTCCTCCTCGGTCAGCTGGACCTTGACCGCCTCCCGCAGCGACGTCGGGAGGTTCTTGCCGACGTAGTCGGCGCGGATCGGCAGTTCGCGGTGGCCGCGGTCGACGAGGACCGCCAGCTGGACCGCCCGCGGCCGGCCGATGTCGCCCAGGGCGTCCAGGGCGGCGCGGATCGTGCGCCCGGAGAACAGGACGTCGTCGACGAGCAGGACGACCCGGCCCTCGATGCCCTCGGCGGGGATCTCGGTGCGGGCGAGCGTCCGGGCGGGGCCCAGGCGCAGGTCGTCGCGGTACATCGTGATGTCGAGCGAGCCCACCGGGACCGTGCGGCCGGTGATGTCCTGGAGCTTGGCGGCCAGCCGCCGGGCGAGGAAGACGCCACGGGTGGGGATTCCCAGCAGCACCACGTCGTCCGCGCCCTTGGCGCGCTCGACGATCTCGTGGGCGATGCGGGTGAGCATGCGCGCGATGTCCGGGCCTTCGAGCACCGGCCGCGCGGGGAGCTGAGCTCCCACTTCGGAGCTGTTTGCGTCCATACGAAACGGACCTCCTTCTCCGCCTCACGGGACGGACCTTAAAGGACGTCGGAATTACGCAGTCAGGTTACCAGGACCGCTCCGCTGGCCCGTCTGCACCCCTGACGGGGGATGGTCTGGCCCATTCCGCTTGACGAACCGAGATTACGCTGCGTAACCTCACAGTGAGTTACCAGCCACGCGGCGGAGCCGCATGTCGATACAGCTGTCTGGGGAGCTATATGTCCAGCGAATACGCCAAACAGCTCGGGGCCAAGCTCCGCGCCATCCGCACCCAGCAGGGCCTCTCCCTTCACGGCGTCGAGGAGAAGTCCCAGGGTCGCTGGAAGGCCGTGGTGGTCGGTTCGTACGAGCGCGGCGACCGTGCCGTGACCGTGCAGCGCCTTGCCGAGCTCGCGGACTTCTACGGCGTTCCGGTGCAGGAACTGCTGCCGGGGACGACACCGGGCGGCGCGGCCGAGCCGCCGCCGAAGCTGGTGCTCGACCTGGAGCGGCTGGCCCACGTCCCGCAGGAGAAGGCCGGCCCGCTGCAGCGCTACGCCGCCACCATCCAGAGCCAGCGCGGTGACTACAACGGCAAGGTCCTCTCGATCCGCCAGGACGACCTGCGGACCCTCGCCGTCATCTACGACCAGTCGCCCTCGGTGCTGACCGAGCAGCTGATCAGCTGGGGCGTGCTCGACGCCGACGCCCGTCGCGCCGTGTCCCACGAGGAGATCTGAGCCTCTCCCGCCCTCTGCAGAAACGTACCGCCGCTCCGGAGCCCGGGGCGGCGGTTCCGTTTGCCGCCGTCCCCCGGCGCCGCTGCGGGCATGCGAACGGGCCCGGAGCGTTCACCCACGCTCCGGGCCCGTTCTTTGCTCTGCCGCTCGTCCGCGGCGCCGGCTGCTACGCCTCGCGCCGCAGACCCGGCTTCAGCTCCTTCAGCCGGCCGAGGAGGCCGTTGACGAAGGCCGGGGAGTCGTCCGTGGAGAACTCCTTGGCGAGCTGCACGGCTTCGTCGATCGCCACCGCGTCCGGTGTGTCGTCCACCCAGAGCAGCTCGTAGGCACCGAGCCGGAGGATCGAGCGGTCGGCCGCCGGCATCCGGTCCAGGTCCCAGTCGACCGCGTAGGTGGAGATCAGCTCGTCGATGCGGACGATGTGGTCCGCGTACCCCTCGACGAGCTGCAGGGTGTACTCGTTCACCGGCGGCTGCCGGGGGTCGGTCCGGGCGTGCCGCATCCAGTCCGCGAGCACGGACTGCACGTCGGCGCCGCGCTGATCGGCCTCGAAGAGGATCTGGAACGCGCGCTTACGGGCCTTGCTGCGGGCAGCCACGGTTAGCTGTTCACCCGGCCGAGGTAGTCGCTCGTGCGGGTGTCGACCTTGATCTTCTCACCGGTGGTGATGAAGAGCGGGACCTGGATCTGGTGGCCGGTCTCCAGCGTGGCGGGCTTGGTGCCGCCGGTGGAGCGGTCGCCCTGGACGCCCGGCTCGGTCTCCTGGACGACGAGCTCGACGGCGGCCGGCAGCTCGACGTAGAGCACCTCGCCCTCGTGCTGCGCGACAACCGCCTCGAAGCCCTCGATGAGGAAGTTGGCGGCGTCGCCGACGGCCTTGCGGTCGACGTGCAGCTGGTCGTAGGTGTCCATGTCCATGAAGACGAAGTAGTCGCCGTCCATGTACGAGAACTGCATCCCGCGCTTGTCGACGGTGGCCGTCTCGACCTTCACACCGGCGTTGAAGGTCTTGTCCACCACCTTGCCGGAGAGCACGTTCTTGAGCTTGGTGCGGACGAAGGCCGGGCCCTTGCCGGGCTTGACGTGCTGGAACTCGACGACGGACCAGAGCTGGCCGCCTTCGAGCTTGAGCACCATGCCGTTCTTGAGGTCGTTCGTGGATGCCACGGTTGCGGAATCTCCTGGACTGCAGGTGGTGGGACCCGGAGCGACGCCCACCGAGCCGCTGCGGCTCAGAGTGCGAGCAGCTCCTTGGTCGTGATCGTGAGTAGCTCGGGCCCGCCGTCCGCCTCGGGGCGGACGACGAGTGTGTCGTCGATCCGGACACCCCCACGGCCCGGGATGTGAACCCCCGGCTCGACGGTGACCGGCACGCAAGCGTCCAGTTTACCCATGGCGGCCGGGGACAACTGAGGGTCCTCGTCGATTTCGAGCCCCACCCCGTGCCCGGTCCACGGTCCGAGCCGCTCGCCGTACCCCGCCGCATCGAGCACATGGCGGGTGATCCGGTCCACCTCGCGGCACTCCACCCCCGGCGCGAGCGCCTCCCGGCCGGCCCGCTGGGCTGCGAAAACGAGATCGTACAGCTCGATCTGCCAGTCCGACGGGGTGGTGCCGATGACGAAGGTGCGGCCGATCTCGCAGCGGTAGCCGCGGTAGTTCGCCCCCAGGCAGACGCTGAGGAAGTCGCCCTCCTCGACACGTCGGTCGGTGGGCAGATGGCCCGGGCGGCCGGAGTTCGGGCCGGTCGCCACGGAGGTCGGGAAGGCCGGGCCGTCCGCGCCGTGGTCCACCAGCCGGCGCTCCAGCTCCAGTGCGAGATGCCGCTCGGTGCGGCCCACCAGGATCGACTCCAGCAGTTCGCCGAGGGCCTGGTCGGCGATCTCCGCGGCGATCCGCAGACAGGCGATCTCGTCGTCGTCCTTGACCAGCCGCTGCGCCTCGACCGCACAGGCCAGGTCGGCCAGCCGGAGCTGCGGTGCGACCTGGGAGAGCGCCCGGTGCCGGGTGACGGTCAGATGGTGCTCCTCGACGGCCAGGGTGTCCGCGCCGGCCTTCGCGGCCAGGTCGGCGCCGGCCACCACCGGGTCACCGCCGCGGCCGGGCAGCACCGACACCCGTACGTCGTCCACCGGCCGCCCCTCGGACGGATCGCCGCTCAGCGGTCTGCCGCACAGCAGCAGGTCGTCGGACGGGCCCAGCAGCAGAGCCGCGCCCGGCGGGGCGCAGGCGGTGAGGTAGCGGACGTTCGCGGGGCGCGAGATCAGGGCGGCGGCGCTTCCGGTTGCGGCACAGCGGTCGCGCAGCCGCGTGCGTCGGGCCGCGTACAACTCGGACATATCGCAAGCGTACGGCGGCTCCCCCGCGGCGGCCGGTCGAGGGGGCCGCCCGGGGGACGACCGGCAAGGACGTGCCTGAGGGCGGCTACCAGCTGGGCGGGCTGGCCAGCGAGCGGGCGACCACGTCGTCCAGCACCCGCACCGTCGTGGCGACGTCGTGCTGGGAGTTGTCGATGATCGGCAGGCCCGAGCCGTACCAGCCGGCCATCCGGCCGTGGATCCTGGCCACCTCTTCGTCCGACAGCCGGCGGTTGCCGGTGCGCCGGGCGTTGCGCTCCAGCACGATCTCCAGGCCCGGCAGCAGCACGATCGGCAGCAGTCCGGGGCCGACGTGGCGCTTCCAGCCGCCCAGGCCGACGACCGGACGGTCCGGGAAGACCGCGTCGTCGAGGATGCAGGAGATGCCGTTGGCGAGGAAGTTACGGGCGGCGAAACCGCAGGTCCGGCGGGCCAGGCGGTACTGCGCCTCGGAGTGGTCGTTCCAGCCGGACTGCGGGTCGGCGAAGCCGGCCCGGACCCATTCGCGGACGTCGTCCAGGCTGATGTGCGCGGTCGGCACCCGGCGGGTGTCGGCCCAGTGGCGGGCGACGCTGGTCTTGCCCGCGCCGGCCGGGCCGATCAGCAGCACCGCGACGGCGGCGTGCGCGGCGTCCGGCGCGGCCGGGTCGGAGGGCGGACTCGGCAGCGGCACCGGCGCGCCCGGCGGCAGCTGGACATGGCCGGTGATGTCGGTGCTGTGCCCGTTGGACGGCGGGGCCTGCTGCGGCGCGGGACCGTGCCAGCCCGGCTGCGGGGCGGGCTGCTGCGCGGGCGGCGGCGGGGCGGCCGGCGGGGCCGGCGGCGAGGTGGGTGGGGTGGGCCGTCCCGGGTTGGGCGTCCAGTGCATGGCGGCCCCGGGTCCTGATGCCTGCCCGTGGGGCGGCGGCAGCGGAGCCCCCACTGCGTACTGCATCCGGTGGCTCTCCGTCTCGTGCGGTCGACGTGGTGCGGGGCACGGCGCCGGGCCGGACTGCCCGGTGCGCCGTACGGTAACCCGGCGGCCCCCAGGGGCCGTTGGGCCCACGGCCGCCGGCGTGGGGTGGTACTGCTTGCGAACGGTACCCTCCCGGCGGCGCGCCGGGGGCCTCCTACCCCCGGCACGCACCGCGTGAACGGCCGGGGGCGGGCCCGAAGCGCCCGTCGGGACGCGTCAGTCGTTCAGTTCCTCGGCCAGCGCACGCAGCGCGAGCCGGTACGAGCCGATGCCGAATCCGGCCACCGTGCCGCTGGCCACGGCCGCGATGACCGAGGTGTGGCGGAACTGCTCGCGGGCGTACGGATTGGAGATGTGCACCTCGATGAGCGGGGCGGTGCGCTGGGCGGCCGCATCCCGCATTCCGTACGAATAGTGCGTGAACGCACCGGGGTTGATGACGACCGGGACGGCTCCGTCGGCGGCCTCGTGCAGCCAGCGGATCATCTCGCCCTCGTCGTTGGTCTCCCGGACCTCCGTCTCCAGGCCCAGCTCCTTGCCGAGCCGGGCGCACTCCTCGACCAGTCCGGCGTAGGAGGTGGCACCGTAGACATCGGGCTCACGGGAGCCGAGCCGGCCGAGGTTGGGACCGTTCAGGACGAGTACCCGCCGCAGCGCGCCACTCATGAGGCGATCTCCGCGTGCGCGGCGAGCAGCATGGCCGGGTCCGGGCCCTCCAGGACGGTCGGCTTGGCCAGGCCGTCCAGGACGATGAAGCGCAGCCGGTCGCCGCGGGACTTCTTGTCGACCTTCATCGTCTCCAGCAGCTTGGGCCACTGGTCGCCGCGGTAGGTCAGCGGCAGTCCGACGGAGGCCAGCACCGCGCGGTGCCGGTCGGCGGTGGCGTCGTCCAAACGGCCGGCGATCCGGCCGAGTTCGGCGGCGAAGACCATGCCGACGGAGACCGCGGCGCCGTGCCGCCAGTTGTAGCGCTCGTTCTTCTCGATGGCGTGCGCGAGGGTGTGGCCGTAGTTGAGGATCTCCCGCAGACCGGACTCCTTGAGGTCCGCGGAGACCACCTCGGCCTTGACCCGGATCGCCCGCTCGATCAGCTCGGCGGTGTGCGCGCCGTCGGGGCGCTTGGCGGCCTCGGGGTCCGCCTCGATCAGGTCGAGGATCACCGGGTCGGCGATGAAACCGGCCTTGATGACCTCGGCCAGGCCGGAGACGTAGTCGTGCACCGGCAGGGTGTCCAGCGCGGCCAGGTCGCACAGCACACCGGCCGGCGGGTGGAAGGCGCCGACGAGGTTCTTGCCCTCGGCGGTGTTGATGCCGGTCTTGCCGCCGACCGCGGCGTCGACCATGCCCAGGACGGTGGTCGGGATCGCGATCCAGCGCACGCCGCGCAGCCAGGTGGCGGCGACGAAACCGGCCAGGTCGGTGGTGGCCCCGCCGCCGACGCCGACGATCACATCGCTGCGGGTGAAGCCGGACTGCCCCAGCGCCTTCCAGCAGTACGCCGCGACCTCGGCCGTCTTGGACTCCTCGGCGTTCGGCAGCTGGATGGCGATCGCCTCGTAGCCCTGGGAGGCGAGGTCCTCGCGCAGTGCCTCACCGGTGGCGGCCAGCGCCTCCGGGTGCAGCACGGCGACCCGCTTCACCCCGGCGCCGATCAGGCCCGGGAGTTCACCGAGCAGCTGCCGCCCGACGAGCACCTCGTACGGGTCGGTGCCCGCGGTGCCGCCGACCTGGATCCGGGTGGCCTGCTCCGTCATGCGTTCTCCTCCCTGTGGGCCGCCTGCGGGGTGCCGCCCGCAGCCGGCCGTAGCTCCAATGCGTCCAGGATCGCCTCGGCAACCTGAGCGGGCGTGCGCTCCGCCGTCGGGATCACGGCGCGCGCGACCTCGGTGTAGAGCGGACGACGCCGTTCCATCAGTTCGCGCCACTGCTTGCGCGGGTTGACGGCGAGCAGCGGACGGGGCGCGTCGAGGCCCACCCGCTTGACGGCGTCGGCGAGTTCGACGTCGAGGAAGATCACCGGCAGTCCGGTCAGCAGCGTGCGGGTGCCCTCGTCGAGGATCGCGCCGCCGCCCAGCGCGAGCACGCCCGGGTGCTCGTCGAGCGCGGTCCGGACCGCCTCCCGCTCCAGTCCGCGGAAGTGCGCCTCGCCCTGGTCGATGAAGATCTCGGCGATCGGCCGGCCGGCGGTGGCGACGACATCCGCGTCGGTGTCCCGGTAGCCGACCCCCAGCCGCTCGGCGAGCAGCGCGCCCACCGTGGACTTACCGGCACCGGGCGGGCCGATCAACACGACGACCGGGGACGTCACTTGATCGCCAGGTTGTCGAGGAAACCCTGCACATTGCGGCGGGTCTCGGCCACGCTGTCGCCGCCGAACTTCTCCACCACGGCATCGGCGAGGACGAGGGCCACCATGGCCTCGGCGACGATCCCGGCGGCCGGCACGGCGGAGACGTCGGAGCGCTGGTGGTGGGCCTGGGCCGGCTCGCCGGTGGTGACGTCCACGGTCTTCAGGGCGCGCGGCACGGTCGCGATCGGCTTCATCGCGGCCCGCACCCGCAGCAGCTCGCCGGTGCTCAGGCCGCCCTCGGTACCGCCGGCGCGGCCGGAGACGCGCCGGATGCCCTCGGGCGTGCCCACGATCTCGTCGTGCGCCTTGGAGCCGGGCACCCGGGCCAGCTCGAAGCCGTCGCCGATCTCGACGCCCTTGATCGCCTGGATGCCCATCAGGGCACCGGCGAGCCGGGCGTCCAGCTTGCGGTCCCAGTGCACGTGCGAGCCCAGGCCGACGGGAACGCCGTACGCCAGCACCTCGACCACACCACCGAGCGTGTCGCCGTCCTTGTGGGCCTGGTCGACCTCCGCGACCATCGCCTTCGAGGCGTCCGCGTCCAGGCAGCGCAGCGGGTCGGCGTCCAGCTTCTCGACGTCGGCCGGCGTGGGGTAGACGCCCTGCGGAGCCTTCACGGAGCACAGCTCGACGACGTGCGAGACGATCTCGATGCCGGCGGTCTCCTTGAGGAAGGAGCGGGCCACCGCGCCCAGGGCGACCCGGGCCGCGGTCTCCCGGGCCGAGGCGCGCTCCAGGATCGGGCGGGCCTCGTCGAAACCGTACTTCTGCATTCCGGCGAGGTCGGCGTGACCGGGGCGCGGGCGGGTCAGCGGCGCGTTACGGGCCAGCGCCGCCAGCTCCTCCGGGTCCACCGGATCGGCCGCCATCACCTGCTCCCACTTGGGCCACTCGGTGTTGCCCACCATGATCGCCACCGGCGAACCCAGGGACAGGCCGTGCCGCACCCCGCCCAGGAACGTGACCTCGTCCCGCTCGAACTTCATCCGGGCACCGCGGCCGTAGCCCAGCCGGCGGCGCGCCAGGGCGTCCGCCACCAAGTCAGTGGTGACCGGGACCCCGGCCGGAAGGCCCTCCAGCGTCGCCACCAGTGCGGGGCCGTGCGACTCCCCCGCCGTCAGCCAGCGCAACCTGCTCAACGGTGCTCCTCAGTACTGCTCATCCGCGTACGGTCTCCCCCTGATCCTCCCACGTCACGCGGGAGCGGCGGCGCGGAGTCCAGGAAGCGGACCCCGGCGTCCCGCGCGGGAAACCGTCCGGTGGCTCAGCGGGCCGCGAGGGCGGCCTCGCCGGCCGCACGCATGGCGGCGAGCGGGGCGGGCGAGCGGCCCGTCATCTGTTCCACCTGCAGCACGGCCTGGTGCACCAGGAGGTCCAGACCGCCGACCACCGCGCCGCCGCGGCCGGCCCAGGCGCCGGCGAGCGCGGTCGGCCAGGGCTCGTAGAGGACGTCGAAGAGCGTGCCGGGGCGGTCCGGGACGGCGGCGGCCAGGGCGTCGGTGGTGCCGGCGGGGGTGGTGGCGATCACCAGCGGCGCGCTGAGCGCCTCGGCCGCGTCCGCCCAGTCCGCCGTGCGGACGTCCACCTCCAGCCGCTCGCCCCACTGCCGCATCTCCGCGGCCCGCGCCTCGCTGCGCACGTACGCGGTGACCGGGCCCGAGCAGATCCGGGAGAGCGCGGCGAGCGCGGAGGAGGCGGTGGCTCCGGCGCCGAGCACCGCCGCGCGCTCGACCTCCGTGACACCGCGCTCGCGCAATGCCGCGACCATGCCCGGGATGTCGGTGTTGTCGCCCAGGCGGCGGCCGTCGGGTGTGCGGACGACGGTGTTGACCGCCTCGACCGAGGCCGCGGTGGGGGTGATCTCGTCGAGCAGCGGGATCACCGCGCGCTTGAGCGGCATGGTCAGCGAGAGCCCGGCCCACTCCGGCCCGAGCTTCTCCAGGAATCCGGGCAGCCCGGCCTCGTCGACCTCGTGCCGGCCGTATTCCCAGCCGGTGAGCCCGAGTGCGTCATAGGCGGCGCGGTGCAGCACCGGGGAAAGGGAGTGCGCGATGGGCGACCCGAGGACCGCCGCCTTCTTGAATGCCGACACAGACTGATTCTCCGTCACGGCCCTGCCTCGCCTCAGTTCCCATTTCCGTGTGCCTGCTGCCACTTCTCGCGTTCCTGGACGAGCTTGTTGTGCTCGGTGAGGTTCGTGGCAAATTCGGTTTTCTTGTCATCTATGGAGACGAAGTAGAGCCACCGCTTGGTGGTGTCCGGATTGACCGTCGCCTTCAGTGCCTCGTCGCCCGGGTTTCCGATCGGTCCAGGCGGAAGACCCCTGTAGAAGTACGTGTTGTAGGGGTCGTCGTAGTGGTTGATCTCGTCCAGGCTGATATCGATCTTGCTCTGGTTCTTCAGGTAGTTGTACGTCGAGTCGAACTGGAGCTTCTGGTTCGTGTCGGTGTTGCTCGGCGACAGCCGGTTGTAGACGACCGCGGCCATCTTTCGGAAGTCGTCGTGCGTCATACCCTCGGCCTGGGTGAGGCTGGCAACGGTGATGACCTGCAGCGGCGACTTGAGGTGGAACTTCTCGGCCTCGGCTTCCAGGTCGTACTTCCCGTATTCCTTCGTGGCCCGGCCGACCATCTGCTTGAGCACGTCCGCCGGTTTCGCATGGTCGCCCACGCTGTAGGTGGACGGGAAGAGGAAACCCTCCAGCGGGTCCTTGATGTGCGGCGCGTCATTCGCCCAGGACGGCAGTCCGAGGTTCTTGGCCTGAGTCCGGGCAACCTTCTTGGTGCTCCCGGGCGTGAGCTTGAGCTTGTTGTCGATGAGCGAATAGACCGCGCCGGCCCGCAGTCCCTCGCGGATCGTCAGGCCGTTGCGGCTCTTGGGGTCCAGCATCAATTGGATGGCCGAGGCCGCCGACATCTGCTTGCGGAGCGAATACGTACCGGGCTGGAGCGACCGGGCCTTCTTGTTGTCGTCGGCCGCCTCGGTGAAGGCCCCGGCGCTCTTGATCACGCCCTTCTTCGCCAGGATCTGGGCCATTTCCAAACCGGTCGAACCATCCGGAATGTCGACCTGGACCGACCCGGAGCCCTCGCCCTCGTAATCGGGCGCCGATCCGAAGTGGGCCATGAAGAAGTCGTAGCCGAAATAGCCGACGGTGCCGACCGCGCCGGCGAAGACCAGGGTCATGACCAGACAGGCGGTGCCGCTGCGGCGTTTGTCCTTCTTGCCGTTCCGTTTACCGCGCCGCTCGCGACCGCCGCGGCGGTCGCCCGGTTCGTCGTCGGGGTACTCGTCGTCGTCACCGGCGAAGAACGAGTGCTCCGGGTCCGGTTCCCGCGGCCGCTCGGGATCGGCCCGCCAGTCGTCGCCCGGGGCGTCCTCATAGGCGGCGTTCTCGTACGCGGCGTTCTCGTACGCGGCGTTGTCGTACGCGGCGTTGTCGTAGGCGGCGTTGTCGTAGGCGGTGTCCTCGTACGGCGCCCCGGCGGGCTGCTGCTCGTACTGTTCCGGCGGGTACGGCTGCTGGTGCGGCACCTGCTGGTGCTGGTGCTGCGGTGCCTGCTGGTGGTGCGGTGCCTGCTGGTGCCCGTGCTGCGGCTGCTGCTGGTACGGGTCCTGGTGGCCGTAGTAGTCCTGGCCCGCTCCGGCGTACGGATCGGCCGGGGGCTGCTGGGCGGCGTAGGGGTCGTACGGGTCGTACGTCGGCAGCTGCCCGGTCGAGGAGCCGTCCCAGCCTTGGCCGTAGTGCTGCTGAGGATGCTGCTGGGGATCGGGGTGGTGCTGCGGGGCGGGCTGCTGCCCGCCCCGCTGCGGCTGGTGCTCCTGGCCTCCGTAGGGCCCCTGGTCTCCGTAGAGCGGGTCCTCGGGATGCCACGGTTCGGAGCCGTAGCCCCGGCCATACTCGGTCATCGATCCCCTAGAGCCGAGAGGCGGTGCGCTCCGTACGGGCAGCGCGCTTGCTGTACCGACCCGCCTCTACTTGCACGTGCGGCTGTTCGAACCACCGCCGCATCGCGCGGCACGTTACCGTATCGCGATCAGATGACCACTTCGACGCCCTCGCCCGGAGGTTCCCCGGAGAGGCGTTCGGTTTCCAGTGCGCTCTGCAGGATGACCACCGCGGCCGCCTGGTCGACGACCGAGCGGCCCTTCTTGCTGCGTACGCCGGAGGCGCGCAGCCCCTGGGTCGCGGTCACCGTCGACATCCGCTCGTCGACCAGCCGGACGCCCACCGGCGCGATGTTCTTTGCCAATTCCTGGGCGAACGCCCGGACCTTGGCCGCGGCCGGCCCCTCTCCCCCACTGAGGGAGCGGGGCAGGCCGACCACGACCTCAAGGGGTTCGTACTCCTCGACGATCGCCTTCAGCCGGCGGTGCGCTGACGGAACGTCACGTCCCGGCACGGTCTCGACGGGGGTGGCGAGGACCCCGTCGGGGTCGCACGAGGCGACCCCGATGCGGGCGTCCCCGACATCGACCGCGAGGCGCCGGCCGCGTCGCATCTCACTCACGCGCGTCAGGCCGCCTCGGAGACCAGGCGCTCGACGGCCTCGATGGCCTCGGGCACCGCGGCCGCGTTCTGGCCGCCGCCCTGGGCGACGTCCGGCTTGCCGCCGCCACCGCCACCGAGCGTCTTGGCGGCCGTACGGACCAGGTCACCGGCCTTGATGCCGCGCTCGCGGGCGGCGTCGTTGGTGGCGATGACCGTCACCGGGCGTCCGTTGGCGACCGAGAAGAGCGCCACGACGGCGGCCCGGCCGCCCTGGATGCGGCCCCGTACGTCGAGGACCAGCTTGCGCAGGTCGTCGGCGGCCGTGCCGTCCGGGACCTGGCCGGTGACGACGGCGACGCCGCGGACGTCCTTGGCGCCCTCGGCGAGCCCGGCGGCGGCCTGGAGCACCTTCTCGGCGCGGAACTTCTCGATCTCCTTCTCGGCGTCCTTGAGCTTGCCGAGCATCGCCGAGATCTTCTCCGGCAGCTCCTCGGAACGGCCCTTGACCAGCTCCTGGAGCTGGGCGACGACGGTGTGCTCCTTGGCGAGGAAGTTGTACGCGTCGACGCCGACCAGGGCCTCGATGCGACGCACGCCGGAGCCGATGGACGATTCGCCGAGCAGCTTCACCAGGCCCAGCTGGGCGGTGTTGTGCACGTGCGTGCCGCCGCACAGCTCCTTGGAGAAGTCGCCGATGGTGACGACGCGCACCCGCTCGCCGTACTTCTCGCCGAACTCGGCGATGGCGCCCTGCTTCTTGGCGTCGTCGATCGACATGATCTCGGCCTGCACGTCGAGCTCGCGGGCCAGGACCTCGTTGATCTTCTGCTCGACGTCCGTCATCACGGCCGTGGGCACGGCGGACGGCGAACCGAAGTCGAAGCGGAAGCGGCCCGGCTGGTTCTCCGAACCGGCCTGGGCGGCCGTCGGGCCGAGGGCGTCGCGCAGCGCCTGGTGCGTGAGGTGGGTGGCGGAGTGTGCGCGGGCGATGGCGCGGCGGCGGGCCACGTCGATGGTGGTGTGCGCCGTGGCGCCGACCGTGACCTCGCCGACCTGCACGACGCCCTTGTGGACGTACACGCCCGGAACCGGCTTCTGGCAGTCGCGGACCTCGACGACCGCGCCGTTGTCCAGCCTGATGCGGCCGGTGTCACCGATCTGGCCGCCGCCCTCGGCGTAGAACGGGGTGCGGTCCAGGACGACCTCGACCTCGTCGCCCTCGGTGGCGGCCGGGGAGGAGGCGCCGTTGACGAGCAGGCCGACGATGGTGGACTCGCCCTCGGTGGACGCGTAGCCGATGAAGTCGGTGGCGCCGGCGCTGTCGGCGATCTCGCGGTAGGCGCCGAGGTCGGCGTGGCCGTGCTTCTTGGCCTGGGCATCGGCCTTGGCGCGCTCCCGCTGCTCCTTCATCAGGCGGCGGAAGCCGTCCTCGTCGACCGAGAGCCCCTGCTCGGCGGCCATTTCGAGGGTGAGGTCGATCGGGAAGCCCCAGGTGTCGTGGAGCAGGAAGGCCTTGTCGCCGGGGAGGACCGCGCCACCGGCGGCCTTGGTCTCCGTCACGGCGGTGTCGAGGATGTTGGTGCCGGCCTTCAGGGTCTTGAGGAAGGCGGCCTCCTCGGCGAGGGCGACCGTCTCGATGCGGCTGCGGTCCTCCAGCAGCTCGGGGTACTGCTGGCCCATGGTCCTGATGACCACGTCCAGCAGCTCGCCGACGACCGGGCCGGTGGCGCCGAGCAGGCGCATGTTGCGGATGGCGCGGCGCATGATGCGGCGCAGGACGTAGCCGCGGCCCTCGTTGCCGGGGGTGACGCCGTCGCCGATGAGCATCGTGGAGGTCCGGATGTGGTCGGCGACCACGCGCAGCGAGACGTCGGTGCCGTCGGCGGAGCCGTAGCGGACGCCGGTGAGCTCGGTGGCCTTGTCGATCACGACGCGCAGGGTGTCGGTCTCGTACATGTTGCGGACGTCCTGCAGGATCATCGCCAGGCGCTCAAGGCCGAGGCCGGTGTCGATGTTCTTGCTGGGCAGCTCGCCGAGGATCTCGAAGTCCTCCTTGCCGGTGCCCGCGCCGCGCTCGTACTGCATGAAGACCAGGTTCCAGATCTCCACGTACCGCTCGTCGTTGACGGCCGGGCCGCCCTCGACGCCGAATTCCGGGCCGCGGTCGTAGTTGATCTCGGAGCACGGGCCGCACGGGCCCGGGACGCCCATGGACCAGTAGTTCTCCTTCTTGCCCAGGCGCTGGATGCGCTCCTTGGGCACGCCGACGACCTCGTGCCAGATGCGCTCGGCCTCGTCGTCGTCGAGGTAGACGGTGATCCAGAGCTTCTCCGGGTCGAGGCCGTAGCCGCCGTCGGCCTGCGAGCTGGTCAGCAGCTCCCAGGCGTGCTTGATGGCGCCTTCCTTGAAGTAGTCGCCGAAGGAGAAGTTGCCGCACATCTGGAAGAACGTGCCGTGCCGGGTGGTCTTGCCGACCTCCTCGATGTCCGGCGTGCGGACGCACTTCTGGACGCTGGTCGCCGTCTTGTAGGGCGGCGTGACCTCGCCGAGGAAGTACGGCTTGAAGGGGACCATGCCCGCGTTGACCAGCAGCAGCGTCGGGTCGTCCGCGATGAGCGACGCCGACGGCACGACGGTGTGCCCGCGCTCCTCGAAGAAGCGCAGCCAGCGCCTGCGGATTTCAGCCGACTCCATCAGTGGTCCTCTTTTCCAGTCGGTCCGGTCAGACCGTTCGGTCCGGTCGTTCTCGTGGTGCGGTGGTGTCCTTCGAGCACCGCGCGGCGCGGTGCGGGCAGCTCGCGTGCCCCGTCCGGCGTGCTCAGGCCGAGTGCCTCGTGCAACTGCTCTTCACGGTCCGCCATTCCGCTGCGTACGTCCAATGCAAATTGGCGCAGCCGGTGTCCGGTCTCGACGGCCTTGTCCGCGGCCTGGGCGGCGAGGCTGTCGGGCTGCAGCTTGCGCAGCTTTTGGTGGACCTTGTTGGTGGCCCACACCCCGGCGGCGGCGCCGGTGGTGAACCAGAATGCGCGGCGGAACATCGCGGTGATCAGTCCTTGGAGCGGCGGTTGCGGCGCCCGCCGCGGCGGGCGCCGGGCAGGGTACGGCCGACGACGACGGTGCGCTGTGCGCGTTCAGCAGGGGCTGCCGCGCCCTTCTTGCCGATCGCGCGGCGCACGCCGTAGCCGAACGCGGCCACCTTGACCAGCGGTCCGCCGAAGGCGGAGGAGACGGTCGAGGAGAGCGCGGAGGCGTTGGCGGTGACCTCCTGGACGTCCGCGGCGATCGCGTCGACGCGCGCCAGCTGGGTGTGCGCGGAGCGGACGGTCGCGGAGGCGTCGGAGAGCAGCGGCACGGCCTGCTCGGACACCTCGGCCACCATCTTCGTCGTCGCCTTCAGCGTCTGTGCGAGCCTCACCAGCACGAGGGCGAGGAACGACACGAGGATCGCCCAGAAGACGGCCACGAGAATCCCGGCCACCTCTCCACCGGACACGTTGGCACCACTCTCCGACTGGTCTGGTCTCGTCCTGCTCGAACGGCAACCTTGACCTTATCGCGCCGTGACTGTCCGTCCGTACCCAGTTCTCCGCGCCGGGACGGGGGCACCGGAGGAATCGGGAGAGGTGATTGTACGGTCCGCATCCCGCCGAGTACGCTCCGTGTGCCATGCGACGCTTCACGGGCTCCGGGCCCGCTGCGGGTCCCTCCCCCGACCGTCCGGAAGGGGCCGGGAGACCGCCGGGCGGGCCGGGCGGCCCACCGGGTGGCCCGGGCAATCTCCCCGCGGAACTGAACCGGTTCATCGGCCGCGACGACGAGCTCGCCGAGCTGGTCCGGCAGGTGGGCTCGGCCCGGCTGGTGACCGTCACCGGGCTCGGCGGGGTCGGCAAGTCACGGCTGGCCCACCATGGTGCGGCGATCTTGCAGGATCGCTTCTGCGACGGGGTGTGGCTGGTCGAACTGGCCTCCCTGAGCGAGCCGCACCTCCTGGACCACGCGGTCGCCGAGGCCCTGGCGGCGGCCGACCACAGCGGCCGCCCGGTGCGTGCCACGCTCTGCGATCACCTCGCCGGCCGTGAGCTGCTGCTCGTCCTGGACGGCTACGAGCACCTGGTCGACGCCTGCGCCGGCCTGACCGCCGAACTGCTGCGCCGCGCACCGGGGCTGCGGGTGCTGGCGGCCGGCCGGCGGCCGCTGGGGATCCCGGGCGAGCAGCTGATGCCGCTGGCGCCGATGCCCGGGGGCGATGCGGCGGCGCTGTTCGCCGACCGGGCCGCGGCCGTCGTTCCGGGTTTCACCGTCGGGCCGGCGAACGAGGCCGCGGTCGGTGAGCTCTGCGACCGCCTGGACGGCATCCCGCTCGCGCTGGAGCTGGCCGCCGGGCGGCTGCGGGCACTGTCGGTGGACCAGGTGCTGCTCCGGCTCGACGACCGGTTCCGGCTGCTGACCGGCCGGGCGAGGGGCGCGCTGCCCCGCCACCAGACGCTGCGCTGCGCGATCGGCTGGAGCCATGAGCTGTGCACGCCCGGGGAACGGCTGCTGTGGGCGCGGCTGTCGGTGTTCGCCGGGCAGTTCGACCTGGAGGCGGCGGAGTACGTCTGCTCGGGACCGGAGCTGCCGGCCGACGAACTCCTGGACACGCTGGAGGAGTTGGTCGCCCAGTCGGTGCTGGTCCGCGAGGAGACCGCGGCCGGGGTGCGCTACCGGATGCTGGACACCGTACGGGCCTACGGCGCGGGCTGGCTGGAGGCGACGCAGGATGCCGAGCGGCTGCGGCGGCGGCACCGGGACTGGTACCTGGGGCTGGCGACGTGGTGCGAGCTGGACTGGTTCAGCTCGCGTCAGGCGGAGATCGCGGCCCGGATCGAGGCCGAGCTGCCCAATCTGCGGGTGGCGCTGGAGGAGAGCCTGCAGAGCACCACCGAGACGCATCTGGGCCAGTACCTGGCGGGCACGCTGTGGTTCTACTGGGTCGGCTGCGGGCGGCTGTCGGAGGGCCGGCACTGGCTGGACCGGGCGCTGGAGCTGGACGGCGGTCACGACGACGCCCGGCTGAAGGCGTTGTGGGTGGCCGGTTACGTGGCGGTGCTCCAGGGCGACACCGTCGGCGCGCTGGGGGCGCTGCAGGAGTGCAGCGAGGAGGCCGAGCGGACCGGGAACGCCACCGCGGCCGCCTATGCGCTGCACCGCACCGGCTGTCTGGCGCTGGTCTGCGACGACATGCCGCGGGCCGAGGAGCTGCTGCGCGGGGCGCTGGCGCGCTACCGGGAGGTCGGCGAGCTCAACAGCAATGTGCTGATGGGGCAGGTCGAGCTGGCGATGGCGGTGGCCTTCCAGGGCGAGCTGGCGGACGCGGTGCGGCTGTGCGAGGACGTCCGGCAGGTGTGCGAGGACCACGGAGAGCGCTGGACGCTGGCGTACGCGCTGTTCGTGCTGGCCTTCGCGGCCTGGTCGCGCGGCGAGGCCGGGCAGGCCCGGGCTCTGCTGGAGGAGTGCCTGGCCATCGACCACACCTTCCACGACCTGCTGGGCGCGGTGCTGGCGATCGAGCTGCTGGCGCTGGTGACGGTGGGCGAGGGCGATGCGGCGGAGGCGGCGGTGCTGCAGGGCGCGGCGGGCCGGATCTGGCCGTCGGTGGGGCTGCCGCTGTTCGGCTCGCGCTACTTCAGCCGGCCGCACGCGCTGTGCGAGGACCGGGCCCGTCGGGAGCTGGGGAACGGGGACTACGAGCGCTGTCTGCGGGAGGGCGGCCGGCTCGACCTGGACGCGGCGGTGGCCCGGGTCCTGCGGCCGGCCGGTCGGTTGCCGGCGCCGCGCCGGGCGGTGCGGATCGCACCGCCGGCCACGCACGAACCCGCCGCCTCCCCCTCCGCGAGCGGCGGGGAGACGGCGGGCTGAGGTGGTGCCGCGCCGCGCGGTGTTGCTTCAGCGGGCGTAGTACTCGACGACGAGCTGCTCGTCGCAGATCACCGGGATCTCCTTGCGGTTGGGGTCCCGGTCCAGGCGGAACGCCAGCGCCTGGAGGTTGACCTCCAGGTAGCGCGGGGTCTCGCCGTCGGGGGCGTAGCCACCCTCGCGCGCGACCTGGAAGGGGTGCTTCTCGCGGCTGCGCTCGCGGACCATCACGACGTCGCCGGGGCGGACGCGGAAGGACGGCTTGTCGACCTTGCGGTCGTTGACCGCGATGTGGCCGTGGACGACCATCTGGCGGGCCTGGTAGATGGTGCGGGCGATGCCCGAACGCAGCACGAGCGCGTCCAGACGGCGCTCCAGCTCGACCACCAGGGCCTCGCCCGTCTTGCCCTCGGCCTTGCGGGCGCGGTCGTAGGCGCGCGCCATCTGGCGCTCGCTGATGTCGTACTGCGCGCGCAGACGCTGCTTCTCCAGCAGACGGACCTTGTAGTCACTGTTCTGCTTGCGGCCGCGGCCGTGCTCGCCGGGCGGGTACGGACGGGCCTCGAAGTACTTGACGGCCTTCGGCGTCAGCGCGATGCCGAGCGCGCGGGACTTCTTGACCTTGGGACGCGACTGGTTCACGTGGAACGATCCTCCATGTAAGTTAGGTGAGGCTTACCTTAGCGCGAGGAGAACGCATGTTTCGACCTGGGATCCCCCTGCCCGGTGCTGGTCAGAGCACCGGGACGGGTCAGCCGCGTCCCAAGGAAGACGCCCGGCAGCCGACCGCCGCCGAACGCGTACGCACTCTCGTCGAATCCCATGGTATGGCGTCGCTGAGCGTCCCCGGAGTCGAGGATCCGGACGAGACCGGGCTCACCGCTCCGGTCTGCCGGACCGTGACGCCCGACGGAGACGTGCTGTTGCTGGTTCCGGGGGACTGTGCGGCGGCCCGCGCGGCCGCCCACGCCCAGGACGACGACCTGACCGCCGTGATGGAGATCACGGATGTGGCACCGGTCTCGGTGCCCCACCGCATCCGCGGCCGGGCCTGGCTGGCCGGCTGGCTCACCCCCGTACGCAACGGGCAGCGGGCCGAGGCCGCGCTGCTGCTCGCCGAGCGGCACCCGGTCGGCGAGCTGCTCGGACTCGGCGAGGCGCTGCACCCGGACCCGGCCCCCGGCCTCTACGGGCGGACCGCCTGGATGATGCTGCGCCTGGAGGTCGGCGAGGGGGCGGTGGACGACCTCTGGGGCGCCGGGCCGGTCGAGCCGGACGACTTCGCGGCCGCCGCGCCCGATCCGCTGGTCGCCCACGAGGCCGACCTGCTGCAGCACCTGGCCGCGGCGCACGGCGAGCAGATCCGCGGGCTGTGCACGCTGCTGGGCGAGCGCGGCCGGATCTGCGGGGCGCACGAGAGGGCCGTACCGGTGGCCCTGGACCGCTTCGGGCTGCGGGTCCGCTTCACCGACCCCGCGCAGCGCTCCTTCGACGCCCGCTTCGACTTCCCCGAGCCGGTACGGGACGTGGCCGAACTGCGGCGGGCGATGCACACGCTCTTCGACGCCGCGGCCCGATAGGCCGCGCCCGCCGGCCCGTTGGCCCCGTGCTGCCCGCCGCCTACTCGGCGGCCGGCTCCCCGGCGGCGCCGCGCAGACGGGCCCGGACCCGGTCCGCCACATCGGCGTAACGGGACTCGGCGCCATGGCGGGTTGGCTCGTAATAGCGCTTGCCGTGCACCTCGTCGGGGGCGTACTGCTGGGCCGCGATACCGCCGGGCAGGTCGTGCGGATACTGGTAGCCGTGGCCGTGGCCGAGCTTCTGGGCGCCCTTGTAGTGGCTGTCGCGCAGATGGAGCGGTACCGCGCCGGCCTTGCCGGCCCGGACGTCCGCCAGCGCGGCGTCGATGGCCAGATAGGCGGCGTTCGACTTCGGCGCCAGGGCGAGGGCGATGGTGGCCTGGCTCAGCGTGATCCGGGCCTCCGGGAAACCGATCAGCGCCACGGCCTGGGCGGCGGCGACCGCGGTCTGCAGCGCGGTCGGATCGGCCAGCCCGATGTCCTCGCTCGCCGAGATCATCAGCCGCCGGGCGATGAACCGCGGGTCCTCCCCCGCCTCGATCATCCGCGCGAGGTAGTGCAGCGCGGCATCGACGTCCGAACCGCGGATCGACTTGATCAGGGCGCTGGCGACGTCGTAGTGCTGGTCGCCGGACCGGTCGTACTTCACCGCCGCGCGGTCGACGGACTCCTCCAGCGTCGTCAGGGCGAGCTCCTTCTCACCCTTGGCCAGCGCGGCTCCGGCGCCCGCCTCCAGGGCGGTCAGCGCGCGCCGGGCGTCGCCGCCCGCGATGCGCAGCAGATGCGCCTCGGTGTCCTCGGGGAGCGTGACGGCCCCGGCCAGACCACGGGCGTCGGTCAGCGCCCGCCGCAGCAGCGCGCGCAGATCGTCGTCCGTGAGCGGTTCGAGGGTCAGCAGCAGCGAACGGGAGAGCAGCGGGGAGATCACCGAGAAGTACGGGTTCTCGGTCGTCGCGGCGATCAGGGTGACCCAGCGGTTCTCCACCGCGGGCAGCAGGGAGTCCTGCTGGGCCTTGCTGAAGCGGTGGATCTCGTCGAGGAAGAGCACCGTCTCCTTGCCGTACCCCCCGGAGGCGCGGCGGGCGCCGTCGATGACCGCGC
Source organism: Streptomyces sp. NRRL S-337 (assembly GCF_000720175.1). Taxonomy (GTDB): domain Bacteria; phylum Actinomycetota; class Actinomycetes; order Streptomycetales; family Streptomycetaceae; genus Streptomyces; species Streptomyces siderophoricus. The sequence continues at coordinate 132,487 of NZ_JOIX01000009.1, forward strand.
GGACCTCCTTGACGCCGGCGGTGATCGCGGAGAGCTCCACGAAGCGCTTGTTCGTCGCCTGGCTGACGACGTACGCCAGGGTCGTCTTGCCGGTGCCGGGCGGGCCCCACAGGAACACCGACGACGGCCCCGCGGGCCCCCCGCTGCCCTCTCCCACCAGGCGGCGCAGCGGTGAGCCGGGCTTGAGCAGATGCTGCTGGCCCACGACTTCGTCGAGGGTGCGCGGACGCATCCGCACGGCGAGCGGAGACCCCGCGGGGTCCTTCTCCTGGCGGTCTTCGGCGGCGGCGGTGAACAGGTCGGGCTCCACGCTGACGAGCCTATGCCACCCCACTGACAACGCCCCGGCGACCGTCGGGGACGGACCGGGGCGCAGGGCGGCTTCACGCCAGGGGCGGGGCGTGCCTAGAGCAGGCCGCTCCAGAACGACCACCACTTGGTGAGGATCAGCAGCGCGATCACGCCGTACCAGAGGACCGGCAGGACCCAGTGGAACTCCACGACCGCGTTCCGCACGCCCGCGGGAGCCGGGATGACGCCGTGCTTGATGTTGTGCGCGGTGGTGTACCAGAACATCAGGATCGTCACGCACCAGGTCAGCGTGCACCACAGGCACAGCGCGTTGATGCTGTACAGCGACTGGGTCATCAGCCACATGCAGAAGACCGCGGCGAGGCCGGTGCCGATGTTCAGCCCGATCCAGTACCAGCGGCGGAAGCGGGCACCGGCCAGGACGGCCATACCGATCGCCACGACCACGCCGAAGCCGACGAGCCCGGCCATCGGGTTGGGGAACCCGAAGACCGCCGCCTGCTTGCTCTGCATGACGCTGCCGCAGGAGATGATCGGGTTGAGGCTGCAGGCCGGCTTGAAGTTCGGGTTCTTCAGCAGCTCGAACTTGTCCAGGGTGATGACCCAGGCGGCCAGCAGGCCCAGCGCGCCGGTGATCACCAGCAGCAGACCGAGGCCGCGGCCCGCGCCCAGGGTGCGCGCGCCACTCTCGTGGTCGTCGTCGATGGACACGTCGTCAACCGCTGTCGTCGTCATATCGCCGTTCCGTCGATGCCTTGGGAATGGGGCTGGGGCTGCGGCAGGCGGGCCCGCGGCCGCGTCCCTCATTGTGCCCCAACCCCACCACAACGGGCCGTTCGCTGCGCATAAAGCGGGTGAACCCCCGGTGCGGGGCGTTGACGCGAGGGGCCCGGACGGTCACGCCGCCGGGCCCGTCGCCATGTCGTCGTCCGACTGCGCCTCAGCCCAGCAGGCGCCGGACCTCCTCGGTCACGGCGTCCACCGCGACCGGCGTCTGCTCGCCGCTCTCCAGGTCCTTCAGCTGCACGACGCCCTCGGCCAGATCGCGCTCACCGGCGACCAGCGCCAGCCGCGCACCGGAGCGGTTGGCGGACTTCATGGCGTTCTTCAGGCCCTTGCCGCCGTACGCGAAGTCGGTGGCGATACCGGCCCGGCGCAGCTCGGTGACCGTACCGAAGAGCACCCGGCGGGCCTCGTCGCCCAGCGGGACCGCGTAGACCGCGGTGGCGGCGGGGATGTCGAGCGTGATGCCCTCGGCCTCCAGCGCCAGCACCGTACGGTCGACGCCCAGCGCCCAGCCGACGGACGGCAGCGCCGGGCCGCCGATCATCTCCGACAGGCCGTCGTAGCGGCCGCCGCCGCCGACCGCGGACTGCGAACCGAGGCCGTCGTGGACGAACTCGAAGGTGGTGCGGGTGTAGTAGTCCAGGCCGCGCACCAGCTTCTCGTCGTCCTCGAAGGCCACGCCCGCCGCGGTCAGCAGCTCGCGCACCTGCTCGTGGTACGCCTTGCACGCCTCGCAGAGGTAGTCGCGCAGCATCGGCGCCCCGGTCAGCTGCTTCTGGACCGCGTCCCGCTTGTCGTCCAGGACCCGCAGCGGGTTGATGTCGACCCGGCGGCGGGTGTCCTCGTCCAGCTCCAGGCCGCGCAGGAAGTCCTGCAGCGCGGCGCGGTAGACGGGGCGGCACTCCTTGTCGCCCAGCGAGTTCAGCAGGATGCGGAAGTCGCGCAGGCCCAGCGAGCGGTAGGCCTGGTCGGCCAGGATGATCAGCTCGGCGTCCAGCGCCGGGTCCTCGGCACCGATCGCCTCGGCACCGACCTGGGAAAAGTGGCGGTAACGGCCCTTCTGCGGGCGCTCGTAGCGGTAGTACGAGCCGGAGTACCAGAGCTTGACCGGGAGGTTGCCGGCCTTGTGGAGGTTGGCCTCCAGTGCGGCGCGCAGCACGGAAGCGGTGCCCTCGGGGCGCAGCGCGATCCGGTCGCCGCCCTTCGTCTCGAAGGCGTACATCTCCTTGGTCACGATGTCGGTGGACTCACCGACGCCGCGCGCGAACAGCTCGACGTTCTCGAAACCGGGGGTCTCGATGTAGCCGTAGCCGGAGTTCTTCAGCGGCGCGGCGATCGCCTCGCGCACCGCGAGATAGGTGGCGGACTGCGGCGGGATCAGGTCGTAGGTGCCCTTGGGGGCCTTGAAGGTGCTCACGGAAGCTCTCGTCACATTCCTCGTCGTGGAGCGGCGCGGACGCCGTCTCCGAGGCCGGCGGCCACCTCGCGAAGGAAGGGGTTGGTGGCGCGCTCGCGGCCGATGGTGGTCTGGGGGCCGTGGCCGGACAGCACGACGGTCGAGTCGTCCAACGGCAGGCACACGCGTGCCAGCGACTTCAGGATCTCGGCGTGGTCGCCGCCCGGCAGGTCGGTGCGTCCGATGGAGCCGGCGAACAGCAGGTCGCCCGAGAAGAACACCGGCGGAATGTCCGCCTGCTCGGGCATCCTGAACGTCACCGACCCCTTGGTATGGCCCGGTGCGTGCGCGACCGAGAACTCCATGCCGGCGAGTCCGAGGACGGCACCGTCGCTCAGCTCCTTGACGTCGTCGGGCTCCCCCACGGTGAGGTCGCCCATGAGCTGCTGGCCGACGGAGAGGCCCAGGGCCTTCTCCGGGTCGGTCATCATGTAGCGGTCCTCGGGGTGGATCCAGGCCGGGACGTCGTGCGCGCCGCACACGGGGACGACCGACGCGACGTGGTCGATGTGGCCGTGGGTGAGGACGACCGCGACGGGCTTGAGCCGATGCTTCCTGACCGCGTCCTCGACTCCCTGGGCGGCCTGGTGGCCCGGGTCGATGATGACGCACTCCTCGCCTGCGGCGGGGGCGACCAAGTAGCAGTTGGTGCCCCAGGCCCCGGCGGGGAACCCGGCAATCAGCACGTTCGTCCTTAAGGATCGGTGTGGCGGGCGGCCGCAGGGCCGCTCCCGGACATCTCGGCAGCTCCAGAGCCTACCGGCGGGACTCCCGGCAGGGCGAACCCGTATACGGTACGGCGACGGCGCACCTCAGCGATCGGTGATCGGACAAGGAGACGAGTCGGTGGTCAGCAAGGATCAGCGGCGGCGGCAGCTCGCCCGGGAGAAGTACGCGCGCCAGCAGCAGCGGCGGACCGCCGCCCAGCACAAGGCCAGGCGCCGCAACGCCGTCATCGCCGGCGCGGTGGCCGTCGCACTGGCCGCCGGCGGGGCCGTCTACGCCTCCACCGCGCTGATCGGCGGCGGCGACCGGACCTCCGACGCGGCCGCGGGCAGCCACCGGCCTGACGACCCCTGCCGCACCCCCGCGAAGGGCGCGCCCTCGCAGCAGACCTGGAAGAAGGAGCCGAAGATGTCGGTCGACACCTCGGCCTCCTACGCCGTGAAGCTGGCGACGACCTGCGGCACGATCGGCCTGAAGCTGGACGCCGGCAAGGCGCCGCACACCGTCAACTCCTTCGCCTTCCTGGCCCGTCAGGGCTTCTTCGACCACAGCCGCTGCCACCGCCTGGTGGACCAGGGCATCCACGTCCTGCAGTGCGGCGACCCGACGGCCACCGGCAGCGGCTCCCCCGGCTACACGATCCCGGACGAGAACCTCAAGGACCCGCGGCTCAAGGGCGGCGTCTATCCGGCGGGCACGGTCGCCATGGCCAACAGCTACGACGGCAGGGACCCCAAGACCCGCAACTCCGGCGGCAGCCAGTTCTTCCTCGTCTTCCAGGACAGCAAGCTGCCCGCCAACTACACCCCGTTCGGCACCATCACCGGCGGTATGGACGTCCTGCGCAAGATCGCCGCCGCCGGGGCGACGGCCCCCGATCCGCAGACCGGCAACACCGCCCCGCACGCCACCGTCGTGATCGACCGGGCGACCGTCACGAAGTCCTGACCGGCCGCCGGGCGGAATTTCGGTCGTGCTGGATGCGGACAGCCGACCGCCCGTCGCCTAGATTGGCGTGTGGGTAGGGTGCCTGGTCCGACGGCTTCCACCCTCACCCGCGAAACCACCCGTCGGACGGCCAGGGCGCGGCCCTGCCGGACAGAAACTGTGGACGATGCCGGGGGGCCGTACGCCCGCGTCGGCATCATGTGGAGGAGGCGCTGTGAGCAGCGACCCGTGGGGCCGCGTCGATGAGACGGGGACCGTGTACGTGCGTACCGCCGACGGCGAGCAGGTCGTCGGATCGTGGCAGGCGGGCAGCCCCGAGGAGGCCCTTGCCTACTTCGAGCGCAAGTATGACGGCCTGGTCGTCGAGATCGACCTCCTCGAACGCCGGGTACGGACCACCGACCTGTCGACCAAGGACGCGATGACCGCGATCGACCATCTGCGCCAGCAGGTCGACGAGCACCACGCGGTGGGCGATCTGGACGCGCTCCGGAAGCGGCTGGACAAGCTGGTGGAGGTCGTCGAGTCCCGCCGCGAGGAGCGCAAGGCGCAAAAGGCGCGGCAGAGCGACGAGGCCCGGCAGTCCAAGGAGAAGCTGGTCGCCGAGGCCGAGGAACTGGCGGCCAGTGAGCAGTGGCGGGCGGCCGGCGAGCGGCTGCGGGCGCTGGTCGACATCTGGAAGGGCCTGCCGCGGCTGGACCGCAAGGCGGACGACGAGCTGTGGCACCGCTTCTCGCACGCCCGCTCGGCGTTCTCCAAGCGGCGCAAGGCGCACTTCGCGTCGCTGGACGCGCAGCGCGAGGAGTCCCGCAAGGCCAAGGAGAAGCTGGTCGCCGAGGCGGAGTCGCTGTCCAACTCGACGGACTGGGGGGCGACGGCCGCCCGCTACCGCGAGCTGATGCAGGAGTGGAAGGCCGCCGGCCGGGCCCAGCGCGAGCACGAGGACGACCTGTGGAACCGCTTCCGCGGCGCCCAGGACGTCTTCTTCCAGGCCCGCGGCGAGGTCTTCGCGGAGCGCGACGCCGAGCAGCGGGAGAACCTGACCCGCAAGGAGGAGCTGGCCGTCGAGGCCGAGAAGCTGCTCCCGGTCTCGGACCTGAAGGCCGCCCGGTCCGCGTTCCGGTCGATCAACGAGCGGTGGGAGGCCATCGGCCACGTCCCGCGGGACGCCCGCCCGAAGATCGAGGGCCGGATGCACGCCGTCGAGCGCGCCATCCAGGAGGCCGAGGAGGCCGAGTGGCGGCGGACGAACCCTGAGGCGCGGGCCCGCGCCGCGGGGCTGACCGGCCAGCTCCAGGACGCCGTCGACAAGCTGCAGAAGCAGATCGACGCGGCCCGGGCGGCCGGCAACGACGCCAAGGCCGACAAGCTCGGCCGCGAGCTGGAGGGCCGCAAGGCGCTGCTGGACCAGGCGCTCAAGGGCCTGGAGGAGTTCGGCGGCCAGCAGTAGTTCCGCGTACGAGAAGGGCCCCGGTACCTGGGTACCGGGGCCCTTCTCGCGTGCGCGGTTACGGCCGGCGCGCCGAGGTCACGCGGTAGACGTCGTACACGCCCTCCACGCCCCGTACGGCCTTCAGGACGTGCCCGAGGTGCTTGGGGTCGCCCATCTCGAAGGTGAAGCGGGAGGTGGCGACCCGGTCGCGGGAGGTCTGGACGGCCGCCGAGAGGATGTTGACGTGCTGGTCGGACAGGACCCGCGTGACGTCCGACAGCAGCCGGGAGCGGTCCAGCGCCTCGACCTGGATGGCGACCAGGAAGACCGAGGACTGGGTGGGCGCCCACTCGACGTCCAGGATCCGTTCCGGCTGCCGGGACAGCGAGTCGACGTTGAGGCAGTCGGCGCGGTGCACCGAGACGCCGCTGCCGCGGGTGACGAAGCCGATGATGGGGTCGCCCGGCACCGGTGTGCAGCAGCGGGCCAGCTTGACCCACACGTCGTCGACGCCCTTCACGACCACGCCCGGGTCGGCGCTGGAGCGGCGCTTGGAACGCGGCCGGATCGGGGTGGACTCGGCGATGTCCTCGGTGGCCTCGTCCTGCCCGCCGAGCGCCTGCACCAGCTTCTGGACGACGCCCTGCGCGGCGACGTGTCCCTCGCCGATCGCGGCGTAGAGCGAGGAGATGTCGGGGTAGCGCATCTCGTGCGCGAGCGTCACCAGGGAATCGCCGGTCAGGATCCGCTGGATCGGCAGGTTCTGCTTGCGCATCGCGCGGGCGATGGCGTCCTTGCCCTGCTCGATGGCCTCGTCGCGGCGCTCCTTGGAGAACCAGCCGCGGATCTTGTTGCGGGCGCGCGGGGACTTGACGAAGCCGAGCCAGTCACGGGACGGGCCGGCGCCGGCCGCCTTGGAGGTGAAGACCTCCACCAGGTCGCCGTTGTCCAGGGTCGATTCGAGCGGGACCAGCCGGCCGTTGACCCGGGCCCCTATCGTGCGGTGGCCGACCTCGGTGTGCACCGCGTACGCGAAGTCGACGGGCGTGGCACCGGCCGGCAGCGCTATCACGTCGCCCTTGGGGGTGAAGACGAAGACCTCGTTGCGGGACAGGTCGAAGCGCAGCGACTCCAGGAACTCGCCGGGGTCCTCGGTCTCCTTCTGCCAGTCGAGCAGCTGCCGCAGCCAGGCCATGTCGTTGACGGTTTCCTGGCCCTTGCCGGCGTTCTTCGGCACGTCCGTGCGGACCTTGGACGCGCCGGCCACCGCCTCCTGCTTGTACTTCCAGTGGGCGGCGATGCCGTACTCGGCGCGGCGGTGCATGTCGAACGTGCGGATCTGGAGCTCGACGGGCTTGCCGCTGGGGCCGATCACGGTCGTGTGCAGCGACTGGTACATGTTGAACTTCGGCATCGCGATGTAGTCCTTGAACCGGCCGGGGACCGGGTTCCATCGCGCGTGGATGGTGCCGAGGGCGGCGTAGCAGTCGCGGACGGTGTCGACGAGGACGCGGATGCCCACCAGGTCGTAGATCTCGGCGAAGTCGCGGCCGCGCACGATCATCTTCTGGTAGACGCTGTAGTAGTGCTTGGGGCGCCCGGTGACGGTGGCCTTGATGCGGGCGGCGCGCAGATCGGCCTGAACCTCGTCGGTCACTATCGCGAGGTACTCGTCCCGCTTGGGCGCCCGCTCGGCGACCAGCCGCACGATCTCGTCGTACATCTTGGGGTAGAGGATCGCGAAGGCGAGGTCCTCCAGCTCCCACTTGATGGTGTTCATGCCCAGGCGGTGGGCGAGCGGGGCGTAGATCTCCAGCGTCTCGCGGGCCTTCTTCTCCTGCTTCTCCCGCTTGAGGTAGCGCATGGTGCGCATGTTGTGCAGCCGGTCGGCGAGCTTGATGACCAGGACGCGCGGGTCCTTGGCCATGGCGACGACCATCTTGCGGACCGTCTCGGCCTGCGCGGCCTCGCCGAACTTGACCCGGTCGAGCTTGGTGACGCCGTCGACCAGCAGCGCGACCTGGTCGCCGAAATCGCTCCGCAGCTGCTCCAGGCCGTACTCGGTGTCCTCGACGGTGTCGTGCAGCAGCCCGGCCATCAGCGTCGCCGGGTCCATGCCGAGCTCGGCGAGGATCGTGGTGACGGCGAGCGGGTGGGTGATGTACGGGTCGCCGCTCTTGCGCTTCTGGCCGCGGTGCCAGCGCTCGGCGACCTGGTAGGCCCGCTCGACCTGGCGCAGGGTCGCGGTCTCGATCTTCGGGTCGTTGCCGCGGACGGCCCGCAGCAGCGGTTCGAGCACCGGGTTGTACGGGCTGGAGCGCTGCACGCCGAGGCGGGCCAGGCGGGCCCGTACGCGGTTCGGGGAGCCGGCGCGGCCCGCCGGGGCGGCCGGCAGCGGCTTGGTGGCGGCGGGCTGGTCGGCCTTGGCCGGAGGCTTGGGGGCGCGGGCCGGTGCGGCCGCGGGGCGGGGCGAGGCGGCGGCGGGCCCCGGCTTGGGCGCGCGGCCGGGCCGGTCGGCGGGGGCCGCCGTCCCAGGCCGACCGGTGCCCTCGGGGGTCGCGCCGTGCCGCTCGGGCCCGGGCGCGTCCGGGGAAGCCCCGGTCGCGGGCTTCGGCTCGTCCGGGCGCGCGGCATGGGATCCCGCCGGACGCAGTCCGGGGGAGAGCGGCTGGGCCTCGTCTGGCAAGAGCACTCCTCAAGCGGTTCCGGACCCCAGGCCCTCGAACAGGCCGGGGTGCCATGGTATCGAGCCCGGGGCCACAACCGCCGCGCGGCCAGGGGTACGTACATGACACAGCAGCAGGGGCACCCGGATTGTTCCGGATGCCCCTGCTTGTCCAGCGTGTGGTGTGGCCCTGGTCAGACCGTGATCAGCGCCTCCAGCGGGGCGCCCTTCAGGCCCGGCTCCAGGCGCCGGCGCCCGGCGAGGAAGCCGAGCTCCATCAGCACCGCGATGCCGGCGACCTCGGCGCCGGCCCGGCGGATCAGCTGGAGCGAGGCGTCGGCGGTACCGCCGGTGGCCAGCACGTCGTCGATCACCAGCACCCGCTCCCCCGGCGTCAGCGCATCGGCGTGCATCTCGATCTCGGCGGAGCCGTACTCCAGCTCGTAGGACTGCCCGAGCGTCGTGCCGGGCAGCTTGCCGGCCTTGCGGACGGGTACGAAGCCGAGGCCGGCCCGGACCGCGACGGGGGCGGCGAGTATGAACCCGCGCGCCTCCAGGCCCACGACCTTGTCGGCGCCGTGCCGCTCGCACAGCCCGGCGAGGGCGTCGGTGAGCGCACCGAACGCCGCCGGATCGGCCAGCAGCGGGGTGATGTCCTTGAACATCACGCCCGGCTTGGGGTAGTCCGGGACATCCGCGATCCTGCTGAGCAGCAGCTCCCGCAGCGCTGCGGGGGCGCTCATCGGCGCTTGCCCGACGGGCGGCCGCGTCCGCGGTTGCGGGCGGCGGGCTGGTGGCGGGGGCCGACGACCGCGGGGCCGTCCGCACCGTCCGCCGCGTCCTCGGGCGCCTGCCGGCCCTCCTCCTGGCCGGCGGCCTTGGCGGCGGCCGCGGCGCGCTTGGCCTTGACCCGCTTGGCCAGCGCCTTCATCTCCGGCTCGCCGTTCTTGAAGTCGGTGACCAGCGGGGTGGCGATGAAGATCGAGGAGTACGCACCGGCGGCGAGACCGACGAACAGGGCGAGCGAGATGTCGTTGAGCATGCCCGCGCCCAGCAGACCGCCGCCGACGAACAGCAGACCGGCGACCGGGAGCAGCGCCACGACGGTGGTGTTGATGGACCGCACCAGCGTGCCGTTGATCGAGCGGTTGGCGATCTCGCTGTAGGTGAAGCGGGTCTGCTTGGTGATGTCCTTGGAGGCTTCCTTGAGGCTGTCGAAGACGACGACCGTGTCGTACAGCGAGTAGCCGAGGATCGTCAGCAGACCGATGACCGTGCCCGGGGTGACCTCGAAGCCGACCAGGGCGTAGACGCCGACGGTGATCGTGAGGTCGTGGATGAGCGCGATCAGGGCGGCCAGCGCCATCCGCCACTCGAAGGCGATGGCCAGGTAGAGGACCACCAGGACCATGAAGATGCCCAGGCCCAGCCAGGCCTTGTTGGCGATCTCCTCGCCCCAACTCGGGCCGACCAGCTGGGTGTTGACGTCCTGGGCCGGGACCTTCAGCTCCTTGGCGAGCTGCTCCTGGACCGGCACCGCCTGCTTGGTGTCCAGACCGCCGATCTGGATCCGCAGCGCACCGTCACCGAGCTTCTGCACCACGGCCTGGTGGCCGCCGGACGCGGACTCGGCCCGGGCCTGCGCCTGGGCGGTCGACACCGACGTCTTCGGGGTCGAGAAGACCGCGCCGCCGGAGAACTCGATGCCCATGTTCAGACCGCGCACCGCCAGGCCGACGATGGCCGTGATGGTGATGAGGATCGAGATGCCGTACCAGATCTTCCGCTTGCCGATGAAGTCGTAACCGACCTCACCGCGGTAGAGCCGGGCGCCGATGCTTCCGAGCTTGGACATCTCACGCCTCCTTCGTCTGGGTGGGGGCGGTGCGACGACGACGCAGCGGCGGCTTGGCGCCCAGGCGCTTGGGGTCGAGGCCGGACCAGGGGTGCCCGTCGGCGAAGAACTTCCGGCGGGCCAGCAGCGTCATCAGCGGCTTGGTGAAGAGGAAGACCACGACGACGTCGAGCACGGTGGTCAGGCCGAGCGTGAACGCGAAGCCCTGGACCTTGCCGACGGTGACCGCGAACAGCACCGCGGCGGCCAGGAACGACACGAAGTCGGAGACCAGGATCGTCCGGCGGGCCCGCGGCCAGCCGCGCTCGACGGCCGGACGCAGGGTGCGGCCCTCGCGGATCTCGTCCCGGATGCGTTCGAAGTAGACGATGAACGAGTCGGCGGTGATACCGATGGCGACGATGGCGCCACAGACCGCCGGGAGGTTCAGCGCGAACTGGATGGCCGGCCCGAGCAGCGTCATGATCGCGTACGTCAGGATCGCCGAGACGCACAGGCTCGCCAGCGCGACCAGCGCCAGGCCCCGGTAGTAGGCGATGAGGTAGATCACGACCAGCCCCAGGCCGATCGCGCCGGCGATCAGACCGGCGTGCAGCTGCTCACCGCCGAGCGCCGCGGTGACCGAGGTCTCGTCGACGATCTTGAAGGAGAGCGGCAGGGCACCGTAGGAGAGCATGTTGCCCAGGTCCTGCGCGGACTGCTGGGTGAAATGACCGGAGATGGTGGCGGACCCGCCGGCGATGGCCTTTTCGACCGAGGGGTCGGAGACCACCGCGCCGTCCAGGACGATCGCGAACTGGTTCTGCGGCTGCGCCTTGGTGGCGAGCTTGCCGGTGATGTCCGCGAACTTCTTGCCTCCGTCGGAGGTGAAGTCCATCTCCACGATCCAGCCCTGGCCCTGCTGGCTGTCGAAGACGGCCTTGGCGCCCTTGACGTCCGTGCCCTCGACGGCCACCGGGCCGAGCACGTACTTCTGTGTGCCCTCGGTGTTGCAGGCCACGACCGGGTCGGAGGGCTTGGCCGCGGCGGCCTGCTCACCGGCGGCGGCGCGGCCCTGCTTCGTCGAGCAGTCCAGCGCGTTCAGCTGCTTCTGGAGGGCCGGCGGGATCTGGTCGCCACCGGGCGCCGGGGGCGTCGGAGGCGTGGAGGGCTTGGCCGAACCCGAGGGGGTCGGCTTGGCGGACGGCGCCTTCTTCAGGGAGTCCGTGACGGCGCGGCCCTGCGTCGAGGGCTTCGCGTCGGGCTTCGGCGAGGAGGAGGCGTGCTGCTGGGTGCTGCCGGCCTGCTGGCCGCTCTTGCCCTTGGCGTTCTTGCCGCTCTGCGACGGGCTGGGCTTCGGCTCGGGGGTCTTCGTACCCACGGTGGTGGTCAGCACCGGGCGGAAGCCGAGCTGGGCGGTGGTGCCGACCTGCTGGCGGGCCTGCTTCGCGTTCGTCCCCCGGGGGATGTTCACGATGATGTGGTTGGTGCCCTGCGTCTGGACCTCGGTCTCGGAGACGCCCAGACCGTTGACCCGCCGGTCCATGATGTCGGCGGCGGTCTTCATGTTGGTCTCGTTGATCGCGTTGGGCCTGCCCGGCATGTTCTCGGCCTGGAGCGTGAAGCTCGTACCGCCGGCCAGGTCGATGCCCAGCCGGGGCGCCAGCGTGCCGGAGTAGAACATGCCTCCGATCAGCCCCGCCATCGCGATCAGGACCAGGAGCAGGGTGCGGACCGGATGCCCCTGGCCCGCGGGCGCCCTGCGGCCCTTTTTCGGTGCTGCCACCTTCTCGATTCTCCCTGTCCAACCCCTCGGCCTGGGGTATCGGCCGAGCGGCCACGAAGTGTTGTGGGGACCTGCCCCCGCCGGAGCCTAGACCGTCCCGGAACCGCGGTGCACGCCTCGACGCGTGCTCCGCGGTTCCGTGGGAGGCACTACTTCGCGTCGCCGCCGGTCTTCTTGTCCTTCTCGGCGGCGTCCGCGTCGGCCTTGGCGCCGTCCCCGGCGTCCTTGGTTTCCTTGCCGGCCCCGGCCTCGTCGGCCGCGGGCTGCTCGGCGGCGGGCTCGGCGTCGGCCGGCGTCGCGGCCTTGCCCAGGTCGATCTTGTCGGCCTTGTCACCCGTTTCGGTGGCTTCGCCGGCGGTGTCGCCGGTCAGCGACGAGGCGTCGTCCGGGACGACGGTCTCCTCGGCGTGGATCGGGTCGGCACCGTCCAGGATGCGGTTGTACTCCTCGTCCGCGAGCACTGCGCCGATGGCGTTCTTGGCGTAGATGGCGTGCACGCCGGGGGCGACCTCCAGGAGGACGGTGTCCTCGTGGACCTCCTTGACGGTGGCGTACATGCCGCCGATCGTGCGCACGCCGGCGCCCGGCTGCATCTGGTTGCGCATCTGCGCGGCCGCCTGCTGCTTCTTCTTGGCGGACCGCGTCATCAGGAACATGGCCCCGATGAGGACGATGAAGGGGAGGAGAGAGACGATGTTGGGCACGGGACGAAGATCCTTCGCACGACCGCGCATCCGCGGCCTCATATACGGGGGTGGTATGCCGGCCCCTACGGACGGCATCGGCGGAGTCTAAGCGAGTCCCCACCAGTGGAACAACGCCCAGCATCGCACCGCAGTTCCTGCCCGGGCGAGTCCACGCGCCGTCACGCCCCGAACAGGCCCTGCTGTCCGTTTCCGCCCGCTTGGTGCTGCGGCGGAACCATCCCCAGATGCGCCCAGGCCGCAGGGGTGGCGATCCGTCCGCGCGGGGTCCGGGCGAGCAGGCCCTCCCGTACGAGGAACGGCTCGGCGACCTCCTCGACGGTCTCGCGCTCCTCCCCCACCGCCACCGCCAGGGTGGACAGGCCCACCGGGCCGCCGCCGAACAGCTTGAGCAGGGCGGTGAGCACCGCGCGGTCGAGGCGGTCCAGGCCGCGCGCGTCGACCTCGTAGACCCCCAGGGCCTGCGAGGCGATCTCGCGGGTGATCACGCCGTCGGCCTTGACCTGGGCGTAGTCGCGGACCCGGCGCAGCAGGCGATTGGCGATCCGGGGCGTGCCGCGGGAGCGGCCGGCGATCTCGGCGGCGCCGTCCGCCTCCAGGGGGACGTCCAGCAGGCCGGCCGAGCGGTGGATGACCCGCTGGAGCTCCTCGGGGGCGTAGAACTCCATGTGGGCGGTGAAGCCGAAGCGGTCGCGCAGCGGGGGCGGCAGCAGACCGGCCCGGGTCGTGGCCCCGACCAGCGTGAACGGCGGAAGTTCGAGCGGAATGGCGGTGGCGCCCGGGCCCTTCCCGACGATCACGTCGACGCGGAAGTCCTCCATCGCCATGTAGAGCATCTCCTCGGCGGGCCGGGACATCCGGTGGATCTCGTCGAGGAAGAGGACCTCGCCCTCCTGGAGGGAGGAGAGGATCGCGGCGAGGTCGCCGGCGTGCTGGATGGCCGGGCCGGAGGTGATCCGGATCGGGGCGCCCATCTCGGCGGCGATGATCATCGACAGGGTCGTCTTGCCGAGGCCGGGCGCGCCGGAGAGCAGGACGTGGTCGGCGGTGGCGCCGCGGGCCCGGGCGGCGCGCAGGACCAGGTCGAGCTGTTCGCGCACCCGCTCCTGGCCGACGAATTCCTGGAGGTCCTTGGGCCGCAGCGCGGCCTCGACGGCGGTGTCCTCACCGTCCGCGTCGGCGCCGACCAGCCGGTCGGGGCCGGCCGGGGCGGCGTCGTCGGTGGCCGGTGCGGTGTCGTCCCAGTTCACTGCGGAATGCCTCGCGGGGTCGGGGCGGCCGGGCCGCCGGTCGGGTCGTACGGTCGCGGGCCGGGGCGCCGCGCACGGCGCGGGGCGGGGCCCGCGGCGGCGGTCATCGGGCGCGGTTGAGGGTCTGCAGGGCGGCCCTGAGCAGCTGCGGCACCTGGGGGGCGCCGCCCTCGGCGACGGCGACCTCGGCCTGCGGGGTGACCGCCGCGACCGCCTCGTCCGCCTCCCGGGTGGCGTAGCCCAGGCCGATCAGGGCGGCCTGCAGCTGGTCGCGCCAGCCGGCCGGGCCCGCGGCGGCGGCCGCCGGACGACGGCTGCCCACCGGCTCGCCGAGCCGGTCCTTCAGCTCCAGCAGCAGCTTCTGCGCACCCTTCTTGCCGATGCCGGGCACGGCGGTGAGGGCCTTCTCGTCGCCGGTGGCGACCGCCAGCCGCAGGGCGTCCGGGGAGTGCACCGCGAGCATGGCCTGGGCCAGCCGGGGGCCGACGCCGCTGGCGGTCTGCAGCAGCTCGAAGGTCTGCCGCTCGTCGTCGTCGGCGAAGCCGTAGAGGGTGAGCGAGTCCTCGCGGACGACGAGGGAGGTGGCGAGCCTGGCCGGCTCGCCGACGCGCAGGCCGGAGAGGGTGTTCGGCGTGCACTGGACGGCCATGCCGATCCCGCCGACCTCGACGACGGCGGCATCGGGGGCCAGGGCCGCGACCGGGCCGGAGACAAAGGCGATCATCGGGTGCCCTTCGGCGTACGTACGGGAGCGGGGGTGCGGCGGGCGGCGGCCTGTGCCTCCTGGAGGCGGTTGACCGCGGGGGCGCGCCATATGTGGCAGATGGCGAGGGCGAGGGCGTCCGCGGCGTCGGCCGGTTTGGGCGGGGCGGAGAGCCGCAGCAGCCGGGTCACCATCGCGCCGACCTGGGCCTTGTCGGCCCGTCCCGAGCCGGTGACGGCGGCCTTGACCTCGCTGGGGGTGTGCAGAGCGACCGGCAGTCCGCGGCGGGCGGCGCAGAGCATGGCCACCGCGCTGGCCTGGGCCGTGCCCATGACCGTACGGACGTTGTGCTGGCTGAACACCCGCTCCACCGCGACGAATTCGGGGCGGTAGCGGTCCAGCCACTCCTCCAGGCCGCGCTCGATGAGGACGAGACGGTGGGCGATGTCGGCGTCGGCCGGGGTGCGGACGACACCGACCCCCGCCATCGTCAACGGGCGCCCGGCCACGCCTTCCACCACGCCGACCCCGCACCGGGTCAGCCCCGGGTCCACCCCGAGCACCTTCACGACGCCCTCCCCTCTCACGCACCGCGCCACGACCGCCGCACCCTCGTGCTGCCGCCCGGGGACCTGCCGAACCGGCCGTCGACCTACCGACCTGCCGACCTGCCGACCTGCCGACCTGACGACCTGACGGACCGTTTCACCCCGCACCTCCCCCATGGGGGGCGCGGAGATCCCCTGCTCAGCACAGTATCGGGTGGCACTGACAACACCCCCCACCGACCACGCCACCCGCCGACCACGCCGCCGGCCGACAACGCGACGGGCCGACGGGGTGTGCTCCCCGTCGGCCCGTCGGGCGCGGCTGTGGTGCCCGCGCGAGGTCCGGCCTGGTTCCGGCTCAGACGTCGACCGTGGTCCGGTTCGGACGGCGACCGTGGTCCGGCTCAGGCATCGACCGCGGTCGGTTTCAGGCGTCGACCTTGGCCATGACGTCGTCCGAGACGTCGAAGTTGGCGAAGACGTTCTGCACGTCGTCGCTGTCCTCCAGCGCGTCGATCAGCTTGAAGATCTTGCGTGCGCCCTCTTCCTCCAGCTCGACCTGCATGGTCGGGACGAAGTTGGCGTCCGCCGAGTCGTAGTCGATCCCGGCTTCCTGGAGGGCGGTGCGGACCGCGACCAGGTCGGTGGCCTCGCTGAGCACCTCGAAGGACTCACCGAGGTCGTTGACCTCCTCGGCACCCGCGTCGAGCACCGCGGCCAGGACGTCGTCCTCGGTCAGCTCACCCTTGGGGACGATCACCACGCCCTTGCGGTTGAAGAGGTACGAGACGGAGCCCGGGTCGGCCATCGAACCGCCGTTGCGGGTCATGGCGACGCGGACGTCCGAGGCGGCACGGTTGCGGTTGTCGGTGAGGCACTCGATGAGCACCGCGACACCGTTGGGGCCGTAACCCTCGTACATGATCGTCTCGTAGTCGGCGCCGCCCGCCTCGAGACCGGCACCGCGCTTGACCGCGGAGTCGATGTTCTTGTTCGGCACCGACGACTTCTTGGCCTTCTGGATGGCGTCGAAGAGGGTCGGGTTACCGTCCGGGTCGGCGCCGCCCGTACGGGCCGCGACCTCGATGTTCTTGATCAGCTTCGCGAAGAGCTTGCCGCGCTTGGCATCGATCACGGCCTTCTTGTGCTTCGTCGTAGCCCATTTAGAGTGGCCGGACATCCGCCTGTCTCCTTCGCGTAACCAATCCTGAAACGAACGCCGTCGATCCTACCGGGGTCGCGTCACACGGTGTTACTCACCTGATCGCCGCAACCTCACCCGGCGGCGGCCCGCACCATGTCCACGAACAGGGCGTGGACGCGGTGGTCCCCGGTGAGTTCCGGGTGGAAGGACGTGGCAAGGACGTTACCCTGCCGCACGGCGACGGTGTGCCCGTCGTACGTGGCCAGGACCTCGACGTCCCCGCCGACCGACTCGACCCAGGGCGCCCGGATGAAGACGCCCTCGACCGGTCCGCCGGGGATGCCGGCCACGTCGATGGCCGCCTCGAACGACTCGTTCTGCCGCCCGAACGCGTTACGGCGCACGATCATGTCGACGCCGCCGAACGTCTCCTGGTCCTCGCGGGCGTCCAGCAGCTTGTCCGCGACCATGATCATGCCGGCGCAGGTGCCGTAGACCGGCTTGCCCGCGCGGACGAAGGCGCGCAGCGGCTCCAGCATGCCGAAGACGACCGCCAGTTTGGACATCGTGGTGGACTCGCCGCCCGGGATGACCAGGCCGTCGACCTCGTCGAGTTCCTCGGGACGGCGTACCGGCCGGGCCAGGGCGTCCGCCTCGGCGAGCGCGGTGAGGTGCTCGCGGACGTCGCCCTGGAGGGCCAGCACACCGATGGTGGGGGTGCTCATCTGCGTTCGTACGTCCTTACCAGCCGCGGTTGGCGTAGCGCTCGGCCTCGGGGAGGGTGTCGCAGTTGATGCCGACCATGGCCTCGCCCAGGTTGCGGGAGACGTCCGCGATGACCTTCGGGTCGTCGTAGAAGGTGGTGGCCTTCACGATCGCGGCGGCGCGCTTGGCGGGGTCGCCGGACTTGAAGATGCCGGAGCCGACGAAGACGCCCTCGGCGCCGAGCTGGCGCATCAGCGCGGCGTCGGCGGGGGTGGCGACACCACCGGCGGAGAACAGCACGACCGGCAGCTTGCCGAGCTCGGCGACCTCCTTGACCAGCTCGAACGGGGCGCGCAGCTCCTTGGCCGCGGCGTACAGCTCGTTGTTGTCACAGCCGCGGAGCTTGGCGATCTCGCCCTTGATCTGGCGCAGATGACGGACCGCCTCGACGACGTTGCCGGTGCCGGCCTCGCCCTTGGAGCGGATCATCGCGGCGCCCTCGGCGATCCGGCGCAGGGCCTCGCCGAGGTTGGTGGCACCGCACACGAAGGGGGTGGTGAAGGCCCACTTGTCGGAGTGGTTGACCTCGTCGGCCGGGGTGAGGACCTCGGACTCGTCGATGTAGTCGACGCCGAGCGACTGCAGGACCTGGGCCTCGACGAAGTGGCCGATGCGGGACTTGGCCATGACCGGGATCGAGACGGCGTTGATGATGCCGTCGATCATGTCGGGGTCGGACATCCGGGCCACGCCGCCGTCCTTGCGGATGTCGGCGGGGACCCGCTCCAGGGCCATGACGGCGACGGCGCCGGCGTCCTCGGCGATCTTGGCCTCTTCCGGCGTGACGACGTCCATGATCACGCCGCCCTTGAGCTGCTCGGCCATTCCGCGCTTGACGCGCGCGGTTCCGGTCTCGGGGTTCTGGGACGTGGTGGGCGTGCTGGACACGGTTTTGACCTCACTCGGTGCGGGTGGTTGTGCGTGCGGACCACACAACCGTTTGTGAGCGGCCGAAGAAAAGGGCCAATTCAAGGCCGGTGGCTCGTTGGGGCCACCCGCCCCGCGGCCCGGTATCCGTTCCCCCGGGCGGCCCCCGGTCCGCCGTACGCGCTTCCCGGGGCCCTGCCGCCTCCGCTCAGCCACCCGCCGAGCGGTCGTCGAGAACGGCCGGCGGCTCGTCGTCCATCTCGAAGGCCAGCGGGAACGGGGCGTGGCCGGCGAGCCGGAAGTATCGCACCACCCGGTGGCGGCGGACCGCTCGGGCGGCCCGTACGGCGTCGTTGTGGAAGCGCCGGGCCATCGGGACGCGGCGGACCGCGGCAGTGAGCTCGGTGATCGTCTGCTCGCCGCCGGGTGCCTCCCGTACGGCCTCCAGCTGCGCCTCCTCGGCGAAGATGGCCCGCAGCGCCTGGCTCAGCTCGCTCTCGGCGACCTCGCGGTGGTCCTCCTCGGCCTGCCGGGCCTCGTGGGCGGCCTGGTACAGGACGATCGAGGCGGCCGGGTCGAGGACCCCCGACGTCCCGACCTCCTGCGCGACGGACGCGCGCCGCAGCAGCTGGGCATCGAGCGCCGCCCGGGCGGCGTCGATACGCGCGTGCAGGCGGTCGAGGCGGCCGGCCGTCCAGCTGAGGTAGATGCCGATGAGGATGATCGCGGCGGCGATCCAGATGAACGTGCTCACGGGGTGGCACGTTATACCGTGCCCCGCACGTAGCTGTCTGTCCCGCCGTGGGGGTTGCTCGCCGTTGCGCGCTTTGCGGCGCCGCGTACGTACTTGGCCGTCCCGCCGCGGTTGTTGTTCGCCGTGGCGCCTGCGGCGGGCTGGGTTTGTGGTGGGTGCGGTGACGGGCCTGCGGGGCCGGTGTTTGGGACTGCTGTCGCTTTACGTCCCAAACACCGGCCCCTCGGAAGAGGGCGGTGGGGGTGGGCGTTGGGGGTGCAAGGGGGTCTGCGGACCCGTAGGGGTGGGTCGAACAGATCCCGTAAGGGTCGTGAGGGCCCCCTGCGGGGCCACAACCGGACACGCGGGCGGAGCTATTCCCGCTGACCAGCGACGTCAGGTGTACGCGGCACCACGCGCGCCCCCACGCACCCGCACACTCCCCCAACCGGGAGGGGACGGGCCGGAGGGGCCGGTTGTGTGGACGTAAAGCGTCAGCAGTCCACACAACCGGCCCC
>NZ_JOIX01000010.1 GCF_000720175.1 Streptomyces sp. NRRL S-337
CATCAGCTCCTTGTCGTAGTCGGTCTTGGGCCCGTCGTGCAGCCGGTCCACCGCCGCCGCGCTGAACAGCGATTCGGCCGAGGCGATCAGCGCGAAGGCAAGGACCGTGCCCAGCACGCCGACGTCGGTGAGGCGGCCCAGGTCCGACATGCCCGGTGGCTGGATCGCGTCCAGCAGCCCGCTGACCCGGACCCGGGCGACCGGCAGGTCGAGCGCCCACACCGCGGTGGTGGCGAGCGCCACCGCGACCAGCGGCGCCGGGAGCACCCGGGCACCGCGCCGCCAGCGCGGCCACAGGACCAGCACGGCGACGGTCCCGGCGCCGACCGCGAGCGCGGACAGCGCGGTGCCCGAGCCGACCGTGGCGGCGGCCAGTGCCGGTACGCCGCCGATGTTGGCCAGTCCGCTGCCCGGCGCCTTGGCGTCCGTGAGGGCGTAGAGCTGACCGGCGATCAGCACCAGGCCGATGCCCGCCAGCATGCCCTGCACGACGGCGACCGAGATCGCCCGGAACCAGCGCCCCAACTTCAGGGCGCCCATGGCCAGTTGGAGTACACCGGCCGCCAGCACCAGGGCACCCAGCGCCCCGAGGCCGTACTCCTTGACGGCCTCGAAGACCAGCACCGTCAGGCCCGCCGCCGGGCCGCTGACCTGCAGGCTGCTGCCGGGCAGGAGCCCGGTGAGCAGCCCGCCGACGACACCGGTGACCAGGCCGAGTTCGGCCGGTACGCCGGAGGCGACGGCCACCCCGACGCACAGCGGGACGGCCACCAGGAAGACCACCAGGGAGGCGGTGAAGTCGGCCCGGAAGGACCCCGCGCGCGAGGAAAGCAGTCGCTTCATCGTCGTCACCCCCGCGCTCACAGCGGAAGGAACAGGTCGGAGGCCGGGTGGTGGGCCACGACCAGGCCGGTGTGCACCTCGTAGAACCAGCCGTGCAGGTTCACCTCGCCGGCCGCCAGCCGCTCCTGTACGCAGGGGTACCCGCGCAGCCGGTCGAGCTGCTGGCGCACGTGCTGCTGCA
The DNA here is from genome assembly GCF_000720175.1 of Streptomyces sp. NRRL S-337. GTDB lineage: Bacteria > Actinomycetota > Actinomycetes > Streptomycetales > Streptomycetaceae > Streptomyces > Streptomyces siderophoricus. The sequence goes on from NZ_JOIX01000010.1 coordinate 1,025, forward strand.
CGGCGGCGGCGACCGTCGGCTCGGGGTCCTCGGGCAGTTCGTCGGAGAGTGCCTGGGCCAGCCAGTCGCGTACGGCCGGCGCGCCGGTCAGGTCCTCGCCGCGGGCCTTGGCGCCGACCGCGCCGCAGTGCGAATGACCGCACACCACGATGTCGGCGACCCGCAGGACCCGCATCGCGTACTCGATGGTGGCGGCCTCCGCGCAGGCCGCCATGTCCTTACGGTATACGGGCACGGCGTTGCCGGCGGTGCGCAGTTCGAAGAGTTCGCCCGGGCGGGCCCCGGTGATCAGGGACGGTACCACCCGGGAGTCGGAGCAGGTGATGAAGAGGGCGAGGGGGGACTGGCCGGCCGCCAGCCGGCCGTAGGTCTCCTGCTCCTCCCGCCGCTCGGCGATACGGGCCGTCAGGCCCCGGGCATGCTGGATGAAGGTCTCCACGAGGAGGTCTCCTGCTGATGAGTGGTGCCACTGTGGGGTGGTGGCGGGAACGTGCGGGGTGCGGCTGGTGGAGCAAGCCACCACGGCCGCGCTCAGCAGCGGAAGACGCAGTGCAGGACGGGGAGCGGGGCCGGTCTTGAGGCGGCCCGGGTGGAGGTGCCCGCGGCCGGGCCGTCGGACCCGCCGGCGGACGGCAGCGCCGGGCGGTCGGGGCCGGAGGGCGGCAGCGGACGGCCGGCGTGCCGCGGCACGCCGACGGAGCTGCGGGCGGTCCCCCGGGGGGCGCCGCGCTCGGCGTCCCGTTTGTTCTTCTCCTCGTCGGAGTCGGAACCGGGCTTGACGGCGGGCGGGGCGCCCGCGGCCCGGGCGGCGGGGGCGGCGAACGTGGCGGTCGCACCGGCGCCGGCGGCCGCCGCACCCAGCAGGAACGCCAGTACCACGGCGAGGGCGAGCAGCGGGACCGGGAACAGGCCGCGCACCGGTATGCCGGGTGTGCCGCGGTCCTTCCGCATCCTCGTCCCCCGTCGCAGGTCCATATGCCTACAGCCTTCCCTCACAGTGCAGCATCCAGGTTTCCGGCGTGAAAACGAGAAATGACGCCATGTTTCAAGATTTCCCCCGTTGCACCCGCGCACCGTCCGCCGCACGTACGGGAGTTCACGACCGATCCGCTTCCGTACCGGCGGCCGCCGGCGCCGCGCGGACGGTGCGCGGCACCCGGGCCGACCAGCCCACGGCGGGCACGACGGCCAGCGCCAGAATCCCGCCGGCCAGCGCCAGGGCCGGGAAACCGCCCGCCGCCACGACCAGACCCGACGACAGCCCGCCGGCCGCACCGGCGCCCGCGATGCCGACGTCGACCAGCCCCTGGACCGCGGCCCGCCGCTCGGGCGGCAGGGCGTCGGTGACCAGGGCTGTGCCGCTGACCAGCCCGGCGTTCCAGCCCAGGCCGAGCAGCACCAGGGCCGTGGCGAGCAGGGGAACCGCATGCGGCGGCGCCGTCGCGGCGAGCACGCCGGCCGCCAGCAGCAGCGGACCCGACGCGGCGGCGATCCACCGCCGGCCGTACCGGTCGACGAGCAGCCCGGTGAGCGGCGAGGGCAGGAACATGGCCGCCACGTGCAGCGCGATGACCAGCCCGGCGGCCTGCGGGTCCGACCCGTGCGCCAGCATGTGGACCGGCGTCATCGTCATCACCGCGATCATCACGAGCTGGGTGAGGACCATCACCGCGGTGCCGGCCACCAGGCCGCGCCGCCGGGCATCGCCCGCCGGGTGGCCGCTCGAAGGGCCGGCGGCCGGTGCGGCATCCGCCTGCTCCGGCGCGGCGGCCAGGCGCGCGGCCAGCCGGAGCGGGTCGGGCCGCAGCAGCACGGCCAGCACCAGCGCCGCCGCGGAGAACGCCACGCAGGACAGCAGGAACGGCCCGGCGAGGCGGGGGATGCCCCAGGACCGTGCGAGGTCACCGGTCCACGTCACCAGGTTGGGCCCGGCCACCGCGCCGAGCGTGGTGGCGAACAGCACCGTGCTCACCGCGCGCCCGCGCCGCGCGGGGGAGGCCAGATCGGCGCCCGCGTAACGCGCCATCAGATTGGTCGCGGTACCGGCCCCGTAGACCAGCAGGGACCCGCACAGCAGCACGGGGTTCCCGACGGCGGCCGCCACGACCACCCCGAGGCTGCCCAGCGCACCGGCGCCGTAGCCGAGGGCGAGGCCGGGGCGCCGGCCCCAGCGGCGGCACAGCCGGCCGATCCCGGCCGCGCCGCCCGCGGCCCCGGCGGTGAACAGCGCACTGGGCACGCCCGCCAGCCCGGTCGAGCCGAACATCTCCTCCGCGAGCAGCGCCCCGACGGTGATGCCCGCGGCGAGCCCGGCCCCGCTGAGGACCTGGGCCACCACCAGGACGGCCAGGACGCGCCGTTGTTCCGGCCTTTCGTGCATGACCCGCCGTCCCCTATACCGGTGCCGGCGGCTTCAGCGCCGCGATGTCCGCGAGCGTCATCCCCAGCTGCTCGTGGAGGAAGCGCACGATCGTCCAGTGCGGCAGCGCCCCCTCGTCGAACGGCCCGAACTCCGCGCAGTACAACGGGATCCAGCGCAGCGCCTCTTCGAGGACCTGCTCGCGGCCCGGCTCCTGCTGGTAGTCCTCGTAGGCGATGCTGCGGTGCTCGATGAAGTACCGCCCGGGCAGCCGCTGTTCGCACAGGGCGCGGTATTCCCGGGTCTGCAGGATGAGGTAGTGCCAGATCTCGTCGATGTCCTGCTCGACCGGGAGGAAGAGGCCGCCGAGCCGGTCGCGGTAGCGCGAGACGAGGAAGAGGTAGCGCAGGGCTTCCGTGACCTGCCGCGCCACGAACTCCCGCGGCGCCTCGCTGCGGGCGGCGAAATGGTCGATGACCTCGGTGTGCAGCGCCTCCCCGAGCAGCTCCCGGAGGGCGTCGGCGGATATCGGCGGGCGGCTGGTCATGGGTCTCCTGTGCGGGTGCGGACGGGCGGGTGGGAGGGGGGTGCGCCTCAGTCGGCGTCGACGAGCCAGGCGTACTTCCCGGATTTCCCGATGGGGAGGTGGGCGTGGTGCACCGGCCGGCAGCGCCGCCCGGTGAGCTCGCCGACGGCGTCCGCCAGCGCGGCGGTCCCGTCGGCCCCGAGGGGTGTGCCGTGGAAGGTGGTGTACGCCAGCAGGGCCTCGGCGGGACCGGTCAGCTGCAGTTGGTGGAGGAACACGTCCGGGGCCAGCTCACCGAGGCACCGGTCGAGGTCGCCCTGGGCGACCGGCCCGTTCGGCGTCGGCAGCAACTCCTTCCGGCGGCCGCAGAATTGGGCTATCCGGTCCGGGTCCGGCGTGCCGTCCAGGGTGCGCACGCAGTCGCCCGAGCGGTAGCGGATCAGCGGCATGAAGGGATTGCGGACGCTGGAGACGACGAGTTCGTGGATCGTGCTTCCGGGGGCGACCGGATGGAGCTCCACGCTCATCCCGTCGAGGTACGGCCGGTATCTGCCGCGCCGGTCGCTGAAGTAGAGGTAGCCCAGCTCGGTGCTGCCGAAGAGGTCGATGACCGGGCAGTCGAAGTGCTGCGCCAGGAAACGCCGGACGTTGACCGGGGTGTACTCGTAGGCGTGGACGATGCTGGCGGGCGGCGGGAAGTCGTCCCACAGCCCCCACTCCCCGACCTTCCGCAGCAGATGCGCCAGGTGGTACCCGGAACAGTCGAGGTGGTAGTGGCCCTGTGGGTGCGACTGCCGGGCCGCCTCGATCTCCCGGAGCATCCGCACCACCTCGTCGCGCTCCCACCGCGCGGGGTCGAGCCGCAGGTTGAGGTAGCAGGTGCGGTCGTCCAGCCACCGCTCCTCGAAGGAGGGCACCCGCGCCGGCGGGACGCCGCGCCGGGCCGCGCCGACCCGGGCCACGTGCTCGGTCGCCAGCACGGTGGTGAGCGAGACCCGCCGGCAGCCCGACTCCCAGGTCCCGGCGATGTCCGGATGCTCGCTCCACAGCCGGTAGTAGGAGTGCAGCAGGAAGTACGGGGGCCGGATCAGCTGCATCCGGGCGTGGTTGGTGCCCGTGGAGAGCACGTATTCCGCCTCACCGGCCTCCAGGGCTGCGGCCAGCCGGGGGGTCATCCAGTTTTCGGGGAAGCCGCGGGCGATGTCCGGTTTGTCGAGGACCGGGAAATAGCCCTTCGCCAGCGATGCGCGGTAGAGCGGGATGTCGCGGATCTGCTCGATGACCTCGGCGGTCGGCTGACCATCCATGGAACCCTCGTCGTGGCTCGGAGAAGAACGGAGAAGAACGGGGAGGAACGGAGAAGAGCGGGGCGTGCCCCCGGGGGGACGGGTGCGGCGCCCGGGAGCGGGCCGGCGGCGGGGGAAGTGCCGCGGCCGTCGCCCGCTCCCGGGCGCCGGGGAGTGCCGGGACGATCAGGAGATACAGCCGGCCTTCGGTGCGGCGCTGATGCAGCCGGTCTTGGGTGCGGCGCTGATGCAGCCCTCCTTCGCCGCCTGCGCGGCGGAGTTGGCGGCGAGCCAGCTGCGCCACACGTCGTCCTGGGCCATCTTCTTGATGAGCTGCTCCATGGGAACCTCCGTGAGAGTGCGGAAGACGGTCCGGCAACGGCGCTGACCTGCGCCGATGCCGCCCACCGAAAGTAAAAGGCTGGCCAAGCAAATGTCAATGAAAGGCAATGGCGGGGCGGTGTGAAGCGGCGGCGGCGCGCCAACTTTGGCGGGATACCGCCGAGCCGATCGCGGTACCGGAACTACCTGACGTCAAGTCAGTTCCGGTCGCCCGGTCAACTGCCCCGGCCCGCGCGGGCGGGGGCCCGGCCGGCGCATTGCGCCATCCGGCCGTCGCCGATCGGGGGACCTGCCGGGCGGGCGCGCGGTCCGCGGCCGTGCCCGGGGAACGCTCACCACCGGCCACCCCGGCCCCCGCACACCGGCTGCCGCACCAGGGGAGTGAAGCTGTGCACATTCTGCTCATCGCCGGCGCCTTCAACAGCCTGACCCAGCGCATCCATGCCGAACTCGGCGACCGCGGCCACCGGGTGGGCGTGGAACTGGTGACTCCGCGGACCCCGCTGCCCGAGGTCGTACGCCGCCACGCCCCCGACCTGATCGTGGCGCCCATGCTCACCACGGCCGTCCCCCGGGAGGTGTGGTCGGCCCACACCTGTCTGATCGTGCACCCCGGCCCGGTCGGCGACCGCGGCCCGTCCTCGCTGGACTGGGCGGTACACCTGGGTGCGGACGCCTGGGGCGTGACCGTCCTGCAGGCCAACGACGAGATGGACGCCGGCGACATCTGGGCCTCGGCGAGCTGCCCGGTCCCCGAGGTGGGCAAGAGCGATCTGTACCGCAACGAGATCGCCGACGCGGCCGTCGAGGCGGTGCTCACCGCCGTCGAGCGCGTCGCCTCCGGCACCCACCGCCCGCGGCCCCAGGCGACCCTGCCCGAGAGCGCGCGCACCGGCCGTCCCCGGCCGCCGTTCCGCCAGGACCTGCGCCGGATCGACTGGCGGTCCGACCCCACCGCGACCGTCCTGCGCAAGCTCCGCGCCGCCGACTCCCGGCCCGGCGTACGGGACGAACTCCTCGGCTCCGCCTGGATGTTGCACGGTGGCCACCCCGAGGACACCTTGCGCGGGCGGCCGGGTGAACTCCTCGCCACCCGGTGCGGCGCGATCTGCCGGGCGACGGCCGACGGCGCGGTGTGGATCCCCGAACTCCGGGCGCCGCGCCGGCCGGGGGAGCCCGGCACCGTCAAGCTCCCCGCCACCCTGGCCCTCGGCGAGCGCCTGCCGCCGCTCCCCGAGGTCCCGGCCCCGCTCGACCCGGGCGACGCGCCCCGTACCTGGAGCGACATCCGCTACCGCGAGGAGGGGCCGGCCGGTTTCCTGGACTTCTCGTTCCCGGGCGGGGCGATGGGCACCGACCACTGCCGGCGGCTGCTCGCCGCCTACCGCCACGCCTGCACCCGGCCCACGTCCGTGCTGGTCCTCGGTGGCCGCCGGGACTTCTTCTCCAACGGCATCCACCTGGGCGTGATCGAGGCCGCGGCCGACCCCGCCGAGGAGTCCTGGGCCAACATCCACGCCATGGACGACCTCGTGGAGGCCGTGCTGACCACCACCGACCGGCTGGTGGTCGCCGCGCTCGGCGGCAATGCCGCGGCCGGCGGGGTGATGCTGGCGCTCGCCGCCGACGAGGTGTGGTGCCGCTCGGCCGCGGTGCTCAACCCGCACTACCGGCTGATGGGGCTCTACGGCTCGGAGTACTGGACCTACACCCTGCCCCGCCGGGCGGGGCGCGAGGCGGCCGAACGGCTCACCACGCGCGCCCTGCCGGTCACCGCCGCGACCGGGCAGCGGCTCGGCCTGGTGGACCGGATCGTCGACTGTGCTGCGCAGGACTTCACGGCCCGGACCACCGAACTGGCGCGGCGGCTGGCGGCCTCGTCGGCGGTCCAGTCGAGGATCGCCGCCAAGAAGGACGCCCGGGAACGGGACGAGGCGAAGCGGCCGCTCGCCGCCTACCGGGAGCACGAACTCGCCCGTATGCACCGGATCTTCTTCGACCCGGACCAGCCGTACCACGCCCTGCGCCGGGCGTTCGTCCGCAAGGAGCCTGCGGACGGCACCCCGGCGCATCTCAACCCCGCCGCCTCCGCGGGGGTTTGAGGTACGGCGCAGGGGTGCCGGCCGTCGTCAGGGAGCGGGCTGGTACTTGTAGCCGATGCCGAAGACCGTGCGGATCGAATCACGCAGGCCCGGCCCGAGGCGGCGGCGCAGCCGGGCGATGTGCACGTCGACGGTGCGGGTGCTCGACTGGCAGCTCGGCCAGACCGCGGCCATCAGCTGCTCCCGGGTGAAGGCCCGCTGGGGATGCCGGACGAGGTGCGCGAGCAGATCGAACTCCAGCTTGGGCAGGCCGAGTTGGCGGCCCTTGATGAAGACCGTGCGGGCCGCGTTGTCGATCTGGATCGGCTCCGGGCGGGGGGCCGGCCCGGCCGCCGGCTCCTCGGGACGGGGCGGGTTCTCACCCGGTGGGGCCAGGATGATGTGGACCTCGTCCGAGGGCAGCCGGTGCACCGAGACGGGCTCCAGGGAGTGCAGCGTCAGTTGCCAGGTGCCGTCCGGGAGCCGGTCGACCGCCAGGGGTGGCCCTTCGCCGGGCCCGGCCGTCACCGGGCGGCCGAAATCGGCGTCCGGTCGCAACGCAAGCGGGGTCGTCGAGGAGTTCATAAACATGATCTGGGCCCATTCCTCTTGCAAAGCAGGCGTGTACGGACAGACATGGCGGTGCTCGACGTTCGAAGGGTGCCGAGGTGCTGTGCAGCCATCGCGACGTTGATCCGGTGGTGGGGCGTGGTGGCGAACAGGCACGTGGGAGGCGGCTGCGCCCAACGGGGGCAATCGCTCCGTCCGTGCCTCAAGAACGTTCGCGCCCATGCCCGTACTCGGCCATGGCGTGGTGCGTGACCACGGCCTCCGGTCGGAACGAACGCTACATGTGATCGCGCGCTTCCGGAAAGTAGCTTCCGCTAATTTCGGTTGCTCTTGGGTCGAATCCATGCTTGCGGTGCGCCAACTCCCTTGGCGAAAGCGTGGGTTGTGACCGGCCCGGGATGTCGTTTCGTTCAACGAAGGTGCGAAAAATTGCCGCAGCCTGAGGGTTCGTCATCAGTGTGGGAGTCGTTTGCGCCTGGAAGTGCGCCGCGTAGACGCCCGGATCAGTGTCCGCGCCGCGCTCGCGCCGACTTCTCGGCAGGAGAGCGGGCTCCCGTCCGGCATGGCCGGAAATCGCGGGCGAACTGACCGAGACGCGGGGGTGGTGGGTGCACAGGTAGGTCCGGTCCGACGGATCGGCGGTCGTTGCGGGGTGCCGGACGGCGGAGTCGGGCGCGATACGGAGGGGTAGGGCGTCGACGGCCTCCACTTGTGGAGGGTGGGTGAACGCCTGAATATGCCAATTAAATGCGCTGCGGCCGGACGGCGGTCAAAGTGAAGCGGAGTCCGGGAAGTTGGCCGGAAAATGGTTTCCTCTTCAATCTCTTTCTCCGGGTCAGAGCAAAAGGGTGCGGAACCAGATATTCCAGGCGACTGTTTTCCTGGTGAGTTGATGATGAGTAGGGTGTGGCCCGCTGCTGCTCGACCGGTGGCAGGGCCAGCTGAATTCGGCGCGGCTGGAATGCGGTGTGGCGGATGACGCCTTCGTGACCGGGAGGGGACCATGGCGGCCGGCTCATTCGAGGGGCAGTACGTGTGGAGTCCGGCGGCCGACGACCGGGCGCTGGCCCGGGCATGCATGGACGTCACCGCCGGGCGGTACCTGAGCGCCCACGACGTCCTGAAGGAAACCCGCGACGATTTCGAGGTCCGCGCCCACCGCTCGCTCGTCCTGGCCTCCGTCGCCGCCGACTCGGACCTCGCCGAACGCTGGCTGGCCGAGGAGCCCGGCCCGGAGGCCGCCCTGCTCTGGGCCCGGGTGGCCATGCTGCGGGCGCTGCGCATGGCGGACGCCGGCGCCGGCGACCGGCGGCAGGGCGCGCTGGCGCGGATCGCCCGGGCGGCGTGCGACCGGGCCGCGAAACTGCTGCCCGAGGACCCCACCCCCTGGGTCGCTCAGCTGGCGCTGACCCGCCTCGATCGCCCGCTGGACCCCGCGCCACAAGGACTGCTGACCGCGCCGGCCGGCCCCTGGTACCTCTTCGCCCACATCCTCCGGCTCGACCCCTGGCACCGGGAGGCGCACCACCGCTTCCTGTCCTTCTTCTTCCCCCGGTACGGCGGTTCGTCCAGCGCGAGCTGGGACGTGGCCGCGTTCCTCAGCCAGCGGGCGCCGGCCACCTCGGCGCTGCGGCTGCTGCCGCTGGTGGCCCTGGTCGAGGACTACAACCCGGCGGCGCCGCTCGCCGACCACACCTGGGAACAGCCGCAGTGGATCACCGCGGCGCTGAGCATCTACCGCAATTGGCTGCCGCAGGTGGCCGGCTACCGATTCACTCCGGTACTCGATCTCGCTTACCTGGCGCACGCGTTGTACATGGCGAAACGCGAATTCGAGGCGCGCGAGGTCCTCACGGCGATGGGGCCGTACGCCTCCCGCATGCCCTGGAGCGCATTCGGCGATCCGGCGGAGCAATTGTCGAAAGCCAGACGTTCCTGCGGTCTCCCGGTACCGCACGACACCTGACGCAGAAAATTCCCCCCAGAAAGGTAGCGGTTGTGTCCGAGCGCACGTCAATAACCCGCTCGAAATCCCCCCGCCCGGTCGACCCGGCCACCCTCGACGATGACGCCACACTGCACGCCATGGGCTATCCGCGGAAACTCACCCGGAGATTCCGCGCGTTCGACAATTTCGCCATCTCGTTCACCATCATCAACATCATCTCCGGGATCTTCTCGTCCTTCGGATTCGGCATGAACGCGGGCGGGCCGCGGATCCTCGTCTTCGGCTGGATCGGCGTGTCGGTCATGGTGCTGTTCGTCGGCGCCGCGATGGCCGAGATCGCCTCCGCCTACCCGACCAGCGGCGCGCTCTACTTCTCGGCCGGCAAGCTGGCCAAGCGGCACCAGGGCGCCTGGTCCTGGTACACCGGCTGGCTGAACTTCGTCGGCCAGGTCGGCGGCACCGCCGCCACCAACTTCGCGGCTGCCACCTTCATCCAGGCGTTCCTCGCGATGCAGTGGCCGTCCTACACGCCGACGGCGCAGCAGACCGTGCTCATCACCGCCGCCATCCTGCTCGTCCAGGCACTCGCGAACACGTATACCGTCCGGCTCGTTGCACTGGTGAACCGGATTTCCGTCTGGTGGCTGCTGATCGGCATGGTGGTGATCGTCGGTGCGCTCACCTTTGTTCCGGACCAGCACCAATCGCCCTCGTTCGCCACCCACTTCGTCAACAACACCGGCTTCACCAACGCGATGTACGGCGGAATGCTGGGACTGCTCGTCACCAGCTGGACCTTCACCGGTTTCGACGGCAGTTTCCACATGTCCGAAGAAACCGTGAAGGCGACGGTCAACGCGCCCCGCGGCATCATGCGGTCCATCACCTACTCCGCGATCACCGGGCTGATCCTCATGCTCGCCCTGGTCTATGCGATTCGCGACTACGGCCACGCGGCGGGCGCCGAGGCGCCGCCGGTGCAGATTCTCATCGACGCGCTCGGCCAAAGCACCGCCAAGTTCCTGCTGTTGATCGTCATCGGCGCGATGCTGTTCTGCGGGCTCGCCAACATGACCAGCAATACCCGGCAGATCTTCGCCTTCTCCCGGGACGGCGCGATGCCGGGCTCCCGCTGGTGGCATTCGGTGTCCGCCCGCACCCGTACACCCGTCAAGGCGGTCTGGCTCGCGGCGGCCTGCCCGCTGGTGCTGGTGGTGCCCGGCTGGTGGTCGCACACCGCCTTCACCGCGGTGGTGAGCGTCAACGTCGTCGGGCTCTTCCTCGCCTACGCCGTGCCGATCTTCCTGCGGCTGCGGCTCGACGACTTCCAGGCCGGCCCGTGGCACCTGGGCCGTCACGGCAAGCCGGTCGCGGCGATCGCGGTGGTCTGGATCCTGATCAGCAACGTGCTGTTCATGCTGCCGCAGGCGTCCCCGATCACCCCCGACTCCTTCAACTACGCGCCGCTCGCCCTGGCCGTGGTGCTCGTCATCGCCACCGTCTGGTGGTTCGCCACCGCCCGCCGGCGCTTCCAGGGCCCGGTCAGCTACGGCCGCCCGGACGAGGTCGCCGCGATGGACCTCATCTAGGACACCAGGCACCTCTGCCTCCGCTGTCCCCGACTCCCGCTGCCCCCACACCGGAAGGGACCCGATCATCCGCCATGCCCGCCACCGATGAACTCACCGTCACCACCGCCACGCCGGACGACTGGCAGCAGGTGGTGCAGTGGGCCGCCGACGAGGAGTGGAACCCCGGCCGCGACGACACCGCGTGCTTCCACCCCACCGACCCGGACGGCTTCTTCCTGGGCCGCCGCGGCACCCGGCCCGTCTCCGCGGTCTCCGTCGTCAACTACTCCGCGTCCTACGCCTTCCTCGGCTACTACCTCGTCCACCCCGACCTCCGCGGACAGGGCCTGGGCCTGGCGACCTGGCGCGCCGCCGTCCCGCACGCCGGGACCCGGACCGTCGGCCTCGACGCCGTCCCGGCCCAGCAGGCCACCTACCGGCGCGCCGGATTCACCCCCGCCTACGAGACCGTCCGCTACGGAGGGCGGCCCGGCCGCGACGGCACCCCGCCGCCGCCCGAGGTCGTCCCCGTCACCGGCTCCCACCTCGACGCGCTCGCCGCCCACGACCGGCGCTGCTTCCCCGCCGACCGGCGCCGCTTCGTCACCCGCTGGCTGACCGCCCCCGGCCACACCGCCCGGGCGTATCTGCGCGACGGTGAGATCGCCGGCTACGGGGTGCTGCGCCCGGCCCGCACCGGTCACCGCATCGGCCCGCTCTTCGCCGACACCGACCGGGTCGCCGAGGCGCTCCTCGACGCCCTGGTGGCCACCCTCGCCCCCACCGACGAGGTCTTCCTCGACATCCCCGGCCCCCGGTCCGGTGCCCACGCCCTGGCCACCCGCCGCGGCCTGACCCCCCGCTCCCACACCGTCCGCATGTACACCGGCCCGGTCCCCCCGACGGACCAGCACCGCACGTACGGCGTAACGAGCCTGGAACTGGGCTGACCGTCCGGGCGCCCACGGGCCGGGCGGCCTGTGGGACGCCCGGACGGTTCAGGCGCCCACGGTGCCGTCGATGCCCTCGCGGAGGAAGTCCGCGTGGCCGTTGTGACGGGCGTATTCGTGGATGAGGTGGAGCATGACCAGGCGGAGCGAGACATGTTCGCCCCAGCGGGGCTGGTAGCCGGTGACGTCGAGGGACGGGGCCTGCTGCTCGATGCGGCGGGCGTGCGCCACCTCCTCCTGCCAGGCGGCGAACGCCTCGGCGCCGGTGGAGCCGTTCGGGTCGTAGGCCGCCTGGTAGTCGCCCTCGGCGGACCAGACGAGCGGGACGTCCTCGCCGTTGATCACCCGGCGGAACCACGTGCGCTCCACCTCGGCCATATGGCGTACCAGGCCGAGCAGGGTGAGCGTGGAGGGCGGCATCGAGCGGCGGCGCAGGTCCTCGTCGGACAGGCCCTCGGCCTTCATGGCGAGGGTCGCGCGGTGGAAGTCGAGGAAGGCGCGCAGGGTCTCCCGTTCGCCGGCGCGTACGGGTGGGGAGATGCGTTCGGTGGTCATGCCGGTCCTTCGGGGGGTGTCAGGGGTGGGAGGTGGCCGGGGCCTCCGGGCGGCGGAGCGGGGAAGTAGCGGACCGTCCCGGTCTGGGGGACGATCTTCGTGAGTGCTCCGTAGCGCGCCGGGGAGGCGGCCGATGGGATCTTCCCGAGTGGTGCGGGCCGCCGCAAGCCTTTTTCTGCTGCTCGCCGCCGCGGGCTGCGCCCATGACGGCGACACGGCCGCCCCGTCGCCGGGCCCGCGGGGCCCCGGGCCCTGGCACCGGGTCTTCGCCGACGACTTCAGCGGCGACCGGCTCAACACCGCGAAGTGGACCACCTGTTACGACTGGAACCGGGGCGGGTGCACCAACCGCGGCAACGACGAGCTGGAGTGGTACCGGCCCGGCCAGGTCTCGGTCGGCGGCGGCCGGCTCACCCTGACCGCACAGCGGCGGACCACCCGAGGGACGGACGGCCGCGACTACCCCTGGTCCTCCGGCATGGTCTCCACCGGCCGCAGCTCCTGGAACGCCCGCCCGCGCGCCGTCTTCACCTACGGCTACTTCGAGGCCTCGGTGCGCATCCCCGGGCGGCGCGGGATGCTGCCGGCCTTCTGGCTGATGCCGGCCTCGCGGTTCACGCCCCCCGAGATCGACATCGCCGAGGTGCTGCAGACGCCCCGGCGTATCGACATGACGGTGCACTGGCGGGGGCCGGACGGCGGGGAACGGGCGACCGCGGGGAGTTTCGGGCCGGTGGACTTCCCGGCCGGTCACCACGTGTTCGCGCTGAACTGGGAACGTGACGCGCTCAGCTGGTACATCGACGGTGAGCTCAGGTTCCGGGTGACCGATCCCGCGAAGATCCCGCATGTGCCGATGGAACTGCTCTTCACCCTCGCGGTCGGATTCCCCGAGCTGCCGCCGCCGGACGTGCATCTGGCCCACATGTCGGTGGACTGGGTGCGGGTCTGGCAGCACTGATCTGGTGGCGGCACGGGCCCGGACCCACGGCGCCTGCCGGGCGGGCCCGTGCGCTTGGGACGGACTCAGGTGGCGAGGTGGAAACCGGCGCCGACGCCGCCGTGGGCGTTCATCTCGTCGAGGATGCTCAGGATCGGCGAACTGTGCTGGACGCCCCAGGCGTTGCCGACCAGCGTCCGGCCGTCGACGACGGGGGAACCGGAGTCACCGCCGTCGGTCCAGATGAGGTGGGTGAACCAGATGTCGTGGGTGCCCAGCTTGATGCCGCAGGTCAGGCCGGTGCGGTGGCCTTCCTTGCACATCCGGGTGCCGTTGGCGGGCGGGGCGCCGAGGGAGGTGATGGTGACGCCGCCGACCGTGCTGGTCGGCGCGACCCGGCTCTCGTCCAGCTTGATCACCGCGTAGTCCAGGCCCTTGGGGCCGGAGTTGAGCAGGTTGTTGGGGGTGCTGACGTAGGTCACCGTGCCGATGACGCCGGTGTCCAGGTCGGGGCGGCTGTCGGCGAGCGGCGCGGGGGAGAAGGCCGTCCCGGCGGGGGAGCGGTCCCGGTAGACCTTCTCGCCGACCAGTTTGTTGCCCGCCTCGTCGATGAAGCAGTGGGCGTTGGTCAGGGCCACGAGATTGCCGGCCGCGTCCCGGCCGACCGCGGTGAGCGTGCACACGTAGAAGCCGGTGGGCTCCTGCGGGGTCGGTTGCAGCCGGAAGATGATCCCGGTGCCGCCCCCGACGGCCGTACGGGTGTCCGCGCTCGCGGACGGGGCGGTGACCAGGGACAGGGTGGTCAGGAGGAGGGCGAGGCCAAGGGCGCGTAACGCGCGTAAGCGACGTGACATGGAAACACTTCCCGTGCGGGGCCTGGACGGCCGGGCGACGATGTCGGCTCCAGCCAACCGCTGAACGCGCTCCACGGGGAGGCAATCATCCACTTTGGACTATGTGAGGTGTGTCACGCCACCGGATGTGTCAGGCCGTTTCCCGTCGCAGGGTGCCGGATGCCGACGGCCCGCCGACCGGACGGCCGAGCAGGGCACGGGTGCGGCGGTACAGGCGCCAGCCCGTCGTGCGAAAGGACTCCCCGGCGGGATTCACCGGCGCGCCGCCGCCGTGCACCCACTGGGCGAACAGCTCCGGCCGGGTGTCCGCCCGGACCATCAGGCGGGGGATGCGCATCGGGTCGCGGTCAGCCGTGGCGAGGGCGTTGCGCACTGCGCAGGACGAGGTCCAGCCCGCCTCCCGTACCGTGCGGCGGACCGCACTGCTGGAGTAGCCGTGCGGATAGGCGAAGGCGTAAACGGGGTGGCTGAGCGCGTCCTCCAGCCGCCGCTTGCAGTCGACGACCTCGTGCCAGACGCGCTGCGCGGGCACGGCGTCCAGCTGGGGGTGGGTGACGGTGTGGCCGCCGATCTCGATGCCGAGCGCGTCCAGGGTGGCGATCTGGCGCCAGCTCAGCATGGCGGCGGGCGGCAGCAGACTGCCCTCCGGGGCGCCGCCGGGCGGATGCACGGCACCGGTGGTGATGAACACCGTCGCGGGCAGGGCGCGTTCGGTGAGCAGCGGTGCCACCGACCAGTAGAAGTCCGCGTAGCCGTCGTCGAAGGTCAGCACCGCGCAGCGGGCGGGCAGCGCGGGCCCCCCGCGGATCGCGGCGACCAGCCGGCGCAGCGGGACCACGGTGAGCCCGGCGTCCGCGATGCGGTCGAGCTGTTCGGTGAAGGCCCGGGGGGTGACCGTGTACGGCGCGATCCAGGGCGGCGGATCGCTGGTCACCGAGTGGTAGAGGAAGACGGGCACGGCGCTCATGACCGGTGTCCTTTCAGGGCCCCCGTACGGAACCGGTAGGGCTCTCAGGAACCACCTGGGGCGCGCTCCGGCAGGATGCGGTAGATGACCGCGTCGGCGGTGCGGTGGATGACGGGGTAGTCCGAACGGTGCGCCAGGGCACTCCGCAGATGGGCCAGGGTGCTCGGCGGCAGCGCTCCCGTGGCGGTGACCTGGGCCTCCTGGGCCCGGTTGAGGATCAGGTAGGCCGGGCGCGGCGGCCCCGATCCGGCCAGCACGTGCAGCTCGGCCGCGGGGTCGCCGCGCACCTGCCACTGGTCGCCGGGCGCCGCCTCGGACAGCCAGATCCGGTCGTGGTACTCGTAATCGTGGTAGGCGTACGGGAAGTTGTCCGAGGCGCCGATGATCAGCGAGCCCTCCGGGGCGTGCGTGGCGAGCCACTTGGCGGCCGAGGTCTCCGAGGTGGTGAAGTAGTTGACGTTCTCCTTGCCGAAGTACGCCAGGGAGAGCGCGCCGAACAGCGCCACGAGCACCACCGGCACCGCCGCGGCCCGTACCCGCCGCAGTGCGCGGCGCAGGCCGCGGCCGCGGGAGGGGCTCAGCAGCGGGGGCAGCAGCAGCGCCGCGGCGCCGAACGCGGTCGCGGGCAGCGCGAACAGGTACACCCGGAAGATCACCTCGCCGCCGTAGCTGTTGGCCACGGCCCAGGGCAGCGGCGCCACCGCGAGCCACGGCAGGGCGGTGCGCCGCAGCGCGGGCCGCACCAGCACCGCCAGCCCGGCGAACACGAAGACCACCGCGGACAGGAGCCGGTCGGCCCAGGCGACCATCACCTGTCCGCTGGTGGCTCCGGAGAGGCCGAGCAGCCCGGACCCGGCGTTCGACTCGGGCGTGGTCAGGCCGGTGATCAGGTTGTGGAGGTTCTCCTCCAGGTACGGCCGCGCCGCGGTCATGTCCCAGGCCAGCGTCAGCGCCAGCGCGACCAGCAGCACCGGCAGCACCACCCGGCGGTTGCGGCGGGGCAGCGACAGCAGGAGCAGCGAGCCGAGCAGCATCACCGGGGTGAGCGGATGCGACACGACGATGGTGACGATGGCGAGCAGCACCAGCACCGCCCAGCCGAGCGGTGGCCGGCCCGGTCGCGCTCGGCCCGGCCGCGGGAGGCGGTGGACGACGGCCGCCATGACGCAGACGTACAGCAGGAAGGCGAACGCCTGCGGCGAGAAGTAGTCCTGGCCGACCCACGAGCAGCCGAAGAAGAGGAAGGCTCCGCCCCAGACCAGCCGCCGGCTGCGGGTGAAGGAGCGGTACAGCGCGAGCAGCGGGATCACCAGCGCCACGTTGATCAGCAAGGGAAACCAACTGGCGTAGGAACCGGGCGACTTGAGGCCGATGTGGCTGACGAAGAGGTCGTTGAGCCAGAAGAAGCCGGGCCAGCGGGCATAGACGGACAGCGGGCCGGCCGCCGTGGGCAGGGTGCCGGTGTCCAGCAGCACGTCGGTGACCGCGACGTGCTTCCATGCCCAGGAGTAGCGCAGTTCGGGGTAGAGCACCAGCGGGGTGGCGTGCAGGAAGGTGATCAGCGCCAGCACGTAACCGGCGTGGTGCAGGGCGCGGGTGCGCCGGTCGGACAGCGCGGCGCAGAATCCGAGGGCAAGCAGCGCCAGCCCGGTCCAGTAGATGACCGGCAGGACCTGCACCAGGCCCAGGTCGCTCATCGCGCCGAGGTCCACCCCGCGCAGGGAGAACAGCCACAGCAGCAGCGCGGCGGGCAGTGCGAGCAGCGCCAGGGCGCGCAGGGCGGCCTGGGCGCGGGTGCGCTCCACGGGGCGGCGCAGCCGGCCGACGGCGTAGCCGAGGACCGTGGCGGTCACGCCGGTCGCCAGCGCCGGCACCGTACGCGGCGGTGCCTCGCCGCCCGGCCGCAGCCCGTCGGCGACCGCGGCCGGAAGGGTGCGGCGCAGGTACGTGCGTTCGCTGGCCAGCGCCGGGCCGGCACCGGCGTACCGGGCGACGGCCGCCTTCGACAGCCCCTCCGCGTAACAACGGGCCCGGAAGTACGCGCGGGTGGTGCGGGCGGCGGGTACGTGGTGGCGGACCGCGGCGGCCGGCTCGTACAGCAGCTTCCCGTCGGGGTTGCGGGCCGCGACCCGCAGGCACAGTTCGGTCTCCTCGCAGCCCAGCGGGCGGGTGCCGATCCGGCCCAGGTCGGTGCGGAAGCCGCCGGCGGCCACTATCTCGGCGCGCCGGAAGGACATGTTCGCGCCGATGAAGTTCCGTACCGGTGCGCGGTGTTCGGGCAGCCCCTGGTAGGAGCAGCCGACCACCCAGTCGAACTCGTGGGGGAACCAGGCGGGCCGGCCGGTCTCCCACAGGGGGCGGACCAGCCCGCCGACGCCGAGCACCCGCGGGTCGTGGTAGGCGGCGAGCAGCCGGGCGGTCCACTCCGGGTCGGCGGCCGCGTCGTCGTCGAGGAAGGCCACGATGTCGCCGTGCGCGGCCCCGACCCCGGTGTTGCGGCCGCCGGAGAGCCCCTGTGCCTCGGCGTTGGGCAGCACCCGTACGCCGGGCAGTGCCTGTTCGGCCCGCCGGGCCAGCTCGGGGCAGTGGTCGACGACCAGCAGGATCTCGTCGGCCGGGTGGTGCTGGAGCTGCACCGAGCGGACCGCGTCCAGCAGTTGCTCCCAGCGGCGGAGGGTGTAGGCGCAGATGACGACGGTCAGGCTCGGTCCGGTGCGGGCCGCCTCGGTGGCCCGCACCCCGCCCGCGGGCACGGTCGCCGGCGCGTTGCCGCACAGCGTGCCGAGCACGAAGCGGACCGCCTGCAGCAGACCCGAGACGACGAGGCGGAATCCGAGCGCGTTCATCGCGGGCTCCTTGCGGGGGACGGCAGCCAGCGCGGCAGTGTGATCAGCAGCGGCAGGGCGAGGGCGCATTCGGCCAGCAGCCAGGCCGCGCCGACCCCGGTGATGCCGAAGAGCGGGATCAGGTGGACGGTCAGGCCCAGCACCAGGGCGCACAACGCCGCCTGGAGGGCGACGGCCCAGGCCAGCCGGCGGCGGGCGCGCGCCACGTCGATGGCCACGTTGAGCAGCAGGTTGGGCAGGGCGGACAGGGCCAGCAGCCGCAGCACACCGGTGGCCTGGTCGGCGTACTCGGCACCGAACACCGACAGCAGCCAGGGGGCGATGACGACGAGGGCAGCCACCGCGGCGGCCAGCGGTAGACCGGTGTGCCGCAGCACCCGGCGGCCCAGCTCGCTGATCCGGGCGGGGTCGTGCGCGGCCTCGACCAGCAGCGAACTGCCCATGTTGTAGGTCGCCAGGTAGAGGGTGTACGCGATCACCCACGACAGGGAGAAGTAGGCGTTCCGGGCGCCGCCCAGGGTGTCCAGCACGATCAGCGGCACGATGTTGTAGGCGGACAGCCGGAAGAGGGCGCCGCCGTAGTCGGTGGCGGCGTAGCCGAGCAGCCGGGACGGCATCCGCCCGTCGGCGTGCGCCCGTTCGTGGGCCGGCACCGCCCGCCGCAGCAGCACGTAGTTGGCGACCACGAGCGAGACGGCCAGTGCCCCGGCCCACGACAGCAGGATGCCGGAGCCGACCGCCCAGCCCGCGGCCAGCGTCAGCACCAGGACCTTGACCACCGCGAACACCGCGTTCTCGCCGAGCACCCAGTGGGCCCGGCGGACGCCGGTCAGCGCCCCGTCCTGCACGATGAACAGCGCATAGCCCATCGTCCCGGCCACGAAGAACGGGGCGACCAGCGGCCCGCGCAGGAAGCCCAGGCCGGGGGCGACCAGCGGTACCAGGACGAGGAAGGCGCCGGCCAGCAGCCCGGCGCACAGTCCGGCCGCGGCGTAGCTGCGCAGCAGCAGCCGCCGGGTCTGCCGGCCGGCCGACGGGACGAACCGCACCAGCACGTCGGAGAGGTTGAGCTGCCCGAAGCCGGCGAGCAGGGTCACCGCGGAGATCACGGCGTACGAGCGGCCGACCGTCTCCGGGCGGTACCAGGACGTGGCGAGCACCCAGTAGAACGCGCCGACCGCGGCCGTCATCAGTGAACTCGCCACCAGCACATGGCCGTTGCGCAGCAGCGGCTCGTAGCGGAACGCGGTGCCGACCCGCCGGCGCAGCACGACCAGGTAGGGCGCGGCGGGCAGGTCCGCGACGCCCGGGGGAGCGGTGTGCGGGGTCATGACGGTCCCGTTCCGGCGGTCCCGGCGCGGTGGGTGGCGCGGACGCTGCGCAGATAGCCGACCGGTCCGTAGAGCATGCCGCGCAGCTCCAGCAGGGACAGCCGGGCCGGCCAGGCACCGGCCGGCGCCGAGCGGTCGTGGGCCCGGCCGACGGCGTGCCGGATGCCGCCCGGCAGCCGGCGCAGCAGGGCGGGCAGCGCCCCGGGACGGTGCCGCAGCGCGGCGGCCAGGAAGGCGCCGAACCCGGCGCCGTAGCCGAACGCCTGGGCCGGCAGGGCATCCGCCGCACGGCGGTGCCGGTGCCAGATGACGGCGTCGGGCTGATAGACGATGCGGTGCCCGGCGGCCAGGACGAGGAAGAAGGCCAGCAGGTCGTCGCCGCCGTGCGCCGGGGTGCCGGTGCCGGTCGACGGGTCGAAGCCGCCCAGCTCCCGCAGCACGTCGGTGCGGAAGGCCATGTTGGCGCCGGAGCCGAACTGCCCGGCGGTGAACGGGAAGAGCGGATCGGCCGGCGGGTCGGCCAGCGACCAGCTGCGCGGGGCGAATCCCTTGCCGAAGCCGCCGTGGAGCTCCAGCGCGCACTGCGCCGCGGTCGCCAGTTCGGCGGGCACGATCAGCCCGGTGACGCAGCCGACCGGTGCGTCGCCCTCGCGTGGCCCGCCGTCGTCGAAGGCGCCCTCCAGGGCGTCCAGCCAGCCGGGGTCGGCCAGGGTGTCGTCGTCGGTGAAGGCGCAGATCCGGCCGCGGGCGGCCCGCAGTCCACGGTTGTGCGCCCGGGCCAGGCCCGCCATGGATTCCCTCACATACCTGACCCGGGACGGATAACGGTCACGCACCAGCCGCTCGGCGGCGTCGTCGCGCGGCGCGTTGTCGACCACCACGATCTCGTACGAGGGGTGCCGGCTGCGCAGCAGCGAGTCCAGGCACTGGCGCAGCATCCCGGGACGGTTGTGGGTGGCGACGATGACGGTGACCGCGGGCGGCGCGGCCGCTCCCGGGCCCCGGACCGGACGACCGGGACCGGTCCGGGGTGCCTCCGGGGCGGCCGGGGTGGTGAGTTGGCGATGCGCGGCTTCGGCCAGCGCGCGGTACAGGCCGGTGGTGTCCCCGAGCACACCGTGGGCGCTGACCATGCCGAGCGGGTGTCCTTGCAGCCGCACCAACGCCAACACGCGTCCACCCGGGGCGGCGGCCGGTGCGCCGCCGGGTGAGCGCAGCTCACCGGGCGCCGTCAGGTCCAGCTCGACGACATGAGCGGGGGTGTAGAGCGAATCGTGGGCGGCGAGACCGGGGCAGGCCGCTGCGGTGCGCGGGCCGAGGCCGTTCATCGCTTCCCCGCCCCCAGGGGCGCTGAGCGCCGGCCACCAGGGCGTTCGGCGAGCAGCGTCCGCAGCACCCGGCGGCCGTCGGAGACCGCGTGCAGATGCGAGCGCCCGCTGCGGCGGGGAAGTTCCAGGCTGGGCACTTCGGCGATGCGAAGTCCCAGCCGCAGTGCGTGGGCGATCAGTTCCGCCTCGATCTCGAACCCGGGCGCCTGCGGGTGCAGGTCCTCGAGGAAGGTGCGGCGGAAGGCGCAGAAGCCGTAGCACAGATCGGTCAGGGTGGCGTGGTAGACCCGGTTGACGACGGCGAGCAGTGCGCGGTTGCCCAGCGAGCGCACCGGCGTCAGGTCGAGCGAGCCGCCGCCGGCGATGAAGCGGGAGCCCTTGACGAAGTCGAAGCCGTTGTCGAGGAAGTGCACGTAGTGCGGGATCTCGCCGGGCCACATGCTGCCGTCGGCGTCCATCATGACGATGTATTCGCAGGTCGCGGCCAGGAAGCCGGTGCGCAGTGCGTCACCCTTGCCGTGGCCGGTCTGCTGGACCACGCGCACGGACGGCAGGCAGTGCGCGGCCATCCGCACGGTCGCGTCGTCGGACGCGCCGTCGACCAGGATCACCTCGTCGATGGACGGGGGGATCTGATTGAACACCCAAGGGACGTTGCGGGCCTCGTTGTGCGCCGGGATCACCAGGCTGACGGTGTGTGAGATCGGTGGGAGGTCGCTGTCGCGCCGCATCGGGAGCGGACTGATGATGCGGTCGCTGGAGCGGCGCAGCGGACGCCCGCCGTCGACGGTGCGCTGGATCATGGCTGAGGGCAGGGTGGTACTCATGAGCGTGCCTCACGAAGCGGCAACGGACGCCCGGGCCGGAAAGCCGCAGGACGTACCGGAAAATGAGGGGCGTACACCGGCGGCGCGGCCACCGGGGCCTGTTCGAGAAGGCGCGGTACACCCCGCGAACCGAAGGAGAACGAGCTGCGGGGACGCGACGCGGGAGGGCCTCGCGGAGGAACTCGGTCGCTGTGCCCGGGCGATGAGGCGCCGGTCGTTCTCGGACGCTGGAAGCGTCGACCACCACAACTGGCGAATGTGCTGTCCGTCGAGGCTGCGGGGCGGTGCCCGCGCTGCCTACGGATGCCAGGGCCCCATCATGGGCAGGTCCTCGGCACCACGTCAAGGGGAAATGTCCAAAATGCCGGAGAAATTATCTTCGGTGGATTGTGAGGCCGTTCAGCCCTCACCGTCGGCGCGGGTACCGCCCGTGGCCTCGACGATCCGCCGGGTGATCTCCCCGGGCCGCACCGGACGGCCGTAGTACCAGCCCTGCGCGCAGTCGCAGCCGATCGCCCGCAGCCGCTGTGCGTCCGCGGCCGTCTCCACGCCCTCCGTCGTCACCGACAGCCCCAGCGAATGCGCCAGCGACACCATGCCGCCGATGATCCGCCAGCCCACCGGATCTTCTCCGGACGCGTGCAGTTCGGACACGAACGATCCGTCGATCTTCAGCCCGGAGACCGGCAGGTCCCGCAGGTACGCCAGGTTCGACCAGCCGGTGCCGAAGTCGTCCACCGTCAGCGACACCCCCATGCCGACCAGCTCGTGCAGCGCCTGCAGCGCGGGGTCCCGCGGGCCGAGCATCGCGCTCTCGGTGATCTCCAGCTGCAGCCGGCCCGGATCCAGATCGCTGGACCGCAGGATCCGGTCGATGTCCGCGAT
This sequence comes from Streptomyces sp. NRRL S-337, assembly GCF_000720175.1. GTDB lineage: Bacteria > Actinomycetota > Actinomycetes > Streptomycetales > Streptomycetaceae > Streptomyces > Streptomyces siderophoricus. The sequence continues at coordinate 23,191 of NZ_JOIX01000010.1, forward strand.
CAGCCCGGCGTTACGGGCCTGCCGCACCGCCAGATTGACGTTCATCCGCGGCGCCGCGTCACCGAACCGCGCCGCCCAGCGCGCCGCCTGCTCACAGGCGTGCAGCAGCACCCAGCGGCCCAGCGGGATGATCAGCCCGCTGTCCTCGGCCGTGGTGATGAACTCGTCCGGGCCCAGCACCCCCAGCTCCGGGTGGCGCCAGCGCACCAACGCCTCCACCGCCACCATCGCCCCGTCGTCCAGTGCGCACAGCGGCTGGTAGTCGAGGAAGAACTCCCCGCGGTCCAGCGCCATCGGAATCCGCACCGACATCGCGTACTGACTCACCGCCACCGCGTTGCGCTGCGGATCGAACAGCGTCCAGCGGCCGCGGCCCTCCTTCTTCGCCCGGTACAGCGTCAGGTCCACACTGCGCATCGCGGCGCTCGCCGTCGTCGCCGCGACCGGCTGCTCCACCACCCCCATGCTGGCCCTGACCACCAGCTGCTGATCGCCGATCAGGAAGGGCGGCGCCAGCGACCCCAGCACCCGCTGGGCCACCGCGATGCCCTCCTGCGGCCCCTGGCTCCCCTCCATCAGGACGGCGAACTCGTCCCCGCCCAGCCGCGCCACCAGGTGACCCAGCGGCGCCACCCCGGAGTGCAGCCGGTCCGCGACCGCCCCCAGCAGCTGGTCGCCCGCGTCATGGCCCAGGCTGTCGTTGATGTTCTTGAAGCCGTCCAGGTCCAACGAGCACAGCCCGAACCGCGCCCCCGGCCCCGGATCGTCGAACAGCGCCTCCAGCCGCTCGAAGAACGCCGTCCGGTTCGGCAGCCCGGTCAGCGGATCGTGCGTGGCCTGATGGCGCAGCCGTTCCTGCAGCCGGTGCTGGTCGGTGATGTCCTCCAGCATCGCCACCTGGTAACGGGGCGTGCCCTGTTCGTCGCGGATCAGCGAGACCGTCAGATGCGTCCAGATCACCTCGCCGTCCCGCCGGTAGTACGGCTTGTCGCACTGGAAGTGCTCCCGCTCGCCCCTGACCAGCGCGTGGTAGTTCTCCCAGACACCGGCCGAGTCGTCGGGGTGCACCAGCGACTCGACGTTGAGCCCGCGCATGTCCTCGGCGGTGGCCGCGAACATCTCCTGCAGCGCGCCGTTCACCGCGATGAGCTTCCCGTCCAGGTCCGCGAAGCCGATGCCGATCGCCGCGCGCTCGAACATCGCCCGGAACCGGGTCTCCGACGCGTACAGCGCCCGCTCCGCGTCCCGCCGCGCCAGGTCCACCGCGCGCCGGATGGCCTCCTGCTCACGCAGCGTCCGGTCGCGCAGCGCCGCCGACCAGCCCGCCGCGAACGCCCCGGTCAGCGCGGGCCCCCGGCCGTCCGACGCCGGCCACTCCTGAAGCAGCTCGACGGCGCGGGCGAGCACCACGGGATCGGTGAACTGGGCCTCCACCAGCAGCGCCCCGGCCCGTTCGGCAGGCCCCGGGTCGAACGGCTCCTCCCCATGGGCCCGGCTGAGCAGCTCGGCCGTGCGGTACACCAGCGGGCCCAGGACCCCCGGGCTCACCGCGGCGCCGTGGCCCTGCCGCAACAGCCGGGACCAGGAGTCGCGGAAGCGGACCGCGGCGGCGTCCACACGCCCCCCGGCCAGGAAACTCACGGCTTCAGCCCCACTCCCGCCAGGCCGCTGAACAGCTCCGGATGCGGTCCCACCGACGCGGGATCCTGCGGACGCCACTCGGGCAGGTAGACCACCCCCGGCTCCAGCAGCCGGAATCCGTCGAACAGTGCCACGATCTGCGCCCGCGTACGCATGGTCAGCGGCGCCGACGCCCGTGCGTAGAGGTCCTCGTGCTTCTCCACCAGGTCGGGCCGGCCCTCCCGCGACCCGTGCGACAGCGCCAGCGCACTGCCCGGTGGCAGTGCGGCGGTCAGCTCCCGGACGATCCGCGCCGGGCTCTCCTCGTCCGTCACGAAGTGGAGCACCGCCAGCAGCAGCGCCGCCACCGGCTCGCGCGGGCGCAGCAGTTCCGCCACCGCGGGCCGCCCCAGCAGCCCCGCGGGATCCCGCATGTCGGCCTCCACCGCCGCACACAGCGGGTCATCGGCCACCAGCAGTCTGCTGTGCTGCACGGCCACCGGGTCGATGTCCACGTACACCACCCGCGCCTTCGGCTGCACCACCCGGGCCACCTCGTGGACCGGGCCGAACGTGGGGAGACCGGAGCCGATGTCCAGGAAGCGGGTGATGCCCTCCCCGGCGAGGAACTGCACGGCCCGCCGCATGAAGGCCCGGTTCGCGCGCATGATCAGCGGCAGGTCCGGCCACATCTCGACGGCCTCCCGGGCCAGCTCCCGGTCCGCCGCGAAGTTGTGCGAACCGCCCAGGTAGCAGTCGTAGACCCGGGCGACGTTCGGAACGTCCTGGTCGGTGCCCTCGGGCACCCACCGCCGCCGCGTCATCGAGCGTGCCTCCTCCCCACGCGAGAGGGATCCCACGCTGCAGAAAAAGCCTCCTACGATCTCATATCCAACGCAAGCGGGCCAATCGGGCATCGTGCGGTGTACGCCGCACGGCGGACCGCGCGCCCCGCCGCCGTCGCGCGCAGAATGGAAACCTCCGAGGGGACCGCCATGCCCGGACGCATCGAGGACTACGCCCTGCTGGGCGACCTGCAGACCGCCGCGCTGGTCGGGCGGGACGGCTCGATCGACTGGATGTGCCTGCCCCGCTTCGACTCGCCCAGCTGCTTCGCGGCCCTCCTCGGCGACGAACGGCAGGGCCACTGGCGGATCGCCCCGGTGTCCGGCGGACCGTGCGACGACCGCGCCTACCGCGGCGACACCCTGGTTCTGGAGAGCACCTGGACGACCCCCGACGGCGCCGTCCGGGTCGTCGACTTCATGCCGCAGCGCGACCAGTCACCGAGACTGGTCCGCCTCGTCGAGGGCCTGCGCGGCAGCGTCGACATGCGCGGCGACCTGCGGCTCCGCTTCAACTACGGCCGGATCGCGCCCTGGGTGCGGCGCACCGAGCACCACCGCATCGCGGTCGCCGGCCCGGACTCCGCCTGGCTGCGGCTCGCCCCCGGCGTGCACACCTACGGCCATGACACCAGCACCCGCTCGGAGTTCACCGTACAGGCCGGCGATCGGGTGCCGTTCGTCCTGACCTGGCAGCCCTCCCACCTGCCCAACGCGCACCGGATCGACCCGGACCGGGCCCTGCGGGAGACCACCGACGCCTGGCGGCGCTGGACGGCCGGCTGCCGTTACGAGGGTGCCTGGCGCGAGGCGGTCCTGCGCTCCCTGATCACCCTCAAGGCGCTCGCCTACCGGCCGACCGGCGGGATCGTCGCCGCCGCCACCGCCTCCCTGCCCGAACACCTCGGCGGCGTACGCAACTGGGACTACCGCTTCTGCTGGCTGCGCGACTCCAGCATGACGCTGTCCGCCCTGCTGCGCGGCGGCTTCCGCGAGGAGGCGGCCGCCTGGCGGCAGTGGCTGGTACGGGCCATCGCCGGCGACCCGCGGGACCTGCAGAGCGTCTACGGCGTCGCCGGTGAACGGCGGCTGCCCGAGACCGCCGCCGACTGGCTGCCCGGCTACGAGCACTCCGCCCCGGTCCGCTTCGGCAACGCCGCCGTCGACCAGCTCCAGCTCGACATCTACGGCGAGGTCGTCGACACCCTCTACCTCGCGCTGCGCGCCGGCATCCCGATGGAACGCCATGTCTGGGGCCTGCTGCGGACCTTGATGTCCTTCATCGAGGCGCACTGGCAGGACCCCGACGAGGGCCTGTGGGAGGGCCGCGGCGGCCGCCGGCACTGGGTGCACTCCAAGGTCATGTCCTGGGTCGCCGCGGACCGGGCGGTCCGGATGGCCCGGCTGACCGGCCTGGCGGCCCCCGTCGACCGCTGGCGGGCGATGCGAGACGCGGTGCACGCCGACGTCTGCGCGCACGGTTACGACCGGGAACGCGGGGTGTTCGTCCAGCACTACGGCAGCCGGGAACTGGACGCGGCCACCCTGTTCATCGTCAAGACCGGCTTCCTGCCGCCCGACGACCCCCGGGTCGTGCGCACCGTCGACGCGGTGCGCGACGGACTCGACCACGCCGGCTTCCACCGCCGCTACGCCGGACGGACCGAGGTCGACGGACTGCCCGGCACCGAAGGCGCCTTCCTCGCCTGCTCGTTGTGGCTCGCCGACGCGCTGGCCGCGACCGGCCGCCCGGACGTCGCCCGGGAACTCTTCACCCGGGTGCTGTCGGCGGCCAACGACGTCGGACTGCTCTCCGAGGAATGGGACCCCGCGCAACGCCGCCAACTGGGCAACACCCCGCAGGCGTTCACCCATGTCGCGCTGGTGAACACGGCGTTCCTGCTGTCCGAGGACGCCGCCGTCGCCGCATGACCCTCCCCGCGCCCGGTCAACTCGCCCCGGCTGCTCGGCCGTTCAGCCGCGCAGGGCCCCGTAGCGCCGCAGCGCGCCCCGCACCCGGGACCGCAGCCACGGCCGGGCGGTGATGAAGTCCCGCGCCGTGCGCTCGGCCGCGTCGTGCAGCAGAGCGCCGCCCGCCACCAGCGTCGGCCGCCACAACAGGCCCTGCGGCAGGGTGCGTTCCTCGGTGGTGAACGCCTGCTTGTACTCCGAGTCGCCGGTGCCCAGATCCACGGTGGTCACCCCCAGTTCCGCCGCGGTCGCGATCACCCGGCCGAGCAGCACCGTCCCCGGCGAATGCGCCGCGTACCGGTGGTCGAAGGCGGTGACGCAACAGGTCAGCACGGTCGCCGAACGCAGCGTGAGCTGCATCGCCGCCGGCTCGTCGCCGAGGTACAGCACGGACAGCGCGCCCGTACACGTCGGGGTGCGCAGCCCCGCCAGGACCCGCGCCAGCTCCGTACCGCGCTCCGCGGACAGCGGATCGGACCAGCCGCTCGCCCGGTACTGCGCCGACTTCCAGCGCAGCATCGTCCCCAGCAGCCGCGGATCGCGCTCGTCGAAGACGTACCGCACCGGTACCTCGCCGCGGGCCAGCCGGTTCTCGTGCTTGCGCAGGGTCTTCGCCGAGGCGGGCGAACGCCGCCGGACGGCCGTGCGGTGGGCCTCGTAGCCCTCGCTCAGATCGGCCAGCGGACTGGGCACCCGGCCCAGCAGCCGGACCCCGGGCGGCACCGCGGTACCCGCCCCGCCGAGCGGCGGACCGGCCGGCTCGGCCTGCACGAACCGCCACACCGCCAGCCCGCAGGCGGCCAGCACGGCACGGTAGTCGGGCCGCGGCAGCCCGGGCTCGCAGAGCAGCCCGCCCACGTCCGTGAAGCCCTTGCCGATGACCTCGCCGACGCCGTGCCCGCGCTCCTCGAAGCCCAGCCAGCCGCACCGCCCGTCGCTCTCCACCACCGCCACCCGGGCGGCCGGCCGGACCCCGCCGACCGCCCGCGCGAAGTCCGGGGACAGCACCGGATGAGCCGGACGGCCGGGCGCGGACAGCGCCCGCGCCCAGCGCTCGGCCCGGACACCGCCGAGCGCACCGGCCGCCAGGACCTCGATGTCCATCCCTGCGCCTCCGAAATCCCGCGCCGCAGCCACAGCCTCCGGCGCGGGGTCGTCGGGGAGATCCGGAAGAAGACCCTCAGGAGCGTCCCCCGGAGCGCGCGGCCGTCACGGCAGATACCGCTCGATGACGCCCGGCCCCTCCTCGTCCATCAGCCGCCTGGCCCATGCCAGGCTCGACGGGGTCGGCTCGCGCCCGGACGCCCGTACCAGGTCCTCCGGGTCGTAGGGCCGCTCGCTGCCGGTGTACAGCTCCGCCGGCCGGTGCTCGGCCGGCTGCTCCTTGCCGTTGGTCGTCACAGGTCCTCCTTCGTCCGCGCCCGCCGGGTCGCCGGGACCTCGCTTGGTTCCATGATGGGGCGGACACCGAACACCCGCACGACGGCGCCGGTCCGCGGCCCCCGCGCCCGCTCAGGCCACCGGCCGCGGCGCCCCCGGATACCGCGCCGGGAACGCCTGCTCGGTCCAGATGGTCTTGCCGTACGGCGTGTACCGGGTGCCCCAGCGCTGCACCAGCTGCGCGACGATGAACAGCCCCCGCCCGCCCTCGTCCTCACTGGCCGCGTGGCGCAGGTGCGGCGAGGTGTGTCCGGTGTCGGACACCTCGGTCAGCAGCGTCAGATCCCGCAGCAGCCGCAGGTGCAGCGGCCCCGAGGCGTGCCGCACCGCATTGGTGACCAGCTCACTGACCGCCAGCTCGGTCGCGTACGACAGCTCCTCCAGTCCCCACTCCCGCAGCTGCGCGGTCGCCAGCTCCCGGGCCGCGCCCACCGCCGCCGGCTCCGCCGGCAGCTCCCAGGCCGCCACCTGCCGCGCGTCCAGCTCGCGGGTGCGCACCAGCAGCAACGCCGAGTCGTCGGCGGCAGGCCCGTCCGGCAGCAGCTCGGCCATCGCCCGGTCGCACAGCTCCTCCAGCGGCCGGTGGTGCTCGCCCAGCACCCGGCCCAGAACCTCCAGCCCCTCGTCGACGTCCCGGTGCGGCGACTCCACCAGTCCGTCCGTGAACAGCGCGACCAGACTGCCCGGCGGCAGTTCGAGATCCAGCGACTCGAACGGCAGCCCGCCCAGGCCCAACGGCGGACCGGCCGGCAGATCGGGGAAGAACATCGTGCCCGACGGGTCGACCACGGCCGGCGGCAGATGACCGGCCCGGGCCATGGTGCAGCGCCGCGACACCGGGTCGTAGACCGCGTACAGGCAGGTCACGCCGGTGGCCACGTCGTCCGGGCCGGTGTGCGTGCCGACCTGGCCCGCGCCGTCCTCCGCGGGCTGCCCCACCAGGTCGTCCAGCCGGCTCAGCAGCTCGTCGGGCGACAGGTCCAGCTGGGCCAGCGCGCGGACCGTCGTCCGCAGCCGCCCCATGGTCGCCGCCGCCTCCAGCCCGTGGCCCACCACGTCCCCCACGACCAGCCCGACCCGGGTCCCGGAGAGCCCGATCACATCGAACCAGTCGCCGCCCACCCCGGCCCGGTCGTCACTGGGCAGATAGCGGTACGCCACGTCGACCGCGGACTGCTCCGGCACGTGCTGCGGCAGCAGGTTGCGCTGCAGGGCCAGCGCGGCGGCGTGCTCCCGGGTGAAGCGGCGGGCGTTGTCCAGGCACACCGCCGTCCGGGTGACCAGCTCGTCGGCGAGCTCGATCTCGCCCTTGTCGAACACCGACGGGTGCGCGCCCCGCGTGAAGGTGACCAGCCCCATCGGGGCCCCACCCGCCCGCAGCGGCACCACCATGGCGTTCTCCGCCCGCACCATCCCCCCGGAGGACAGACTGCGGTACGGCAGCGACCCCGGCGGATACTCGATGCCGTACGGGTGGTGCGGCACGGCGTCCGGCGGGTCACCGACGCTGCGCGTGGCCACCCGGACCAGCGGCGGCACCGTACCGTCCCCCGGCGCCGGCTCCTCGCCCTCCAGCACCGGGCGCACCAGGTCCACGGTGACCGTCCGCGCGAAGTCCGGCACCGCGACCTCGGTGATCTCCCGGGCCGTGACCGTCATGTCGAGCGTCGTCCCGATCCGGATGCCGGCCGCCACCAGCAGGTTCAGCCGGCGCTGCGCCTGGTAGCGGTCGGTGATGTCGAAGGCGTCCTCGCACACCCCGAGGACCTGCCCCTGGGCGTCGTGCAGCCGGTAGTAGGAGCACGACCAGACGTGGTCCGGGCCCGGCTCGGACGGCTGCTGGCCGACGAAGTGCAGGTCGAGGACCGGCTCACCGGTCTCCAGGACCTGCTGCATCACCGCGTCGAGCGTGCGCGGGTACCCCTCCGTCACGAACTCGCCGTCGGGGTACAGCGCCTCGGCCCGGGTGCCGAGGAACTCCCGCAGCGGCAGCCCGATCTCCCGCACGAACGCGGCGTTCCCCCAGGTCACCCGCAGATCGGTGTCATAGATGCCCAGCCCCACCGGCGACTGGGTGGCCAGTCCGTGCAGCATCGCCTGCCGGGACTCCCACTCCTGCTGCGCGTCCAGAGCGGTCGCCACCAGGATGCGGGCCGGCGCGCCCGGCGCGGAGCCGCCGGGCGCGGTCTCCAGCGCACAGGTGGTGACCGCCACCCGCAGCAGCCGGCCGTCCCGGTGCCGTGCCGTCCCCGGCCGGCCACTGCTCAGCGGGATTTCCGCCGACTGCCCGGACCACGCGCCACCGGCCGCCTCGACGGCCGGGAAGAACGTCTCACAGGGCCGCCCGATGACTTCCTCCGGCCGGTAGCCGAGCAGCCGCTGGGCCGCCGGGCTCCACCCGATGACCAGCTCCCGGGCGTCGAGCACCGCTGTGGCCGCCCTGGTGACGTCGAGGGGACCACGGAAGTCGGCGATCTCCGCCGCGTTCCATGCGTTCATGGCATCAACCCAGCCCGGTTCAGTACCTACAGCATCGATCCTGATCAAGACCGGCACAACTGCGCTGCCCCGCTCCACGGCGCCCCGGTGCGGCCCCGCTGCGTCGCTGGCACAGTGGGAGGGGGTCCGTCCAGGGGGTGCGAAGCGACAGGAGGCAGATGTCATGTCGGCCCATGGCCCCACCACCCCGGCGCGCGGGGCTCCGTGCTGGGTGAGCCTGATGGCCCGCGATCTCGAATCGGCGCAGGAGTTCTACTCCGCCGTGCTGGGCTGGCGGTTCCGCCCGGCCAGCCTCGGGCAGGAGTTCTCCGTCGCGATGGCCGACGGGCAGCCGGTGGCCGGCATGGGCGCCCTCGCCCAGAGCTTCCAGGTCGCGGTGGCCTGGACGTCGTACTTCGCGGTGGAGGACGCCGACGTGACCGCCGACCGGATCCGTGAGCGCGGCGCGACCCTCGCGGTCGGCCCGCTCAAGCTCGGCCCCGGACGGGCCGCGCTGGCCGCCGACCGGGACGGCGCCAGCTTCGGCTTCTGGGAGGGCCAGACGCTCGCCTGGTCGGTCGGACACGGTCGCGCCCCCGCCTGCCTGGAACTGCGCACCCGCGACGCCTTCGAGGCCGCCATCTTCTACGCCGAGGTCTTCGAATGGGCCTCCGACCGGCCCGGCGGCTGCGAGGTCACCTACGAACACGACCAGGTCGTCGTGCACGACGGCACGCACACCGTCGCCACCCTGCGCGGCGGCGGGGTCGAGGCCGCCCCGGACCCGCGGGTACGGCCGCGCTGGCACGTGCACTTCCCGGTCGACGACATCGAGAAGGTGACCGCCGCCGCGGTCGCCGCCGGCGGGACCGTCACCCCGGTGACCGCGACCGCCGACGGCAACGGCAGCCAGGCCGTCGTCCGCGACCCCGACGGCGGCCTGTTCACCGTCACCTCGTCCGAAGCCCCCTGACCCTGGCCGGACCGCGCCCGCCGGCGGCCGGCCGGTGCGTCAGCCCTCCTCCGGTTCCAGCGCGGGACACCACGCCGCCTGCTTCCGCCCGCCGACCCGGCCGCAGAACCCCGCCTGGGCCGGCCGCCCGCTCTTGTCGACGCGCTGCACCGACAGCAGCTTGTCCAGCGGGACCTGGCGGTCCACCTCACCGCCGAAGCTGATGATCCCGCTCGCCCCGTCGAGCGCCTCGTCCCCGTGCACCCCGCTGATCGCATGCCACACCGCGGGCGGCGTCAGCGGCATCTGCGCGGCCTCCTCCCGCAGCTGCTTGACCGCGTTGACGTACAGCTTCACCGCGTCGAACCCGAGCGCCGCATGCCCGTCGAGCGAGGAGTTGGGGACCTTCGCGCACTCCTCGGGGAACAGCCGGCTCAGCTCCGCGTACAGCTCGCTGGTGCCGTCGCAGTGCGCCGATCCGAGCGTGAAGTCCAGGAAGTCGTACGGGATCCCCGGATAGTGCCCCCGGCGGTCCGCGTCCGCCGCCAGCCGGGCCACGTCGTCACCGCCGATCAGCACCGGCGGAGCGGAGTTGCAGGACTCGTTGATCCCGCCGAGCAGCGACTCGAAGTCCTCCGAACGCCCCGCGAAGAACACCACCCCCGGGTACGAACAGCTCCGCTGCCCCACCGTGCCGGGGCCCGGGGCGTCCGACGAGGGCTCCCGGCCCGGCGGCGGGGGCGGCGTGAACGCCGTCCGCTCCACCGCGAACTCCCGCGCCCGAAAACGCCGTTCGACGTCGTCGCTGAGCGTCCGGCTGTAGGTGTCGCTGGGATCGGCGGACGCGATGATCCGCACCCGCCGGGCCGGCTTGCCCGCACCGGTCCGTACCACGTGGTCGGCGTAGGCCGCGGCGACCTCCGCCTCCCGGGCGTTCTGCGGCGACACCTGGAAGTACATCGGGGACTGGCGCACCAGCGAGTCCGCGGACAGCGTCGTCGCCACCATCGGCAGCCCCACCGCGGTCAGCTTCCGGATCGTCCGGTTGGTCGCCTCCCGGCTCTGGTCGAGCCCGGTGACCCCCACCAGGGACGGGTCCTGCTGCTTGAGGCGGTCCAGGATCTCCACCACCCGCGTGCCGAACCGCATCCCCGACCCGGCGTTCGCGGGGAAGATCCGCAGGATCGGCTCGGTGGCGCCGCTGCTGCGCAGCTGCCGGGACTGCGCGCTCGCCGCCCCCTGCAACGCCTCACGCCCGTAGGCGAGTTGACCGGTGAGCTTGCCCGAGACGCTGAGCAGTGCGGACAGATGCACCAGGGTGACGAACGGCCGCTCCGGGGACGCCGCGTGCGCCTGCTCGGCGAGGGCGTTCTGGTCGTAGATCCGCTGCAGGGTCCGGTCCAGCGACGGATCGGGGGAGTGGAAGGTGAAACCGTGCCGGGCCACCCCGATGCACTCGCCGGTCTCCGCGGTGCGCAGGGTGTCCGCGTCGGCGTCGAACCGGCCGAGCCCGCAGTGCGCCTGCCGGTACCGGCTCTCCGCGCCCAGCACCAGGCCGCCCGCGCCCAGGAGGGCGACGGTGACCGCGCAGACCGCCACGACGGACACCGTCCGCCGTGCCCACAACGGCGGTTCGGGGATCCGCAGCCGGGCGTCCTGCGCCACCTCCAGCCGCCGGGTCAGCTCATAGCTCTCCTCGGACGGCGGCATCAGCCGCGGCACGCTGACCGGCAGGTACCAGGGGGCGCGGTTGCGGGCCCGGCCCTGGTGCAGGAAGGTGTCCCGCCAGCCGCCGTAGAGCCGGTCGGTCAGCTCCCACAGCTCGCTGCGGCCCCAGTCCGCCCGGGTCCGGCTGCCCTCGGCCGGCGGCTCGGCACCGCAGGCGATGATCAGCAGCGGGTCGAAGGCGCCGGTCTCGTTGCGGACGTCGATGACGGCCTGGAGCAGCGCATGACCGCAGGTGTCCGGGCCCACCCCGTCGAGCAGCGCGACGCAGTACGCGGTGCGCCGGGCCGTACGGGGCCGCCACGGACGGCGGCGGAAGGCGACGCGCAGGTCCTCCAGGAACGCGTTGACCATCAGCTTGCGCAACTGCTCCGGGTCCTCGACCTGGTTGTGCGGTGCGGTCAGCCGCTCGGCGAAGCCGATGAAGGTGCCCGGGTCGCGCGGGGCGAGATAGGGCTGGTTGAGCAGCCAGCGGTACTCCCGGCCCAGGCCGCGGCGGACCCGGAACCAGGCGAGCGGGAAGACGTGCACCGCGAACAGCCACACCCACCAGGGCACCTTGCCGTCGACCGCCAGCTCGGTCTCGGGGGAGCGCAGCAGCCCGAACATCCGCCGCCGCCGGAACTCCCGCTCCCGCAGCCCCTGTAACAGGGTGTGGTCGGTGCCCTCCATGTCGCCCAGGTCGTCCGGGCGGTCGCCGGTGCCCACCTGGGTCAGCCAGTTGACGAGGCCGAACCGGCGGAAGCGGACCCGGCCGTCACTGCCGTTGACGCTTCGGGCGAAGCCCTGCGCGAGGCGTTCCAGGGTCCGCCGCACCGCCTCGACGGACTCCGGACCGGACCGCGGCGTGTCGGCCGCGAGGTCGTACAGCACGTGCGGCACCCGGCGCGGATCGGCGTGGCTGAGGAAGTAGCCGATGCCCTTGGCGAGTGCGGTGTGGTCCGGACCGGCCACCAGGCAGAGCACCGGCAGGCCCTCCCGGCCTTGCGCCACGCCGCGGTGCCGTACCGGTTCCGGACACTCCCGCCGGCGTGGCCGGCGGGTCAGGTCGGCGATCAGACGGAGCAGATGGCCTGCTCCGCGGAAGACGGGGATCTGGGAATCGAGTTCGTTCGACGCCATGGTGCCCCTGAGGACGGGTCGGAGTAGGGCCGGTATTCTGACACCGCGTCCCAGGCGGTCGCTATGGTTCCGCCGCACTCAAGGATCCCGTGGCCACCAACGTCCCCGCCCGCCCTGGGGATGGGGGCGGGCGGGGCATCATCTGCGCCGTCACTGCCGGATGTTGCCGTCAGATGTCCCGTCAGATGTCGTGGTCGGATGTTCTGTCAGACGCTGTTGCCGGACGTCTTGGCCGGACGTCTTGGCCGGACGTCGTGATCAGTTCAGCGAATCGGTCAGTGAATCACCCCCGGCACTCTGATCGCTGCCGGCACCCTGGTCGGCACCCGCACTCTGGTCACCACCGGCGCTCTGGTCCCCACCAGCACCTTGATCGCCGCCGGCGCTCTGGTCACCACCGGCGCTCTGGTCCCCACCAGCACCTTGATCGCCACCGGCGCTCTGGTCCCCACCGGCGCCCTGGTCGCCGCCCGCGCCGCCCGCGCCGCCGGCGCCTCCGCTGCCGTCGCCTCCGCCGGCGCCGATCTCCGCGCCGGTGGCCTTGAGCGCGTCGGTGACCGGCTGGAAGAAGGTCTCGCCGCCCTGGGTGCAGTCGCCACTGCCGCCCGAGGTCAGTCCGACGGCGGCGTCACCGGCGAACATCGAGCCGCCGCTGTCGCCGGGCTCGGCGCAGACGTCCGTCTGTATGAGGCCGTTGACGATGTCGCCGTTGCCGTAGTTGACCGTGGCGTCCAGCCCGGTGACGGTGCCGTCGTGCACCCCGGTGGTGGACCCCGAGCGCTGCACCTTCATGCCGACGGCGGCCTCCGCGGCCTTGGTGATCTGCTGGGTGGAGCCGTTGCCGAGATCCACCGCGCTCTGCGGCTGGGCGCTCTTGTCGTCGTAGGTGACGATCGCGAAGTCGGTCTTGGGGAACTGCGAGTCCTGCACGCTGCCGAGCGGCTGGCTGCCGCCCTGGTCCGCGGACCAGGTGGGGGAGTCGTTGCCGCAGTGGCCCGCCGTCAGGAACGCGGGCGCGCCCTTCACCGTGACGTTGAACCCCAGCGAACAGCGGGCGTTGCCGCCGAAGATGGCACTGCCCCCGATCGGCCCGGCGGCCGAACCGCCGCCCTGCTGACCGCCGCTGCCCTGTCCGCCGTCGCCCTGCCCACCGCCCTGACCGTTGCCCTGGCCGCCGTTGCCCTGGCCGCCGCTCTGCTGACCGCCGTTCGCCTGGCCGCCGTTGGCCCCCTGGCCCCCGTTCTGGCCGTCGCCGCCCGGCGGCGTCCCCGGGTCCTCGCCCGTTCCCCCGCCGTCGAACCGCCGGAACTCGCCCTGCGACCGCTTGACGGTGACCATGCCCGCGCCCATCCCGCGGGTGGCCTTCGTGAGCGTGGCCATCTTCGCGCCGGTGACCGTCTTGTCGGCGACCACCACGATCTTGTTGGTCCGCGGGTCGATCGACCAGGCGGTGCCGGGCACCGAGGCGCTCTCGCGCAGCGTCTTCGTCCCCGCCTTCAGCGCGGTCATGCTGTTGTGCACGACCCTGGCGACCGCCCCCTTGGCCTGCACCCGCTCGGCGGCGTCCTTGGACAGCACGTTCATCACCAGGTGGCCGTTGGCACCGTCCAGGTACCAGCCGGCGTTGTCACCGCCGAGGTCCGACTTCAGGGCCGTCGCCAGCCGGGTCGCCGCGGAGGCGCTGAAGGTGCGCGGGGCCGGCGGGCGGTCCGTGCTCGCGTTGGCGTTGGGGAGCAGGATCGCCGCGCCCATGACGGCGGCCGCGGCGGCGCCGATGACGACGCCGGTCCGCTTGTTCACATGTCGGTGGCTCACTTCACTGACCTCCAAGGCCGCACAGGAACGGAGCACACGGGGCGCCGTGGTGCGGCGCGGTTCGCGCCCCGTGTGTGGTTGCATCCAGTCCTACGGAGTCGGCCGCACCCCCGACTCGGGCCCGCTCAACCTGTGATGAATTCCGCCGGCCGACTCTCCGGCGCCCTACACTCCCGCGCCCGGCCCGCGCGGGACCGGCGGGACGTGACCGGCGGGGCGTGACCGAATCCGTGCCCTCCACGCCCCGGCTCTGCTTGGCTGGTGCCCTGGGCGATCACCACGACCGGGCGATCGCCACGACCACGGGAGGTCCACGGCATGGCACTCACCCACTGGGGGTTCATCTACACGGCGGCCGGCAGCGCCGCCGGCGGCGAGGTCAACGTCGTGGACACCGGCGCCTGCCGCAGCGTGTTCATCGGGGTGACCAAGCCCGAGGAGGGCGTCGAGGCCGCCCGCAAGCTGGTGGCCGACGGGGTCCAACTGATCGAGCTGTGCGGCGGTTTCGGGCCGGTCTGGGCCGGCCGGATCATCGACGCGATCGACGGCGCGGTCCCGGTCGGCACGGTCGGGTACGGGCCCGAGGCGGTCGACCAGGTCCACGCGATCTTCTCCTGACCCGGGCTGCGGCCCGTCCGCCCCGCCGCGGGCCCGCGGCGGGGCGTGAAGATCAGCTGTCACCGCGCTTAAGAAAACCTCGATGGACCCGGCGCCCGTCGTACGGAAGATTCTCCGGCGGAGATCGGGCGGCCGGAACATGACTGCCCCCGACACGTCATGCACTCTTACGTACGGGAGCCGTCGCGGTGAAGGCACTGGTCAAGCAGAAGGCGGAGCCGGGCCTCTGGCTCACGGAGGTGCCGGAACCGGCCATCGGCCCGGGGGACGTACTGATCAAGGTGCTCCGCACCGGCATCTGCGGCACCGACCTGCACATCCGCGCCTGGGACGGCTGGGCGCAGCAGGCGCTGGCCACCCCGCTGACGATCGGCCACGAATTCGTCGGCGAGGTGGTCGCCACCGGCCGTGACGTGGCCGACGTCGCGGCCGGCGACCTGGTCAGCGGCGAGGGCCACCTGGTCTGCGGCAAGTGCCGCAACTGCCTCGCCGGCCGCCGCCACCTGTGCCGCGCCACGGTCGGGCTCGGCGTCGGCCGGGACGGCGCTTTCGCCGAGTACGTGGCACTGCCCGCGACGAACGTGTGGGTGCACCGCGTCCCCGTGGACCTCGACATCGCCGCGGTCTTCGACCCGTTCGGCAACGCCGTGCACACCGCGCTGTCGTTCCCGCTGGTCGGCGAGGACGTCCTGATCACCGGCGCGGGGCCGATCGGCCTGATGGCGGCGGCGGTGGCCCGGCACGCGGGCGCCCGCAACGTCATGATCACCGACGTCAGCGAGGAACGGCTGGCCCTGGCCCGCAAGATCGGCGTCAGCCTGGCGCTCAACGTCGCCGAGGCGGACATCGCCGACGGGCAGCGCACGCTGGGTCTGCGCGAGGGCTTCGACATCGGGCTGGAGATGTCCGGGCGGCCCGAGGCGGTGCGCGACATGATCGCCAACATGACGCACGGCGGCCGGATCGCCATGCTCGGCCTGCCCGCCCAGGACTTCCCCGTCGACTGGTCGCGGATCGTCACCTCCATGATCACGATCAAGGGCATCTACGGCCGGGAGATGTTCGAGACCTGGTACGCGATGTCCGTCCTGCTCGAAGGCGGACTGGACCTCGCCCCCGTGATCACCGGCCGGTACGCGTACACCGACTTCGAGGCCGCCTTCGACGACGCCGCGAGCGGCCGCAGCGGCAAGATCATCCTGGACTGGACCGCCTGATCACGGCCGGACCGCGCCCGCCCCGCCCCGTCACCACCCCCACCCTCCTGGAGAACCCCTGATGTTCCACTCCGTACGCGACGAACTGCGCGGCACCCTCGACGAGATCGTCGCCGCCGGCCTGCACAAGCCCGAGCGGGTCATCGGCACCCCCCAGTCGGCGACCGTCGGCGTCACGGCCGGGGGCAACCCCGGTGAGGTCCTCAACTTCTGCGCCAACAACTACCTCGGTCTCGCCGACCACCCCGAGGTCGTCGCGGCCGCCCATGAGGCGCTGGACCGCTGGGGCTACGGCATGGCGTCCGTGCGCTTCATCTGCGGCACGCAGGAGGTGCACAAGGAGCTGGAGGCGCGGCTGTCCGCCTTCCTCGGCCAGGAGGACACCATCCTGTACTCCTCCTGCTTCGACGCCAACGGCGGCGTCTTCGAGACCCTCCTCGGCCCGGACGACGCGGTCATCTCCGACGCCCTCAACCACGCCTCCATCATCGACGGCATCCGGCTGTGCAAGGCCCGCCGCTTCCGCTACGCCAACCGCGATCTGGCCGATCTGGAACGGCAGTTGAAGGAGGCCACCGAGGGCGGCGCGGGCCGCAAGCTGATCGTCACCGACGGCGTCTTCTCCATGGACGGCTATGTGGCGCCGCTGCGCGAGATCTGCGACCTGGCCGACGCCTACGACGCGATGGTGATGGTCGACGACTCGCACGCGGTCGGCTTCGTCGGGGCCGGCGGCCGCGGCACCCCCGAACTCCACGGGGTCATGGACCGCGTCGACATCATCACCGGCACCCTCGGCAAGGCGCTGGGCGGCGCCTCCGGCGGCTATGTCGCGGCCCGCGCGGAGATCGTCGCCCTGCTGCGCCAGCGCTCGCGGCCGTACCTCTTCTCCAACTCGCTCGCCCCGGTGATCGCCGCGGCCTCGCTCAAGGTGCTCGACCTGCTGGAGTCGGCCGGTGACCTGCGCGAGCGGCTGCACGCCAACACCGCGCTGTTCCGCTCCCGGATGACCGAGGAGGGCTTCGACGTCCTCCCCGGCGACCACGCCATCGCCCCCGTCATGATCGGCGACGCGGCCCGGGCGGCCCGGCTGGCGGAGCTGCTGCTGGAGCGCGGGGTGTACGTGATCGGCTTCTCGTACCCGGTCGTGCCGCAGGGCCAGGCCCGGATCCGCGTCCAGCTGTCCGCCGCGCACTCCACCGAGGACGTCCACCGCGCGGTGGAGGCCTTCGTCGCCGCCCGGGCGGAACTGGAGTCCTGACCGGCACGTCCGGCCGGGGATAATTGACCGCATGATCGAAGCACGCCGGCTGCACATCCTCCGTGCGGTGGCCGACCACCGCACGGTCACCGCCGCGGCCGCCGCGCTCTACCTCACGCCCTCGGCGGTGTCCCAGCAACTGGCCGCGCTGGAGCAGGAGACCGGCCACCGCCTGGTGGAGCGCAGCGCCCGCGGCGTCCGGCTGACCCCCGCGGGCGACATCCTGCTCAGCCACGCCAACGCCGTCCTCGCCCAGCTGGAGCGAGCCGAGTCCGAACTCGCCGCCTACGGCTCGGGCGAGGCCGGCACGGTCACCGTCGCGTCCTTCGCCACCGGCATCGGCCTGGTCGTCGCGCCCGCGCTGACCGCGCTGGCCGGCTGCGCACCGGGCATACGGGTCCGCGTCCAGGACGCCGAGGGCGACGCGAGCCTGCGGATGGTCCTCGACCGGCAGGTCGACGTCGCGGTGGCCGTCGAGTACCGGGGCGCGCCCCGCGCGGACGATCCCCGGCTCACCCGGCTCCCGCTCTACGCCGAACCCTTCGACGCCGTCCTCCCGCCCGGCCACCGCCTCGCCGAGGCCGACCGGGTCGCCGTCGCCGACCTCGCCGGCGACCCCTGGATCGGCCCCTACCCCGGCAACCCCTGCCACGACGTGGTCGTCCTGGCCTGCGAGTACGCCGGTTTCCAGCCCCGGCTGGAACACTCCTCCGACGACTTCCGGGCGGTGGTCGCGCTCGCCTCGGCCGCCGCCGGGGTGGCGCTCGTGCCCCGCTCGGCGCTGCGCGACATGGACCTGACCGGCGTCGTCGTCCGCCCCCTCGACGATGTCGCCCCCACCCGCCGGGTCTTCGCCGCGGTACGCCGCGGGGCCGAGGACCATCCCCTGTTCCGCCCCGTCCTGACCGCGCTCCGGGAGGCGGCGGCCGCGCAGGGCTGACCGGCGTTCGGGTGCTTCGGGCTGATCCGGACGGCGTCCTTCCGGGCCGCCCGGGCCGGCCGTGGCAGGCTCGTCCCGGCTGCGGCGAGGAGGCGAGGCGATGTCGGTCGGCCCCACCGGCCAGAGCGGTCCCACCAGCCCTGGCGGCCCCACCGGCCCGGTCGGCGCACCGCCGGCCGCCGCGCCCCCCGATCCCTACGCGCCGGTGCGCACCCGCGGCTATCCGAAGCTGCTGCTGACCGCGGCGGTGATCGGGTTCCCGGTCTGCCTGGTCGCGTTCGGCTTCCTCGCCGTCGTCCACGCCCTGGAACCGCTGCTCTACGACGACCTGCCACGGGCCCTGGGCTTCGCCGGCGCGCCGCTGTGGTGGCCGCTGCCGCTGCTCGCGGCCGCCGGGCTGGTGACCGGGCTGGCCGTCCGCCACCTGCCCGGCAACGGCGGCCACGAACCCGCCGACGGACTGGCGCTCGCCGGCCCGCCCACCCTGTCCGCACTGCCCGGCGTCGCGCTCGCCGCCCTGGCCTCGCTCGCCTTCGGCGCGGTGCTCGGCCCGGAGGCACCGCTGATCTCCCTGGGCGGCGGGCTGGCCGCGGGCGCCGCCCGGCTGACCGGGCGGGGGACGGACGCCGGGACGGTGGCCGCGGTGGGCGCGGCCGGCAGCTTCGCCGCGATCAGTGCCCTGCTCGGGTCCCCGCTGCTGGGCGCGTTCCTGCTGATGGAGGTCTCCGGCCTGGCCGGGCCGACGCTCGGGGTGGTGCTGGTGCCGGGCCTGCTCGCCTCCGGCATCGGGGCGCTGGTCTTCACCGGGCTGGGGGACTGGACCGGGCTCGGTACGTACTCCCTCGCGCTGCACGACGTCCCCCGGGCCGCCGGGCCCACCCTCCCGGAGTTCGGCTGGGCCCTGGTCCTCGGGGTGGCCGCCGCGTTCGCCGGCACCGGGGTCCGGCGGCTGGCGCTCTGGCTCAAGGAGCGGGTGGCCCGCCACCGGGTACCGGCCACGGTGCTGATGGGACTGGTGGTGGCCGCGCTGGCGGTGGGCTTCTCCGCCGCCACCGGCAAGCCCGCCCAAGAGCTGCTCTTCTCGGGCCAGTCGGCGCTCGGGACGCTGTTCCACGACAGCGCCGGATACTCGATGGCGGCGCTGCTGCTGCTCCTCGTGGGCAAGGGCCTGGCGTACTGCGTGTCGCTGAGCGCCTTCCGGGGCGGGCCGATCTTCCCGGCGCTGTTCCTCGGCGCGGCCGGCGGGGTGGTGCTGTCGCACCTGCCGGGCCTGTCGCTCACCCCGGCGTTCGCGATGGGCGTCGGGGCGATGGCGGTGGCCATGCTCCGGCTCCCGATGACGTCGGTGCTGATGGCGACGCTGCTGATGGGCCGCAGCGGACTCACCGTGATGCCGCTGGTGATCGTCGCCGTCGTGGTCGGTTACGTGGTGACGCTGCGGCTCACCCCGGCCCCCGCCGCGCCCGGCCGCACCGCACCGGCGCCGTCGGCGGCCTGAGGGGCGGGTCGTTCAGCGCGGGGTGCGTCCGGTGGCCGTCCAGGTGGCCAACTGGCGCTCCGTCCAGGTGTTGATGACCCGGTCGGCCGGTACGCCGCACTCCTCGCCGCGGGCACAGCCGTAGATCTGCCAGTCCAGCTGGCCCGGGGCGTGCGCGTCGGTGTCGATGGAGAACAGCGTCCCGGCCGCAACCGCCCGGCGCAGCAGCCGGCGCGGCGGATCCAGGCGCTCGGGGCGGCAGTTGATCTCCACCGCGGTGCGGTGTTCGGCACAGGCCGCGAAGACCTCGTCGGCGTCGAACTCCGATTCCGGGCGGCCCCGCCCGGTCAGCAGCCGCCCGGTGCAGTGCCCGAGCACGTCCACCAGGGGGTTGCGCACGGCGGCCACCATCCGCCGGGTCATCGGCACCTTGTCCATCCGGAGCTTGGAGTGCACCGAGGCCACCACCACGTCGAGCCGCTCCAGCAGCTCCGGTTCCTGGTCCAGGGAACCGTCGTCGAGGATGTCGCACTCGATCCCGGTCAGCAGCCGGAACGGCGCCAGCCGCTCGTTCACCTGGGCCACCAGCTCCAGCTGCTCCCGCAGCCGTTGTGGGGACAGGCCGCGGGCGACGGTGAGCCGGGGGGAGTGGTCGGTCAGCACGCACCACTCGTGCCCCAGGTCGCGGGCGGCCCGGGCCATCACGTCCACCGGGCTGCCGCCGTCCGACCAGTCGGAGTGCAGATGGCAGTCGCCGCGCAGGGCCCGCCGCAGCCGCTGCCCGTGCTCCCCCTCGACCAGCGGGGCGCCGGCCTCGTCCTCCAGATGTGCCAGATAGGTGGGCCGCACGCCCGCCAGCGCCTCCTCGACCACCCGGGTGGTCTTGGGGCCCAGCCCCTTGAGGCGGACCAGCGTGCCCTGCCGCGCCCGTTCGCGCACCTCGTCGTCCGACAGTGCGCCGAGGGCGGCCGCCGCCCCGCGGAACGCCTGTACCCGGTAGGTCGCCGCGCCCTGCCGTTCCAGCAGGAACGCGATCCGCTCCAGCGCGTCGACGGGCTCCACGTACGGCTCCTTCCGGGTGCGCCGGTCCCCGCGGGTCCCTTTCACCGTGCCGCAACCGGACACCGGCTGCCACCGGGCCCGCCGGCCGGGCCGCCCGCCCGGGGGCGGTACGGCTGTAAATCGCCCATTCCCGCCGAGTCGGACGGCGTGCCGTTATGTGGTTATGTCCGTTCTCGGGGCGGTCGATCCGATTCCATGGGAATGCCGTACGGATAGTGCCGAAGAATCCGTGCAAGGTGTTCAACGGGCGCGATACCACCCCCGTAACCCCGGGTAAATCGGGCGCCGTTAAAGCTTGCGCAACATTCGGCGGAGGGTTCCTCGGGGGCGCGCCGGAGTTCTGCGTGCGCCCGCCGATCGGTGCCGTAAAAACTGTGTGTCTCCAAGGAATCTGCACACCGAGTGCGCAGCCGGCACACCCCCTCCCGCCGTCCTCCCCGGCGCTGACCTGCGCGTAAGCGGTTTGATGGGGGAATGTCCCGTTCGCCTGACGGGCCGTCGGCGGGCTGGGCGAACGCAAACCGCAGAGGTTGTGAAGAAGCTGCCACTAATTCATGGACGTGCGTCCACGTCAGGTAATTGAGAGGTTCGAAGCGGTCCGGATCGGCCGTAGTCCGATTAGCAGCACAACCCACCTGCATGCTTTGATCCTTCGCACTGCGGAAGTCGCGCAGAGGTTCTCGATTTCGAGGGCCCCGGCGACCGCTGCCGCGGCCGGACCGCCCTGCGGACGGCTCGGTCGCAGCTATTTGAGATATGCATCCGAAAGGAATCATCATGCGCGAGATTCAGACCCAGGAAATCGCCGACAGCGAGCTGGACAACGTGGCCGGTGGCCTCGTCGGCAGCCTGGCCGGCACCGCCACCTCCACCGTTGACGGCGCCACGGGCCTCAACGTCGGCGGCACCCTGGGCACCGTCACCGGCACCGTCGAGGGTCTGACCGGCGTCAACACCGGCCAGGTCACGGGCCTCGTCGCCGGTCTCTAAGACCGAACGGCAGGTCGGCGTCCCCTCCTTGCCGACATGCCGGCCGGATGCCCCGGAACCGCCAGGCCTTCGCCGGGTTCCGGGGCACCCGGCTGCCGAGCCCCGGACCGGACACCGTACGCTCGGCCCCACCGCGGCGGCCCCGACGGGCGCCGTGCCCGTTACGTCCTGACAGTCCTTTGCAGTTGAGGGAAGAGTGTCGTGCAGTTCCGCCAACAGGCCCTTTCCAAGCTGCAGTCGCCCGAGGAAATCGATCTGCCGGTGCGTTTCGCCCGGCCACAGGGACTGCTCGTCCTGATCGTCACGGTCCTCTGCGTGCTCGCCGCCGCCGTATGGGCGGTGACCGGCACCGTCTCCTCCACCCTCACCGCACCCGGGATCCTCACCCACGGCCAGGGCAGCTACGTGCTGCAGAGCCCCGTGGCGGGACAGGTCACCGCCGTACTCGCCCAGGAAGGCCGGCAGGTGGCCGCGGGCGCCCCGGTCCTCAAGGTCCGCACCGCCCGGGGCACCGCCGTCGTCCGCGCGATCGCCGCCGGCCGGCTGACCTCGATGGTCGCCACCATCGGCTCGGTCGTCACCACGGGCGCGGACGTGGCCTCCGTCGAACGCGTGGCACACGCCGGGGACCCCCTGACGGCGACGCTCTACGTACCGGCCGAGAACGGCGCCTCCGTCCCCGTCGGCGCCTCCGTCGACCTCACCGTCCAGTCCGTGCCCAACCAGCAGTACGGCGTGCTGCGCGGCCGGGTCAAGGCCGTCGGCCGGACCGCCCAGACCCGCCAGCGGATCGGCGCCTACCTGGGCAGCAGCCAGCTCGGCGAGCAGTTCTCCAAGGCCGGCCCGCCGGTCGCCGTCCTGGTACAGCTCGACCGCGCTCCGGGGAACAGGTCCGGCTACGCCTGGTCCACCTCCGACGGCCCGCCCTACACCGTCGACTCCATGACGCTGGCCAGCGGCGCCGTCCACCTCGCCGCGCAGCACCCGATCGATTGGCTGCTGCCGTGACCGCATCCCAGGACTCCGCACCCCCGCAGGACCGGCTGCCGCCGCCCGGCCGCGGCCGGCACCGCCCCGAGGCCGCACCCGGCGCCCGCCGCCGCCGCGCCGCCCCGCCCGCGCCGCCCAAGAAGGTCAAGGCCGTCCGCACCCCCACCGTCCTCCAGATGGAGGCCGTGGAATGCGGCGCCGCCTCCCTGGCGATGGTGCTCGCCCACTACGGACGCCACGTCCCCCTGGAGGAGCTGCGGATCGCCTGCGGCGTCTCCCGCGACGGCTCCCGCGCCAGCAACCTGCTCAAGGCCGCCCGCAGTTACGGCCTGCAGGCCAAGGGCATGCAGATGGAAACCGCCGCGCTCGCCGAGGTCCAGGCCCCGGCCATCCTCTTCTGGGAGTTCAACCACTACGTCGTCTACGACGGCATGGGCCGCCGGATGGGCCGTCGCGGCGTGCACATCAACGACCCCGACAAGGGCCGCCGCTTCGTGCCCACGGAGGACTTCGACACCAGCTTCACCGGCGTCGCCCTGGTCTTCGAACCGTCCGAGTCCTTCCGCAAGGGCGGCCGCAAGCCCGGCGTCCTCGGCGCCGTGCCCGCCCGGATGCGCGGCACCACCGGCACCCTGCTCGCCGCCCTCCTCGCCAGCCTGCTGCTGGTCGCGGTCGGCGCCGCGGTGCCCGCGCTCAGCCGGACGTACATCGACATGTTCCTGATCGGCAACCAGACGTCGATGCTGGGGCCGCTCTTCGCGTCGATGGCCGCGATGGTCGCGCTCACCGCCGTCCTCACCGGACTGCAACAGGCCAACCTGCTGCGCGGCCGGATCATCTCCTCCACCCTCACCAGCGCCCGCTTCCTGCGCCATCTGCTCCGGCTCCCGGTCACCTTCTTCGCCCAGCGCAGCCCGGCCGACCTGGTCCAGCGCCTGCAGTCCAACGACGCGGTCGCCGAAACCCTCGCCCGGGACCTCGCCGCCGCCGGCGTGGACGGCATCGTCGTCGTCCTCTACGCCCTGCTGCTGTGGACCTACGACCCGCAGCTCACCGTCATCGGCGTCGGCATCGCCCTGCTCAACGTCGTCGCCATGCGGATCGTGATCCGGCTGCGCGCCACCCACACCGCCAAACTCCGCGCCGACACCGCCCGGCTCACCAACACCGCCTACACCGGCCTGCAGCTCATCGAGACCATGAAGGCCACCGGCGGGGAGAACGGCTACTTCCGCCGCTGGGCCGGCCAGCACGCGGCCACCCTGGAGGAACAGCAGCGGCTCGGCGTCCCCAGCGCCTGGCTGGCCGTCGTCGCGCCCACCCTCGCCACCCTCAACAGCGCCCTGATCCTCTGGATCGGCGGACTGCGGGCCGTCGAGGGCCACATCTCCATCGGCCTGCTGGTCGCCTTCCAGGCACTGGTCACCCGCTTCACCGCGCCCATCACCCGGCTCAACGGCGTCGCCGGCCGCATCCAGGACTTCGCCGCCGACGTGGCCCGCCTCAAGGACGTCGAGTCCTTCCCCGCCGACAGCCTCTACACCCGGTCCGGCCCGGACGGCGACACCCGCCGGCTCAAGGGCCATGTGACGCTGGAGAACATCACCTTCGGCTACAGCCCGCTGGACAAACCGCTGCTCACCGGCTTCTCCCTGGCCGTCGGCCCGGGCCGCCAGGTCGCCCTGGTCGGCGGCTCCGGCAGCGGCAAGTCCACCGTCTCCCGGCTGATATCCGGCCTCTACAGCCCCTGGGAAGGCACCATCCGCATCGACGGACAGCGCCTGGAGGACCTCTCCCGCAGCGCGCTCGCCGGCTCCGTCTCCTTCGTCGACCAGGACGTCTTCCTCTTCGAGGGAACGGTCCGGGACAACGTGGCGCTGTGGGACCCCTCCATCCCCGACGACGCCGTCATCACCGCCCTCAAGGACGCCGCCCTCTACGACGACGTCATCGCCCGCCGCCCGGACGGCATCCACAGCCGGGTCGAACAGGACGGCCGCAACTTCTCCGGCGGCCAGCGGCAGCGCCTGGAGATCGCCCGCGCCCTGGTCCGGCGCCCCAGCATCCTCGTCCTCGACGAGGTCACCAGCGCCCTCGACGCGCAGACCGAACAGATCATCATGGACAACCTGCGGCGGCGCGGCTGCGCCTGCGTCGTCATCGCCCACCGGCTCAGCACCGTCCGCGACAGCGACGAGATCGTCGTCCTCGACCACGGCGTGGTCGTCGAACGCGGCCGCCACGAGGACCTGGTCGCCGCCGGAGGCGCGTACGCCGAGCTGGTCAAGGAGCACTGAGGTGTCAGCCCTGCCCCCGTTCCCGCACGCGGGACCCGGCGAGACCGACGCGGTGACGCAGGCCCTGGGCGGCCTCGGCACGCACGTCGACTGCGCCGGGCTGCGCAGCGTCCCCCTCGAAGGGCCGCACGTGCTGTGGCTGGTCACCGCCGGCGCGCTCGACCTGTTCGCGGTCGACGCCGCGGCGGAGGGCCACTGGCACTTCCTCGGGCGGCTCGAACCCGGCGCCCTGCTCCTCGGCCCGGTCGACGGCCCCCAGCACACCCTGCTCGGCCGCCCCTCGCAGGACTGCGCGGTGCGCCGGATCCCGCTGCGCGAGCTGCCCCGTTGGGACTACGGCGGGTACGGCGAGCAGACCGACACCGGCGCGCAGCCCCTGTACGGCGCGCCCGGCGGCTACGGCCACCCCGCGGCGTACGGCCCGCTGGAGCACGCCTTCGCGCTGGGCACCGCCCGCAGCCTGGGCGTGCTCTTCGAGGCGCCGCTGGACGGCCGGCCCGGCGACGAGGCGGTGGCCGACGACGACGTCCTGTGGATGCCGGTCCCGCCCGGCAGCGTCCAGTACGGCGCCTCCTACAGCGCGGAGGCCGCCGCCGACCTGCTCGTCGACCCCGAGCTGTGGCAGCGGATGGTCAACCAGCAGTACCGGCTGCTGTCCGCCGTCGACCGCTGGATCGAGCAGCTGGAGCGCGCCCACGAGGACCGTACGGCGGCCGGCATCAAGGCCGGTGAGGCCGTCCGCGAACGCGCCGACCAGGCGCTGCTGGCCTCCATCGGCCGCCAGGACCGCGGCGGGCGGGGAGGCGCCGGGACGGACCGGGCCGGCGACGACACCACCTTCGCGGTCTGCCGCACGGTCGCCGAGGCCGCCGGCATCACCCTGACCGAACCCCCCAGGGGCGGCGCCGTCAACGACCGCATCAGCCCCGTCGAACGGATCGCGGTCAGCTCCCGGGTCCGCACCCGCGCGGTCCGGCTCACCGGCACCTGGTGGCGGACCGACACCGGCCCCCTGGTCGGCCACCGCGCCAAGTCCGGCGCCCCCGTGGCGCTGCTGTGGCGCCGCGGACGCTACGAGGCGGTCAACCCCGTCTCCGGCCTGCGGATGCGGATCGGCAAGGACAACGCCGACGAGTTCGAGGCCCGCGCCGTCATGTTCTACCGCCCGCTGCCCGAGCGGCCGATGACCATGTGGCGGCTGATGCGCTTCAGCCTGCGCGGCACCCGCACCGACGTCCGCAACCTGGCCCTCAGCGGACTGGTGACGGTCGCCCTCGGCGCGCTCGTCCCGATCGCGACCGGCAAGGTCCTCGGGGTGTACGTCCCGGCCGCCGACAAGGGCCTGATCGTGCAGGTGGCGCTGGCCGTCATCATCAGCAGCGTGGTCGCCGCCGCCTTCATGCTGCTGCAGAGCCTCACCGTGCTGCGCATGGAGGGCCGCATCGAGAGCGCACTGCAACCGGCCGTCTGGGACCGGCTGCTGCGGCTGCCGACCAAGTTCTTCACCGAACGCTCCACCGGCGAACTGGCCAGCGCCGCGATGGGCATCAGCGCCATCCGCCGGGTGCTGTCCGGCATCGGCCCGGTGGCCGTGCAGTCCACGACCATCGGCGCGATGAACCTCGTCCTGCTCCTCGTCTACAGCGTGCCGCTGGCGCTCGCCGCGCTCGGCATGCTGCTCGTCATCGGGGCGGTGTTCCTCACCATGGGGCTGTGGGAGCTGCGCTGGCAACGGCGGCTGATCAAGCTGTCCAACAAGCTCAACAACCAGGCGTTCCAGACCCTGCGCGGACTGCCCAAGCTGCGGGTCGCCGCGGCCGAGAGCTTCGCCTACGCCGCCTGGGCCCGGGAGTTCGCCCGGTCCCGGGAGCTCCAGCAGAAGGCCGGCCGGATCAAGAACCTCACCACCGTCCTCAACGCCGTCTACCTGCCGCTGTGCTCGCTGACCCTGTTCATGCTGCTGGCCGGCCCGGCCCGCGGCACCATGTCGGCCGGCTCGTTCCTCACCTTCAACACCTCGGTCACCATGCTGCTGACCTCGGTCACCCAGATCACCGGCGCCTTCGTCTCGGCCGCCGCCGCGCTGCCGATGTTCGAAGAGATCAGGCCGGTGCTGGACGAGGCACCGGAGGTACGCGGCGCCAGCGCCCAGCCCGGCACCCTCACCGGCGCCATCGAGGCCAAGAAGCTCTCCTTCCGCTACACCGACGACGGCCCGCTGGTCCTCGACGACATCTCCCTCCAGGTCCACCCGGGCGAATTCGTCGCCGTCGTCGGCCCCAGCGGCTGCGGCAAGTCCACCCTGCTGCGGCTGCTGATCGGCTTCGACAAGCCCACCTCGGGCAGCGTCCTCTACGACGGCCAGGACCTCGGAGCGCTGGACCAGGCCGCGGTCCGCCGTCAGTGCGGCGTCGTCCTGCAGAACGCCCAGCCGCTCACCGGCTCCATCCTGGACTGCATCTGCGGCGCCGAGTCCTTCACCCAGGAGGAGGCCTGGGCGGCCGCCGAGATGGCGGGCCTGGCCGAGGACATCAAGCGGATGCCGATGGGCCTGCACACCATGATCTCCGGCGGCGGCGCGATCTCCGGCGGACAGCGGCAGCGCCTGATGATCGCCCAGGCCCTGGTCCGGCGGCCGCGGATCCTCTTCTTCGACGAGGCCACCAGCGCCCTGGACAACGAGACCCAGCGCATCGTCATCGACAGCACCCGCAAGCTCAGCGCCAGCCGCCTGGTGATCGCCCACCGGCTCTCCACCGTCATGGACGCCGACCGGGTGATCGTCATGGCGGACGGCCGGATCGTCGAGCAGGGCGCCCCGGTCGCACTCCTCGCCGACACCGGCGGCCGGCTGCACGACCTGGTGCGCCGTCAGATGACCTGATCTGAGACCGCACCCGCCCGGGACCGGCCGCGCCGCCGGACGAGCCGTTCCCGCTCTCCCCGCCCTGCACCGCATATCGTGCCAGGCATCGGACGGAGGATGAGATGGCCACGGCGCGAAACCTGTTCGACGCGATGCCCCCCGAGCAGCGGCGGATGCTGACCGAGCTCGCCCGCGAGGTGGCGCTGCCCCGCGCCACCCGGCTCTTCGAGGAGGGCCGGCGGGCGGACCGGTTCTGGATCGTCCGCAGCGGCCAGGTCGCCCTCGACCAGCACGTCCCCGGCCGTCAGCCGGCCGTCGTGGAAACCCTCGGCCGGGACGAACTCCTCGGCTGGTCCTGGCTGTTCCCGCCCTACCTGTGGCACCTCGGCGCGCGGACCGTCGGCCCGGTGGCGGCGGTCGAGTTCGACGCCCCGGCGGTCCGCGAGCTGTGCGACCGCGACCCGGTCCTCGGCCGGGCGGTGTACCGCTACGTCGCCGAGACCGTCTCCCGCCGGCTGCACGGCACCCGCACCCGGCTGCTCGACCTCTACGGCCCCGAGGGCAGCGGCTTCGACGACTGAACGGGCGGGGCCGCGCGAAAGGCACCCAGCCACCCTCCCCGACGCGAAAAGCACCCGCACCTCCGGAACCGCACCCCGAAACCGGCCGACTACCTGTGCCGGGCCGTGTCCACGGCCCCCCGGCCGGGCGGACCGGCCGCGGAAGCGTAGGGGAGAAGCACCATGCGTCCTGGGAAGTTGTGCGGTCTGGCCGTGGTGGTGGCACTGAGCGCCACCGCGTGCGCCGGCGGGGGAGCGGATACCGGCCCGGACACCGCCGCCCGGGGCGGCGCCGGTTTCCCGGTGCGGATCGCCGACTGCAAGGGCACCAGGACCACCTTCACCGCCCCGCCGCGCAGAATCGTCACCAGCAATGCCTCCGCCCTGGAGATGCTGCTCCGGCTGGGCGCCGGCGACCGCGTCATCGGCACCGGCTTCCCCCCGGGCAAGGGCACCCTGCCCGCGGACCTCGACGCCCGCGCCCGCAAGGTGCCCGTCCTCGGCAAGCACCTCATCGCCAAGGAGAAACTGCTCGGCTCGGGAGCCGACCTCTACATCGACACCTTCGCCTCGATGGGCCACATGGGCGGCGCCGGGGACGCACCCACCGACGACGAGTTCGCGGCGGCCGGCATCAAGCACCTCTACCTCGCCTCCACCGCCTGCGCGCCCATGGCGAAGCAGCCGCAGCGGGACCTCTCCGGGGTGGAGGGCGACATCCGGCGGCTCGGCGCGGTCACCGGTACGGCCGACCGCGCCGAGCAGCTCGTCGCGGGCATGCGGGCCAAGGTCGCCGCCGTGCGGAAGGCCGTCGGCACCGTCCCCGAGCGGCAGCGGCCGACGTACTTCTTCTTCGACTACGACGCCGGCACCAAACAGCCCCTCGCGGTCTGCCGCAAGCAGGTCGCCCACGCCGTCCTCACGCAGGCCGGCGCCCGCAACGTCTTCGCCGGCTGCGACGGCGACTTCCGCCCCGTCTCCTGGGAGGACGTGGTCGCCAAGGACCCGGACTGGATCCAGCTCGGGGTGCGCAACCGGGGGGACGCCGCGGCCACCGCCCGCGCCTTCGACGACGCGGCGGCGTTCCTGAAGAGCTTCCCCGCCACCAAGGGACTGACCGCGGTGAAGAAGGGGCACTTCCTGCGGATCGGTTCGGAGCGGACCACGATCGCCGGGGTCGGCACCGCCGACACGGTCGAGGAGATCGCGCACACGCTCTACCCGGAACGGTTCAAGGGGGCCCGCCGGTGACACCCGTCCTCGCCGACGCCCCCGGCCGGACGGAAGCCGACGACCGGACCGCGCGCCGGACCCCGCGCGCCGGGCTGCTCGCCCTCCTCCTGGGCGTCACCTTGCTGGCGGCCCTGACCGCCGCGGTCTCCGTCGGCGCCACCGCCATCCCGCCGGCGGAGGTCTGGTCGGTGGTCCTCCGGCGCCTGGGCGGCGCACAGCCCAGGCCGGGCACCGACGACCTCATCGTCTGGCAACTGCGCGTGCCCCGGGCCCTGTTGGCCGCCCTGGTGGGCGCCGGCCTGGGTCTCGTGGGAACCGCGACCCAGGCGCTGGTCCGCAACCCGCTGGCCGACCCGTACCTGCTGGGCATCTCCAACGGCGCCTCGCTCGGCGCGGTCGCCGCGATCGTGCTGGGCGCGAGCACCGGCGGACTGCTCGGCCTGGGGCTGTCCGCGGCCGCCTTCGCCGGCGCACTGGCCGCGTTCGCGCTGGTGTGGTGCCTGGCCCGGCGCGGCGGCGGATTCTCGCCGCTGCGGCTGGTGCTGGCCGGAGTGGGCGTCGGCCAGTTCCTCTCCGGGTTCACCAGCTACCTGGTCCTGCAGGCCGGCGACGAGCAGCAGACCCGCAGTGTGCTGTTCTGGCTGATGGGCAGCCTCAGCGGGGCCACCTGGAGCCTGCTGGCGCTGCCGGTGCTCGCCGTCGCGGCCGGGCTGCTGGCCCTCCAGGCCCGGGCCCGCGCCATGAACGCCCTGCTCATGGGCGACGAGACCGCCGCCGGCGTGGGCGTGCCGGTGACCCGGCTGCGCCGCGAACTGTTCGTGGTCACCAGCCTGCTGACCGGCGTCCTGGTCGCGGTCTCCGGCGCGGTCGGCTTCGTCGGCCTGATGGTGCCGCACCTGTGCCGGCTGGTCATCGGCGGCGACCACCGCCGGTTGCTGCCGCTGTCCGCGCTGACCGGGGCGCTGCTGCTGGTCGTGGTGGACCTGGTGTGCCGTACGGCCATGGACACCCAGGAACTGCCGGTCGGGGTGGTCACCGCGCTGATCGGCGCGCCCGCCCTGCTGTTCGTGCTGGACCGGCGGACGGCGGCCGACCGGTGAACATCGCGATCGAGGACCTGCACGTCGGCTACGCGGGCCACAACGTCGTCGCCGGGGTCCACCTGATGGCCGCCTCCGGCGAGATCGCCGGACTCGTCGGACCCAACGGCAGCGGCAAGTCCACCGTCCTCGGGACCGTCTACCGCCATCTGCGGCCCACCGCCGGACGCGTCCTGCTGGCCGGCACCGACCTGCGCACGCTCACCCCCGGCCGGGCCGCACGGCAGGTCGCCGCGCTGCCCCAGGAGCGCGGCAGCGACTTCGAACTGACCGTCCGCGAGGTCGTGATGATGGGGCGGACACCCTACAAACGGGCCTTCGCCGGGGATGACGGCGAGGACCGGGAACGGGTGGCGCACGCGCTGGCCGCCGTCGGACTCGCCGGGCAGGAGGCCCGGAGGTTCTCCGCCCTCTCCGGCGGCGAACGCCAACGCGCCCTGCTGGCCCGGGCGTTCGCCCAGGATCCGCAGGTGCTGGTGCTGGACGAACCCACCAACCACCTCGACATCCGCCACCAGGTCGAACTGCTCACCCTGCTGCGTGACCGCCGCCGCACCACGCTGATCTCGCTGCACGACCTCAATGCCGCCGCCTCCCTCTGCGACCGGCTGCACGTGCTGCACGGCGGGCGGGTGGTGGCCTCCGGCACCCCGCGCGCGGTGCTCACCCCGGACCTGCTGGCCGAGGTCTTCGGCGTACGGGCCGCGGTGACCGAACACCCCCTCACCGGAGACCTGTTGATCGCCTACGACCACCGGGCGCCGCTGCCCGCGGAGCGCGGCTGACGGGGAAGCGGCGACGAACGGGGGACGGACGCACGGGGGGCCGAAGGGGGAGGGCGGCCTCGACCGCCCTCCCCCGGCGCTCACCCCGCCGCCACGAAGTGGCTCGGCCGGCCGTCCCGCAGCACCGGCCGCCCGAGCCGCTCGGCCTCCGCCCGGTGCCGCAACTCCCGCCTGCCGTCCGGGTGTTCCAGCACGCACGAGTGCCAGGGCGTCAGCCAGACGTCCGGCGCCGCCAGCAGCCGGATCCCGAACTTCGCCGAGCCGCGCGGCTGCGGATGGATCGAGAGCCGGACCGCGCCCGGGTGATGGCGGGCGACCAGCTCGCCCCAGGCACGGCTGCGCCGCATCACGCCGTACGCGCGCCGGCGGCAGTCGCGCTGCAGGGCCGAACGGGTGCCGGAGAACGCGGCGGTGTCCTCGAAGAGGAACCGGGTGGTGCCCTGGTACAGCCGGCGGGTCGGCTCGTGGCTGCGGGTCTGTGCGCGCAGCGCCTCCAGCGTGGGGGCGTGCCGTTCGTCGACCAGCGCCCGCAGGGCGTCGTACGACAGCCCGGGTCCGTACACCGCCCGCAGGTCGAACACGTCCAGCCGGGTCAGCCCCTCCGCCCGGATCAGGGCGCGCAGCGCGTCGCCGTAGGCGTCGACGGTGCGGTCGGGGACGTGGATGAGGTCGCTGAAGACATGCCCGTCGGAGCAGACGATCACCCGCGCGCCGGGCGGGTGGACGGCCTCGATCCGGGCGCAGAGCGCGTCCAGGAAGCGCAGGGCCAGCCGCTCGCCCTCGTCGGGGAGCGGGCCGAGCACCTTGGCCGGGTTCGGCGACTTGCAGGGGAAGCCCGGGAGGGTGAACACGATCGGTTTGCCCGCCGCCACCGGGCCCATGAGCTGCCGGTGCTGCTCGGGGAACGCCTCCGGCCCGTCCCCGCCCGCGGCGTCCAGCGTCCGCCGGTACGGCAGGAGAACGGCGAGCACCGCCGCGCACACCGCCCCGGGGTCGGCGGGCGGCGGGACGGCGGCGGGGCGGGCGGGCAGCAAACCGTCGGGGTGGGTCAGCACGCGGCGGCCGCCCCGCCCGCGAACCGCCCCGCGGTGAACGGGCAACCGCCCCCGGAGGCCGCCCCGCCGGCATGCCCGCCGGCGGCCTCGCCGGCCCCGTAGGCCACCGGCAGCCGGTCGACGCCCCGCGCCAACACCGCCGGAATCCAGGAGAGTTGGTCGTCCGAGGTGGCGAGCCGGAGCCCGGGGAGCCGTCGGAGCAGCGTCTCCAGGGCGATCCCGAGCTCGATCCGGGCGAGCGCGGCACCGGGGCAGAAGTGGATGCCGTGGCCGAAGGCCAGATGCGACCGGGGGGAGCGGTCGAGGTCGAGGCGGTCGGCGTCGGCGAACCGGCGCGGGTCCCGGTTCGCCGCGCACAGCGACACGATGACCGAGTCGCCGGCCGGCACCCTGGTCCCGTGCAGATCGGCGTCCTCGGCGAAGAACCGCCAGGTCGTCAGCTCGAAGGCACTGTCGTACCGCAGCAGTTCCTCGACCGCACGCGGCAGCAGCTCCGGACGGGCGGCCAGCTCGGCGAGCTGCCGCGGATGGCGCAGCAGGGCGACCAGGGCCGTGGTGATCTGGTTCGTGACCGGTTCCTGCCCGGCCACCAGCAGCTGGAAGATCATCGAATCCAGCTCCGCCGGCTCGATCCGGCCGTCGTCGCACG
Organism: Streptomyces sp. NRRL S-337; assembly: GCF_000720175.1. GTDB lineage: Bacteria > Actinomycetota > Actinomycetes > Streptomycetales > Streptomycetaceae > Streptomyces > Streptomyces siderophoricus. Next base: position 56,259 of record NZ_JOIX01000010.1, read on the forward strand.
CGGCCACCAGCCGGGACAGCAGATCCCCGCCCCGCTCCCGGCGCTTGTACGCGACCAGACCGGCGATGTACCGCTGCAGCCCGCGCAGCCGCGCCTCGTACGCCGGCCGGCCCGGGTCCGTGGGACCCACCGGCTGGACCACCTTCCCCCAGTCCCGGTCGAAGCCGCTCGCCAACTCCTCCGGCAGGCCGATCACTTCGGCGAGCACCTGGAAGGGGAAGCGGGCCGCGAAGGTCTCGACGAGGTCCGTGGTGCCGCTCTCCGGCAGCCCGTCGAGCAGGGCCTCGGCCCGCTCCTGGAAACGGGGCCGGAGCGCCTCGACGCGCGACGGGGCGAAAGTGTCGCTGAGCAGCCGGCGCAGCACGGTGTGCCGGGGCGGGTCCTGGTGCAGCAGATGCACCTGGAGCTGGGAGTGCTGCGGCTCGGGCATGATCGAGGCGCGAGCCCGCCACGCCGCGTTGCCCCGGGAGTGGTGTTTGCCCAACCGCGCATCGGTCAGCGCCTGATGGGCGGCCTCGTACCCGGTGACGAGCCAGGCGCACACCCCGCTGGGGAACCGCACCCGGTGCACCGGACCGCGCTCCCGCAGCTCGGCGTAGAGCGGATACGGATCTCGGGTGTATTCCGCCCCGTAGAGCTCGACGGGCTCGGGCAATCTGGACATGGGTGTTCCTCCACGGCACTGACCGGTGACCGCCGCGCGCGTACCGCACGGCGTGGGAGAGGTCGGTCACCGAGCCCGTCGAGTTCCCGCCGTACCCCGACGAATCCGGCGGAGGCGGGGAGCGGGCGAGGGCGAACGAGGGTGCGCGCAAACCCAGTTAGTCGGCCGGCGACGCCCTCGGGTTCCGGTGCCGGGACAGGAGGAACCTCACGTGCCAAACGCCCCCCGATCGGTCGCTCCACCCCGCGTCCACCTGCCACGATGACGCGATGTCCCGTTCTCCGGCCGACCGCCGTCGGCCCCCGCACCGCACCACCGCCGCCCGCTTGCTGCCCGCCCGGCCGGTGCTCGGATTCATCGCCCTGCTGGCCGTCCTCTTCGCGCTGTCCTACGCGGCCGGCACGCTCGCCGGCCCGGTCGCCCCGGGTCTGCGCCCGGCCGGCGGCACCCCCGGCGGCGACCAGGCTCCCGACGACCACGGGGACATGGGCGGTATGCCCGGGATGGGCGCCCCCGCGCCCCGCCCGCTCCTCGTGGGGGCACCGCGATGACCGACCGTACGACCACCCTCACCATCGGCGGGATGACCTGCGCCGCCTGCGTGGGCCGGGTCGAGCGGAAACTCGGCCGGCTGGACGGCGTCGCGGCCTCGGTCAACCTGGCGACCGGCCGGGCCACCGTCCAGCACCCGGACGCGGTGTCCGTCGACGACCTCATCACCACCGTCGAGGCGGCCGGTTTCACCGCGCAGCCACCGGAACCGGAGGCGCCGCGCCCCCCGGACGGCGAGCACCGGCCGACGACGGCGGACGCCGACACCCCCGGCGCCCGCCACCGGCTGCTGGTCACCGCCCTGCTCGCGGTGCCCGTCCTGGTCCTGTCGATGGTCCCCGGCTGGCAGTTCCGCCACTGGCAGTGGCTGTGCTTCGTGCTCGCCGCCCCGGTCGCCGTCTGGGGCGCCGCCCCCTTCCACGCCCGTGCGCTGCGCGGACTACGGCACGGCGCCGCGACCATGGACACCCTGGTCTCGCTCGGCGTCGCCGCGTCCTTCGGCTGGTCGGCGTGGGCGCTGTTCCTCGGCGGAGCGGGCGCGCCCGGCATGACGATGCCCTTCAGTCTGCTGCCCGCCGCGGGTGACGGCAGTGCGCACCTCTACCTCGAAGCCGCCGTCGGCGTACCGCTGTTCGTGCTGGCCGGACGGCACATGGAGGCCAGGGCCCGACGCGGCACCGGCGCCGCGCTGCGGGCGCTGGCCGAACTCGCCGCCAAGGACGTCGCCGTACGGGTGGCGGGGGAGGAGCGGCGCATCCCGGTGGAGCAACTGCGGGCCGGCGACCGCTTCCTGGTCCGGCCCGGGGAGCGGATCGCCACCGACGGCACCGTCGTCGAGGGCGGTTCCGCCCTGGACCTGGCCCTGATCACCGGCGAGAGCCGCCCGGTCGAGGTCGGCCCGGGCTCGACGGTGGTCGGGGGCGCGGTCAACTCCGGCGGGCTGCTGGAGGTACGGGCCGACGCGGTCGGCGCCGACACCCAGCTCGCCCGGATCACCCGGCTCGTCGAGGACGCCCAGACCGGCAAGACCCGGATCCAGCGGCTGGCCGACGCGGTGGCCGCGGTCTTCGTCCCCGCGGTGCTGACCGTCTCGGTCAGCGTCCTGGGCTTCTGGCTCGGCGCCGGGGCCGAACCGCAGGCCGCGGTCACCGCCGCGGTCGCCGTCCTCGTCGTGGCCTGTCCGTGCGCCCTGGGCCTGGCCACCCCGACCGCCCTGCTCGCGGCCACCGGCCGCGGCGCCCAGCTCGGCATCCTGGTCCGCGGCCCGCAGGCGCTGGAACGGCTGCGCCGGATCGACACCGTCGTCCTCGACAAGACCGGCACCCTGACCACCGGCCGGATGACCGTCACCGCCGTCACCGCCCGCACCGGCGGCCTCGGCCCGGACACCGCGCTGCGGCTGGCGGCCGGCGTCGAACAGGGCTCGGAACACCCGCTGGCCCGCGCCGTCACCGCCCGCGCCCGCGACACCGGCCAACCCCTGCCCGACGTCCGCGAGTTCACCGCCCTGCCCGGCCACGGCGTACGCGGCACCACGGACGGGCACCGGGTGGAGGTCGCCCGGCCCGGCGACCCGGCCGGGCTGCCGGCCCCGCTCCCGGACGCGGTACGCGACGCCGAAACCGCCGGCCACACCGCCGTCCAGGTCACCGTCGACGGCACCCCCGAGGCCGTCCTCGCCGTCGGCGACGCGCTGCGCCCCGACAGCTACCGCGCCGTCGACCACCTGCGCCGGCTGGGCCTGCGCCCGGTCCTGGCCACCGGCGACCGCGCCGCCACCGCCCGCGCGGTCGCCGGCCACCTCGCCATCACCGAACTGCACGCCGACGTGACGCCCGAGGACAAGGCCGCCCTCGTCACGACCCTCCAGCAGCAGGGCGCCCGGGTCGCGGTGGTCGGCGACGGCGTCAACGACGCGGCCGCCCTGGCCCTGGCCGACCTCGGCATCGCCATGGGTAGCGGCACCGACGCCGCGATCGGCGCCGCGGACGTCACCCTCGTCCGCGAGGACCTCCAGGCCGTCGCCGACGCGGTGCGCCTGGCCCGGCGCACCCTGGGCACCATCCGGGCCAACCTCGTCTGGGCCTTCGGCTACAACCTGGTCACCGTGCCGCTCGCCGCCGTCGGCCTGCTCAACCCGATGCTCGCCGCCGCCGCGATGTCCGCCAGTTCCCTGCTCGTCGTCGGCAACAGCCTCCGGCTGCGCGCCTGGCAGCCCGGCGGCGGACCGGCCCGGCCGGGCCGCGGCGGCACCGGACGCCGCACCACCACCGCACACCGGGAGACCGCATGACACGGCTGCCCGCGGCCACCGTCGCCGTACCGCTGCTCACCTGCCTGGCGACCCTCGGCGCCCTCACCGCCTGGACGGCGGCGGGCCGGGCCGGCACCCCGGCCCGGACGGCGGTCACCGACGGCCGGGTACTGGTCCCCTCCGGCCCCGAGGCCACCGCCGCGTTCGTCACCGTCCGCAACACCGGCGGCGCGGACGACGTGCTGACCGGCGTCACCGGCCCCGACGGGCACCGGGCGATGCTCGGCCGCTCCGTCGACATCGGCCACAACGCCCGCAGCATGGCCATGGTCCCCACCGCCGCCGTCCCGGCCGGCGGCACCCTGCGGATGACGCCGACCACCCTGGACATCATGATCAGCCCGCCGCCGCGGCTCACGCCCGGCGACCGGCTCACCCTCACCCTGCACTTCCGCGACAGCCCCCCGCGGACCGTACGGGCCACCGCCGTACGCCCCGGTGAACTCCGCACGGACGGGGGCCCGGGGACCGGCCGCGCCCGTCCCTGAGCCCCCTCGGCGTGGCGGGCGCGGCCCGGCCCTCAGGCCACCGCGCCCGCGAGCGCACCCGGCCGTTCGGCCGGCTCCGGCCGTTCCGCCTCCGCCAGCAGCGCCACCAGCGTCTCCCGGGCCCTCGCCACCCGGGACCGTACGGTCCCGACCGGGCAGCCCATCACCCCGGCGGCCGCCGCATACGGCAGCCCCAGCACCTGGGTGAGCAGGAACGCCTCCCGCCGCTCCGGCGCCAGCGCCGCCAGCAGCCCGGTCAGCGCGATGCCCTCGTCGAAGCCGGGCACCCCGCGCGGCTGCACCCGCTCGGCCGCCGCCTGCCAGTCGTCGGTCGCGGCCAGCCGGGGCCGCACCGCATGCGACCGGAACCGGTCCGCCACCACCCGCCGGGCGATGGTCAGCAGCCAGGTCCGGGCCGACGACCGGCCCTCGAACCGCGGCAGGCTGCGCAGCGCCCGCACATAGGTGTCCTGCACCAGGTCGTCGGTGGCCTGCGGATCGCCGCTGAGATGCGTCACATAGCGCCGCACGTCGAGCTGGGTGGCCCGGACGAACTGCTCGACGGCCCGCTCGTCACCGGTCCGGGCGGCCAGCGCCCAGCCGGTCACCGCCTCGTCATCCCGCATTCCGCGACCGCCCCTCGCCGCCGGTCCGTGCTTCGGAGAGGATGGCGGTATGCACTGCGCGCCCCTCCGTACGGCCCTCTCCGCCCGTCTCGACGGGGAGGAGCTGCCACCCGGCCTGACGCCCCGCCTGCTCGACGAGCATCTCGCCGGCTGCGCCGACTGCCGGCGCTTCGAGGCACGGGCCCGTGCCCTGTCGGTGCGGGTCGCGCACGCGAGCGCGGCGGCGGGGGGCGACCCGACGACCGTCGAGGCGCTGCTCGCCGGACTGCGGTCGCGGCCCGTACGGCCGGACGGGACCGCACGCGCACAGGAGGAGGGGGCGGTCGGGGCCCCACGCGCCCACGAGGAGGGCGATACCGGAGGAGCGGCCGCGGGCTGAGGCCGCCTGGGCGCCCCGTGCGGCGGCCATGGACACGGGCGGCGTCGCCACCGGCATCCGGACACGATTGATCATCTGGAGTCCTTCGCATGACCCGGTCCCCGCACGCGGCGGTGACCGGTGAAGTCGGAGCGGGGACATGGGCGCCCGGCGCCCGTCCCGGCTCGGGAATTCGACCGTGCTGTCAGCGGACAGCCGGCTCATGCGGCGGACCCCGCAGCGACATCGCGTGGGCCAGCAGGAGCGTGCGCACGGCCCGGCGCGGCTCCTGACGCGCGGCACGTACGGCGGGCGGCGCGTCGGGCAGCACACTCCGCAGCACCAGCGCCAGCGGCGCGAACAAACGGGCCGACACGCTCCGGACGAGACGGAAAGCGGCCCGCTCACCGCCCCACAGCCACCAGGCGCTGAGCAGCGCCACGAGGAGGTGGGCCGCCAGCATGCCGGCCGCACTGCCGTGCGCCGCACCGCCCGGATGCGCCATCCCCGCCATGCCCGGCATGCCCGCCATCCCGGCCATGTCGTGCGTCCCGCCGGACATCCCGGGCACCGCGGCCATCTGGCGGTGCATCAGCCGCATCATCTCCGCGGTATCGCCCCCGGAGGCCGGCAGCCCGTCGGCGCCGCACAGCAAACTGGCGGCCCACTGCCGGACCAGCGGCAGCTGCCCTCTTCCGGAACCGGCCATCGCCTGGCCGAGGGAGAAGGCGCTGTGCAGGGCGGCCTGGGTGCCGACGGTCAGCAGGCCGACGAGCAGCGGTCCGCGCTCCCGGCCCGCGACGCACCAGGCGCCGGCCGTGGTGGCCGCGCCGGCGGTGAGCAGCATCCACCCGGGCACCGCCGTACCGGACATCACCGAGTGGCCCAGCGCGGCGAGCAGCACGCAGACCACGGCGAACACCGCGGCCCGAAGCCCCCTGAGTACCTGCCCCGCAACCATGACGGGCCCATCGTCGCACCCCGCCTTCGACGGGGAACGCCTGGGTCAGTGTTGTGACGCACCGTCAGAATCCTGACTGGGCCCGCTTCTCGAAATGCCTTGCCGGGCGGGCCGGTTCATGGCATTCTGCTGTTAACGCAACTGAAGTAGCAGTAAGTACTAGGCAGTCATGAGCAGCAACAGGAGACCTGTGCCCCGGCGTTCCACCCCCAGCCCTCACCTCCCCGCCTCCTCCCTCACCCGGGTATCGGTCGCCGCCTCGGTCTCCGACGCCGCCGCCGGTCCGTACGCGATCGCCGCCGGCCCCGATGGTGCGCTGTGGTTCACGCTGGTCCACGCGGGCCGGATCGGGCGGCTGACGCCCGACGGCCGGCTCGACCAGTACGCCCTCGACGCGCCGGATTGCGGACCGTCGCTCATCGCGCCCGGACCCGACGGCGCCCTGTGGTTCACCCGGGCCCGGGACCACCGGATCGGGCGGATCACGGTCACCGGCGAGGCCACGTCGTTCGCCGTACCCACCCCGGACAGCGGCCCGTTCGGCATCGCGGCCGCGTCCGACGGCGCGCTGTGGTTCACGCAGATGCACAGCGACCGCATAGGCCGCCTCACCCCGGACGACGGCCGGGTGACCGAGTTCCCGCTGCCGGTGACCGGGGCGTTCCCGTCGATGCTCGTCGCCGGGCCGGACGAGGCGCTGTGGTTCACGCTCCATCAGGCCAACGCCATCGGCCGGATCGGCCTCGACGGTGCGATCACCCTCCACCCGCTGCCGACCGAGGCCGCCGGACCGGTCGGCATCACCTGCGGTACGGACGGCGCCCTCTGGTTCGTCGAGATCGGTGCGGGGCAGATCGGCCGCATCACGACGGACGGCAGGATCGAGGAGTTCCCCCTCCCGGACCGCGCGGCCCGGCCCCATGCCATCACCGCCGGCCCCGCGGGCGGCTGCTGGTTCACCGAATGGGCCGCCGGCCGCATCGGCCACATCACCCCGGACGGCCGCATCCGGGAGTACGACCTGCCGGACCGCCGGGCGGAGCCGCACGGCCTGGCCTTCGGGCCCGACGGCGCGCTCTATGTGGCCCTGGAAACCGGGCAGATAGCCCGGATCGAGCCGAGGCACACACCGGCCGTCTGAGCATCGTCCGTACGGTCCGGTGGGGCGCGGTCACCGGCCGTGCCCCACCGCTGCCGTCCGGCGGCCGCCGCCTCAGGGGCGCGGGCCGAGGGCCTCTCCGGCGGTCCGTACGGTGATCGCCATGGCGGGGCAGACGTCGGCCGCGTCGAGGGCGCGTTCGTCCTCCTCGATCCGGTCGCGCAGCGGCCGGGCGTGCGCACCGTCGAGGGCGAAGAGGTCCGGTGCGATGGCGGCGCACGAGCCCGAGGCCATGCACAGCTGCGGATCGATCTCGATCTCCCACGTCATCGGCGCACTCACCACCCCACCGGCAGGACCCGGGGGCCGCGCACCAGCATCTGGGTCTTCCACTCGACATCGCCGGCGACATGGAGCCCGGGGAAGCGGGTGATCAGGGCGCCGATCGCTTCCTGGAGTTCCAGCCGGGCCAGCGGTGCACCGAGGCAGTGGTGGACGCCGTGCCCGAAGCCGAGGTGCTGGTTGCCGGTCCGGGTGATGTTCAGCGTGCCGGGCGCGTCGAAGCGCAGCGCGTCGCGGTTGGCGGCGCCGACCGCGACCAGCACGGGTGTGCCGGCCCGCACCAGCGTGCCGCCGACTTCGATGTCCTCCGTGGCATAGCGGGCCTGGCCGGCGCCGCTGCCGAGCGGGACGAACCGGAGTAACTCCTCGACGGCGCCGCCGATCAGCTCGGGCCGCTCGCGCAGCAGAGCCAGCTGGTCCGGGTGGTCCAGCAGCGCCAGCACGAAGTTGGGGATCTGGGTGGCGGTGGTCTCGTGCCCGGCGACCAGGATCCCGATGCACAGGTCGACGAGTTCCAGCTCCGAGAGCCGGTCGCCGGTGTCCCGGGCGTCGATCAGCGCGGTCATCAGGTCGTCCCGCGGAGCGCGCCGGTGCTCCTCGATCAACTGCCGCATGTAGGAGCGGAGTTCCTCCTGGTTGGCGTCGAACTCCTCGGCCGTCAGCGAGCTGGTCGACAGCGCGGCATCGCTCCACACCCGGAACTTCGGGCGGTCCTGCTCCGGTACGCCGAGCAGGCGGCAGATCACCGCGACGGGGATGGGCAGCGCATAGCGGTCCACGAGGTCGGCCGGCGGCCCGGCGGCCTCCAGCCCGTCGAGCAGTTCGCGGGTCAACTCCTTGACCTGCGGCCGGAGTTTCTCGACCTGACGGACCGTGAAGGCCTTAGCGACCAGGGTGCGCAGCCGGGTGTGGTCCGGCGGGTCCATGCCCAGGATGCCGCTGTCCCGACGGCCCTCGGACTGCCGGGGCTCGTCGTGCTTGGCGCTCTCCGCACGGCTGAAACGCTGATCGCCGAGGACGAACCGGGCGTCCGCGTAACGGGTGACGAGCCAGGCCGGTTCACCGTAGGCCAGCTGTACCTTCAGCAGCCCCGGGCGGTCGCGGACCTGCTCGTACGCGTCCGAGAGGTCGAGGCTCTCGGCGACATTGAAGGGGTAGGAAAGGGGTGCTGTGTCGGCTGTGGTCAAGGTGACCTCCCTTGTGTAAGCACCTGCTTACACAAGGTATGCCGCTCCCCCGGAGCGGTCAACGACGCATCGGCGCCGTCATCGTGACGGGCCGACGGAGAGGAGCGTGACACGACGATGGGGGAGACCTCCCAGCACGGCACGGACGGCACCTGCCGCCGGGACGCCCAGGGCACCCGGCGGCGTCTGCTGGACGCCGCGGCGGAGCTGTTCGCGGAGCGGGGGTACGAGCGGGCGACGGTACGGGACATCGCGGCCCGCGCGGGTGCCAACCAGGCCCTGCTGTTCCGGTACTTCGGCACGAAGAAGGCGCTGTTCGGCGAGGTGATGGCGCGCGGCGGACAGGAACAGCTGCGGACCACCCCCGCCGACCGGCTGTTCGAGGTCGCGCTGCGCGGCATGCTCGCCGGCGGCGGCGGGCCGGGCGCCGACCGTTCCCTGGAGGTGTGCCTGCGCTCCATCGGCGGCAGCGACGAGATCGCGGACGCGCTGCGCGGCCTGGGGGAGGAGTACGCCGAGGTGCTGGCCTCCCTCTCGGCGTCCGACGACGGCGGGCTGCGCGGCGATCTGGCGCTGTCCTGGCTGCTGGGCATCGGTCTGATGCGGGTGGTGGTCGGTAAGGAGCCGCTGGCGAGCGCCGACCCCGACACGGTCTGCACGCTCGCCGTCGGAACACTGCGGCACCTGCTGGAGCACCTGCCGGCTGACGGGGCGACGGACTGACGGGGCGACGGGCTGACGGGGCGACGGACCGAAGGGGGAGGCGCGCGGGAGGAGGCGGGGGGTGAGATCGCGGCTGCGAGGGTGCGGAGGGGAGGATGCGCGCCCGGAAGGCACCCGAAGCTGTACGTATCGTTTGCCCCATTTTGTACGGCGTTCCGGTGATTCCTCGGCGAGTCGCAAGTCAAGGGGTAAAACCCTCCTTATCGTCGCGTATGCAGAGAATATTCATTTTCTGCAGAGTCGAGTGAAGGTGGAAACATGCTCCGTTCGATCCCTCGCGGCCTCGCAGTGGCCGGCCTGACCGCGGCTGCCCTCGTGGTACCGACGGCCGGCGCCGCCACCGCCATGACAGCGCCCCCCAGCAGCACCCAGAGCCCCCTGTGCTCCTCGCAGCGCTGCGACGAGGGCCACCACGGCAACCGGCACCACAACCGACACCACGGCGGCCACAAGGGTGTCCACAAGGGCGGCCACAAGGGCAAGGGCCGCCTCGGGCACGGCGGCCACGACGGCTACGACGGCTACGGCCGCGACGGCCGCCGCGACGGCTACGGCTACGGCCACAACGACGGGTACGACGGCTTCGACCGTGGCTACGGCCGCGACGGATACGGCCGCGACGGTTACGGCCGCGACGGTTACGGCCGCGGCGGCCTGCTGGGCCTCGGCCTGCTCGGGCTCCTCTGACCCCCGTCAGGCAGTCACGCGCAGGAGGCCCGGGAAACACACCTCCCGGGCCTCCCGCATGCTCAACCGGCGGCGGTCCGCGCCCTGTCCACGGAGTCTGCATGTCACCATCCGCCATCCGCAGCAGGAACCGCCGGCGCACCCTCGTCGCCACGGCCCTCCTGCTGTCCGCCGGTATCGTCCTCACCGGTCTCGTCCGGGAGACACCGCCGACGCCCACCGGCACTGCCACCGGCGCGGCCACCGGCGCCCCCGCCGACCAGAGCGGCCTCGACCCGCGTACCGCCGCCGTCCTGCGCAAACCCGCCTACCGGCACGCCCAGTGGGGCCTCTTCCAGCAGGACCCGCGCACCGGCAGGGTGATCCGGTCCCGCTACGCCGACCAGTTCTTCCTGCCCGGATCCACCGCCAAGCTCTTCAGCGTCAGCGGCGCCTGGCACACCCTCGGCAGCGGCCACCGCTTCGTCACCCCGGTGTACGCCGTCGGACAGCGCCGCAACGGCACCCTCAGGGGCGACCTCGACCTGGTCGCCCAGGGCGATCTGACCCTCGGCGGCCGGACCCGCAAGAACGGCACCGTCGCCTACACCACCGTCGACCACACCTACGCCAACGACATCCCCGGAGCCACGCTCACCCCGCAGAACCCGCTGGCCGGCCTCGACCAACTCGCCCGCCAGGTACGGGCGGCGGGCATCCGGCGGGTCGTCGGCGACGTGGTCATCGACCCGCGGCTGTTCCGCCCCGACCCCGCACTCGACCCCGTGCCCACCCCGCTCATCGTCAACGACAACGTCATCGACCTGCTGACCACCCCCGGCAGCGGCCCGGGTGCCCCCGCCGGCCTGGAGGTGCGCCCCAAGGTCGCGCCCTACCGGGTCACCTCCGCCGTCCGTACCGTCGCGGCCGGCCGGCCCGCCGCCATCAACGTCACGACCTCCCCCGACGGCACCCGCATCCGGCTGACCGGCACCATCGCCGCCGGCTCCGCGCCCGTCCTGCGCATCGCCCCCGTCAAGGACCCCAACGCCTTCGGCCGCACCGCCCTGATCGAGGCGCTGGCCCGGGCCGGCGTACGGGTCACCGCGCCGGCCGTCGGCCCCAACCCGGCCGCCCGGCTGCCAAGTTCCTACCGGGGCGCCACCACGGTGGCCCGCTACACCTCCCCGCCCTACGCCGAGTACGCCGAACTCATCCTCAAGGTCAGCCACAACCTCGGCGCGAACCTCGCGATCTGCCTGATGGCCACCCACACGGGGAGCACCGACTGCCAGGACGGGTTCCCCGTGCTCGCCGCGTTCCTCGACCGGGCCGGGGTCGACCGCCGGGCCGTCCAGCTCGCCGACGGCCGGGGCGGCGATCCGGCCGACCGGACCACCCCCCGCGCCCTGGCCCGGATCCTGACGTACTGGCAGCGCACCCCCGAGGCGCGGCGCTTCCGCGAGGCGCTGCCCGTCCTGGGCGTCGACGGCTCCCTCGCGGACAACTGCCGGCACTGCCCCACCCGCGGCAAGGTCTTCGCCAAGACCGGGACCGTGGCCGGCGCCGACGACCTCAACAACCGGATCGCCGTGGGCGCCGACACCATCGCCGGCTACCTGGACCGCGGCAAGGGCCGGTTCGACGTCTTCTTCGCCGGCGTCAACGGCGCCTCGGCACCGGACATCAACGGCGTCCTGGCCATCGGCGACGACGTAGCCACCGTCGCCGCCCGGCTCCAGCAGCAGCGCACCGGCTGACGGCCGGACCCACCGGACCGGCCGCGCCCTCAACCGGCCTGGCTGCTGTCCTTCAGGCTGCCCCAGCCGTGCCAGCGCTCGACCTCGATCCAGGCACTGACCCGGCGCCGGTCCCGCTGCGGATACGGCTTGCCCAGATAGCGCTGCGCCAGCCGGTCGATGTCGGTCAGGTGCTCGTCGTCCCGGAGCTCGGCCACCCGCCCGATCAGGGTCAGATGGGTGTACCAGTTGCCCTCGTCGAGCACGGTCAGCGACACCCGCGGATCGTCGCGCAGGTGCTGGAGCCGCTTGCGGCCCTCGTCCATGTTGACCAGCACCCGGCCGTCGTCCCAGAGGTACCAGGTCGCGGTGGACACCGGCTGGCCGTCGGACCGCAGGGTGGTGATCACCGAGGGGTTGGGCTTGGCCAGCATCGTGGTGGCGGACGCGGGAAGCGGTGGTTTCGACATCTGAGCCCTCATCAGTTCGTGGTGGCTGCCGTCCCGGATGCCGTGCGGCGGCGCTCCGGCTCCTGGCCGCATCATGACGTGAGCGGAGAGGAATGTTCCGGAGGCGGGCGGCGTTCGGATTCCTGATCATGCGTCTGCCCGGTCCGGGCCCGGACCCGATGAGGAAAGGACCGCCCATGCCGCTCCCCTCCACCACCCCCGGCGCCGCACCGCCGCCCCCGGGAGAGCCGCCGCGGGGCGACGAGCTGCGCGGCCGGATCGTCGTCCTCATCGGCGGCGCCAGCGGCATCGGGCTGCGCGTCGCCCACCAGGCCGTCGCGGCCGGCGCCCGGGTCGTCCTCGGCGGCCGTACGCCCGACAAGCTCGCGGCCGCGGCCGACGCGCTCGGCGACGCCGCCGACTGGCACCCGGTCGAGGTGACCGACCCCGGTTCCGTCGCCGCCTTCTTCGGCCCGCTCGACCGCGTCGACCACGTCTTCACCACCGCCGCGGACTATCGCGTCGGCCCGATGCGGGAGCTCAGCGACGAGGACGCGGCGAGCCCCTTCACCTCCAAGTTCTGGGGCCAGTACCACGTCGCCAAGCACGCGGCGCCGCTGCTGTCCCAGGACGGCTCGGTGGTGCTGATGTCCGGCGCCGCGGGCGCCCGGCCGCCGGCGCCCGCCCCCGCCTACGCCGCGTGCAACGCCGCGATCGAGGGACTCGCCCGGGGCCTGGCCGTCGAACTCGCCCCGGTCCGCGTCAACGTCGTCTCACCCGGCACCGTCGACGGCAACCTGTGGGCCGGGCGCCCGGCCCAGGACCGCGAGGCCGCCTTCGCGCAGTACCGCAGGGACACCTTGCTGCACCGGCTCGGCACCGAGGACGAGATCGCGCACGCGGTGCTGTTCCTCTTCACCAACCGCTACATGACCGGCTCGACGCTCTACCCGGACGGGGGCTACACCCTGCGGTGAGGCCCGGCGGCCGCGCGGAGACCGGCGTCAACACCGCGGATCGCTCGCGCGGTCCGCCCGCCCGGCGTCCCGCCCGCGGTGGCTCAGGCGTCCTGGTGCGCGGACCGGGCCGCCGGCACCGCCCGCCGGGGCGGCAGCACGTCCGGCGCACGATGGGGCCGCAGCGCGGTGAGCGCGGTCTCGGTCTCCTCCATCAGGGCCCGGTAGGAGACCAGCCGCTGCCACTCAGGATCGGCGACTCCGGGTACCGTGGCCGCGCGCTCCGTCCACAGGCGCACCAGCGCCGCGTAGACGGGGGTCTGCCGGGCGATTTCCGCGGTGATCCAGCGTGGCGTGGCCGCGGGACGGGGGAGAAACGTGTGACCGTGACCTGCGACGGTGCCGGAGGTGGGGGCGCTCATGGCCGTAGAAACGATTCTTCCGGCCTGGGGTCACTGCGTATTTTTGCGGCTGCCCGCACAGGAGTCCCGGAGGCATGGGGTTAAACCCCTCGAATATCACCTCATGCAGTGATCTATGTCCGGGAAGCGGTCCAATCCGGACGAAAGAACGTTGTCGCTGTCATGGAACCGAGGGAGTTGTGGGAGCGCCACGCGGTACTCGCACAGGCGTTTTGCAGCAGCGATGACGAGGTCCGCCGGACGCAGGGACTCCTCGACGAGGCCGAGGCCCGCCGGTCCCGGACCCTGGCCGCCTTCGCCGTGACCGTCGGCAGCGACGCGGTGGTGGCCGACCTGCTCGGCCTGGACGAGCGCGAAGTGCGGCTGGCCCGCCGCACGGTGGGCAAGGACGACGCCCGCGCGGTCGCCAAGAGCCTGCTCGCCGAACAGACCCCGGCGCGGGAGCAGACCACGGTACGCGAGCCGTCCCCCGCCCAGCCGGCCGCCGCGCCGACCGTCACCCGGCCCGCACCGGCACCGGCCGCCACGGACCGCCCCGCGGCGGACCGGCCCGCGCCCACCGGGGCCACGCCCGGCAGCACCGCCGGACAGACCGGCGCGTCCCCGGTCACCCACGACCCGGCCTGGGCGCCGGCCCTCGACGCGGTCCTGATGACCAGCTGGCACACCGGGGTCGACCTCACCGCACTCGCCACCGAACTCGGCCTGGACGTACGGCTCTTGGTCGCCCGCGCCCAGCAACTGTCCACGGAGACCCGCCCCGCCCCGCCCGCGCCGCCCGACCGCACCGGCCGGCACCGGAGAATGGCCACCCTCCAGCCCTCCTCGCCGACCGATACCGGCCCGACCGCCTGGCGCGAACGCGCCGACCGGCCCGCGTGGGACCAGTACGAACACGACACCTGGAAACAGCAGCCGTACCAGCAGTACCAGTCCTACGCGACGGCCCACCCCCACCACGCCCAGTACACCGCCTCGGCCACGTCCACCGGCTACCACCAATACGCCACCCACCAGCAGCAGAATCACCACAGCCACCAGGCCCACCAGCACCCCCACGACACCCAGACCACCCAGACCGTTCAGACCCTCCAGAACGGTCAGCACCTCCAGCACGGGCACGAGCACTACGCCGGATACCAGGACGTCCAGGAGTACCCCGGGTATGAACCCCCGCCTGCGCCCTCCGCGCCCCCCACCTGGGACGCCAACGCCATCACCGCCGCCCAGCACGACTGGGACGGCATCCTCAGCCAGTGGGAGGCCACCACCCCCACCACCCCGCCGCTGTCCGCACCGGGGCACGGAGCCACCTGACCCGCCCGCCCTCCGCGCCCCCGCGGTCCCTCACCCGTACGGGTGGGCCGTCGTCTAGAGTGGACGCCGGGCCGTGACTGGCGCTTGGGTGGAGTACCACCGGGGAGCGGCCCGGCCACCACGGCCACTGCCGCGCGCCTGGGCGATCCACGACGACGCCCAGGAGTACCCGATGTCCCCGACCGCCCGCCTCATGGACGGCACCGCACTGGCCCGACGGATCGTCGAGCAGGCCGCCGGGCGCGCCGCCGCCCTCACCGAGCAGACCGGCCAGGCCCCCTGCCTGGCGACCGTCCTGGTGGGGGAGGACCCCGCCTCGGTGACCTACGTCCGGATGAAGCGCAACCGCTGCGAGAAGGCCGGCATCCGCTCCCGCCACGTGGCCCTGCCCGCCACCACCACGACCGGCGAACTGGTCGACACCCTCACCGCGCTCTCCCAGGACCCCGGGGTGCACGGCATCCTCCTCCAGCACCCGGTCGGCCCGCACATCGACGAGCGCGCCGCCTTCGAGGCCATCGCCCCCGAGAAGGACGTCGACGGCGTCACCTACCACTCCTTCGCCACCATGAGCTTCGGCGCCGAGGGCTTCGCCTCCTGCACGCCCGGCGGAATCCTCCGGCTGCTCGACCACTACGGCGTCGAGCTGGCCGGCAAGCACGCCGTCGTGGTCGGCCGCAGCGCGATCCTCGGCAAGCCGGTCGGGATGCTGCTGCTCGGCCGCAACGCCACCGTCACGTACTGCCACTCCCGCACCACCGACCTCGCCGCCCTCACCCGCCAGGCCGACGTCCTGATCGCCGCGGTCGGCCGGCCCCGCCTCCTCACCGCCGACCACATCAAGCCCGGCGCGGTCGTCATCGACGCCGGCTACAACCCGGGCAACGTCGGCGACGTCGACTTCGACTCGGCCGCCACCCGCGCCTCCCTGATCACCCCGGTCCCCGGCGGCGTCGGCCCCATGACCATCGCCACCCTCCTCACCCAGACCGTCGACGCCGCCACCCGCCAGCTCAAGGGCGCCTGACCGCGGGACCTCCCCGGGCCGGTCCGCCCGGCCGGAGGTGCTCCTGGAACCGCCTGCCTCGCAGTCGCCCACGGGCGCTCCGTGCGTGGTACGAGGCAGGCGTTCGCCCGGTCAACGGTCCTACAGCTGGAGCGACTTCGTCTGCAGGAATTCCCTCAGACCGTGCGTGCCGAGTTCTCGTCCGACGCCTGATCGCCGGTATCCGCCGAAGGGGGCGAGGGGGTTGTACGCGCCGCCGTTGACGGTCACCTGGCCACACTGCATCGCGCGCGCGAAGGCGATCGCCCGTTGCCGATCGGCCGCCCAGACGGACCCCGCGAGACCGTAGTCGGAGTCATTGGCGATGCGCAGGGCGTCCTCCTCGTCCTCGTATCTCATGAACGCGAGCACGGGGCCGAAGATCTCTTCCCGCGCGATGCTCATGTCGGGAGTGACGTCGGCGAAGACGGTAGGACGGATGTAGAAGCCCTTGTCGCGGCCTTCAGGAACCTCGGGGCCACCCGCGGCAAGACGGGCGCCTTCCGCCAGGCCCCTGCGGATGTGGTCGCGAACCCTGTCCCGCTGGGCGCCGCTGGCCACCGGACCCAGGCGGCAATCGGGATCGGCCGGATCACCGGGACGGTAGGCGGCGATTTCCTTGACGGCGATGCGCACCGCCTCTTCGTAGTCATCGGCACACACCAGCGTGCGCGTCAAGGCGTTGCAGGACTGCCCGGCGTTGCGCATGACGTCGGCGACGTTGGCGCGGACGGCCTGGGCGAGGTCGGCTCCGGGGAGGATGACATTGGCGGACTTCCCGCCGAGCTCAAGAGCGACGGGTTTCACCGCGGCGCCGGCAACGGACCCGATGTGCTTGCCGACAGCCGTGGAACCGGTGAACGAGATCATGTCGACCCCGGGGTGGCGCACCAGTGCCTCCCCGGCTTCCGGGCCCGTGCCGGTGACGAGGTTGAAGACTCCCGCGGGGAAGCCCGCGGCCGCGACGCACTCGGTGAACATCTGGGCCGACAGCGGGGTCAGTTCCGCGGGTTTCAGCACGACCGTGCAGCCGGCGGCGAGTGCGGGCACGACCTTGCAGACGATCTGGTGCAGCGGGTAGTTCCACGGGGTGATGGCGCCGACGACTCCGACGGGCTCCAGCAGCACAAGGGAGTTGCCCACCTGCTCCTCGAAGGCGAAGTCGGCCACCAAGTCGGCGTGCAGGCGCGTCACGGTGACGGGAAGACCGGCCTGCACCCTCCGGGAGAAGCCGATGGTGGTACCCACCTCGGCGGTGATGAGCGCGGCCATGTCGTCCTGCCGGGCGGTGAGTTCGTCGGACAACGCGGCCAGTAAAGCGGCACGGCGGCCGGGGGCGGTGGCCGCCCAGCCGGGAAGGGCCGCTCGGGCCGCGTCGACCGCGGCGTCGACGTCGGCCGCGGAACCGGCCGGAACGGTCCCGATGACCTGCTCGTCGGCGGGGTTGACGACCTCGATGGAATCCGTTCCGACCGCAGGTCGCCAGCGTCCTTGGATGAACACCTCGTCGTGCGCGATCACAGGCCTGCTCCTCCATACGTCACGGTTGGTAGGGGAAACCTAACCTCGTGTGCCACAGGCGCACCAGCGTGACCAGGGAGTCCGCGCCGGTGTCACAGGGGCTGGGCGGCGCGGGCGAGTTCGCGGCGGTGTCGCATGAAGGGGCGGGGGCGGTTGAGGGCGAGCACCGCGGTGGTGCGGCCGTCGCGTTCGTAGCAGGCGAGGAAGCTGCGGTCGTCGGGGGAGCCTTCGAGGATCCGCGGGGTGTCATGGGGTCCGCGGCGGCCGGCGAACTGGAGGCGGACGCCGTACTGGTCGGACCAGAAGTAGGGGAGGGCCTGGTGGGTGGTGACCGTACGGCCGGCGAGGAGGTTCCGGGCGGCGACCGTGGCCTGTTCGGTCGCGCTGGTCCAGTGCTCGGCCCGGACGCCGGCCACCCTGGCGACGTCGCCGACCGCGACGACGTTGGGCAGCGCGGTGACGCAGCCGGCGTCGCAGACCACGCCGTCGTCGAGGGGCAGTGTGGACGAGGCGAGCCAGTCGGTGTGTGGTCGGACGCCGATGCCGACCACCACCACGTCGGCGGGCAGGTGGCGGCCGTCGGCCAGTTCGACCGACGTGACGCGGGGGTCGGCGCCGGCGCCGTGCAGGCCGGCCACGCCCGTGCCGGTCAGCAGGGTGACGCCGTGGGCCGCGTGCAGCGCGGTGCAGAGCCGGGCCATCTGCTCGCCGAGTTGCGGCAGGAGCGGGAGCGGGGCGGCCTCGACCACGGTGACGTCATGGCCGAGCGCGGCGCAGGAGGAGGCGACCTCGGCCCCGATGAATCCGGCGCCGATGACGACGACGCGGACCGGGCCCCGGGTCAGGTCGGCGCGCAGCGCGCGGGCGTCGTCGAGGGTGCGCAGGGTGTGGGTTCCGGCGGGCGCCGGGCCGGGGAGGCGGCGCGGGCCGGCGCCGGTGGCCAGGACGACGCCGTCGGTGGTCAGCGGCCGGCCATGATCCAGCAGTACCGCGCCGGCGGCGGTGTCCAGGCCGGTGGCCCGGGTGCCGAGCAGCCACTCGGCGTCGAGTTCGGCGGTCTCCTCGGCGTCGGTCAGGGCGAGTGGGTCCTGGCCGGTGGTGCCGGTGAGGAAGTCCTTGGACAGCGGCGGCCGGTCGTAGGGGCGGTGGTGCTCGTCCCCGACGATGACCAGCCGGCCGTCGAACCCCTCGGCGCGCAGGGCCCGGGCGGTGTACAGGCCCGCCAGTGAGGCCCCGATGACAGCGACCGACTTCATGCGGCGGTGCCCTCCTCGGCGACGTGGTGCACGTAGATCATGCCGTCCTCGACGGTCACCGGATGGGTCCGCACGGCCCGGCGGGCGGGCAGGCAGGTGGGCGCACCGGTGCGGAGATCGAATGAAGCCGCGTGCAATGGGCATTCGACCAGACACCCCTCCAGCCAGCCGTCGGCGAGCGAGGCGTCCTGGTGGGTGCAGGTGTCGTCGATGGCGTACAGCTGCCCGTCGGCGTTGAAGACGGCGATCGGAGGTGCGGTGTCGATGCGTACGGACTCGCCTGCGGGCAGGTCGGCCAGGTGGCAGACAGGAATCACAGGACCCCCCTGTTACTCTTCGGTATCATCGAGTTTCGCGTTGCGCACGATGGAGCGCTATGCGCAACAGAATCCAGACCGGGGACGGGCGCGTCAAGCGCCTCCCGGAATTGCCGACCGTTCAGATTCGGACCCGCGACCGGGTGGCCAGGTGGTGAGAACCAACACATGACGGACATCGTGGAGGGGCGGACGGACGGCAGGCCGCCGAAGGGACCCGCCAGCGCCGTGCAGTCGGTGGACCGCGCGGTGACCGTTCTGGAGATCCTCGCCCGGCACGGCGAGGCCGGGGTGACCGAGGTCGCCGACGAACTCGGCGTCCACAAATCGACCGCGTTCCGGCTGCTCGGCGTGCTGGAGAGCCGCGGCCTGGTCGGCCAGGAGCAGGAGCGCGGCAAGTACTTCCTCGCGGCCGGAGTGCTGCGGCTGGCCGGCGCCGCCGCCGTCCGGCTGGACATCTCCCAGGAGGGCGCGGCGGTCTGCCGGCAACTGGCCGACGAACTCGGGGAGACCGTCAACATCGCGGTGCTGGAGAGCGACGCCGCGGTGAACATCATGCAGGCCCGCGGCCCGGCCTCGGTCACCGCGCAGAACTGGCTCGGCCGGCGCACGCCGCTGCACGCCACCTCCAGCGGCAAGGCGCTGCTGGCCTACCAGCCGGCACCGGTCCAGGACGCCGTCCTCGGCCGGAAACTGCCGCGGCTCACCGAGCGCACGGTCACCTCGGCCGAGGAACTGCGCCGCGAGCTCAAGGAAGTCGTCGAACGCGGTTTCGCGACGGCGGTCGAGGAACTGGAGCTGGGGCTGCGCGCGGTCGCGGCACCGGTGCGCGCGCACGACGGCTCGGTGATCGGGGCGATCAGCGTGTCCGTGCCCGCGTACCGGCTGGACGACGAGCGGCTGCCCGAGGTCGTCAAGGGCACCGTCTCCGCGGCCGAGGAGCTCTCCCGCCGTATGGGGTACGCCTGTTGAGCCACTGACGGGCAGATCACGGCGGCGGGGCCGGGGCACACAGCTCCGGCCCCGCCGCCGTGTCCGGACGCCGGATGAGCCATTTACGAACAGCTGGCCCGCACCCCTTGACGGTGCCGAGACGGCCTTCCCACTATGTCTCTCATCGCGCAACCAGTCGTGCACTGCGCAACACTGAGGGGTAGGGCATGCCACACGAAGTCCATGCCGTCGTCGCGGCGAAACAAGGCGCACCCGTCGAACTCCGGACGATCCTGGTGCCGGATCCCGGCCCGGGCGAGGCACTCGTCGCCGTACAGGCCTGCGGAGTCTGCCACACCGACCTGCACTACCGGGACGGCGCGATCAACGACGAATTCCCCTTCCTCCTGGGCCACGAGGCCGCCGGAATCATCGAAGCCGTCGGCCCCGGCGTCACCGATCTTGCCCCGGGCGACTTCGTCGTACTCGCCTGGCGCGCCCCCTGCGGCACCTGCCGGTCCTGCCGCCGCGGCCGCCCCTGGTACTGCTTCGACTCCCGCAACGCCACCCAGGCCATGACCCTCGCTGGGGGCACCTCCCGGACGAAGTCTGGGGGAGGCAGCCCGCTCACCCCTGCCCTCGGCATCGGCGCCTTCGCCGAGAAGACCCTGGTCGCCGCCGGACAGGCGGTCAAGGTCGACCCGGCCGCCCGGCCCGAAGCGGCCGGACTCATCGGCTGCGGCGTGATGGCCGGCTACGGCGCCGCCGTCCACACCGGGCAGGTGGGCAGCGGCGACACCGTCGCCGTCATCGGCTGCGGCGGCGTCGGCAACGCCGCGATCGCCGGCGCCTCGATCGCCGGGGCCCGCCGGGTCATCGCCGTCGACATCGACGAACGCAAACTCGACGGCGCCACC
Organism: Streptomyces sp. NRRL S-337; assembly: GCF_000720175.1. GTDB lineage: Bacteria > Actinomycetota > Actinomycetes > Streptomycetales > Streptomycetaceae > Streptomyces > Streptomyces siderophoricus. Next base: position 77,111 of record NZ_JOIX01000010.1, read on the forward strand.
CGCTTCGGCGCCACCCACACCGTCAACTCCCGCCGCACCGACCCCGTCGAGGCCGTCCGGGAACTCACCGGCGGACACGGCGCGGACGTCGTGATCGACGCCGTCGGCCGCCCCGAGACCTACCGGCAGGCCTTCTACATGCGCGACCTGGCCGGCACCCTGGTCCAAGTCGGCGTCCCCGCACCGGACATGACCATCGAACTGCCGCTCATCGACCTCTTCGGCCGCGGCGGCGCCCTGAAGTCCTCCTGGTACGGCGACTGCCTGCCCAGCCGCGACTTCCCCGTCCTCATCGACCGCCACCTCGGCGGACGCCTCGACCTCGACGGCTTCGTCACCGAGCGGATCACCCTCGATGAGGTCGAATCCGCCTTCGAGAAGATGCACCGCGGCGAGGTCCTGCGATCGGTGGTGGTCCTGTGACCCCCACACACCCCACCACTGACGCCCGCGTCGTCATCATCGGCGCCGGCATCGTCGGCTGCTCCCTCGCCGACGAACTCACCGCCCGCGGCTGGACCGACGTCACCGTCCTCGACCAGGGCCCCCTGCCCGCCCCCGGCGGCTCCACCTCCCACGCCCCCGGCCTGGTCTTCCAGACCAGCCCCTCCAAGACCCTGACCGGCTTCGCCCGCTACACGGTCGAGAAGTTCTCCGCCCTCCAGGCGGACGGCCGCTCCTGCTTCAACCCGGTGGGCGGCCTGGAACTCGCCACCACCCCCGAACGCTGGGCCGACCTGCACCGCAAGGCCGGCTGGGCCGCCTCCTGGGGCGTACGCGGCGAACTGGTCTCCCCCCGCCGCTGCAAGGAACTCTGGCCCCTCCTCGACACATCGATGATCCTCGGCGGCTTCCACACCCCCGACGACGGCCTGGCCCGCGCCGTCCTCGCCGCCCGCGCCCAGACGGCGCGCGCACACCGGCGCGGCGCCCGCTTCCTCGACCGCCACACCGTCACCGGCATCGAGCAGACCGACGGCCGCGTCACCGGCGTGATCACCGACCGCGGCACCTTCCCCGCCACCCACGTCGTCTCCGCGGCCGGCTTCTGGGGCCCGGTGATCGGCCGCATGGCCGGCGTCGACGTCCCCCTCCTCCCGCTCGCCCACCAGTACGCGAAGACCAAGCCGCTGCCGGAACTCGCCGGCGCCAACGACCCCCGCACCGAAGCCTCGAAGCCCATCCTCCGCTTCCAGGACCGCGACCTGTACTTCCGCGAGCACACCGACCGCATCGGCATCGGCAGCTACGCCCACCGACCGCTGCCCGTCGACCCGTTCACCGTCCTCCCCTACGACGAGGCACGCGCCCGCAACATGGACATGCCGTCCTCGTTCCCGTTCACCGCAGAGGACTGGGCCCCGAGCTGGGAGGACGCCCGCCGGCTGATGCCCGCCCTGCGCGACACCGACATCGAGGAGGGCTTCAACGGCGTCTTCTCCTTCACCCCCGACGGCATGCCGCTCCTCGGCGAATCCGGCACACTCAGCGGCTTCTGGCTCGCCGAGGCCGTATGGGTGACCCACTCCGCCGGCGTCGCCAAGGCCGTCGCCGAATGGATGGTCGACGGCCACGCCACGACCGACCTGCACGAATGCGACCTGCACCGCTTCGAGGAGGCCCAGCGTTCCCCCGCCTACGTCCACGACCGCGGCTCCCAGCAGTTCATCGAGGTCTACGACGTCATCCACCCCCTCCAGCCCATGGAACAGCCGCGCCCACTGCGCGTCAGCCCCTTCCACACCCGCCAGCAGGAACTCGGCGCCCACTTCCTGGAAGGCGGAGGCTGGGAACGCCCGCACTGGTTCGACGCCAACGCCCACCTCGTCACCGACACCCCGCAACGCGACCCCTGGTCGGCCCGCCACTGGTCACCCATCGCCGCCGCCGAGGCGAAGGCCACCCGCGAGCGGGTCGCCCTGTACGACATGACCCCGCTGCGCCGCCTGGAGGTCACCGGCCCCGGCGCGCTCGCCTTCCTCCAGCGCATGACCACCAACAACCTCGCGAAGAAGCCGGGCGCGGTGACATACACCCTGCTTCTCGACCACAAGGGCGGCATCCGCTCGGACCTCACCGTGGCCCGGCTCGCCCCCGACCGCTTCCAGGTCGGCGCCAACTCACCCGCGGACCTCGCCTGGTTGCAACGCCACGCACCCGCCGATGTGCACCTTCGCGACATCACCTCCGGCACCTGCTGCATCGGCGTATGGGGCCCGCTCGCCCGCGACCTGGTCCAGCCGCTGACCCGCGACGACTTCTCCCACGAGGCGTTCGGCTACTTCCGCGCCAAGGACACCTACCTCGGCCACGTCCCCGTCACCGCCCTGCGCCTCAGCTACGTCGGCGAGCTCGGCTGGGAGCTCTACACCACCGCCGACCTGGGCCTCCGCCTCTGGGACACCCTCTGGGAAGCCGGAGCGCAGCACGGCGTCATCGCGGCCGGCCGGTCGGCCTTCAACAGCCTGCGCCTGGAGAAGGGCTACCGCTCCTGGGGCCACGACATGACCGAGGAACACACCCCGTACGAAGCCGGGCTCGGCTTCGCCGTCCGCATGGACCGCGGCGACTTCCTCGGCCGCACCGCCCTCGAACAACTGCCGCCCCCACAAAGGAAATTGACCCCCCTGCTCCTCGGCGACCCGGCCGCCGTCGTCCTCGGCAAGGAACCCGTCCTCGTCGACGGGGCGCCCGCCGGCCACGTCACCAGCGCCGCCTACGGCCACACCCTCGGCCGCTGCGTCGCCTACGCCTGGCTGCCGGCCCACCTCACCACCGGCACCGGCGTACACATCGAGTACTTCGGCGAGAAGCTCCCCGCCACCGTCGCCGAAGAGCCGCTGTTCGACCCGAAGATGACCCGCATCCGCCGCTAGGAGACGCCCGTGTCACCGCCCCACGACACCACCGCCCCCGGCCCCGGCGGCATCCGCAGCGCCGCCGCCCACCAGGAGATCCTCGCCGACCACGCGCCGACCGGCACCACCGAGCACCCCACCGAGCTGTTCGACCCGCGCCGCCCCGCCGCCGCGCCCGCCGACCGAGGAGTCCGCCCGTGACGACGCTCCCCCTGCCACCAAGCCTCATCGCCACGCTCCCCGGCCACTACTACACCGACCCCGCGCTCTTCCGCACCGAACAAGAGCGCATCTTCGAGCGCATGTGGTTCTGCGCCGTCCGCTCCGCCGACCTCGACCGGCCCGGAGCCTTCCGCACCGTCCAGGTCGGCCGCGAGAACGTCCTGATCACCCGCTCCCGCACCGGCCACCTGCGCGCCTTCCTCAACGTCTGCCGGCACCGCGGCGCCCGCCTCTGCACCGAGACCGAAGGCCAGGTCCGCCGCACCCTCCAATGCCCCTACCACGCCTGGACCTACGACCTCGACGGCAAGCTGATCGCCGCCCCCAACCTCACCAAGATGCCCGACGTCGACCGCACCACCTACGGCCTCGTCACCGTCGCGCTGCGCGAATGGCTCGGCTACGCCTGGGTGTGCCTGGCCGACGAACCCCCGTCGTTCGAGGACACCGTGATCGGCGCGGCCGTCGAACGGCTCGGCGACACGGCCGCCATCGACCACTACGGCACCGAACACCTCGCCCTCGGCAAACGCCTCACCTACGACGTACGGGCCAACTGGAAACTCATCGTCGAGAACTTCATGGAGTGCTACCACTGCGCCACCATCCACCCCGAACTCACCGAAGTCCTCCCGGAATTCGCCGACGGCTACGCCGCCCAGTACTACGTCGGCCACGGCGCGGAGTTCGGCGACGGCGTCAAGGGCTTCACCGTCGACGGCAGCGAGGGCTTCGGCAAACTCCCCGACGTCTCCGACGACCAGGACCGCCGCTACTACGCCCTCACCGTCAAACCCACCGTCTTCGTGAACCTCGTGCCCGACCACGTCATCCTGCACCGCATGTTCCCGCTGGCCGAGGACCGCACGGTCGTCGAATGCGACTGGCTCTACGCACCGGACGTCATCGCCTCCGGCGCCGACGTCTCCAGGTCCGTCGAACTCTTCCACCGCGTCAACGCCCAGGACTTCGCCGCCTGCGAACGCACCCAGCCCGCCATGTCGTCCCGCGCCTACCGCTCCGGCGGCGTCCTCGTCCCCACCGAACACCACATCGGCATCTTCCACAGCTGGCTCCTTGAGCAGTTGGGAGCCGACGGTGCCTGACCTGTTCATCGGCGGCCGATGGACCACACCCCGGGACGAACGGACCCGCGAGATCCGCTGCCCCGCCGACGGCAGCCTCGTCGCCGTCGTCGACGAGGGCGGCGGCAAGGACACCGCCGACGCGATCGCCGCCGCCCGCCACGCCTTCGACCATGGACCCTGGCCCACCACCCCGGCCGCCACCCGCGGCGACCTGCTGCTCCGCGTCGCCGGCCTCCTCGAACGCGACCGGGCCGCCCTCGCCCGCGCCGAATCCCTCGACACCGGAAAACGCCTGGCCGAGAGCGAAACCGACATCGACGACGTCGCCGCCTGCTTCCGCTACTTCGGACGCCTGGCCGGCACCGAGGACGGCCGGCTGCCCGACCCCGGCACCCCCGGCGTCGACAGCCGCATCGTCCACGAACCCATCGGCGTCTGCGCCCTGATCACCCCCTGGAACTACCCGCTGCTGCAGACCGGTTGGAAAGTCGCACCGGCCCTGGCCGCGGGAAACACCTTCGTACTGAAACCCAGCGAACTCACCCCGCACACCGCCCTCCACCTGATGCGCCTGCTCCAGGAGGCCCAACTCCCCGACGGCGTCGCCAACCTCGTCCTGGGCACCGGCCCCGAAGCCGGCGCCCCCCTCACCGACCACCCCGACGTCGACATGGTCTCCTTCACCGGCGGGCTGCTCACCGGCCGGCGCATCATGGCCGCGGCGGCCGGCACCGTCAAACGCGTCGCCCTCGAACTCGGCGGCAAGAACCCCAACATCGTCTTCGCCGACACCGACTTCGACACCGCCGTCGACCACGCCCTGACGGCCGTCTTCCTGCACTCCGGACAGGTCTGCTCGGCCGGCGCCCGGCTGCTCGTCGAGGACACCCTGCACGACCGCTTCGTCGACGAGATCGTGCGCCGGGCCCGGCTGATCCGGCCCGGCGGCCCCTTCGACGCCCACGCCCGCACCGGACCGCTGATCTCCGCCGCCCACCGCGCCAAGGTCGAGGCCTACGTCGCCACCGGAATCGCCGAGGGCGCGGTGCTCCGCTGCGGCGGCACCCGCCCCGACGACCCCCGACTCGCCGACGGCCACTACTACCTGCCCACCGTCCTGGACGACTGCCGGGCCGCGATGACCGTGGTGCGCGAGGAGTCCTTCGGGCCCGTGCTGACCGTCGAACGCTTCACCGACGAGGACGAAGCGGTACGGCTCGCCAACGACACCGTCTACGGACTCGCCGGCGCCGTCTGGACCACCGACCAGGCACGCGCCGACCGCGTCGCCGCCGCGCTGCGCCTGGGCACCGTATGGATCAACGACTACCACCCCTACCTCCCGCAGGCCGAGTGGGGCGGCTTCAAACAGTCCGGCACCGGCCGGGAACTCGGCCCCGGCGGCCTGGCGGAGTACCGGGAAACCAAACACATCTGGCGCAACACGGCACCCGCGCCGGTGCACTGGTTCGACTGAGGAGGAAGGCCCTTGAGCTTACCCGACGCACCATCGGCAAGAACCGCGGCACAGCCGGAAACCGCCCCGCCGGCCACCGGCACCGAACCGGACGACACCGGACTCACCGAATTCGGCTACCGCCCCGAACTCCAACGCACCCTCGGCAACTTCCACACCTTCGCCGCCGGCATCAGCTACATCTCCATCCTCACCGGCACCTTCCAGCTCTTCTACTTCGGCTACGGCATCGGCGGACCCGCCTACTGGTGGTCCTGGCCCCTCGTCTTCGCCGGCCAGCTGATGATCGCCCTGTCCTTCGCCGAACTCGCCGCCCGCCACCCCGTCGCCGGCTCCGTCTACAACTGGGCCAAGAAACTCGGCAACCCGCACATCGGCTGGCTGGCCGGCTGGATGATGCTGGTCGCCTCCATCGTCTCGCTCTCCGCCGTGGCCCTCGCCTACCAGCTCACCCTGCCGAAGATCTCCGCCGCCTTCCAGTTCATCGGCGACGGCACCGGCACCTACGACACCGCCACCAACGGCGTCCTCCTCGCCGCCGTACTGATCCTCTTCACCACCCTCGTCAACGCCTTCGGCGTCACACTCATGGCCCGCATCAACACCGCCGGCGTCTTCATCGAACTGTTCGCCACCGTCGTGCTGATCGTGCTGTTCGCCGTCCACGTCGTCCGCGGCCCGGACGTCGTCCTCCAGACCCACCACGCCGGCGCCGGCCAGCCCCTCGGCTACCTCGGCGCCTTCCTCACCGCCTCGCTGGCCTCCGCCTACGTCATGTACGGCTTCGACACCGCCGCCTCACTCGGCGAGGAATCCCTCGACCCCTCCCGCAACGCACCCCGCGCCATCCTCCGCGCCCTGATCGCCTCGTTCGTGCTCGGCGGACTCATCCTGCTGCTCGCCATGATGAGCGTGAGCAGCCTGAACGGTAAGGGACTGACCACCGACGGGCTCCAGTACGTCGTCCTCGACGTCCTGGGCGACACCGGCGGCAAGGCCATGCTGTGGTGCGTCCTCATCGCGGTCACCGTCTGCGCGCTCGCCGTGCACACCGCCGCCATCCGACTGGCGTTCGCCATGGCCCGCGACAACAACCTCCCCGCCGCCTCCCTCATGGCCAAGGTCAGCCCGCGCTTCCGGACCCCGGTCCTGCCCGCGGTCATCGTCGGGGCGCTCTCCCTCGGCGTGCTGCTCCTCAACATCCGCCAGCCGCAGATCTTCTCCGTCGTCACCAGCATCGGCATCATCATGATCTACCTGGCCTACCTGCTGGTCACCGCCCCGATGCTGATCGCCAGACTCCGCGGCCGCTGGACGCCGGCCGGCGGCGGACGGTTCACCCTGGGCCGCTGGGGCCTGCCGGTCAACGTCCTCGCCGTCCTCTGGGGCGCCGGCATGATCGTCAACCTCGCCTGGCCCCGCGACGCCGTCTACAACGCCACCCCGCCGCACCACTGGTACCTGCGCTACGGAGCCGTGCTGTTCGTCGGCGCCGTCGCCGTCGGCGGCTTCGCCTACTACTGGTGCGTCCAACGGCACCGCACCGGCGTCCTCGCCGAACACGCCGCCACCACCGACCACACCGCGACCGGCACCACCGGCACCACCGACCCCCACCTCACCGCCACCGACTGACCGCCCTGCCCCGGGAGGACAACACCCCATGGAAAACGCGGAGTTCGACTACGTCGTCGTCGGCGGCGGCACCGCGGGAAACGTCGTCGCCGCCCGCCTCAGCGAGGACCCCACCGTCACCGTCTGCGTCCTCGAAGCCGGACCCAGCGACGTCGGCGACGACAACATCCTGCGCCTGGAACGCTGGATGGCACTGCTGGAATCCGGCTACGACTGGGACTACCCGGTCGAACCCCAGGAGAACGGCAACAGCTTCATGCGGCACGCCCGCGCCAAGGTCCTCGGCGGCTGCTCCTCGCACAACTCCTGCATCGCCTTCTGGGCACCCGCCGAGGACCTCGACGGCTGGGAAGCGGGCGGCGCCACCGGCTGGGGCGCCCGCGACACCTTCCCGCTCTACCGCCGCCTGGAGAACAACGACGCGCCCGGCGACCACCACGGCCGCACCGGCCCGGTCACCCTGCGCACCATCAAACCCACCGACCCCTGCGGCACCGCCCTCCTCGAAGCCTGCGCCCAGAACGGCATCCCCACCACACCCTTCAACACCGGCCGCACCGTCCTCCGCGGCGCCCACTGGTTCCAGATCAACTCCGACGAGAACAACATCCGCCAGTCCTCCTCGGTCGCCTACCTGCACCCCGTCATGGGCAACCGCCCCAACCTCACCGTACGCACCGGCATCCGCGCCAAACACCTCCTCATCGACGACGACCGGCGCTGCACCGGCGTCGCCTACCTCGACCCCGACCTGCTCCACACCCGCACCGTCCGCGCCCGCCGCGAAACCATCGTCTCCTGCGGCTCCATCGACACCCCCAAACTGCTGATGCTCTCCGGCATCGGCCCCGCCGACCACCTCCGCGACATCGGCATCGACGTCCGCGTCCACTCACCCGGCGTCGGCGAGAACCTCCAGGACCACCCCGAGGGCGTCATCATGTGGCAGGCGAAACAGCCCATGGTCACCGCCTCCAACCAGTGGTGGGAGATCGGCATCTTCGCCGACACCGAACCCGGCCTCGACCGCCCGGACCTGATGTTCCACTACGGCTCGGTGCCCTTCGACCTGAACACCGCCCGGCACGGCTACCCCACCTCCGAGAACGCCTTCTGTCTCACCCCGAACGTCACCCGCGCCCGCTCCCGCGGCACCGTCCGGCTCCGCACCCGCGACTTCCGCGACAAGCCCAGGGTCGACCCGCGCTACTTCACCCACGAGCACGACATCCGGGTCATGACCCACGGCCTGCGGCTGGCCCGGGAGATCGCCGCCCGCCCCGCCCTCGCCGACTGGACCGGCGCCGAACTCGCCCCCGGCCCCGACGTCCACACCGACGACGAACTCCTCGACTACATCCGCACCACCCACAACACCGTCTACCACCCCTCCTGCACGGTGAAGATGGGCGCCGCCGACGACGCCATGGCACCCCTCGACGCCCGGCTGCGGGTCAAGGGCGTCACGGGCCTCCGGGTCGCGGACGGCTCGGTCATGCCCGAACTCGTCACCGTCAACCCCTGCATCACCACCATGATGATCGGCGAGAAGTGCGCGGACATGGTGCGGGAGGACGCGGGCCGAAACCCTTGACGGGCACCAGGAACGTATGAAGAGGTCTTCATGTCCCCTCGCTAGGATGGCCCCATGGGCCACGGAATGGACGACAAAAGCACCACCACCACCCGCGAACGACTTGACGCCGTAGGCGCCGCCGACGTCGCCGCCACCCTCCAGGCCCTCTCCACCCCCTCCCGGCTACGCATCCTCGCCCGCCTCCAGGAAGGCCCCTGCGCCGTCGGCGACCTCGCCACCGCCGTCGGCATGGAACAGTCCGCCTGCTCGCACCAGCTCCGCCTGCTCCGCAACCTCGGCCTCGTCACCGGCGAACGCAACGGCCGCTCCATCGTCTACGCCCTCTACGACCACCACGTCGCCGAACTCCTCGACCAAGCCCTCTACCACGTCGAACACCTGCGACTGGGGCTGCATGACGGTTCGTCAACTGCTGCGGTGCGATGAGGAGATGAGGAAATGGGGCGCTTGGGGCGCTTGCGGGTGACGGAAGGGTGGCTCAGGCCTCGGCTGGGGTTGGGTGAGGGGTTGGGGGTGAGGAGTGAGGGGTGAGGGGTGAGGGGTGAGGGGGTGGCGGCCGTGGGTCCCTGGCCTGGCAGCCGCCCCCGGCGAGGGGCGGGAGGCGGCTGCCACACCTACCGATCCGCTACCGATCCGCGACCTGCTGCGGATTCACGATCTGCTACCGATCCGCGACCTGCTGCGGATTCACGATCTGCTACCGGTCCGCGACCTGCTACTGACCCGCGCTACAGCCGGCGGTTGTCCAGCACCGCGACCGCCCGCCGCACCCGCGCCGTCTCCTCCGTATCCAGCTGCGCCACCAACAGCTCGGGCGCACCGCCCAGTTGGGCCCGCACCGTGCCGTCCGGACCGACCAGCGCACTGCGCCCCACACCGGTCGGCGCCTTCGTCGGCACCTCCGGGTCGGCCTGCGGGTCCGGCGCGGCCTGGCCGACGGCCGCCAGCCACACCGTCGCATCCAGCGCGCGGGCCCGTACCAGCAGATCCCACTGCGCACGCTTGCCCGGGCCCGCACCCCAGGAAGCGGGCAGCACCGACACCGTCGCCCCGGCATCCGCATGCGCCCGGAAAAGCTCCGGGAACCGCAGGTCGTAGCAGGTCGCCAGGCCCACCCGGACGCCCTCCACATCGATGGTCACCACCCGGCTGCCCGCGGCCACCGTGTCGGACTCCCGGAACCCGAACGCGTCATACAGATGGATCTTGTCGTACGACTCCTCGACCCCGGGCCCGGTCGCCAGCAGCGTATTGGCGACCCGCCCCTCAGGCGCCGGGGTGAACATGCCCACCACCACCGTCACCCCCGTCTCCCGGGCCACCGCACGCACGCCCTCGGCCCACGGCCCGTCCAGCGGCTCCGCCACCGGCCCCAGCGGCACCCCGAACCGCACCATGGACGCCTCGGGCAACACCGCCAGCCGCGCCCCCTCCCGCGCTGCCCGCCGCACGTGGTCCTGCACCGCCGCGAGGTTCTCCTTCGGCTCGGTCGACGCCGTCATCTGGCACAGCGCGATACGCATGTGATCCCTCTCTCCGACTCTCCGAAGCATCTCGTGTACGGAGCCCCGCAGGACCCCTGTACACGATTCTGATCCACTCACCCGAGGAGCGCGGTTCCGGGACGGGGTTATTCCGGGCACGGGTCATTCCGGGTATGGGGTTATGCCGGGTATGAGGTTCCGGGTGCCGGGCGGGCCGGCACCCGAAATGGGCGGCACTCCGTGGTGTGACCGCGGCCCGTGGTGTGGCCGCGGCCGGCGAGCGACCGTACGGGTGTCGACGCCGACGCCGACGGGCCGGGAAGGTCAGGCTGTGCTGGCCTGACTGGTTCCCGTCGCCGTCGTCGTCGCCGTGGGTGTCACCGTGGGCGTAGCCGTGGTCGTCACCGTGGGTGTCGTCTCACAGTCGTCCCGTGCCCGCCACTTCCTCCGGCCGCAGCAGAGCGGCGAGCCGCTCGGCGGGCAACAGGCCCTGCTCCAGCACGAGTTCGGCGACTCCGCGCCCGGTGACGAGGGCTTCCTGAGCGATCGCGGTTGCCGCCGTGTACCCGATGTGCGGGTTGAGCGCGGTGACCAGCCCGATCGAATTCTCCACGCTCGCCCGGAGCGTTTCGGTGTTCGCGGTGATCCCGTCCACGCAGCGCTCGGCGAGCGTCCGGCACGCGGCCCCGAGGTGGGTGATGCTTTCGGAGAGCGAGTGCAGGATGATCGGCTCGAACGCGTTGAGCTGGAGCTGCCCCGCCTCGGCGGCCATCGTGATCGTGACGTCGTTCCCGATCACCTCGAACGCGACCTGGTTGACGACCTCCGGGATCACCGGGTTGACCTTGCCCGGCATGATGCTCGAACCAGCCTGTACCGGCGGCAGGTTGAGCTCCGCCAGGCCCGCCCGCGGCCCGGACGACAGCAGCCGCAGGTCGTTGCAGCTCTTGGAGAGCTTGACGGCGATCCGCTTCAGCACGCCGGAGAGATGAACGAACGCCCCGCAGTCCTGCGTCGCCTCGACGAGATTGGCCGCGGTCACCAGCGGCAGCCCGGTGATGGCCGCCAGGTGCCCGCGAGCCGCCTCGGCGTACCCCCGGGGCGCGTTGAGGCCCGTACCGATGGCCGTCGCACCGAGATTGATCTCGTGGATGAGCAGCACCGCCTCCGCCAGCCGGCTCTGGTCCTCCTCCAGCATCACCGCATACGCGGAGAACTCCTGCCCCAGCGTCATCGGCACCGCATCCTGGAGCTGCGTCCGCCCCATCTTCAGCACATCGCGGAACTCCTCAGCCTTGGCGGCAAAGCTCGCCCGCAACACACCCATCGCATCGACCAGCTCCCGCACCGCCATGATCGTGGCGACCTTGACCGCGGTCGGGTACACATCATTCGTCGACTGCCCAAGATTGACATGCTCGTTCGGGTGCAGTCGGACGTAATCGCCCTTTGCATGCCCGAGGATCTCCAACGCCCGGTTGGCGATCACCTCATTGGCATTCATGTTCGTCGAGGTCCCAGCACCCCCCTGAATCACGTCAACCACGAACTGCTCATGCAGCCGTCCCTCCACCCGAATCTCGCGACAGGCAGCAACAATCGCCTCCGCCCGCTCCCGATCGAGCAGCCCCAGATCCTGGTTGGCCCGCGCCGCAGCCTCCTTGACGGCAGCCAGCGCACTGATCAGATGCGGATAGGCAGAGATCGCCATCCCACTGATCGGAAAGTTCTCCACGGCCCGCAACGTATGCACGCCCCAGTAGGCCTCAACGGGTATCTCCCGATCCCCCAACAGATCGTGTTCCCAACGATGATCAGTAGCAGCAGTCACGAAAACGTCCTTCGACGAAGTGGAATGAGGGAAGGGACAGGAAGGGAAGGGGAAGGGAACGGGAACACCAGCAGCAACGCCCCCACGAAGAGCCCCGAGCCCCGGGATACCTGCCGAGACCCGAGGCGGGGGGACCTGGCGAGCCCCGAGGCGCGAGCCCCGAGATACCTGGCGTGACCCGAGGCGCAAGCCTGAGGCCTCAGCCATGAAGGACCCCGACACATTCATCACACAGAGTGACCGAGTCGGGAACCAATCACGCTCTGTAATCGTTGCCGGGGTATGAGGAGGCGTCAGGAGGCAGGAAGCGGGCGGCAAAGAGAGGACGGGGAGCGGACGGCAAAGGGACAGGGGGCAGCGTCTAGGAAGCGTCTAGGGAACGGAGTTGCAGGGGGAAGCAGGAGCGGAAGCAGAAGCAGGAGCCGGAGCAGAAGCAGGAGCGGAAACGGGCATAGACAGGGCCCCCGCCGCCCGCAGCGCCCCGACCGGTGCGCCGCCCCCGATGACCGGTGTGGTGGCGAAGTCGGCGAGGACGTCCGGATCAATACCGCAGCGCGCCAGGGCGGCCGCCGTCACGGGCATCCGGGCGCGGTCGGCGCCGTCGGCTATCTTCACGCCGACCGCCCGCCCGTCCGGTAGCGCGGCGATCTGAACGCCCTCGAATCCGTCCTTGGCGAGCAGCCCGGGGACCGCGCGCACCAGCCGGGCGGTGTCCCGGTCGGCACCGGAGACCATCTCGGGGTGGGTACGCATGGCGTGCGCGACCCGGCCCTCGTGGGTGTCGGGGGCTGCCGTCCCGAGCCGGGCGGCGGCCCGGGTCAGGCCGTGCAGGGAGACCGCGAAGAGCGGGGCGCCGCAGCCGTCGACGGTGACACGGGCGATGCGCTGGCCGGTGAGGTCCTCGACCGTCGAGGCGATCTCCCGCTGGAGCGGGTGGTCCGGGTCGAGGTAGGTGTCCGGTCGCCAGCCACGAGCCAGGACCGTCAGCAGCATGGCGGCGTGCTTGCCCGAGCAGTTCTGCGTGAGGCGGGTGGGGCCCAGGCCGCGGCGGAGCCACTCGTCGCGTTCGGCGGGGCCGTACGGCAGGTCCGGGACATTGCGCAGGGCGTCGTCGGTCAGGCCGGCGGTGGCGAGCATGCGACGGGCGGTCGCCAGGTGGCGTTCGTCGCCGGAGTGGCTGGCGGCGGCGAGGGCCAGCGCCTCGTCGTCCAGGGGCGGCAGGCCCGCGCGGAGCAGGCCGACGGCCTGGAGCGGTTTGAGGGCCGAGCGCGGGTAGAAGGCGGCCTCGATGTCGCCGGCCTGGAACTGCACGCTCCCGTCGGCCGCCAGCACCACGACCGAGCCGTGATGGACGCCCTCGATGATGCCTCCGCGCACCACATGGGCGAGGGGGGCGTGGGCGGGTTCACGGATCTCGGGCGGGTTGGACACCTCGGCCGGGTTCGACGCTGCGTTGGCCCTCATCATCGACCTCATTGCCTTCCTCGGCGGCGCCATGGCGCCCGCGGGTGACGGTTCGCTGGTGGGTGACGAGCCGGGTGAAGGGGCGGCGGGCAGTTGGCGTTCCTTTGAGGGCTCGCTGGTGGGGGACGGCTCGTGGAGGGGGTGCTTGGTCACGGCTGGGGCTCGGGTTTCGGGGTGGGGGCCGCGCCGGGGGCGGGGGCGGGGGAGGGGCTGGGGGCGGCGGCGACGATTTGGGTGAGGGTGGTTTCCACGCGGGTGAGGTGGTGGGCCATGGCTTGTTCGGCGTCGGGGGCGGAATTGTCGATGAGGGCCTCGACGATGGCGCGGTGTTCGCGGTTGGACTGCTCGCGGCGGCCGCCGAGCTCGTTGAGGAACGCCGACTGGCGGGCCAGGGCGTCGCGGATCTCCTCGATGACGCGGCGGAAGACCGGGTTGCGGGCGGCCTGGGCGACCGCAAGGTGGAAGAGGGTGTCCATGGCCACCCAGGCGGTGGTGTCGGTCTCCCGTTCCATCCGCTCCAGCAGGTGGGTGAGGTGGTCGAGGTCCTCCGGGGTACGGCGCTGCGCCGCGTATCCGGCGACCGGGATCTCCACATGGCGGCGGACCTCCAGGAGGTCGCTCGCCGCGTAGTCACCGAAGGTGGGGTCGGCCACCGCGCCGCCGGAGACGACGAAGGTGCCCTTGCCGGTGCGCGAGACGGTGAGCCCCATGGTCTGCAGGGCGCGCAGGGCCTCGCGGAGTACGGGGCGGCTCACCTCCAGGCGGCGGCAGAGTTCCGCCTCCGAGGGCAGCTTGTCGCCGACCGCGTACTCGCCCCGTTCGATGGCGCCGCGCAGATGGTGCAGGACCGCTTCCATCGCGCTGACGCGGCGGGGCACACCACCGGATGCGATGGGCCCCCCGGGACCGCCGGAAGCGCCGGACGCACCAGGACCACCGGCACTGGAACTGCCGGAAGCGTCGGTCCCGGCGGAGGCTGTCTGGCTGTCTGACAGGTTTGGGGTCACGGAGGGATCCTGGGACCTGGGGGGAGGGGATGTCAAGGCGCGGTGGGATGCGGAGGGTGGGTGGTGGGGTTTTCCGTGCGGAGGTCGAGCATGTAGAAGACCTTGTCGTAGCGGCGGCCGCCCATGGCGACGAAGGCGGGCAGGCGGCCGTATTCGCGGAAGCCGAGGGAGCGGTAGAGGCGGAGTGCGCGGGTGTTGTCGGCGCGGGCGTCGAGGGTGAGGACCTCGATCTTCGCCTCGCGGGCATCGGCGACCAAAGTGCTGGTCAGCGACCTGCCGATGCCGCGGCCGTGCGCCTCGGCGGCCACCGCGATCTTCACGAGGTCGGCGTGCTGGCGGTTGGTCGCCTGGGCGTAGCGCAGCCAGTACCCCAGCCCGATCAGCCGGCGGCCGAGGTAGACGGCGCGCAGTGCCGCGTCGCCGTGCCGTGTGGCTCGCAGGATCCGGGCGATGAGGTCGGCCACCTCGTCCGGCGCAGGCGGGGCGTCCCAGCCGAGGGGCGCGCCGGCGCGTACCAGGTCGGCCAGTACGCGGTGGGCCTCGGCGGGGAAGCGGGCCGCGAGATCCCGGTCTGCGGTCAGTTGCGCTGCGTCGAGCAGGGTGGGGGTCGGGTCCGTGCTGCCCCCGCCGGTCGTCGGGATGTCCATGATCGGGAGGCTAGGGGGTGCGCCTCACCCTCGGGGCCGGACGGCAGAAATGCCCAGGAAGGCGATCCGGACCGGGGAACCGAAGCGAAGCCCGTAGCCGCCCGGGGGTGGACTGGGGCATTCCGGGTGATCGGTGGGCCGGGGTCTCGGGCCGGCCCGCAGCCGCCCGGCGGTGGCGGTGTTCCAGGAAGCCAGGACCACGGTGGTCTCGGGTCGCCCGCTCCCGCCCAGCGGTAGCGGTCTTCCAGGAAGCCAGGACCACGGTGGTCTCGGGTCAGCCCGTTGCCGCCCAGTGGTAGCGGTGTTCCGGGCGGCCGGTGTCGCCGTATTTGAGGGTCAGGATGATGTGGCCGCTGCGTTCGAGGTGTTTGAGGTAGCGCTGGGCGGTGGAGCGGCTGACGCCGGCGCGGGTGGCGACCTCGTGGGCGGACAGCGGTACCCGGGCCGCGTCCAGGACCCGGCGGATCAGCCCGACGGTGGCCGCGGAGTGGCCCTTGGGGAGTTCGGTGTGCGGGGATTCGGAGGTCCGGAAGGCGCCGAATATCCGGTCGACCTGTTCCTGGCCGGCCTCGCCGCGGCCGCTCACCCCCTCGACGGTGCGGCGCAGTGCGACATAGCCGTCGAGCTTGGCGCGCAGTCCGGAGAAGCCGAACGGTTTGACGAGGTACTGCAGCGCGCCGGACCGCATCGCGTCCTGGACGGTCGTCACGTCGCGGGCCGCGGTCACCATGATCACGTCGGTGCGGTGGCCGAGTTGCCGCAGCCGCCGGAGCAGCGACAGTCCGTTCTCGTCCGGCAGGTAGTGGTCGAGCAGCACCAGGTCGGCATGGGTGCGTTCGAGGGCGGCGAGTGCCTGGGCGGCGGTGTGGGCGCAGCCCGTGACCCGGAAGCCGGGTACTTGGGAGACGTAGGCGGCGTTGATCTCGGCGACGTGGAAGTCGTCGTCCACGACGAGGACGTCGATCATCGGGGGCCTCCGGTCGTCGGGACCCTCCGGCGGTCATTCATCCTGACGCTCCGACGCTCATTCATCGTGACGCTCCGGCGGTCACCGTGTTCCTCCGGTGGTCATCGTGATTCTCCGATCGTCGTGGTGGGCGGCGACGTGGTGGGGCGTTCTTCCTGGAGGGCTTCGGGCAGGACGACGGTGAAGACCGCGCCGCCGCCTGCGCGGGCGGTGACGCGGGCCATTCCGCCGTAGCGTTCGGCGAGCCGGCGCACCAGGGCGAGGCCGATGCCGCGGCCGCGCTGGAAGGTGACCGGGGTCCCGGCCGGCCGTACGGTGGCCGGCGGGCGGGGTGTCTTGGTGGACCATCCCTCGGCGAAGATCTGCTCGCGCAGGGCGGGCGGCACTCCGGGGCCGGTGTCGGAGACCCGCAGGACGACGGTGCGGTGCTCGGCGCGCAACTCGACCTCGACGAACGGTTGTCGGCGGTGGCGTTCGGCGGTGGCGTCGAGTGCGTTGTCGATCAGGTTGCCGAGGACGGTCACCAGGTCGCGCGGGTCGACCACGGCGTGCGGCAGCAGTGTGGCGTCGGAGATCCGCAGGGACACCCCGCGTTCGGCGGCGATGGCGGCCTTGCCGACGAGCAGTGCGGACAGCAGTGGGTCGTGCACCCGCTCGGCGATCTGTTCCGCGGAGGCCCGGTGGGCGCTGGCCACTTCGGTGACGAATTCGACGGCCTTGTCGTAGCGGCCGAGTTCGAGCAGGCCGCGTACCGTGTGCAGCTGGTTGGCGTGTTCGTGGTCCTGGGCGCGGAGGGCGTCCAACAGGCCCTGGGTGCCGTCGAGTTCGCGGCCGAGCAGTTCGAGTTCGGTGCGGTCCCGGAGGGTGACCACGGCTCCGCCGTCCCGGGTGGGTACGCGGTTGGCGACCAGCACCCGGCCGCCGCAGACGGCCAGCAGGTCCGTGCCCGCCACCCGTCCGGCGAGCACTTCCGTGGTCCGGCCCGGTGGCAGGACCTCCTCCAGGGGCCGTCCGGCGGCCCCGGCGTCGAGTCCGAGCAGGCGTCCGGCCTCGTCGTTGACCAGCCGGATCCGGCCGTGCCGGTCGAAGGCGACCACGCCCTCGCGGATACCGTGCAGCATCGCCTCGCGTTCGTCGAGCAGTGCGGAGATGTCGGTGAACGCGACCCCGTGCGTGCGGCGGCGGAGCCGGCGGGCGAGGGCGACCGCGGCCAGGACGCCGACGGCGAGCGCGGCGGCCGCGTAGCGCAGTACGCCGGGGAGGGTGCCGATCAGGCGGCTGTGGACGCTGTCGTAGGCGATGCCGACGGAGACGGCGCCGACGATGCGGCCGCGGGGGTCGCGCAGCGGGACCTTGGCGCGGGCCGAGCGTCCGAGGGTGCCGGTGTCGATCTGGCGCACCTCGCGTCCGGCGAGGGTGCGGCTGGGGTCGGTGGAGACGTGCCGGCCTATTTCGGCGGGGTTGGTGTGTGACCAGCGCACTCCGTGGGTGTCCATGACGACGACGTACAGGGCGCCGGTCGCCCGGCGGATCCGTTCCGCGGCGGTCTGCACCGGCCCGTGCCGGTCGGGCGGGGTGGTGGTGATTTCGCGGGGGAGGTCGGGGTCGGTGGCGGTGGTCTGGGCGATGGACTGGGCCCGGCGCATCGCCTGGTCGTCGAGTTCGGAGCTGAGCGGGGCGAGGAACAGGCTGGTGGCGAGCACCATCACGCCGGTGGTGAGGGTGAGTTGGGCGGTCAGCACCTGGGCGAAGACGCGCCGGGGCCAGTGGATCCGCATGCTCTCCTCGTCCTTGAGCCCCTGCCGCGTGCGCGCGGAACCGACACATTCTCTTTACGGGGTGATGCCCGCAACGGTATGCCGTGCGTGAGCATCCGCGCACCCCCTGGTGATGTTGTTGTTGTTCTAGCGTGAGCAAAACGAGCACAACAGGGTTTGCGCGCAGAAAGGCGGGTTGTGGCCAGAAGCGTGTCGGTGTGCCGGATCACACCTAGCGTCCCGGGCCATGAACAGCCACCTGAGCCCCGCCATCGAACTACGGGGCACCAGCAAGACGTTCCGGACCCCGTCGGGCGGTCTGCACACCGCCGTACGGGATCTGGACCTGGTCGTCGGGCGCGGTGAGTTCGTCGCCGTGGTCGGCCCCACGGGATGCGGGAAGTCCACCACGCTCACCCTGATCAGCGGGCTGGAGGAGCCCACCCGGGGTGAGGTGCTGGTGGACGGGGAGCCGGTCCGCGGCATCGGCGACACGGTCGGTTTCGTGTTCCAGCAGGATGCGGTGTTCCCGTGGCGCACCGTGCTGTCGAACGTGATGGCCGGGCCGCGTTTCCGCGGGGTGCCGAAGGCGGAGGCCAGACAGCGGGCGCGGGAGTGGCTGGCCCGGGTCGGGCTGGCGGCCTTCGAGGACCGCTATCCGCATCAGCTCTCCGGTGGCCAGCGCAAGCGGGTCGCGCTGGCCGCGACGTTCGTCAACGATCCGGGGATCCTGCTGATGGACGAGCCGTTCTCGGCGCTCGATGTACAGACCCGGGCGCTGATGTCGGACGAGCTGCTGGAGCTGTGGTCGGGCACCGGTGCCTCCGTCGTGTTCGTCACGCACGACCTGGAGGAGTCGATCGCGCTCGCCGACAAGGTGGTGGTGATGACGGCCGGACCGGCGACCGTCAAGGAGGTCTTCGAGATCGATCTGCCGCGGCCCCGGCGGGTCGAGTCGGTGCGGCTGGAGCCGCGGTTCATCGAGATCTACCGGGAGATCTGGTCCTCGCTCGGCGAAGAGGTCCGCATCACCCGCGAGAGGGGTGCCGCCGATGCCGCCTGAGACCGTCCACGCGCCCGTCGCGGTGGTCAAGTCCGGTGCCCGTGCGGACCGTTCGCGGGAGCGGGCGCGGGCCGCGCGCCGGCGCCGGCTGCTGGTGTTCGGCGCCCGGGTGCTGCTGCTCGTCGGTCTGCTCGGGCTGTGGGAGGGGCTGGCCCGGGCCGAGGTCATCGATCCGTTCAACTTCTCGATGCCGTCGAGGATCTGGGACCAGATGAGCCAGTGGGCGCTGAACGGCACCCCGCAGGGCCCGTTGTGGGAGCAGATCTGGTGCACGCTCTACGAGGCGCTGCTCGGCTGGGTCATCGGTGTGCTCGCCGGGGTGGTGCTGGGCATCGCGCTGGGCCGGGTGCGTTTCCTGGCCGATGTGCTCGGCCCGTACATCAAGGTGCTCAATGCGCTGCCGCGGATCGTGCTGGCGCCGATCTTCCTGATCGGGTTCGGTCTGGGCCCGGCGTCCAAGGTGGCGTCCGCCGTGGTCCTGGTGTTCTTCCCGGTGTTCTTCAACGCGTTCCAGGGCGCCCGGGAGGTGGACCGCAATCTGGTGGCCAACTCCCGGATCCTGGGGGCGAGCAACCGTCAGGTGACCCTGCAGGTGGTGATCCCGTCGGCCACCTCGTGGATCTTCACGAGTCTGCATGTCAGCTTCGGTTTCGCGCTGATCGGCGCGATCGTCGGCGAGTACCTCGGCGCGACCAAGGGCCTCGGCCTGCTGGTCTCGGCGTCCCAGGGCACGTTCAACGCGGCCGGTGTGTATGCCGCCATGGTGATCCTCGCCCTGGTCGCCCTGGTCGCCGAGGGGCTGCTGGCGTTCCTGGAGAAGCGGCTGTTCCGCTGGAAGCCGGCCGACTCCTCGGACGGCCGCTGACCGGCCGCGCTCCTTTTCCCGTCAACCCACTGATGAATTCAAGGATTTGATCATGCGTACGTCCGTCAAGCTGACCGCCGCGGCGGCCTCCGCCCTGCTCGCCCTCACCACCCTCACGGCCTGTGGTCACAACGGATCCCAGGACGCCGCGGCCGGCGGCGACAACGGCAAGATCAAGATCATGGTGGGCGGTCTCGACAAGGTCATCTACCTGCCGGCCAGACTCACCCAGCAGCTGGGCTACTTCGAGGACGAGGGCGTGCACGTCACGCTGCTCACCGAACCGGCCGGTGTGCAGGCCACCACCTCGCTCCTCTCCGGTGACGTCCAGGGCGTCGTCGGCTTCTACGACCACACCCTCGACCTGCAGGTGAAGGGCAAGCAGGTGGAGTCGGTGGTGCAGTTCGCGCACGCCCCCGGCGAGGTGGAGGTGGTCTCCACCAAGGCCGCCGCGGGCCTCACCTCGGCCAAGGACTTCAAGGGCAAGAAGCTCGGCGTCACCGGGCTCGGCTCGTCCACCGACTTCCTGACCAAGTACCTCGCGGTGAAGAACGGGGTGCGGACCAGCGAGTTCACCCCGGTGGCGGTCGGCGCCGGGCAGACCTTCCTCTCGGCGATGAAGCAGGGGTCGATCGACGGCGGGATGACCACCGACCCGACCGTCGCGCAGGTCCTCGACAAGAACCTGGGCAAGGTGCTCATCGACATGCGCACGCCGGAGGGGTCGAAGGAGGCGCTCGGCGGCCCGTACCCGTCGTCCAGCCTCTACATGAACACCGACTGGGTGAACAGCCACAAGGACACCGTGCGCAAGCTCGCCAAGGCCTTCGTGAAGACCCTGAAGTGGATGTCCACGCACACGCCCGAGCAGATCGCCGACAAGATGCCGGCCGACTACGCGCAGGGCGGCAAGGAGCTCTATGTGCAGGCGATCAAGGACACCCTGCCGATGTTCACCAAGGACGGCGTGATGCCTGCCGACGGCCCGGCGACCGTGGAGCGGGTGCTGAAGTCCTTCAACCCGAACCTCAAGAACGCGTCGGTGGACCTGAAGAAGACCTACACCACCGAGTTCGTCAAGAACGGCGGCTGACCGGCGGACGGGGCGCGGCCCGGGCGGGACTCAGACGAAGTTGATCTCCGCCCGGGCCAGCAGCGGATCCTCGACCAGCTGCCACAGCGGTACGGCGTAGTTGCCGAGGCCGTAGCGGCCGCCGAAGTGCAGGCCGAGCACCCGGTGGTCGGTGAGGTCGATGACGGGGGAGCCGCTGTTGCCGCCCAGCGTCGAGCAGTCGTGCCGGATGACGTTCCGGTCCGGTACCAGCCCCGTGGTGGTGCCGGGCTGCAGCCGTTTGACGTTGTAGATGTCCATGAAGATCCGGCGCATCGACTCGGGTTCGTTGCGCCGGCCGTCGTACGCCGGGTAGCCCACGCAGTACACCGGGTGGCCGGGCAGGTCGGCCGGGGCGTCCGCGGCCACCGCCAGGGGAGGGGGCAGCGCGCTGCCGCCGGGCGGCGGGGCGACCCGCAGCAGGGCCAGGTCGACGTCCTCGTGGACGCCCACCACCTCGACGACGTCGAACGAGGGGCTCGCCGCGCCGGGTGCCGGGCAACCGCCGGCGCGTACCGGGTCGATGTACTCCTCGCCGGTGTCGACGTTGGCGCTGATGCCCTGCTGGAAGGTCCAGCCGCGGCCGTCGCCGCGGGCGAACTCCAGCGCCACATGACGATTCGTCAGCACGGTGTCCGGGCCGACCAGGAACGCGGTCCCCAGCCAGTCCAGGCTGATGTGGCCGGACAGTTCGACCCGGCCGATGCGCGCGAACGACTCCCGGATCGCCGCCCGGTGCCCGTCGAGCACCGACCAGTCGCCCTGCTGCGGCGCGAAGTCGTGGTTCTGGACGAGGATCGCCGGCCGGCCCTCCAGCAGGACGATCGCCTCCATGCCGAACGACTCGTCGTCGCTGATCTCGTCGGTGCGCCCCTCGGCGAGCTTCTCCAGGCCGATCGCGCCCGCGGTCAGCACCCGGGCCCGCTCCGCCTGCGCGAACTGCGCGATCTGGCCGGCCGGTTGGTCCTCCGCCGGCAGTTCCTCCAGGGATTCCGGGATCTCGGACGACAGTCCGTCCCGCACCCGTGCCGCGACCTCGTGCAGATTCGAGAAGACCTGCTCCGGGCCGGCCGCGACCGGTGATCTGTTCCGCCTTGGCATCTCGCCCTCCTCGATGGCGCCGTCGCCTCGCGCTACGGCGCCGCTTGTGCCGCCTGGATCTCGGCATGGATGCCGGGACTGGTGGTTTCCAGATGGCGCAGCACGCTGCGCATCTGGGTGCCGACGTTGACGAACGCCGTGGTCCGGCCCTGGAACAGCACGTTCTCCACGCGCCGGGTGCCCCGGTGGAGCGCCACCACCTTCCAGTCGTCCGTGAGGACCGGCGAGCCCGAGGAGCCGCCGCGGGTGTCGGTGAAGTAGCGCACGTCGTTCTCGTCCGCCTCGTAGACGAGGTTGTTGCGCAGTGCGACCCGCTTCGGCAGGCCGCCGGGGTGCTGGATGATGTTGACCGCCACGTAGTCGCCGCGGCCGACCGTCAGCGGCCGGTCCGCCAGTCGCAGCACCGGCCGGGCCGGCGCCTCGGCGAGCCGCAGCAGCGCGTAGTCCAACGCGGCGTCCGCCGCGACGAGTTCGGCGACCGCGGCCTCCTCGGTCTCGATGTCGTCGGTGTCGTAGTCGAACCGGGCACGGGTGTGCCGGGCCTGCAGGTGCAGGTCCTCCGGGTCGGCCACCGGCCGTCCCGCGCCGGTCCCGGCCCGGGCGTTGACCACGTGGTGATTGGTGATGAGCAGGTCGGGGGCGATCAGCCAGCCGGTGCCGGAGTGCGGGAAGCCGTTCGGCTGCAGCGGCGAACCCCCTTGGTACGGCGGGACCTTCAGGCGCGCCACCGCCCCGCCGGCCAGTTCCCCACCGCGCAGGAACCCGATCGGCACGGTGTCGTCCCGGTGGACGATCTCCTCCTTGATCTCCCCGGGGGCGGGCATCGTCGCCAGGACGTCCGGCTCGCCGCCCGCCTGCCGCGCCACGTCGTCCAGGGCCCGCTGGAAGACGGTGAGCGGCTCGGCCTCGGTGGTCTCGGCGACGGCGTTGCGCAGCCAGATCTCCAGCGGCACCGAGCCGTCGACCAGCCGCTCCACCCGGTTCATCTGGCTGAGGTCGGAGTGCACCTGGCGGCCCGGCGCGGGGTGCAGCGGCAGCGTGCCGCGGTAGCGGGGCATGATCCCGTCCATCAGCAGCGGCCGCACCGACGGGTCGGCGAGCCCGGTCTCCACCGCGGCGTCGAGCACCGCCCGGATCTCGTCCGGCGAGAGGTAGCCGTTCACCGGTCATCACGCCTTTCGCGCGCGTGCCGTTCCCCGGGTGGCGGTGCGGTGCGCACGTGCGCGCCGGTGGTGGTCCGTGCGCCGCTGCCCACTCCCATCGCCGCGGCCACCCCGGCGACGATCTCCCCACTGCGGTCCGGTACGGCCAGCAGGCGCCGGGCCAGCGCGTCGAGGGTGCCGCGGTCCCGGGCCAGCCGCAGGATCCCGGCGATGCTGGTCGGTGCGGCCCCGGGCTCCGGGCGGGACGGCCCGGCGGCCTCGTCCAGGATCTCCATCACCTTGCCCAGCAGCGCCGGCTGCCGGCGGGTCGCCCGGCGCATCGCCGCGCCCAGCGCGTCCAGCGTCTCGTCGTCGGACGGCAGCCCCACCACCTCCACCGCGTGTTCCAGCGCACCGGGGGCCTGGGCGTAGATCTGCGAGGCGACCGCGCGCACCAGCACCGGCCGCTCGGACAGCACGTCGTCGGGCAACTTCCGCAGCCGCTCGGCGAGTTCCCGGCCGGTGGCCGGCTCCGCGCGCCCCTCGTCGGCGGTCAGCCGGGCCCGGGCCAGCAGTGCGCCCATCGCCTCCAGGTCCTGCCCGAGGCCCACCGCGACGTCCTCCGCGGCCCGCAGCGCACGGTCGGCGTGCACCGGATCGCCGTCCTCCTGGGCGAGCCGCGCGGAGAGCAGCAGCAGCTCCAGCCGGCGCTCCCCGCACCCCGCGCGCCCGGCCGGAACGAGGGCGTCCGCGACCGCCCGCCGGGCCTCGTCCCGCCGCCCGGCACGGCTGAGCGCCTCGGCGTACAGCGCGTGCAGCGGACTGCACGGTGTCCAGGGGCGGCGCCGGCCGATCCGTTCCAGGGCCGCCGTCGCGAAGCCCTGTGCCAGCAGGTCCTCGGCCTCCTGGGCGGCGATCCGCTCCCAGTCCTCCTGGTCCGCGCCGGCCGCCACGTGGTCGGGTGCACCGCCGCCGAGCCGGGCGGTGAGCAGTCCCGCGGCGCGCGGCGACATCTCCTGGCCGGCCCCGGCGAGGAACCGTTCGACGCCCGGCAGCCAGCGCTCCTCGACCGAGCGCGGGTTCTCGTCCAGCCGCAGCCGGTGGTAGATCTCCTCGGCGCGCGCCTCCAGTCCGTCGCGGGCCGCGTAGTACGCCACCGCGCGCCGCTCGACCTCCCGCATCACCGCGGTGCGGTCGCCGCCGGGCAGCCGCAGCATGATGGCCCGGACGTCGCCGCGGTAGCGCACCGCGTCGGGTGCGGCCGGTTCGACCATGTCCAGCCGGCTCAGCTCGTCGAACAGCTCCCGGGCCCGGTCCGGGCCCGGTACGTCCAGGCCGCACGGCCCGGCGAGCACGTCGCGGATGATCTCCGGGGTGATGACCCGCAGCACCAGGGCGGGGTGGGCGAGCCGGCGGATGTCCTCGTCGGCGATGTGGCTGAGGATCCGGTCGTAGAGGATGCCCTGCACCAGCAGCTGGTCGACCCGGCGGAAGACCTCCCGCCGGCGTTCGGGCAGACTGCGGATCAGCTCACCGGTCGGTTCGCCCGCCAGGCCCGCGAGGGTCGCGGCCCGCGCTGCCAGCTTCAGGCTGAGCGGATGGCCGCCGACCCGGGCGGCGAGCTCCCGGGCCACCTCGGGGTCGTCCACGCCGCAGGACGCCAGCAGGCCCACCGCCGCCTCCGGGTCGAGTTCGCCGAGTTCGATGTCGAGCGACTCCACCGGTTTCGCCGGGTGGGCGACCGGCGCCCTTCCGGAGAACACGGCCCGCATCCGCGGATAGGCGCTCTGCAACGACCGGTACACCGCCACCATGCGGCCCAGGGCCGGTGAGCCGCGGTACTGCGCCTCCTCGAAGGTGTCGACGGCCATCACGAACGGCGGGTCCGGCTCGTCCGGGCGGGACTTCTGTTCCGCGACCGCCCGTGTCAGGACCTCGCCGACCCGCCGGACCAGCCCGGTCTCCCGGCCGGTGGCCGCCGACTGGAACTGCTGGGAGTAGCTGCGCCCGAGGACCGCCCGGGTCGCGGCGAGTTCGTGCAGCTGGGTCACCCGCTCCTGCCCCTCGCGCTGGCTGCGGGCGACCTGCTGGCACTCCTCCGCCAGCGCGTCCAGCTCGGCGCGGTGGGCGGGGTACTGGATGCCGAGCTGCCGGGCCGCCTCGGCGATCAGCGTGATCGGCTCGTGGACGGAGAGGGTGGGCCGCTCGAAGTCGATGTAGGCGAACGGGATGCCGCCGGCCGGGTCGTGGACGCTGTCGAGCAGGAACTTGGCGAGCAGGGTGCTCTTGCCCATGCCGCCGGGCCCGTGGATGACCATCGCGGGGACCATCGCGGGAATCGGCGCGGGGCCGCCGCCGGGACCGGCCGCCGGCGGCCCGGGCGGTGCGGGGCCACCGGGCAGCGCGACGTAGGCGCGCAGCTCGGCGAGTTCGGCGGCCCGGCCCTGGAACGGACGGCGGACCAGGCGTTCCAGCGGCTCCAGCAGCCGGGCCCGCTCCAGGGCGCGCTGCAGCCGGCCGGTGTCCGGCAGGCCGGTCACGCCCGGCACCCGGGACAGCCACAGCACCGCCTGCAGCGCGTCGGCCAGTTCACCGGCGGTCAGCCGGTCGATCGCCAGCGGCGTGCCGAACAGCTGGGCCAGCGCGAACCGTTCCGGCCCGGGCTCGGCCGGCAGCTGGCCGATGTTGGCGGCGAGCAGGCGCCGGGCGGCCTCGGGCCCGGCCAGCCCGCCGAGCGCCTCCTCCCGGACCTCGGCCTTCAGCGCCCAGCCGGCCTGGTCCTGCATGCCCAGGGTCGTGCAGTCGTCGACGAGTTCCAGGACCGCCCGGCCGGTGGCGTGCTTCTCGTCGGGCAGCCGCAGCTCGTGGGGGTCGAAACGGGCCAGCAGGCAGGCCGCCTCCCGGTAGGCGCGGCGGGTGGGGGAGACGCCGCCGCGGCGCTCCCCGCCGGTGTGCAGCGCCTCGCGCAGCCGGGCCGCGAACACCTCCCGCAGGCTCGACGGGGCCGGACGCTCAGAGGGACCGGTAGACACGGACCGCTCCCTCCGCCGCCGTACTGACCCGGCGCATATAACTCTCGCCGGCCGCGTCGCCGGATTCCGCGGCGTAGAGCACCTCTTCCACGGCGACCTCGACGAGTTCGTCGATGTCGGACTCGCGCGGGCCGCCGGCCGCCAGCACCTCCGGCGGCGATTCGTGGAAGACCTGGTGGAAGAAGGACCGCAGATCGCCCGGTTCGACGACCCGCGCGGTGTCCCAGGACACACTGCCGCGCAGGTCGTAGGGGAGCTGGCGCATCGCACGCCCGTAGCCGAGCAGCACCAGCCGGGGTGCCTGGTCGCCGTGGACCGCGGAGTGCTCGTAGACGGCCATGGCGAGCTGCCCGATGAAGTCCCACACGTCGGAGCTGGGGTCGAGCCGGTCGCACTCGTCGAGCACCAGCCACAGCCGCTCCTCGGCGGCGGTGGCCCGGCCGGCGACCCAGTGCGCTGCCTCGTCGACGGACGGCAGCGGGTCGTTGAGGCCGGTGGGGTTGAGCGGGGCGGGGCCGGTGCCCGGTTCGGCGACGAAGTCGGCCAGCCGCCGGACGACCTTCGCCGCGGTGGAGGTCCGCGACAGGGTGACCCGGATGGGACGGAAGCCGCTGTGCTGACCGATGTGGCGCAGGAAGGTGTAGGTGTACGAGCGGCCGCTGTCCGGCTCGCCGTCGACCAGCAGGATGCACTTGTCGGGGTCGGCGACGAACCGGCGCAGCGTCTCCCGCAGGCCCTGCCGGTCGATGAAGGCCTCGGCGCCGTTCTTCAGCACGCAGGTGCGGAAGGTGTCCTGCGCGGCGTGGGCGCGGCAGTCCTCCCGCAGCCGGTCCCGGAACTCCCGGACCTTCACGATGTCGGGCAGCACGGCCAGTTCGTCGACGGCGGTGAGCGCCTCCAGCAGCCGCAGCTGCCGCTCGATGTTCGCGCGGGAGCGGTGCACGAGGGTCCGGGCGTTGTCCGAGCTGACGTGGGTCAGCGGCAGCGCGGCGACGAAGTCCTCGGGGAAGCCGTACTCGGCGAGCCGGTCGTGCGGCTGGGTGGTGTCGACCAGATGGTTCTGCACCCAGGTGGTGACCAGGTCCCACTCGGTTTCGGTCAGCGGCATGCCCGGCCTACCCCGGACCGTCGCCGAAGATCCGCAGCACCGGCTCGCGCACCGGGTGCTGCGACAGGTACGCGCCGATGCTGTGGTGGTTGCGGCTGTCGTTGGTGACCAGCACGTCGGTGACCCGGTCCCCGGGCGCGTACTCGGGGCGCAGGGTGTGGTCCAGCGCCACCAGGTCCCGCAGGTCGGAGGCGTTGCGCCAGGCCGCCACGCCGTCCGGTACGGCCGGCGGGCGGGCCAGCCGGTCCTGGATCTCGGTGATCGCCAGCGGTGAGCCGACGGTGACCAGCAGCGCGACGTCGCGCCGCTGCTCCCGCAGCACCTCGTAGGCGATGACCGTGCCCAGGCTGTGCCCGACCACGACCAGCGGGCCGCCGTCCAGGCCGTCCAGCGCCTCCTGCACCACGGCGCGCATCGCCGGTCCCGCCCCGCCGAAGAAGTAGGCGTACACGTCCTTGAACGCGTGCTGCACCAGTGCCCGGAACAGCGCGGTGCGGCCGGGCCGGGGCAGCGGCACGACCTCCAGCGGCAGTTCGTCGGCCGGCCCGGGCTCCGGGGCGGCCTCGGTGTGCGCGAGGGTGTCCGCGAGGTAGGTCATGTCCCGCAGCCAGTCGGCCAGGGCGTCCTCGTCGGGGCCCGCCCGCCGCTCCGGTGCGGTGCCGGCGGCCTCCTGCCGGGCCTCGTCGAGGGTCCGCGTCACGAACTCCTCGGGGGGCGGGACGGCGGCTGAGGAGTTCGTGGCGCGCTCCTCCAGCCCGGCCGGGGACCCCTTGGCCGGCTCCGGGCCGCCGTCCAGCGGGTCCGGCCGGTGGTCGGGCAGCGGCGCGGGGTAGCGCACCGGCGCCCAGTAGGCCATCCGCGACGCCGCGCCCATGTCCCGGCCGAACAGGGCGGTGTCCCATTGGGACTTGAGCAGGTCCGACCGGACCTTGTTGCCGTTGCCGTGGACGTAGACGACGCTCGGTCGCATGGTGTGTCCCCTCGCCGTTCAGTCGCGCCGCAGCACGATGTCGTCGTGCGATGCGAGTCGTTTCCAGCGTTCCTTCGGGGCGCGCGCCACCGGCATCGGATCGGCGGCCGGCAGCGGGCCCAGGTCCAGTGAGGTCAGCTCGGCGACGTCCGACACCGGTACCTGGAAGGTGCGGTAGGTGCCCAGCGGCGGCGGTGCGCCCGGCACCGCGCCGGCCAGCGCCCGGTCGGCGTCCCGGGTCAGGTCCGGGCTCTGGTCCAGGACGTACGCGGTGGCCGCGAGCGCACCGTCCAGGAGGAACGCGGCCACCTTCCAGAAGCGCAGCGGCACCTGGATGCCCCGGTAGGGCGGGTCGGAGTCGTGCAGCACCGGCCCGGTCAGCACGGTCAGCTTGCGGTCGTGGGTGGCGGCGTGGTCGAGCAGGTGGTCCTCCAGCCCGTCCCAGAGCCGTTTGCCCTGATTGAACACATCGGCCTGCGGGGCGGCGTTGGTGTAGTGGAAGGTGTCCGCATCGGCCCGGCCGGCCTCCGCCGCCTCGCCCCACACCGGGTCGAGGCGGCGCACCAGATGGCCCTTGTCCAGGGAGTTGTCCCGGTAGACCGCGTCGCCGGCCTGCCGGTCCTCGGGCAGCCTGGGGTCGAACCGCCAGCCGCCCTCCCGTGGTACGTGCTCCCGCAGCAGCCGGCCGTCGACGCAGACGCCGGCGGCCGCCGCCAGCCGCCGGTCCGTGCGCAGCAGGACCGTGAAGTGGGTGTACGGCAGGACCACGGTCTCCGTCCCGGGGACGGCCGGCACCGGCAGCGGGACGGGCACGCCGAGGAAGTGCTCGTCGTAGCCCGCGCGGTCCGCCAGGGCGCCCCCGGGCGCCGGGCCGGTCGTGGCACGGCCGGCCCGGGACGCGTCGGATGTGGTCATATGACCACCGCTTCCCGGTGCTACGGCCCGCCGACCGGCGTCCTGGGCGAAGCCACTCGAACAGCCGCCCGCACCGGCCCGCGGCGGCCGCCGGCGTGCGCGCAGGGGACCGTTCAGGCGGTTGCGCGGGCCGGCGAGTTCACCGGCCGGCGGGCCACGGAACGCATCCAGGCGTCGCCCCGACCCCCGCCGCTGCCAAGGAGCCCGCGATGCCCACCGGCCTCTCCCTCCACGTCGGACTCAACCAGGTCGATCCCGCCCGGTACGGCGGCTGGGACGGCCGGCTCGTCGCCTGCGAGAACGACGCCCACGACATGGCCGCGCTGGCCCGCGGCGCCGGCTTCGCCCCGACGGTCCTGCTCACCGCCGCCGGCACCGTCGAGCGCGTCACCGCCGAACTGCGGAAGGCCGCCAAGACGCTCAAGAGCGGCGACATCCTGCTGCTCACCTATTCCGGGCACGGCGGCCAGGTCCCCAACACCACCGGCGGCGACGACGAGGCGGACCGGTTCGACGAAACGCTGGTGCTGTACGACCGGGAATTCCTCGACGACGAGCTGCACCGGGAATTCGGCCGGTTCGCCCGCGGTGTCCGCCTCCTCGTCGTCCTCGACTGCTGCCACAGCGGCACCGCCATCGAAATGCCGGACCAGGGCGACGGCGAATACGCCGCCCGGCTGATGCCGCCCGACCGGCAGTACGAGATCTACCGGCGCGACCAGGAATTCTTCCAGGAGATCCAGCGGGAACTCGGCGCCCGCAAGAGCCGCGAACCGGCCGCCGACGCCGTGCTCCTCGCCGCCTGCCAGGACAATCAGCTGGCCTCCGACGGCGACACCAACGGGAAATTCACCGGGACCCTCCTGGACGTCTGGAACGGCGGCGCCTTCCGCGGCGGCTACCGCACGTTCCACCGCGACATCCAGCGCGGTATGCCGCCCACCCAGAGCCCCCATCTCTACACGACCGGAAATCCCGACCCGGCATTCCTGGACCAGCAGCCGTTCACCGTGTGACGGCCCCCGCGGCCCGGCCGGGGAACGAGGACGGGACGCGGCCCGCCGGCCGCGTCCCGTCCCGTCGCCCGGTCCCGCTCACTCCGAGGGGTAGATGTCACCGCCCCGCATCAGGCTTTCCTGCTCGCTCTGCGACTGCAGCCGGCGGGCCTTCTCCTGGAGCCGCTTCCGCTCCTCCGGATCATTGGTGTGCTCCGCGGTCTCCTGCAATTCCCTCGCCTTGTCCCGCATCTGCTGAATGCGTGCACGGGTTTCTCCGCTTGCGTCCATGGTCTGTCCTCGCACTGTGTAGGGAAGCTGCCCGATACCAGCGAATCAGGCCCGGCGGCCCACGGCACCTCGAAAATCCCGCCGCCCGGCGAACGGAAAGGCCGGCCGCCACGACGTCCCCCCGCGGCATTACCCGCGGACGCGGCACGCCCGGGCGTCCCGGCGTGTCTCCACCGGATGGCCTTCCTGAATGGCGACCGCGCCGAAGAGGGACGTTGGCTGAAGCACAGCAGCACAACGTCCGCCGAGTGTCAGCGCTCCTGGTGTTTGACGCTCCCATCGTTCAGTGGAGTCCTCCATGACATCCGAACCAGCTATTTGTGGGGGCGACGCCGAACTGTCATCGACAGAACACGGCGAGCACATTCCGCCCCTCACCCCTGAGAAGAACTCGGCCCGCACGATTCTGTGGGAGGCAGTCACCCATCGGCCCTTGGAGGAAGTCGCCGCCCTCGTGGAACTGCTCCGCCGGAGCGGCGACGTTCCCAATCCCGGCGACGAAGCCCTCCGGCTGGCGGTCGTTTCCCGTCCGGTGAGCGAGGTCGCGGAGCTCTTCGAGCTGCTCCGGTCCGACCCGCACACCGCGGAGGCCGGGCACGACGCGCTGCGCGCGGCCGCCGTCGGCCGGTCCGTCGAGGAGGTCGCGCAGCTCATCGAGCTGTTCGACCGGACGAAGGCGGGCGACACCGACCCGTACGGCATGCCCCCGCACTTCCCGCCGGACCCCGGTCCCGGCGGTCCCGGCGGCCCTGGGGGACCCGGCGGTCCGGGCGGCGGACCGGGGGAGCCCGAGCCCACCGCTGCCATGCCGTTCCTCGACCCGGACGTCCGCCCCCTCGGCCCCACCGGCCAGCCGGCCGGAGCCGGCGGCCGGTACGACAACGCGGCGCACCAGCCGCAGCGCACCCCTTGGTCCCGTCCCGCCGCCAACCAGCAGCAGGGCGGGCAGCCGGCGTGGGCCCAGCAGCACGCCGGGCACGACGAGCCCCGGCAGCCGGGCTACGCGTTCCCCGGTGTGCTGCGGTCCGTGCTGCGCTGGCCGGCCGCGGCCACGCTGGCGCTGTGCGGGCTGAGCCACCTGCCGGTGCACGCCGGGCACATGCAGGGCGCCCAGGTGGTCGCCGGGCTGTCGATGGCCATCGCCGTGGTCTACCTGCTGCTGGCCGGCTGGCTGGCGATGCGGGACACCGCTCTGGTCTGGACGGTCAGTGCCGCCGCGGCCATGGTCATCATCGCGCTGCACGCGCTGTCCCGGGCGGGCGTGCTGACCCCCCTGGGCAGTGGTCTCGGCGAGACCGGGATGTGGCCCGAACTGCTGGCGGTGGCCCTGGCGATCGTCAGTGCGGGTCTGGCCGGGGCGGCGCTGCTCAGCCGTCCCCGCCGGGTAGGTCCGGCACCGGCCGGAGCGTAACCGGCCGCGGAAGCCGGCCACGGGCGCGGGCCGGGACCCCGAATCGGGGTCCCGGCCCGCGCCCGTCGGCGTCCGCCGCGGCCGGCCGGCTCAGGTGTGCGGGGCGCCGTAGTGACCGGCCAGCATCCGGTGGTACTCGTCGTCCCCGATGTGCTTCTCCCGCTCGAACTCCGGGGCGTCCTCGATGTCCTTCTTCGTGCACGCGAGGTAGATCGTGCTGCGGTCCAGGTCGATCGAGGAGATGAGACCGGCCGGCAGCAGGATCTCCCGGCCGAAGATCCACACTCCGGTGTCGACGACCAGATAGCTGGCCCCGGCCTCGTCGGAGTGCTCGTCGACCGACCCGACGGTGCCGTCGATCGCCTCGACGGCGAAACCGGTGAGATCGGTCCCGGACACGTACCCCACGCTGTCCTGGTAACCCCAGATGTTCTGCGTCACGGAAAACCTCCCCTGTGCCTGCCGGACGGCGGCCGGTCGGGCCGGCGCTACCAGCGGTACCAGCGGCCGCGCCCGCCACCCGGCCCGGGCGAGCGGACGAGGAACCCGATCAGCCAGATCGCCAGTGCCACCAGGGCGACGATCCACAGTGCCTTCAGCACGAAGCCCAGCCCGAAGAAGATCAGGACGATGAGCAGGACCAGAAGCAACGGAACCATGGCCTTCGACCTCCGTCTTCGCGGATTCCCCTCGCTGAGACCATCATGCCCCCGGCGGCCCGGGCCGGCGCCCGGGGCGGGGACTCACTCCTTCTCCTTCGACGAGTACCAGTGCAGCACCCACCCGGGCAGCGCGAACCAGCAGAGCGCGAACCAGACGACCATCCCCACCACGATCCAGGGCGCAAACGTGTCACTCATCGCGAGCCGCAGGATCAGCAGCAGCGCCGAGGCCACCGTCGCCAGCAGCAGCACCGTCCCGACCAGCGCCAGCCGCGACGCCCACACCACCGTCTCCGGCTTGAGGCGGTGACCGGTGACCAGCCGGTGGAAGGTCACCGTGCCGATCAGCGCGCCCGTGGTCGCCGCGCCCAGCAGCACCGTCACCACGTAGATGAGCTGGTCGGTGTGGCTGAGCGTCGGGAACCGCGAGGTGAAGACCACGGTGAGCAGGAAGCCGAAGAGGATCTGCACCCCGGTCTGGATGACCCGCACCTCCTGGAGCAGTTCGATCCACCGCCGGTCGGCCCGTTCCTCCGGCGACTCGTCGCGGCCCGACGACGTCTGACGCGGCCCCAGTGCTCGCACCGGTCCTCCCTCCGTCCGCCCCTTCCCGAAGGCTCTTCTCCTGCTTCTGCCCCGCGGCGCTACGTCCTCTCGGGCTGGTTGATGCGGAACGCCAGCTCCTTGTCCGCCACCTCCACGCACACCTCGTCGCCCGCGGACAGCGCACCGTCCAGCAGCAGCCGCGACAGCGCGTTGTCCACCTCGCGCTGGATGACGCGCCGCAGCGGCCGGGCCCCGTACTCGGGCTGGTGGCCGCGCTGGGTGAGCCAGTCCACGGCCTCCGGGCGGAACTGCACGGAGATGTCCTGGGCGTGCAGCCGGCGCCGGGTGCCCTCCAGAAGCAGGCCGGTGATCTGCCGCAGCTGCTCGTCGGTGAGCCGGCGGAACACGATGATCTCGTCGAGCCGGTTGAGGAACTCCGGGCGGAAGTGCTCGCGCAGACTGGCCAGCGCCCGCTCCCGGGCCCCGTCACCGGCCTCCGGCCCCGTCACGTCCGGGCCGAAGCCCAGCACCCCGCGCCCGCCGCTGAGCGCCTCCGAGCCCAGGTTGCTGGTCATCACGATGACGGTGTTCTTGAAGTCGACGGTGCGGCCCTGGGAATCCGTCAGATGCCCGTCGTCGAGCACCTGCAGCAGCATGTTGAAGACGTCCGGGTGGGCCTTCTCCACCTCGTCGAAGAGCAGCAGCGAGTACGGGTGCAGCCGCACCGCCTCGGTCAGCTGGCCGGCGTCCTCGTGGCCGACGTATCCGGGCGGCGCACCCACCAGCCGGCTGACCGTGTGCCGCTCCTGGTACTCGCTCATGTCCAGCCGCACCATGCGGTCCTCGCTGCCGAACAGGGCCTCGGCGAGCGCCCGCGCCAGCTCCGTCTTGCCCACCCCGGTGGGGCCCAGGAAGAGGAAACTGCCGATCGGGCGGTCCGGGTCGGAGAGCCCGGCCCGCGACCGCAGGATCGCCTCGGAGACCGCCGTGACGGCGTCGTCCTGCCCGATCACCCGGGTGTGCAGCCGCTCCTCCAGCCCCAGCAGCCGCTCCTTCTCCTCCTGGGTCAGGCTGCTGACCGGCACACCGGTCTGCCGGGACACGATCTCGGCGATGTCCTCGCCGGTGACCGACACGATCCGTCCGTCCCCGCTCGGCGCCGACCCCTGGGCGGCCTCGATCCGCGCGGTCAGCTCCGCGAGCCGGTCCCGCAGTTCGGTCGCCCGCTCGTACTGCTCCGACGCCACCGCCTGGTCCTTGTCCACCGCCAGCTGCTCCACCTCGCGCTCCAGCGCCCGCACGTCGGTGGTCTTGGTGCCCGAGCGCAGCCGCACCCGCGCACCGGCCTGGTCGAGCAGGTCGATGGCCTTGTCGGGCAGGAAGCGGTGGGCGATGTAGCGGTCGGAGAGCTCGACGGCGGCACGCAGCGCCTCGGGGGTGTACCGCACCTGGTGGTGCGCCTCGTAGCGGTCCTGCAGTCCGCGCAGGATGGCCACCGTGTCCTCGACCGTCGGCTCGGGCACCAGGATGGGCTGGAAGCGGCGGGCCAGCGCGGCGTCCTTCTCGATGTGCCGCCGGTACTCCTCCAGCGTCGTCGCGCCGATCACGTGCAGCTCACCGCGGGCCAGGGCGGGCTTGAGCATGTTGCTCGCCTCCAGCGAACCGCCGTCGCCGCTGCCGCCGCCGGCCCCGACGACCGTGTGCAGCTCGTCGATGAAGATGATCAGCGAGTCCGGGTGGGCCCGGACCTCCTCCATGATCCCGTTCATCCGCTCCTCGAAGTCACCGCGGTAGCGGGTACCGGCCACCACGGAGGTCAGGTCCAGGGCGACCACCCGGCGGCCCGCCAGGATGTCCGGCACGTCGCCGTCCGCCAGCCGCTGGGCCAGCCCCTCGACGATCGCGGTCTTGCCCACGCCCGCGTCGCCCACCAGCACCGGGTTGTTCTTCCCCCGGCGGCAGAGGACCTCGATGGTCTGCTCGATCTGCTCCTCGCGGCCGATCACCGGGTCGATCCGGCCGGCCCGGGCGATGTCGGTCAGATCGCGGCTGTACTTGTCGAGGGTCGGGGTGTCGTGCTTGGGCGCGGCGCCGTGCTCGCCCCCGGAGTGGTGCGAGGAGGGGCCGTGACCGCTCTGGGGTGCGGCGTTGGGGTCGAAGTGGGCGAGGTTGAGGATCCGGCCCGCCGCCGAGTCCGGATTGGCGGCCAGCGCGTCCAGCACGTGTTCCGGGCCGATGTATGACGCGCCGTGGTCCCGCGCCAGGTCGTGCGCGCCCAGCAGCGCCCGCTTCACCGCGGGGGTCACCGCCACGCTGGACTGCCGCGGCCCGCTGCCGGCGCTCCGGTCGATCTCGGCCGCCAGCGCGTCCGGGTCCGCCCCCGACTGCCGCAGCAGGGTCCGGGTCGGCTCCGCGGACAGCGCCGCCCGCAGCAGGTGTTCGGTGCCGAGCTCGGTGCTGCCGTGCTCGGCGGCGTACGAGGCGGCGGAGGTCACCAGGTCCCGGGCGGGCCCGCTCATCAGGCGTGCGATGTCCGCCTGCCGGGGCAGCGACTGCCCCGCCTCCCCGCCCGCCGACTTCGCGGCGCTGCCGAAGAAGCGCGCGAGGAATTCACCGAACGGGTCCGGGCCGTAACCCTCCGGACCCATGAATCCATTGCTCATGTGTGTCCGTTCCGCTGTCACGGCCGTACCGCGACACGCTGCCTTGGTCGGGTTCGTTCCTGGGCCCGGCCCCGGGGGCCGGGCCCGCTGCGGTCGCCCTCGGGCTCCTGCCCCGGCGGGTGCCCGAGCGGCGGGAGGTCACACGTGACACGCCGCTCCACTGCTTCAGGATCGGTTCCGGCCGAGCCATCCGCACCCGGGCGGGCACCCGCCGGCCACCACGCATCCGGTGCAAAACCGCTGTCCGGGCGTTAACCGCGGCCCGGTCCGGGAACCCGTTGCGGTGGGCCGCCGGAAGCACGGCGGCCGCACGATGGGGAAGGCGGTGCCGCTCGTGGAGGAGCCTACGGACGTGGGGGAGGGGTACGACGCCACGCCGTACCTGCCCGCCCGCGGCGGTCTGGCGGCGCTGCGGCGGGCCGCGGCCGACTGCCGGGGCTGCCCGCTCTTCCGCGACGCGACGCAGACGGTCTTCGGCGCCGGCAGCGCCTCGGCACGGACGGTGTTCGTCGGGGAACAGCCGGGCGACCAGGAGGACCGCCAGGGCGAGCCGTTCGTCGGCCCGGCCGGACGGCTGCTGCGCAAGGCGATGAACGAAGGGGGGCTCGACGAGCGGCAGGCGTATTTCACCAACGCCGTCAAGCACTTCAAGTTCACCGTCGCCGCCCGCGGCAAACGCCGCATCCACAAGGCCCCGAGCCTGCGGGAGATGACCGCCTGCCGGCCCTGGCTCAACGCCGAACTGGCCCAACTCGACCCGGAGGTGATCGTGGTGCTCGGCGCCACAGCGGCCAAGACCCTCCTCGGTTCTTCGTTCAGGGTGACGAAGGAGCGGGGCGCACCGATCGAGAGCGAGCGCGGGCTGGTGGTGGCCACCGTCCACCCGTCGTCCGTCCTGCGCTCCGACGACCGCGCCGAGGCCTACGCCGGCCTGGTCTCGGACCTGCGCGTGGTGGCCGGGCTGCTGGAGTAGCCATGGCCGACCACACCAGCGCCCCCGTCCTGCAAGCCCTCGCCGACCACCACACCAAGGGCCGGCTGCCCTTCACCCCGCCCGGCCACAAACAGGCCCGCGGCGCCGACCCGGAGGTACGGGCGGTGCTCGGCGACGCCGTCTTCCTCGGCGACGTCCTCGCCTCCGGAGGGCTCGACGACCGGCGCACCAGGGGAGAGGTGCTGGAGCGCGCCGAACGGCTGATGGCCGACGCGGTGCACGCCGACCACGCCTTCTTCTCCACCTGCGGGAGTTCCCTTTCCGTGAAGGCCGCGATGCTGACCGTCGCCGGCCCGCACGAGAAACTGCTGATCGGCCGGGACGCCCACAAATCCGTGGTGTCCGGGCTGATCCTCTCCGGCATCCGGCCGGTGTGGGTCGAGCCCCGCTGGGACGCCGAGCGGCACCTGGCCCACCACCGTCGGCCCAGGAGTACGAACGGGCCTTCGCCGCGCACCCCGACGCCCGCGGGGCGCTGGTCACCAGCCCCACCCCGTACGGCACCTGCACCGACCTGCGGGCCCTCGCCGACGTCTGCCACCGCCGGTCCCGCCCGCTGATCGTGGACGAGGCGTGGGGCGCCCACCTGCCGTTCCACCCCGGCCTGCCGTCGTGGGCGATGGACGCCGGGGCCGACGTCTGCGTCACCAGCATCCACAAGATGGGCAGCGGCCTGGAACAGGGCTCGGTCTTCCACCTCCAGGGGGACCTGATCGACCCGGCCAAGCTCAAGATCAGGGCCGATCTGCTGGGCACCACCAGCCCGTCGGTGCTGATCTACGCCGGGCTGGACGGCTGGCGCCGCCAGATGGCCCTGCACGGCCGGGAACTGCTGGGCCGCGCCCTGGACCTGGCCGCCGAGGTCCGCACCGCCGTCGAAGCGATCGACGGACTGCACGTCAACGACCGCGCGGACCTGTGCGGCCCCGGACTCGCCGACGACGTCGACCCGCTGCCCGTCGTCATCGACGTCAGCGGCCTGGACACGACCGGCTACCGCGCGGCGGACTGGCTTCGCGAACACCGTCACCTGGACGCGCACCTCGCCGATCACCGCCGGATCTCCACCCAGCTCACCCACGCCGACGACGAGGAGACCACCGGCGCCCTGCTGACCGCGCTGAAGGACCTCGCCCACGCGGCGGCGGACCTGCGGCCCGCGCCCACCGTCCAGGTGCCGGACCCGGCAGGGCTGCGCATGGAACAGACCTGCCTGCCGCGGGACGCCTTCTTCGGCGACACCGAGGACATCCCCCCGGCGGACGCCGCGGGCCGGATCGCGGCCGAGATGATCACCCCGTACCCGCCCGGGATCCCGGCCGTGCTGCCCGGTGAGCGGCTCACCGAACCCGTCCTGCGCTATCTGTGCTCCGGCGTCGAGGCGGGCATGAACCTGCCCGACGCCACCGACCCCGGCCTCGGCACGGTCCGCGTGCTGGCCGCATCGGACTCCGCGGGCTGACCGGGCCGGAACCACACCACCAGGTCCTCGCAACGCCCTGGAACGCCCCGGTGAATCCGCGTGACCGAGGCCCGGACGCCCGGGGGCGAGCCGTTCGGGCCGGGCGGGTTCACCGACTCGACCCGGGCCGGATGCTCGCCGCCGCTGACCGCGATCCCCTTCCCGGGGTCGGACCGGCGTCGGATCAGATCTCCTCCTGGATGCGGGTCAGATCGGTGGTGAGCCCGTCCAGCCAGATGACCGAGTCCAGCAGCAGGGCCGCGGCCAGCGCCCGGGACTCCCGGTCCGGGCTGTCCCGAGGGATCCGCTGGACGACCGCCAGCAGCCCGCGGACGTCCAGCGGCGGGCTGCGGTCCGGCGGCGCGCTGTGGTCGGCGTCCAGCCGCCGGGCGAGCGCCCGGTAGCCGGCCGCGGTGTCGTCCGCCGCCCGCCGCAGCCAGTCCCCGGTCTCCCGGTGGGTGATCCGGCCCGGGCGGCCGGGCAGCAGCCGTTCACCTCGCCGGGCGTCCGCCGCGGCGACCAGCACCGCGGGCCAGTCCGGCTGCCGGGCGGTGCGCTCCCGCGGCTCGCTCTGGTACTGGGCCAGGCTCTCGCGCGCCAGCGCCAGCGCACGGTTGATCGCCCCGAGGTCCGCTTCGGTGTCGCGCCCCGCGCTGCCCGGCCCGCCCGTCGCCATGCCCGTCCGGCCGGCCCCGGTGCGGTCCACGACGCGGGTGGCGGTGCGCCCGATGGACGCGGCGATCGCCGCGGACAGCGCCGCCATGCTGCGCCGCACCTCTTGCCCTGCGCCCCGCGGCCAGGCCACCAGACCGCAGATCAGCCCGATGACGCTGCCCGCCAGGACGTCGGTCAGCCGGACCGGCGCGAGGTGCCAGGTGACCCGGGAGACCTGCGCGAACAGCGTGGCGACGACCAGGGTGAACCCGCCCTGCGCCCAGGCGAGCCCGCGCAGCGGCCCCAGCGTGAACGCCAGCAGCATCACCAGCGGCAGCAGGACCGCGTACACCGCCGCCCGGTCGTCCACCAGGGCCAGCAGCCCACCGGCCAGTACCGCGCCGGCCAGCGTGCCCAGCAGCGCCTGCCGGATCGCGGAGCGGGTCTCCAGGCTCGTCGTCCGGGTGAGCGTCAGGGTCGCCAGCAGCACCCAGAAGCCGTGCTGGAGGTCGAGCACCCCGGCGACCGCCCGGGCCGCGGCCAGCCCGAGCGCGAACCGGCAGGCGTTCTGGAAGATCACCGAACGCGGCGTGAGGTGGCTGGTCAGCCGCAGCCACCACAGCGCGGGGGCGTGCCCCCGGGCGTAGCCGAAGGCGTGCCCGGCGGTGTCCCGGCCGACGCTGCGGTCGCCGAACAGCAGCCGGGTGGCCAGCACCAGCACGACGGTGGCGTCCGCGGCCTGCACCACCAGCGACCGGCGGCGCAGATAGACCAGCCGGTCGTCGGGGTCCAGCCGCTCCAGGGTGTCCAGGGCCTGGTGGGTGCGCACGGGCCCCAGCTCGCGCTCCAGTTCCGCGGCCCGCGGCCCCTGCCCGGGCCGCAGCCTCCGGCCGTCGTGGAGCGCCCGGGCGGCCCCGCGGGCGGCATCGCCGATGCCGGTGAGCAGGGCGACCGTCTCGGGCCGGTAGGCGCGGTGTGCGCCCTCGGCGGTGTGCAGGGCGTCGAGCCGGGCCAGCAGGGTGCGGGCCGCCTCGGCGGCGTGCTGCATGGCCTTGTGGGCGACGGTGGGGGACGCGGGCAGGTCGGCCGGCGGGACCCGGGACGGCCGCAGCGCGTCGGCGGCGGACCGGGCCCGGTCGAGCAGTGGTCCGGGAGCCGGTGCGCCGTGCAGCTGGGCGAGGTCCGCGGCCGCGTCGGCGGCCCCGGCCAGCAGCCGGCGGAACGGCGGGGTGTCCGGTTCGGGCAGCAGGAATCGCTGGGCGGCCGCGAGCAGGGCCGCGCCCAGCAGGAATCCGGCCAGCCGCTGGCCCAGCAGCGCAGGGGCGTACGGCGGGAAGCACGGCAGGATGTAGAGCAGCTGCATGCCAGGGGCCGCCCCGGCGATCCGCGGCCCGGTGGTCCCCGCGTACGCGATGACGAAGCCGACGACGAGCATGCCGAGGACCGCGGCCCAGGTCCGTACGGCCAGCAGCGTGCCCAGGGTGAGCAGCAGCAGACCGGCCGGGACCGCGGTGAGCACGGTCGCGGCGCGCTGCCGCCCGGACCCGGGGATGCGGGCGAGCGCGCCCAGCGACACCGCGGTGAAGGCGGCGTACACCGCCATCGCGGTCAGGCCGAGCCCGTAGCGGCTGAGGTAGAAGCCGACGCAGGCCGCGGTGGTCACACGGACCGCGTTGCCGACCACCGAGCGGTGCCCGCGCAGGCCCTGGATGCTCACCTTTCCACTATTGGCCGACCGGCCGCGGTCCGCACCGCGCGCCGCGGCCGGGGGCCCCGGCGCAAGGGAGTTGGCGCCTTCCGGACCCCGGTCGTGGCGGCGCCGGACCGTAGACTGCGGAACGTGACGGAGAAGAAGCCGGACGGGGCGGACGCCGGCGACGCGGAGCGGCCGGAGCTGCCGGCCACCGGCTGGGCGGTGCTCGGACTGCTCTCCTTCGGCGAGGAGCTGTCCGGCTACGACCTGAAGAAGTGGTCGGACCGGTCGCTGCGCTTCTTCTACTGGAGCCCGTCCTTCAGCCAGATCTACGGCGAGCTCAAGCGCCTGGAGAAGGCCGGCTACGTCAGCTCGCGGACGGTCGCCCAGGAGACCGGCCACCGCGACAAGCGGGTCTATGTGATCACCGACGAGGGGATGACGGCGGTCCGCCGGTGGGCCCGCGAGGCACCGGTGGAACCCCCGGTCCTCAAACACGGCGTGATGCTGCGGCTGTGGCTCGGGCATCTGCTGGAGGACGACCGGATGCGGGAAGTCCTCGGCCGGCACCGGGAGTTCGCCGAGACGATGCGGCAACGCGCCGAGGCCGACGCGGCGGCCGCCCGCGACGCGGAGGCCCGGTCGGGCCCGGCGCTGGTGCTGAAGTGGTCCGAGCGGTTCTACGCCGCCGAGCGCGACCTCGCCGATGCGATGCTGGCCGACCTGGAGGAACACGGCCGTGGACGCCCGTAGGAGTCCCGGCGCGAAGGCGGGTCGAACGGCTCCGGCATGATCACCGAACGGCTCTGCGCGACCGGCGTGCTAGGGTGCCAGGGTTGCAGTTCGGTACCCATGATCATGATCATGATGTGCGCCTGACGGGAATGGTCCGCAGGCGCACTTGCTGTTTTCCGGCCGGTTCACGCCTTTCCGGATGGGGGCTCGTCGGGCCCCGGCCCCGTACTGTCCCAGGCCCCTGGAAAGGAACCCCATTGGCTCGCTCCGCACGCCCGCAGCGCACCGGTACGCCCCGGCCCGCCGGATCCGGTAACCCCCGGCGCAGGAACTCCCCGGGAAAGCCCGCGGGCACGTCCGGCGGGAAGGCGGCGGGTGGGAAGGCCACGGCCCGCAAGGCCGCCCCGCCGCAGGAATTCACCGTGCCGGAGCCGGTGGTCCCCGCGCTGCCCGCCGTCGCGTCGTTCGCGGAGCTCGACCTGCCGGCGGCCCTGCAGAAGACGCTCACCGCACAGGGCGTGACCGAGCCGTTCCCCATCCAGGCCGCGACCCTGCCCAACTCGCTCGCCGGCCGCGACCTCCTCGGCCGCGGCCGCACCGGTTCCGGCAAGACGCTCGCATTCGGGCTGTCGCTGCTGGCCCGCACCGCCGGGCTGCGGGCCGCCCCGCGCGCACCGCTCGCCCTGGTCCTGGTGCCCACACGCGAACTCGCCCAGCAGGTCACCGACGCGCTGCTGCCGTACGCCACCTCCGTCCAGCTGCGCATCGCGACCGTGGTGGGCGGTATGTCGATCACCAAGCAGGCCGGCGCGCTGCGCCGCGGCGCGGAGGTGCTGGTCGCCACCCCCGGGCGGCTCAAGGACCTCATCGAGCGCGGCGACTGTGAGCTCGGGCAGGTGCGCCTGACCGTGCTCGACGAGGCCGACCAGATGGCCGACATGGGCTTCCTGCCGCAGGTCACCGCGCTCCTCGCGCAGGTAGAGCAGGGCGGGCAGCGGATGCTGTTCTCGGCCACCCTGGACCGGAACGTGGACCGGCTCGTCCGGCAGTTCCTGACCGACCCGGTGGTGCACTCCGTCGACCCGTCGGCGGGCGCCGTCGCCACGATGGAACACCATGTGCTGCACCTCGCGGACGAGACCGACAAGAAGGCCGTCGCGCTGCGGATCGCGGCCCGCGACGGCCGGGTGATCCTCTTCGTGGACACCAAACGCGCCGCCGACCGCTTCGCCAAGCGCCTGCTGGCCAGCGGGGTGCGCGCGGCGGCGCTGCACGGCGGCCGCACCCAGCCGCAGCGCAACCGCACCCTGGACCAGTTCAAGAACGGCCAGGTCACCGCGCTGGTGGCGACCAACGTCGCGGCCCGCGGCATCCACGTCGACGCGCTCGACCTGGTCGTCAACGTCGATCCGCCGGCCGACCACAAGGACTATCTGCACCGCGGCGGCCGCACCGCCCGGGCCGGGGAGTCCGGCCGGGTGGTCACGCTGGTGCTGCCCGACCAGAAGCGCGAGATGACCCGGCTGATGCGGGACGCCGGGATCACCCCGGCCACCACCCGCCTCAAGTCCAGCGACGAGGAACTGGTCCGCCTCACGGGCGCCCGCGAGCCGTCCGGCGTCGCGGTCACCATCGAGGTTCCGGCCCAGGCCACGGCCGCGAAGGCGCCGGCCGCGCGCACCCCCCGGTCCCGCGCGGGCCGCCCGCCGCGCCGTGGCCGTGGCCGCGGCGGCCGCCGCCCGGTCGCGCAGTAGCCGCGGCACGGTACGGCCGCACCGCCGGGCCACCTCGAAGCATCACGGCCGTACGGGACGTCATTTCCCGTACGGCCGCGGGCAGTTGGGCGGGCGTCAGGGGCGTCAGGGGCGTCAGGGGCGCCGGGGCGAGGAGCTGGGCAGTCCGGCCAGTTCGGCGGCGCGGCTGAGCAGGTCGACGAGCATGTCGAAGGTGAGCTTGCCGGTGAAGGTGTTGCGCTGGCTGGGGTGGTAGCTCCCCAGGACCTGGAGCGCGGGGCGCCGGCCGGTGGCGGGCAGGGTCAGCTCGGCGCCGTGGCCGAACGCCGGGCGCGGGCGGGGGATCGGCCAGCCCGCCTCGCCGAGCACGGGCAGCAGTGCCTGCCAGCCGAAGGCCCCGAGCGCCACGACCGCCCGCAACGTCGGGGCGAGCAGCTCCAGTTCGGCGGCCAGCCAGGGCCGGCAGGTCGCCCGCTCGGCCGGGGTCGGCTTGTTCTCCGGCGGGGCGCAGTGCACCGGCGCGGTCACCCGCACCCCGTACAGCTCCAGGCCGTCGTCCCGGTGTGTGGCGGTGGGCTTGGAGGCGAGGCCCACCGCGTGGAGCGCGGCGAACAGGAAGTCCCCCGAGGCGTCCCCGGTGAACATCCGGCCGGTGCGGTTGCCGCCGTGCGCGGCCGGCGCCAGGCCGACGACCGCCAGCGCGGCGTCCTCGGGCCCGAAGCCGGGCACCGGCCGCCCCCAGTACTCCCAGTCCCGGAACGCCGCACGGGGGTTGGCGGCGACCTGCTCGCGCCAGGCCACCAGCCGGGGGCAGGCCCGGCAGCGGGTGATCCGGCCGTCCAGTTCGGCAAGTCCGCGGCATCGCGCCGCCTGCTGGGCGGGGAAGTTCACCTCGCCGGTGTCCGGCGGCGGCCCGTCGGGTCCCGTCTCGTCCATCCCTCCACGCTAGAGGACCCGTCACCCGTTCCGCGGCGCCCCGGTGGCCCGTGCGGTGAGGTGCGCGGGCGGGGTGAGGCCGGCGGGCAGCAGCGGGTCGGCCTCCGGCGGGCCCCAGGTGGTGTGCAGCGGCAGCACCCCCGCCCACAGGCCGAGCGCGGCGTCGGGCCCGTCACCGTCGTCCGGCGGCCCGGTACGGACCTTCACCGACGCCTCGTCGAGGGAGAGCGCCAGCAGCGCGGTCGCGGCGAGCTCCTTGCGGTTCGGGCGGCGGGCGTAGTCCCACTGGCCCGGCGCGGCCTGCTCGGTCAGGCAGCGCAGCCCGGCCAGCTTCTCCTCGGGGTCGGTGACCGGGCGCGGGGTGCCGAACACCATTGCGCTGCGGTAGTTGACGCCGTGTTCGAAGACGGAACGGGCCAGCACCAGGCCGTCGACATGGGTGACGGTGACGCAGACCTCGGCCGTGGGGGAGGCGATCAGGCTGCGGCTGGCGACCGAGCCGTGGAGGTAGAGCGTGCTGCCGTCCGTGCCGTAGACCGTGGGGACGACCAGCGGCGTGCCGCCCACCAGCACGCCGAGGTGGCAGAGGAAGCCCCCGGCCAGGACGGCGTCGAGCGCCGCGCGGTCGGTGCGGCCCTGCTCGCGCAGCCGGCGGTGGCGGGTGCGCGCGGTCTGCGACAGACCGCGGGCGAGCCGGCCCGCCATGGG
This sequence comes from Streptomyces sp. NRRL S-337, assembly GCF_000720175.1. Classification (GTDB taxonomy): domain Bacteria; phylum Actinomycetota; class Actinomycetes; order Streptomycetales; family Streptomycetaceae; genus Streptomyces; species Streptomyces siderophoricus. The sequence continues at coordinate 121,935 of NZ_JOIX01000010.1, forward strand.
GGCATCGTCTTCTGATTCCATGGCCTCTTGTCTACAGGGTAGCGGAATTCGTTGTCCAGATCTTTTGGAGCGACGGATTCGGTAGGTCTTTCGGTCATTCACCAGCGGGTCGCCAGCTCCACCGTGACGGACTCCAGCGCCGCGGCCGCCGCCTCGTTCACCTCGGTGGTGGTGTCGGCCCGCAGCATGATCCGGCCGATCCGGCCGAGGTTGTCGTGCGGGCCGCCGACCTCGTCGCCGGGCAGCTTCGACAGGGCGGTGGCGACGATGTGCCCGCCCCGGGGGAGGGCACTGACCCAGCGCAGCGTGCCGGCCTCCGGCGCGGTGAGGAAACGGATCGCGGCGGCCGCCGCCCGGCGCGGCGTCACGTCGGGGCGTTCGCCCAGCGCGGCCTGGAGGCAGGCGCGGGCCATGTCGATGCCGAGCGCTTCCTCGACCAGCCGCATGATGTGGTCGCCCGGGGGCCGGGCGCCCACTTCGAGGACGTACGGGTGGCCCCGGGGGTCGATCTTCACCTCGGTGTGCGCGACGCCGTGGCGCAGGCCCAGCGCCGCGCATGCCGCGGTGGCCGCCGCGAGGACGTCCGCCCGGACGTCGTGGGGGAGTTCGGCCGGCACCGTGTGGCCCAGTTCGGCGCGGCGGGTGCCGTCGGTGGTGAACTTCTCGGTGACCGCGAGGTGATGGAGCTCGCCATCGGTCAGGATCGTCTCGACGCTGAACTCCTCGCCGGGCACGTACTCCTGCGCCAGCAGCGTGCGGGCCAGGGCGATGCCGTGCGAGGGCTTGTGCGTCTCGGAGCCGGCGAGGCGGGCGGCGGCCGGGAGTCCGGCGGCCGACCGGACGACGGACACCCCGATCGAGGCGGCGTTCTCGGCCGGTTTGACGACGAGCGGGAAGGTCAGCCCGGCGTCCGCGATCCGGCGGGCCAGGGCCGCGGCGTCCGGCGCCGCCACCGTGCGCGGCGCGGGTACGCCGCGGGCCGCGAACGCCTCGGCCATCAGGTGCTTGTTCCGCCCGGCGTCGGCGAGTTCGGGCCGGTGGCCGGGCAGGCCCAGGTCCGCGGCGAGCCGGGTGGCCAGCGGGGTCAGGAACTCCCAGCAGGGGACGACGGCGGCCACGCCGTGGGCGCGGCAGAAGGCGGCCAGTTCGGCGCGGGCGGCCGCGGGGTCACCGAAGTCGGTGAAGACCGGCGCGGCGATCCGCGCCTTCAGTTCGGGGCGGTAGCGCGCGTACACGTCCTCGTGGGTGGCGGCGTAGACCGCGAGGCCCAGGCCGGCGGCCGCGGTCAGCAGGTCCTCGCCCGCGGCGACGTCGGGCTCGATCAGCAGGACATTCTTCACGGTGCGGTTCCTTCCGGTGCGCGGTGCGCGGGTCACGGTGCGCCGGTCAGCCGGTGGCGCGGCGGCGCAGCGCCGGTGCCAGGGACAGCTGGCCGGCCGCGGCGAGCAGGCACAGCGCGGCGCAGGTCAGCCAGAGGACGGGGGAGCCGAGGGTGAGCAGCCGGGTGCCGGCGACGGGGGCGATCAGGAAGCCGGTGCCCCAGGCCATGCCGATCACGCCGTTGTAGCGGCCGCGCAGCGGGGCAGGCGCCAGATCGGCGACGACCGCCGCGGTGACCGCGAAGACGAGGATCTCGCCGACCGTGGAGACCGTGACGGCCAGCGCGTATCCGGCGGTGGCAAAGGCGGCGGCCGCCACCGCGTTGCCGCCTGCCGCCAGGGCGAACCCGGCGGCCAGTACCCGGCTCTTGTCGTGGGCGGCCAGCCGGTGGCCGATCAGCGGCTGCAGGGCGATCACGACGGCGCCGTTGACGCCCATCACCAGGCCGTACGCGCCGCTGGACAGGCCGGTGCCGCGCATCGCCAGCGGCAGGGTGGCGAACGCCTGCTGGAAGACGACCGCGTAGACCACGATGATCCCGGCGAAGGCGAGCATGGTGCGGTCGGCGAGGACGGTGCGGTAGCTGCCGGCGGTGCGGTCCCGGGCGGCCGGGCGGGTCTCCGGGACCGCCAGCCACACCAGCACCCCGAAGAACGTACAGGCGCCCGCGTCGATCCAGAAGATCAACTGGTAGCCGTGGGAGGCGAGACGGCCGCCCAGCACCATGGCGACCGAGAAGCCGAGGTTGATCGCCCAGAGCAGCAGTCCGAAGGCGCGGGTGCGGTCGGCGGCGGGCACCGCGTCGGCGACCAGGGCCTGGGCGGCGGGGCGGAAGAGGTCGATGGTGATGCCGAGCGTGAAGCACGCGGGGATCAGCACGGTCAGGCCGTGGGCGTGGCCGAGGGTGAGCAGGGTCGCGCCGTTCGCCAGCATCCCGCCGGTCAGCGCCACCCGGCGGCCGAACCGGTCGGCGAGGAAGCCGCCCAGCGGCTGGGAGACGACCGAGCCGATGCCGACCACCGCGAGGATCAGCCCGGTGTCGGCGAGCGGGATGCCGCGGACCCCGGTCAGATAGAGGCTGAGGAACGGATTGACCATCGACCCCAGGCGGTTGACCAGCGAGCCGCCCCACAACACCCAGAACGCGCCGGGCAGTCCGCCCGCCCGCACCCGGACGTAGCGGCGCAGCCGGCCGGGTGCGGGCGTACCGGGCGCCGGTGCGGGGGCGTCGGTTCTGCTCACGGCTTCCTCCTGCGGGTGGTCGGTCACCGCGGGCCGCCGCCGGGCACGGCCGGTGCCGCGCCCCGGGCGGCGGCGTCCGCCAGGGCCGCGCGGTCGACCTTGCCGTTCGCCGTGACGGGCAGCGCGTCCAGCAGCTGGATCTGCTGCGGGACCATGTACGGCGGCAGGGTCTCGGCGCAGAACTCCCGCAGCGCGCCGGCGTCCGGCGGGGTCCGATCGGCGCGGGGGACCACGAAGGCGGTGAGTTCGAGGCCGCCGCCGGGGAGGGGCAGGGCCAGTGCGGTCGCGGCGACGGCGCCGGGGAATTCCGTCAACCGCCGCTCCACCTCGGCGAGTTCGACGCGGTTACCGTTGATCTGCACCTGGGAGTCGGTCCGGCCGCAGAAGTAGTACTCGCCGCTCTCGCCCCGTACGGCCAGGTCGCCGGTGCGCAGGACGGCCTGGCCGGACTGCGGGCACAGCGGGTCGGGGACCAGCGCGGCGCGGGTGGCCTCCGGGTCGTCCCAGTACCCGGAGAACAGCGCGGGACTGCGCAGATGGATCTCGCCGGGTACCCCCGGCCGGTCGACGACCGCCCCTGACGCGTCGACGAGCAGCATCTCCGCGCCGGGGTGGGCGACGCCGATGGAGAGTCGCTCCACGTCGTCCGGCAGCGGGCGCGGGACGTCCTCGAAGGAGCAGGCCATCGACTCGGTGGCGCCGTAGCAGTTGATGAGGCGGGCCGCGGGCAGCAGTTCCTGGAGGCGGCGGAGTTCGGGCAGCGGGAATTCCTCACCGCAGAACAGGACCGAACGCAGCCGGTCGAGGGCGGCCAGCCGTTCCGGCTCGTACCGCAGCGACTGCCGCCAGATCGACGGGACGCCGTTGACCTGGGTGGCGCCGGTCTCCCGCAGCACCCGCAGCAGATGCCGGGGCCAGCGCACCAGGTGCGGCGGGACCGGGACGACGGCGGCGCCGCTGCCCAGCGCCAGGCCGATGTTGAGCAGCGAGAAGTCGAACTGCAGCGGTGAGGTGCTGGCGATGCGGTCCTCGGGCGTGGCGATCCGGTGCGCCAGCATGCCCCGGTAGAAGGCGAGCACCGCGCGGTGGCTCATCACCACGCCCTTGGGTCGCCCCGTGGTGCCGGAGGTGAAGACGATGTACGCGGGGTCGGTGACGCAGGGCACCCGGCGGCGGGGCCGGTGGGGTGCGGGGGCGCGGTCGACGGTCAGTCCGTCCGGGCCGAACCGGGCGGTGCCGAGGGCCGGCGGGAGGTCGCGCCGGGTGCCGTCCGCGGCCTGGAGGTGGAGCGCGGGCCGGGCGGTGGCGAGGATCGACTCCAGCCGCCGGTGCGGGGTTTCGGGGCTCACCGGGACGAAGGCGAGGCCGGACCGCGAGCAGGCGAGGAGCGCCGCGACGGCCCGGGCGGTGGTGTCGGACTCCAGGACCACCCGCGAGCCGGTCTCGATGCCCAGCGCGCCGAGACCGTCCGCGTACGCGTCCACCAGGGCGGCGAGTTCGGCGTAGGTGGTCACGGTGGTCGCTCCGGGCCGGCCGGACTCGATCAGGGCGGGGGCGTCGGGGGTGTGCCGGGCGGCGGCGAGCAGGAAGTCGTGGAGGAATTCCCCGGCCGGACCGGCGGAGGCGGAGGGCGGCTGACTCACGGTGCTCACGGTGCGGAAGACCCCTCGTGGTGTACGGGAACGGTGAATCCGGGGCGGCCGGAGCGGATATGACGGCCCGTCGACTGCGGACGGGTGTGCGCGGCGGCGCCCCGGGAAGCGCCCGGCCGGCGGCCGAAGCGCCCTCCAAGCTTCCGTAGAACGGAAGTTGGTTTTCGAAGAGTGGTGATCAGGCTCTCATGGGCACGGCGGGATTGCCGTGTGAGGTGGGTCACGTTTGGCGGCCTTCGCTGCCCGATCGACCTGGACAGACGTCAACAGCTTGTGGCAGCGTCAAGCCGTGCACGGAATTCACCTTTCGCATGATGGAAGTGCAGCAATGGGGGAACACATGTCCGCGGCCGGACCGCTCTCGCTCGGCCAGCTCTCGGTATGGCACGACATCCGCGACCTGCCGGCCCACCGGCGGCACGAGCCGAACAACGCCGCCGCCTGGCCACTGCCCCGCGGCACCGACGCCGCACAGGTCCGCACCGCGCTCCGTACCCTCGCCGCCCGGCACCCCGCGCTGCGCACCCGCTACGACCTCAAGGACCCCGACGCGCCACGGCAGTTGACGCCCGACGCCGACACCGGCATCGGCGACACCTTGCCGGCCGTACCCGACGACGGCACCGCGCCCGACCGCCGCGCCGCCGAACTGGTCCACGAGCCCTTCGACCTCGGCCGGCAGCACGGCTGGCGGGCCCGGCTGCTGACCCGCGACGGGGCCCCCACCCACCTGCTGTTCGCCAAACACCACATCACCGCCGACGCCTGGGCCCAGGAACTCCTGCACCGGGAATTCCGGCAGGCGCTCACCGACCCCGACGGCCTCGGCCCCACCCCGCCCGGCCCCGCCGACCTCGCCGCGGAGCAGTACGGCCCCGCCGGACTCCGCCGGCAGGCCGCCGCCCTCGACCACTGGGCCGACCTGCTGTCCCACGCCCCGCCGGCCGCCCTGCCCCGCACCGGCGCGGCGGGCGGCACCGTCCAGGCCACCCTGCACTCCGCGGCCGCCCGCCCGGCCGCACACGCCCTCGCCGCACGCGCCCGGGTCTCCGTCGCCAGCGTCGTCCTCGCGGCCTACGTCCGCAGCGTCGCCCGCCGATGCGGCACCGACACCCTGCTCGTCCACCTGATGAGCGCCAACCGCTTCGCCGGCCGCTGGAAGACCGTGGTCACCTCGATGAACCAGTGGGTCCCCGCGCTCGTCGAACAGGCCCGCACCGACGACCTGGTCACCCTCGCGGACGCGGTGCACTGGAGCGGCCTGACCGCCTTCCGGCACGGCATGCACGACGTCACCGCGGTCGCCGCCCTGCGGGCCCGGACACCCGACGCCACCGAACCGGCCTGCGCCTTCAACTACGTGGCCGTACCCGGCGGTTCACCGCTCGACGCCCTCCCCCCACAGGCCCCGCAGGACGCCCGCCCACCCACCCTCACCTGGGAGGAACCCTTCACCACCATCTCGCCGCGGTGTTACGCCCGCGCCCTGGAGACCGACGCCGGACTCTCGGTCCGGCTCACAGCGAAGGACCTCGGCCGCGAACAGTGCGCCGAACTTCTCCGGGACCTGCACGACGGCCTGCTCGCCGCCGCCGGGCGGCCCTGAGGCGGTACCGCCCACCCACACCGGCCCCGGCAGGCGCCGCGGCCCGGCGCATCCCGCCCGCCGCACCGGCCGGCCCCGCGCCCCGCCCCGCCGGACCACACCGCGCGCCGCCGACGCCGCGCGGCCGCACCCCCGGCCGGCCCACCCCACCGTGCTCGTTCCTGCCCCCAGGAGGCCGCCCGTGCCCGAACACGTCCTGGTCCTGCACCGCTGGACCGACCGCTACGCCGACTACGCTGCCTACCTCGACCACTCCGTCCACCGCGTCAGCTACCTCACCACCGAACGGGCCGCCCGCCACCTCCCCGCCGAACAGGCCGCTGCGGTACGGCTCGTGGACAGCACCGAGAACGTCAAGGAGGTCCGCGCCGCCCTCGACGCCCTGATCGAGCGGCTCGGCCCGCCCACCCGGATCGTCGCCCTCCAGGAAACCGACCTCGACCTCGCCGCCGACCTGCGGGACGCCTTCGGCCTGCCCGGACAGCGCGCCGAGGACCTGCTGCCGCTGCGCGACAAACTGCTGATGGCCCAGCGGCTCGAAGCCGCGGGCCTCCCCGTACCGCCCACCGCCGCGGCCACCGGCCCCGACGCGGTGGCCGCCTTCGCCGCCCGGCACGGCTGGCCGGTCCTGCTCAAACCGCGGCGCGGCACCGCCAGCGCCGGCATCACCCGCCTCGACTCCCCCGGCGAGCTCGGGCGCTACGCCTTCCCGGCGGAGACCGGCATGCTCGTCCAGCAGTGGCGCCCCGACCGGGTCCTGCACGTCGACGGCGTGCACACCGGCGACGGCCTCGGCCCCTGGCGGGCCTCCCGCTACCTCCACACCTGCCTGGAGTTCACCACCGGCGCGGCGCTCGGCTCGGTGGAGATCGACGACCCCGCACTCCTCGCCCGCATCGGCGAGCTCACCGCCGCCGCCACCGGGGCCCTGTTCACCGGCCCGTCCGTCTTCCACCTCGAACTCTTCGAGAGCGAGCACGGCGAACTGACCGTCCTGGAGATCGGCGCCCGCCCCGGCGGTGCCGAAGTCCCCTTCGTCTGGCGCGAGGTGCACGGCATCGACCTGATGGCCGCGGCCTTCGCCCACCAGACCGGCACCCCCGACCCCACCGCCACCGCGGACCCCGCACCGGCCGAGGTGGCCGGCTGGCTGCTGGTCCCACCCTCCGTTCCCGCCCCCTGCCGGGTGGACCACGCCACCGGATACCCTGGCGACGACGGACCCTACGCCCAAGTCCTCCCGGAATGGGGCGCGTTGATGCGGGGTGGCGGCTACGAACACGCCGGAGCGCGGTTCCGCTTCCGCGGCCGCAGCAGCGCGGAGGTGACCGCCGCCCTCCACCGCACCCTGCGCACCGCCCGGCTCGACTGCACCCCCGTCGACCCCGCGGCACCCGCCCGGCTCGTCCTCGTCGGCTGCGGCAACCCGCCCTACCGCGCCTACGCCTTGGACACCGTCGCCGGCCGGGTGACCACCGCCCTCGTCCAGCGCACCGAACCGGACTGGCAACGCCGGCACATCGCAGACCGGTTCCGTACCGCGGACACCTCCGACGCCACCGACACCACCCGCGCGATCGCCGCACTGCTGGCCGGCCATCCCGGCCCCGGCGCCGTCCTCACCTGGGACGAGACCCTGCTGGAGACCACCGCCGAGGCCGCCCGCCGGCTGGGCCTGGTGCACATGAGCCCCGAGGCCGCCCGCCGCTGCCGCGACAAACTCGCCACCCGCCGGCTGCTCGCCGCCGCCGACGTGCCCTCCGCACGCTTCCACGAGGTCCACACCACCGAGGAGGCGCTCGCCGCCGCGGAGGAACTCGGCCGGCCCGTCGTCGTCAAACCCCGGGCCCTGGCCGGCAGCATCGGCGTCACCCTCGCCGGCGACCCCGAACAGCTCCGGCACGCCTTCGACCAGGCACGCACTGCCGCCTTCCCCGGCATCCCCGCGACCGCCGGCGCGCTCGTCGAGGAATACCTGACCGGACCCGAGATCAGCGTGGACTGCGCGGTCGCCGACGGCACCGCCCGGATCGTGGGCGTGGCCCGCAAACGCCTCGGCTTCGCCCCGTACTTCGAGGAGACCGGGCACCTCGTCGCGCCCTGGCGGCACGAGCCGTGGGCCGACGAGGTGCGCTCCGTCGTCGCCGACGCGCACACCGCCCTCGGCATCCGCACCGGCCTCACCCACACCGAACTCCGCCTCACCCCCACCGGACCCCGCGTCGTCGAGGTCAACGGCCGGCTCGGCGGCGACTTCATCCCACTCCTGGTCACCCTCGCCACCGGAGTCGACCCGGTCGCGGCCGCCGCCGATCTCGCACTCGGCCGGACCCCGGACCTCGCCCCGCACCACGACCGCTGCGCCGAGGTGAGCTTCGTCTACCCCGAGCACGACGGCACCGTCCGCTCCCTCGACCTCTCCACCGCCCAGACCGTGCCCGGTGTCGTCCGGGCCGTGCCGCTCGCCGCGCCCGGCACCACGCTGCGGCTGCCGCCCCGCGGCATCGTGCCCCGCCTCGCCGCCCTCATCGCCGTCGGCGACACCGCCGAGGAGTGCGCCACCGCGCTGGCCGCCGCCCGGCACGCCGTACGCCACTCCCTCACCCCGCTTCTCCGACCGTCCCTCCTGACCAAGGACAACCGCCCATGACCTGGATCCTCGGTGTCAACGCACCGCCCACCGGCTGGCACGACAGCGCCGCCTGCCTCGTCAACGGGGACGGCGAGGTCATCGCCTTCACCGAAGAGGAGCGCGTCAACCGCCACCGCCACTCCCTCTACCGCAAGCCGTTCGGCGCCGCCCGCTTCTGCCTGGTACAGGCCGGCATCACCGCCGCCGACATCGACGTGGTCGCCCTCGGCTGGGACAGCGAACAGCTCTACCCGCGGCGCTTCGCCGGCGACGCCGAGTTCCTCGCCTACGCCGTCGGACTGGACTTCGGCGGCCGCACGCCCGAGGTCGTCCGCGTCCCCCACCACCAGGCGCACGCCGCCTCCTCCTTCTACGCCTCGCCGTTCCCCAAGGCCGGGGTGCTGGTCGTCGACGGCCACGGCGAGAACGAGTCCGCCACGATCTGGACCTACGAGGACGGCGCCGAACCCCGCCTGGAACGCAGCTGGCAGCGCACCGCCTCGCTGGGCTACGCCTACGACGCCGCCTCCACCTGGCTCGGCTTCTCCTTCCTCAACGCCGGCAAGACCATGGGCCTGGCCGCCTACGGGCGAGCCGCCCACCTGGACGTCGAGCCGCTGGTGGACCTCACCGCCGACGACTTCGGCCTGGCCGTCGAACCGCTGGCGGAGAGCCGCGGGAGCGCCACCGCCGACGAGATCAAGGCGCAGTACGACGACACCGTCGGCCGCTGGCGGGAGCGCTACACCAAGATCGCCGGGGCGGACGGCCCCCGCGTACCCGAGGAGCGGCTGACCGACGACCCGAACGCCGTCCTCGTCGCGTACACCGCCCAGCGCCTCATCGAACAGACCGTCACCCATCTCGCGGCGCTGACCCGTAAGGCGGCCGGCGTCGAGGAACTGTGCCTCAGCGGCGGGGTCGCCCTCAACTGCAGCACCAACGGCACCCTGCCCGGCCCGCTGTACGTACCGCCCGTACCGCACGACGCGGGGGTCGCCCTCGGAGCGGCCTGGACGGTGCGGCCGCCCAGGAGGAGGGCGGGGGCGCTGAGTCCCTATCTGGGGGTGGATGTGTGGGCCCCTGATCGCCTCAACGGCGGGGCGGGGGAGGGTATTCCGGGGGCGCGGGTCCCCGGGGCGGGTGCTTCGGGGGCCGGTGTCCCGGGGCGGGGCCGGCGTGGCACCGCGGCGGGGGAGCTGGACCTCTCGGGGCTGGTGCGGGCGGATCTGGACATCGACGAGCTGACCGGGCTGCTGCTGGACGGGCAGGTCGGAGCGGTTGCCCAGGGGCGGGCCGAGGTGGGGCCGCGGGCGCTGTGCCGGCGCTCGATCATCGCCGTTCCGGACACCGCGGACGTCAACACCCGGGTCAACACCCTCAAGAACCGCGAACAGTGGCGGCCCTTCGCCGGTGTCACCCGGCCCGGCTACGGCGCCCAACTCTGGGCACAGCAGGAGTACTTGAGCCTCTACATGCTCGGCGCCGCGAAGGCCACCGAGCTCGGCCGGCAGGTCGCGCCCGGCGTCGTCCACGTCGACGGCACCACCCGGCCGCAGGTCCTGCACGGCGACGAGGCGCCCGCGGTCGGCGCCGCCCTGGACGCCCTGGAGCGGCACGGCGCGCCCCCGGTCCTGCTCAACACCTCCTTCAACGACAAGGGCGAACCCATCGTCGACACCGCCGCCGACGCGCTGCGCGCCTTCCGCGCCATGGACCTGGACTTCCTGGTCCTCGGCGACGACCTCTACCGCAAACCGCGCCGGACCGGAGGTGACCGATGATGCCGGCCGGCCTGCCGGAAACCGCCCGCTTCCGGGCGTTCGGCCCCCGCCACCTCGACGAGATCGCCCGCCGTCACCGCCTGACCCACGACCTCCGCGACACCGTGCGCCGGGTGTCGCTGGTGCTGCCGTTCCGGGTCAACGAGTACGTGCTCGGCGAACTCATCGACTGGGACCGGGTCCCCGAGGACCCGATGTTCCAACTCACCTTCCCGCAGCGCGGCATGCTCGCCGCCGCCGACGAGGACCAGCTGGCCAAGCTCTCCGCCGACCCCGCCGACAAGCCGCTGCTGCGCGAGGCCGTCCAGGAGATCCGCCGGCGGCTCAACCCCCACCCCTCCGGACAGCAGCAGCTCAACGTCCCCACCCAGGACGGCGTCCCCCTTCCCGGACTGCAGCACAAATACCGCGAGACGGTGCTCTACTTCCCCGGCCAGGGCCAGACCTGCCACGCCTACTGCACCTACTGCTTCCGCTGGGCCCAGTTCATCGGCGACGCCGACCTCAAGTTCGCCGCCCCCGACCCGGGCGGACTGATCCGCTACCTCGGCGACCACCCCGAGGTCCACGATGTGCTGGTCACCGGCGGCGACCCGATGGTGATGTCCACCGAGCGGCTGCGCGGCCATCTGGAGCCGCTGCTGGGCGTCGAGACGGTCCGCACGATCCGGATCGGCACCAAGTCCGTCGCCTACTGGCCGCAGCGCTTCGTCACCGACCCGGACGCCGACGACGTCCTGCGGCTGTTCGAGCGGGTGATCGCCTCCGGGCGGCAGCTCGCGGTGATGGCACACTTCAGCCACCCGCGGGAACTGGCCACCGACCTGGCCCGCACGGCGCTGGCCCGCATCCGCGCGACCGGCGCGGTGGTCTACTGCCAGGCCCCGCTGATCGCCCACGTCAACGACGACCCCCGGGTCTGGAGCGAGCTGTGGCGGGCCGAACTCGCGGCCGGCGCGGTGCCCTACTACCTGTTCGTCGAGCGCGACACCGGCCCCCACGACTACTTCAAGGTGCCGCTGGCCAGGGCCGTCGAGATCTTCACCGACGCCTACCGCACCCTGCCGGGCCTCGCCCGCACCGTACGCGGCCCGGTGATGTCCGCGACCCCCGGCAAGGTCGTCGTGGACGGCGTCGAGGAGACCCCCGACGGGGCGTACTTCCGGCTGCGGATGCTCCAGGCCCGCGACCCCGGCCTGGTCGGCCGGCCGTTCCGGGCCCGCTGGTCCGCCGACGCCGCCTGGCTCGACGAACTCGAACCCGACCCCACCACCCCGGCCGACCTCGCCGCCGCCCTGCGCGGCAGCACACCGGCCGGACCCGCCCCGGCCGGCGCCGGCGCGGCCCGCCGCACCGGCCGCGCGGAGAGGAACCCCGCATGACCGCCGTCACCGTCGCCCCGCCCTCCCCGAACCTGGCGCTCAACCAGCTCGTCGACCGGCGCCGCGCCGAAGGGGCCTCACTGGTCCACCTGGCCTTCGGCGAGGCCCGGCTGCCGGTCCTGCCCGAACTCGCCGCCCAGCTGGCGGCCGGCGCGACCCGCGCCGCGTACGGGCCGGTGGCCGGCGCCGAGAGCGTACGCCGCGCCGTGGCCGGCTACTTCACCCGCCGCCGGCTGCCCACCGAACCCGACCGGGTGATGGTCGCCCCCGGCAGCAAACCGCTCCTGATGGCGCTCCAACTCGTCGTCCCCGGCGACCTGTTGCTGCCCCGGCCCGCCTGGAACAGCTACGCCCCGCAGGCCCGCTACGCCGGCAAGAAGGTCTTCGGCGTGCCCGTCCCCGCCGAGTGCGGCGGCGTCCCGGCTCCCGACGCGCTGCGCGAGACCCTGCACCGGGCCCGGGCGGCCGGTGCCGACCCCCGGCTGCTGGTCCTCACCCTCCCCGACAACCCCACCGGAACCGTGGCCCCGCCCGCGCTGATCCGCGACCTGTGCGCGCTGGCCCGCGCCGAGGACCTGCTGATCGTCTCCGACGAGATCTACCGCGACCTCGTCCACGACCCCGACACCACCCCCTACCTCAGCCCCGCCGAAGTCGCCCCGGAACGCACCGTCGTCACCAGCGGACTGTCCAAGACCCTCGGCCTCGGCGGCTGGCGGATCGGCGTCGCCCGCTTCCCCGCCGGCGACACCGGCGCCCTGCTCCGGGACGCCACCGTCGCCGCGGCCAGCGAGATCTGGTCCACCCTCGCCGGACCGATGCAGCAGGTCGCCGAGTACGCCTACGCCGAACCGCCGGAGATCACCGCGCGGATACGGGCGAGCGCCCGGCTGCACGGCGCGGTGGCCCGGGCCGTGCACCGCACCGCCGTCGAAGCGGGCGCCGTCTGCCGCCCGCCCACCGGCGGCTTCTACGTCTACCCGGACTTCGCGCCGCTGCGCGACCGGCTGGCCGCCCGCGGCATCACCGACGCAGCCGCGCTCGCCGCCCGCCTCCTCGACGACGCGGGCATCGTCGTCCTCGCCGGACACCTCCTCGGCGACGAGCCGCAGGCGCTGCGCTTCAAGGCCGCCACCAGCCTGCTCTACGGCGACGAACGGCAGCAGCACGAGGCGCTCGGCGCCGACGACCCGACCCGCCTGCCGCACATCGCCGCCGAACTCACCCGGATCGCCGAGGGCTTCGCCCGGCTGACGGGAGCGGCATGAGCCCCACCACCCCGCACGGAAGGACACCGGCCATGGCCGTCACAGGGGAACCGGAGCAGTTCGCGTTCGGTTCCGTCCACAGCGGTCTGCTCGACTGCATCCAGGTCAACCTGGCGGTCCTCGCGGACCACCACCACGGCCCCGGGGCCCACCTCCGGCTCGGCGCACCCCTGGGCTTCCGCCCCTGGGCACGCCCCGACGGACTGCCGACCGTCGATCCGCCCCTGGCCGAACAACTCCGGTCGGCACCGGGCCTTTTGGGCCTCCGCGTCGTCCGGCGCGAGCGGACGACCCGCACCGGCATGTTCGCCGCGGTCCGCCACGCCGACGCCGCGCGCTACGTCGTCGCCGACGCCTTCCACCTGCCCTGGCTGCCGTACCACGGGCAGGCCCACATGGACCACAGTTTCCTGCTCGCCGCCGGGCCCGGCGGCTGGCACATCACCGACGCCTACCGCAGCGAGACCTCCTGGGGCACCGCCGCGCCCGGCACCTGGGTGCTCACCGAGGACGAACTGGCCGGCATCGAGTCCGCCGAGGTCGTCGAGGTGGCACCGGACACCGCCCGCCCGGCCGCCGGGCCGCCCCCGCTGGTGTCCGTCGACGAGAGCTCGGTCGCCGGCTACCTCGACGCGTACGACGCCTGCCCGGACCGCGCCCGGGCGATCGGTCAACTCACCGTCGAGACCTGGCTGCTGGCCCGCTCCCGCACCCTGCACGCCACCTACCGCGCGCTCTTCGCCGACCACGCCGACGAGGAACGGCGGGAGACCGAGGCCGCGCACCTGCGGGCCTGGGACAAGGTCGTGGAGCAGACCTACCTCGCCCACCGCCGGCTGTCCCGTGGCCGCGCCGAGCCGCCGGGCATCGTGGACCGGCTGCGGGAGGTGCTCACCGCCGACCTCGCCGTCTTCGGCGCCCCGCCCGGCATCCCGGCCCCGGCGGCCGGTCCGTCCGCCGACCACGCGCTCCGTGACCGGGTCGCCGCCGTCGCCGCGGAGGTGCTCGGCGTGGAGGTGGCCGGCCTCCTGGGCGGCGCACCCTTCGACTCCTTCCCCTCCTTCAGCTCCTTCCGGCTGATCGAGATCATCGAGCGGCTGGAGACCGCACTGGGCCGGGAACTCGACGCCGACGCGCTCGTACCGGAAAACCTCCGCCGGGTCGACGACCTGTGCCGCATCGCCCGCTGACCGCACCGAAAGAGACACCATGGACGCCCGCTTCACCGCCCTGCTGCAGCCCTTCCTCAAGCACGCCGGCCCCGGCGAGACCGCCCTCACCCCCGACACCGACCTGCGCACACTCGGCGTCGACTCCATGCAGGCCATCGAGCTGCTGTTCGCCGTCGAGGACACCTTCGGCATCTCGCTGCCGGACGAGGAGCTCAACGACACCACCTTCGCCACCGCCGGCAGCCTCTGGAACGTGATCGCCGCACAGCTGCCGGAGGGCACCGGCGACGGCCCGGCCGGCCAGGAGACCGCATGACCACCGAGCCCGCTACCCGGCCCCCGCTCGACTTGACCGACCGCCTGGCAGCGGTCACCGAGGCCACCGAGGAACACCTTGCCCGCACCGACCGCGCGGCGGAATTCCCGGTGGCCGCACTGGACGCGCTGCGCCGCACCGGCCTGCTCGGCCTGCTGGTCCCCGTCACCCACGGCGGCCTCGGCGGCACCGCACGGGACCTGGCGGCCGCCGCCCAGACCCTCGGGCGCAGCGACATGTCCGTCGGCATGATCTTCGCGATGCACTGCCAGCAGTCGGCGGCCCTGGTCCGGTACGGGAACGAGCGGCTGCGCAAGGAACTGCTGCCGCGGATCGCGGCGGGGGAGTGCTATCTCGCCTCCGTCACCACGGAGGCCGGCAAGGGCGGCCATCTGCTCAGCGCTCAGGCACAACTGGCGGCCGAGCAGGGCGAGTTGGTCGTGGAGCGGTTCGCGCCCATCGTCACCGGCGGCGTCCACGCCGACGGCTTCCTGATCACCATGCGCAGCCCCGGGGCCGACGCCACCGCCCACGAGGTGACGCTGGTCTACGCCCACCGCAACCAGCTCGACATCACCGCCTCCGGCGACTGGCAGCCGATGGGCATGCGCGCCAGCCACAGCGCCGCGCTCACCCTGACCGGACGCCTCCCCGCCCACCACGTCGTCGGTGAATCCGGGGAGTTCCACCGGATCGCCACCACGGTCTTCGGGCCGCTGGCCCACCTGGGCTGGTCCGCGGTCTGGCTCGGCACCGCAGCCGGAGCACTCTCCCGCGTACTGCGCCTGCTGCGCAGCCCCGCCGGCCGGGCCCGCTTCGACCTCACCTCCGAGCTCCTCCTCACCCGGATCGCCCGGTCCCGGCAGCGCCTCGACACCGTGCACGCCCTGCTCCAACAGGCCCTGCACACCGTGGAGTCCGGCGCCGACCTGTCCGCACCGGCCCGCCAGCTCCAGCTCAACGCGCTGAAGATCACCGCCTCCGAGGAGTGCCTGGCGGCCGTCGACGACCTGATCACCGCGCTCGGACTGCGCCACGGCTACCTCAAGGACTCACCCACCCGGCTCGAACACGCCCTGCGCGACCTGCGCTCCGCGCCGCTCAACTACAGCAACGACCGGCTGCACCTCGCCGACGGCCGGCTGGCACTGCGCGACCAGGGGGTGAGCTTTGCCTGACCCCCGCTACGCCCCGCTCGACGCACTGCCCCGCACCGCGCCCGGCGCGCAGGTCTGGGCCGCACTCGGCGGCGCCGGCCTGACCGCCGGTGCCTACCGCGACCGGCAGCCCGGCACCGGCATCGACCCGGCCGGCCTCGCCGACCTGCTCACCGCCGTCGACGCCCGCTTCTCCGTCCCCGCCACCCTGTCGGTCAGCGTCCAGCTGGCCACCGCGCTGCCCCTGCTCGCCACCGGGCGGGCGCCGGCCGCCCGGCAGGCACTTGAGGGCGCGCTCACCGGCCGGGCCACCCTCGCCCTCGCCGCGACCGACGTCACCGCCGGCACCGACCTCACCGCCCTCCGCACGGAACTGCGCATCGAGGACGACGCCCTGGAGGTGACCGGCGAGAAGAACTGGATCGCCAACACCACTACCGCCACCCACTTCCTCGTCCTCGCCCGGCACCGCCCGGGGCGGCACTTCACCCACTTCACCTGGGTCCTGGTGCCGGCCGGCGCACGGGGCGTCACCGTGCGCCCCGCCGACTCCGCCCTCTTCGCCGACTCCGGCGCCGGCCACGTCACCTTCGACGGGGTACGGCTCGGCCGGGACCAGGTGCTCGGCCGCGTCGGCTTCGGACTGCCGCTCTTCGCCCGCCACATCGGTACCGAACGGCTGGCCGGCGCCCAATGGGGCGTGGCACTGTGCCGCCGGGTGCTGGCCGACACCCACCGCCGTCTCACCGGCCGCCCGCACGGCGACGGCACCCTGTGGGACCTTGACACGGTCCGGCAGCGGTTCGCGACCTGCCTGCTGCGGGTACGCGAACTGCACGCTCTCAGCGGCGAGTTGGCCGACCCGGTGGCGCTGCACCACGACGCCACCGCGGCCGCCACCCTCAAAGCGGCCGCCGGCGCCACCGTCCGCCATGTCCTCGCCGACTGCGCCCAGCTGTGGGGCGCGGCCGGCTTCACCACCGGAGGAATCCAGGAACTCCGCGCCCAGGCCGCACTCTTCGGCATCGGCGGCGGCGCCGACGAGGTCGTCCTCGGCACCCTCGCGGACGCCGCCGAGGACCTCCTGGCCGCCCTCGAACGGCCGGGCACCCTCCCGTGACGGCACCGATCGAGGTGGCCTGTGGGATCTGGGTGACCACCACGACCGCGGACCGCGCCGCCGCCAGCACCCACCGGGACGACCGGCGCCGCGCGGCCGCCCTGCCCGAATGGCGGGCCGGCGAATTCCTCGCCGGCCGCGGGCTGTTGCGGCAACTGCTCGCCGCCGTACGGCCCGGCCCGGCCGGCGCGGAGATCGTCCCCGACCGGCGCGGCAAGCCGTGGCTGCGCGGACACCCCGACATCGGCATCAGCGTGTCCCACAGCCGGGGCACGCTCGCCGCCGGGGTGGCGCTGGGGCGCGCCGTCGGCGTGGACGTCCAGCGCCCGGACCCCGCCGTCCGCGCCTCCTTCGCCCGGCGGCTGCTCGGTACGCACGCCGGACGGCTCACCGCACTGCCGCCGGCCGCGGCCGCCGAAGAGGTCGCCTGGGTGTGGACCGCCCAGGAAGCCTGCGTCAAGGCCGACGGAGCGGGGCTCACCGGGCGGCCCTGGACCATCGACGTCCCGCCCGGCGCCCGCTCGGGCCGCTGGCGCAGCTACCGCTGGCTGAGCCTGCGCGACCACTCCAACACCCCGCTGAGCTGCGCGTTCGCCATGGCCGCAAGCACGCCGGGCCCGCCCGCAGGCACGTCCGACGCCGCGGCCCCGACCCCCCGCCCCACCCCTTGGAAAGGCGCACGGTGAGCATCCCCGCCGCACGGCACACCCTCCTCGACTGGTTCACGGCCACCGCCGCCGCCCACCCGGACCAGCCCGCGCTGGAGACCGGCGACACCACGCTGACCTACGCCCAACTCGCCGCCCGCGCCGACGCCCTCGCGGCCACGCTGCTCGACCGCCTCGGCGGAACACCGCCCCGCCGGGTGGGCCTGCTGGCCGGCCGCACCACCGTCGCCTACGCCGGATACCTCGCCGTACTGCGCCTCGGCGCCACCGTCGTCCCGCTCGGCCCCGCCTTCCCGGCCGGGCGCAACGCCCGCATCGTCCGCGCCGCCCGGCTCGACGCCGTACTGTCCGACGGGACCGCCGCCCGGCCCACACCGCCGGACGTCCCCCTGGTCACCCGCACCGACGCCCAACTGCCGCACCTCCCCGCCGCACCGCTCCCCGTCCTGCCCGCCGCCCGCCCCGACGACCTCGCCTACCTCCTCTTCACCTCCGGCTCCACCGGCGTCCCCAAGGGCGTCCCCATCCGGCACCGCAACGTCTGCGCCTACCTCACCCACGCCGTCCCGCGCGCCGCCGCCGGCCCCGGCGCCCGCTGCTCACAGACCTTCGACCTCACCTTCGACCCGTCCGTGCACGACATGTTCACCACCTGGGGGAGCGGCGCCACCCTGGTCGTCCCGTCCCGCGACGACCTGCTCGCCCCGGTCCGCTTCGTGGGCCGGCACGCCCTCACCCACTGGAACTCCGTACCGTCGGTGATCTCCCTCGCCCAGCGGTTCCGCGCCCTGAAACCGGACAGCATGCCGACGCTGCGGCACAGCATGTTCTGCGGTGAACCGCTGACCCTCCAGCAGGCCGCGGCCTGGCACCGCGCCGCCCCGCACAGCCGGCTGGAGAACGCCTACGGCCCCACCGAACTGACCGTGACCTGCACCGCCTACCGCCTGCCGCCCGGCCCCGCCGACTGGCCGTCCCCGGCCAACGGCACCGTCCCCATCGGCACCCTCTACCCCGGACTCGAACGACGCGACCACCACGGCGAGTTGTGCGTCCGCGGCGCACAACGCTTCCCCGGCTACCTCGACCCGGCGAACAACACCGGCCGCTTCCTGGCACCCGACGGCTCCCCCTACGACCCGGCCACCCCGCTGACCGACGACCACTGGTACCGCACCGGCGACCGCGTCACCCCGCTGGACGCGACCGCCGCCCCGGCCGACGACGACCACCGGCCGCTGGTCCACCTCGGCCGCGGCGACCAGCAGGTCCAGGTGCACGGCTACCGCGTCGAAGTCGGCGAGGTCGAGGCCGCGTTGCGCGCCCTGCCCGGGGTCAGGGAGGCCGCCGTGCTGCCGCGGACCACGCCCGGCGGCACCGAACTCACCGCCGCCTACACCGGCACCGCGGGCACCACCGCCGACGGTCTCCGCGCGGCCCTGCGCGACCGGCTCCCCGCCTACATGGTCCCGGCCACCCTCACCGCCCTCGACACCCTCCCGCTCAACGCCAACGGCAAGACCGACCGCGCCGCGCTCGACGCGCTCCTGCCGGGGGCGCCGGACCGCGCCCCGTGACGAGGCACCGGCCCGTCAGGGGTCGGGCAGGTCGAGGCGGCGGGCCGTGCCGGGCGCGATGAGGAACGAACGGTCGCGCAGCCGGACCCGGACCGGCGGCAGGTCCGACTCCGGCACGGCGATGCCCACCTGCTCGGCGCGGATCCGCAAGTCGATGTCCCAGTGCCAGCGGTAGCGGATCCGCACCGCGAACTTCGACAGCTGCGGCAGCGGGGCCGGATCCAGCCAGAGGGCCTCCTCCCGGGTCTCCAGCCCGGTCAGACCGCGCTGCACCAGATCCAGGCTGCCGGCCATCGCGCCCAGATGGATGCCCTCCGCGGTCGTACCGCCCTGGACATCGGCCACGTCCCCGGTCAGCGCCTCCTCGCAGTACGCCCAGGCGTCGGGCCGCTGGACCCGGGCCAGCACCCAGGCGTGGGCCAGCGCGCTCAGCGTCGAGCCGTGACTGGTCCGGCTCAGGTAGTAGTCCACGGTGGCGTGCCAGGTGTCCTCGTCCAGCGCGTATCCCAATCGGTGGAACACCGCGACGAGTTCGGCAGGGGAGAACAGATAGCCCAGCATCAGCACATCGGCCTGCTTGGACGCCTGGTAGCGGTTGACGGTGTCGCCCTCCGCCTCCAGGATCCGGTCCAGCCGCCGGATGTCGCCGTAACGCCGCCGGTAGCCCTCCCAGTCCAGTTCGGCGAGGTCCCCGTACCCGGCGAACTGGCTGATGACGCCGCGGTGGTGCGGCACGTGCAGCCGGTGCGCGATGTCCTCCCAGCGCTCCGGCTCGTCCGGGGTGAGCTGGATCCGTTCGAAGAGCTGCCGGCGGTGCGCCTCGGGGAGCGTGTCGCACAGCTCCAGGGCACGCATCAGCACCCAGGCCGCGGTCACATTGGTGTAGGCGTTGTCGTCCACGCCCGGCTGCGCCGCGCCCGGATACCCGTCGTGGTACTCGTCGGGACCGACCACCCCGCGGATCCGGTACCGGCCCAGTTCGCTGTCCCAGGCCGTGGCCGAGGCCCAGAAACGGGCGATCTGCAGCAGCATCTCCGCGCCCTTGGTCCCCAGAAAGTCACTGTCCCCGCTGGCCTGCCCGTACTGCCAGATGTTGTACGCGATGGCCGAGCCGACGTGGTGCTGCAGCCGCGAGTAGTCGGGCAGCCAGCGGCCCGAGCGCGGGTTCAGGTGCAGCTGCTGGGTCTCCTCCCGGCCGTCCCCGGCGCTCTGCCACGGATACATCGCACCGGCCCGGCCGGTTTCCCGCGCCGCATGCAGGGCGGCCGGCAGCCGCCGGTAGCGGTACTCCAGCAACGCCCGGGAGACCTGCGGCAGATGCAGGTTCAAGAACGGCAGCACGAACAGCTCGTCCCAGAAGACGTGTCCCCGGTACGACTCGCCGTGCAGCCCGCGCGCCGGCACCCCGACGTCGAGCTCGGCGGTGTGCGGCGACAGGGTCTGCAGCACGTGGAAGAGGTGCAGCCGCAGGATCTGGCCGGCCTCCCCGGGCACCTCCAGCTTCGCCTGCCGCCACAGGTCCGCCCAGGCGCGGCGGTGCGACGCCAGCAGCTGCCGGAAGTGCGGCGCCTGGATCACGCTCTCGACCGCCGCGCGCCGTGGACTCTCGATCGCCGGGTCGCGGGAGGTGTACAGCGCCACGGTCTTGTCGACGACCGCGGTGCTGCCGGGGCCGATCGGCAGCACCACGGTCTGGAAGGCCCGCAGCACCGTCAGCCGGGTCTGGTGCGCCACGCCCCGGGCCGGCGTGGCCCGCAACCGCGCCGCCAGCGCCACCAGGATGTCCGAGTCGGTGGTGCGCGAGGTCAGCCACATGGTGTCGGGCCGCTCGGAGCCCGACTCCCAGCCGCGCAGATGCTGATCGGCCAGCCCCCGGTAGCGCGCCACACCGGCATTGCGGACCCCGCCGTCGATCGCCGCCTCCACCTCGACCGCACCGGCCCACCCGTCGGCCGTGAACGACAGGCGCTGCGCGGCCAGGTGCGGCTCACCCATGTGCACCAGGCGGCGCTCCTCCACCCCCAGCCGCCGCCCCGCCTCGTCGGTGTACGCCGAGGAGCGGGTCAGCGTGCCGCCGCGCAGGTCCAGCGTCTGCCGGAGCTCGCCGAGATGGGGATGGTCGGGCGAGAGCCACGGGCCGGGAGCGGCGTCGGCGGGGCAGATCCGGTACCGCAACGGAAGCCAGTTGGGCATGTTGACCATGTCCTCGTTGTCCACCGACCGGCCCGCCACGGTGGAGGTGAGCCGGTTGTAGCAGCCGGCCACGTACGTCCCCGGATAGTGCACCGGGTCGCCCAGCACCTCGCACGCCGCACCACGGGTGACGAAGTAGCCGTTGCCCAGCGCGCACAGCGTCTCCCGCAGCCGCTCACCCGCCGGGTCATAGCCCTCGTACGACCACGTCCAGGGGCGCGCCATCAGCCCTCCCCGGTCACCAGCAGCTCGCCGGGGTCGGCCACGACCACGTCGGCGCCGTGCCGGCGCAGGGCCGCCGCGCTGATCCGGCCGCCGGTCCGGTCCACGCCCACCACCAGCCCGAACCCGCCCCGCCGGCCCGCCTCGACACCGGCCAGCGCGTCCTCCACCACGGCGGTGTCCCGGGGCGGCACGTCCAGCCGCCGGGCCGCCTCCACGAACAGCGCCGGGTCCGGTTTGCCGGGCAGGTCCAGCCGGCGCGCCTCGTTGCCGTCCACCACGGCCTGGAACAGCGCCAGCACCCCGGCCGCGGACAGCAGCTCGGTCGCGTGCCGCGACGCCGAGACCGCCGCGCACGGGACCCGGGCCCGCCGCAGCGCGTCCAGGAGACGCACACTGCCGGGCCAGGCCTCGATGGTGTGGGTCCGCAGGCCCGCGGTGAAGAGCTGCTCCTTGCGGGCGGCCAGCGCCCCGACCGTGCCGGAGCCGGGGGCGTCGTCCGCGTCGCCGAGCGGCAGCTCCAGGCCCCGGGACGCCAGGAAGGCACTCGCCCCGTCCAGCCGCGACCGGCCGTCGACGTGGCGCAGGTAGTCCTCCACGAGGTCGAACGGGCGCTGGCCGCCGGTGGCCTCCAGGAACGGGTCGAAGGCGTCCTTCCAGGCCGCGGCGTGCAACCGGGCGGAGTCGATGATCACTCCGTCGGTGTCGAGGACCACGGCCCGCAGTGAGCGCAGGGCCGTGGCGAGCAACGGCGCACCGGTCATCGTGGCATCCGTTCGTCGCTGTCCGTCGTCGGTCTCGTCGGGTCCGGGCATCGGTGTCCTTCCATGGCACCACGCCCGGCAGCCGCGGGCGCGTTTGGACGTGGCGTGCGCCCGTACGCGGGGCGACGATGGGAGGGCGCACCGGGAGCCGGACGAGGGGGAGAAGGGCGGTGGCGGCCATGGAACGGCCCTTGGTCGTGGGTGTCGACGGTTCGGACCCCGCCCTGCGGGCCCTGGACTGGGCGGTGGACGAGGCCGCCCTCCACGGGCTGCCGCTGCGGATCGTGCACGCCTCCACCTGGGAGCACTACGAGCCCCCGGAGTCCGGACCGGACGCCGGCGAACCGCCCGGTGAACAGGTGCTCGCTGAGGCCGTCGCCGGCGCCGCCGTGGAACGCGCCCGCTGCCGCAACGCGGACGTCGAGACCGTGTCCGAGGTGCTGCCCGAGGAGGCGGTCGACGCCCTGCTGCGCGAGGCCCACTACGCGTACGCGCTGGTCCTGGGCTCCCGCGGACGCGGCGAGGTCCTCGGCCGGCTGCTGGGCTCCGTCGGGGTGGCGGTCGCGGCCCGGGCCCCGTGCCCGGTCGTGGTGGTGCGCGGTGACCGGGCAGGGCTGGCGGGAAGTCACCGCAGCATCCTGCTCGGGGTCGGCGAGCCGGCGAAGAGCGCGGAGGCGGTGCGGTTCGCCTTCCGGGAGGCCGAGGCCCGCGGCTGTCTGCTCAAGGCCGTCCGCGCCTGGCGCTGCCCCGCCCACGAACGCAGCGACGACCCGCCGCTGCTCGCCACCCAGGCGCAGGACTACCACGACAAGCAGGCCGCGGAGCAGCTCGACGCCGCACTGGCGGAGGCGGCCGCCGAGCACCCGGCCGTCACGGTGCGCCGCACCACCGTCGAGGGGCCGGCGCACAAGGTGCTGGTGCACCGCGCCGCCGCGGCGGACCTCCTCGTCGTCGGCGCGGGGCACCGCCACGGGCACTTCGGGCTGCCGCTCGGCCGGGTCGCCCACAGCGCGCTGTGCCACGCCGACTGCCCCGTCGCGGTCGTCCCCGAACGCGCCTGACGACACCCCTGAGCGGCTCCCCTCACGCCGTGCCACCCCACCCCGCTGTCTCCCGGTCCGCGTCTCCCCGGGCCGTCAGGCGTCCGCTCCGAACGGCGCCAGGGTCTCCCGCTCGGTCCGCCGCCGGACCCGCTCGGTCAGCACGGCCAACCGGTGCGACACCACCGCCCGCACCGGCTGCGGGGACCGGATCCGCCGGGCCGACCCGGGCAGCCCGGCGAGATCGGCCGCCAACCGCTGCCGGGCGTCCGCCGGCCGGTACCGCGGCACACAGCGCGCACCCTCCCGCATCAGCGTCGCCAGCAGCGGCACGCTGTCCGCGGGCGGCGCCTCGTCGGCCAGCCCGATCACGTCCAGGAAGCCGGGCCTGCGGAACACCTGCTTGCGGCCCGGCGCGGTCACCTTCGCCGCCGACAGCTTCATCACCGGCCGCCCGTCGTACGCCACGAGCTTGTACGCCGAGTCCAGATACGGCGCGTCGGCGCTCACCCCCACCCGGGTGCCCACCGCGAAGACGTCGATCGGCGCCCCCGCGGTCACCAGGTCGTGCACCGCGAACTCGTCGAGCCCGCCGCTGGCGACGATGCGGACCTGCGGCAGGCCCGCGTTGTCGAGCATCGCGCGGGCCTGCCGCGAGAGCCGGGCCAGGTCCCCGCTGTCCAGCCGGATCGCGGAGCCGTCCCCGATGCCCAGGGCGGTCAGCACCCGGGCCGCCGCGGCGACCCCGGACGCGGTGTCGTAGGTGTCCACCAGGAAGGTCACCGGCCCGGGGTGGCAGCGCGCGAACGCGGTGAAGGCCGCCTCCTCGTCCTCGAACGCCTCCACGTACGAGTGCGCCATCGTGCCGACCGCGGGCAGGTCCTCGGCGTGCGCCGCGGCGACGTTGCTGGTGCCGGCGAAACCCGCCATCGCACCCAGCCGGGCCACCGTGTGGGCCGCCTCGATGCCGTGGGTGCGCCGCAGCGAGAAGTCCACCACCGGCCGCCCGTGCGCGGCCAGCACACAGCGGGCGCACTTCGACGCGAGGGCGGTCTGATGGCTGAGCTGGTTGAGGACGTACGACTCCAGCAGCTGGGCCTGGGGGAGCGGCGCGGTGATCTCCAGCAGCGGTTCGCCGGCCAGCACCACATGCCCCTCGGGCACCGCCCGCACCTCGCCCGTGAAGCGCATGCCGAGCAGCGGGGCCACATCCTCCGCCGGCCGTTGCAGCGTCTCGGCGAACACCTCGACGTCCTCCTGCCCGACCCGGAACCCCTCCAGATGCGCCAGGACGGTCTCGATGCCCGCCGCGACCAGAAAGCCCCGCTCCGGCGGCAGTTCCCGGACGAAGCAGCTGAAGGTCGCCGGCCGCACCATGCCCTCGCGCACGTACGACATGGCCATGGTCACCTCGTAGAGGTCGGTGAGCGTGGCATCCGACATGGCCGGCTCCTTCCACCCCCGGGCACGGTCCGCCACCGCGGCTCAGGCCAGTGCGTCGGTCCAGCCGTAGGCGGTGCGGGTCTCGTGCCGCGGCGGTGCGGCACCGGCGTCCTCCAGGTCGTCGTCCGCCACCCGCAGCAGCTGCCCGGCCAGGTCCCGCAGCGCCCGCCCGGCCGCGATCTCCTCCCCGATCTCCGGCACGTCCCGGTCCTCCGGGCTGCGCCGCGCCGTGCCGTGCCCGGTGAAGGTCGCGGCACGGGTACGGAGTTCCGCGCGGGCCGTGGTCGTGCCGCCCTCCTCGACGAGCTGCAGCCGGACCGGCCACTCGACGATGATCGCCATGGTTCACCTCCGCTTACGGCCCCTGTCGTCATCATCCGCCCTTCCCCTCGTACGGCACCACCGCCACCGGGCACGCGGCGTGGTGGACGACCGCCTGCACGATGTGGCCGATCCGCGGCGCGGGCCGCAGACGGCGGTGGCGGCGCCCGACGACCAGCAGCCCGGCGTCCGTGGTGTCGTGCAACAGCGCCGGCGCCGGGCTCTCCAGCTCCACCCGCGCGTCCACCGTCACGTCCGGGTACTTCTCCCGCCACGGAGCCAGCGCCCGGGCCAGGTCCGCGCGGGCCACCGCGGCCGCCTCCTCGGCGGCGTACGGCTCCACGCCGCCGCCCCGGTTGTACGCGAACGACGGCAGGTGCCGGCCGTGCACGGCACGCAGGGTGACGCCGTGCCGCAGCGCGCAGTCGAAGGCGAAGGCGAGCTGCGGCTCGTGCGGTTCGTGCAGGCCGACCCCGACCACCACGTCACCGACGCGGCCGGCCACCGCGGCCTCCTGCCGGGTGCGGACCAGGACCGTGGGCGTGGTGGTGCGGGCGATGAGCTGGAGGCCGACCTCACCCAGTACGTACCGCGACACCGGGCCCAGGTCACGGGTGCCCAGGACCAGCAGCTCCGACCGGCCGGCGGCGTCCGCCAGGGCCTCCAGCGGATCCTTGGGCACGAGCTCCCGCTCCAGCGGAAGGTCCGGGTAGCGGGCCTGGACGGTGCCGGCCACCTCGTCCATCATCCGGTGGGGCCAGTAGTTCTGGTCGCGCTCCCCGCCGGGCGGCCCGGCAGGCTCCGGGGCGAGCAGCACCCAGGCGTGCAGCAGCCGCAGCCGGGCCTTGCGCAGCTGTGCCTCCTGGGCCGCCCACAGAACGGCGGCCGACGACTCCGGCGTACCGTCCACGCCCGCGGTGATGGTCTCCTGCATCGCCTCACTCCTCTCTGGCGGGGGCCTCCTCTCCAGAGTGCGCCGATCCGCTGCGCTTGGCTTTCTTCCCACGTACCTGGCTGTTCCGCCGCGGGGGTTGCTCGCCGTTGCGCTTTGCGGCGCCCCGTACGTACCCGTCTCTCCCGCCGCGGGGCGTCTCGCCGTTGCGCGCTTTGCGGCGCCGCGCACGTAGCTGTCTGCGGCGCCGCGGGGGTTTCTCGCCGTTGCGCCTGCGGCGGGCTGGGTTTGTGGTGGGTGCGGTGACGGACCTCCGGGGCCTTGTTCGTGGACTGCTGTCGCTTTACGTCCACGAA
>NZ_JOIX01000011.1 GCF_000720175.1 Streptomyces sp. NRRL S-337
CTCGGCATCGCCCGCCTGCACAACCTCACCCTGGCCGGATGACGGAGAAATGAGCTGCTCAAGCAGCATGCCGTAGATCATTTACGGGACAACCCTTAGTGTCCTGAGTCGGGGATTCGTTTGCAGTATGCGGCGACTTTGTCGAGGATCTCGTCGGCAGTCTTGATCCAGGCAAACGGTTGTGGGTTGTCGTTCCAGTCAGCCAGCCAGGCACGGATGTCGCGTTCGAGAGCCTGGACGGAGCGGTGGACGCCGCGTCGCAGCTTCTTGCTGGTCAGCTCGGCGAACCACCGTTCCACTAGGTTCAACCACGATGATCCGGTGGGTGTGAAGTGCAGATGGAAACGTGGATGGGCGATCAGCCACTGCTTGATGGCCGGTGTCTTGTGGGTGGCGTAGTTGTCGAGGATCAGGTGCACCGCAAACTGGGTGGGAACCTCCTTGTCGAGCTTGATCAGGAACTTCTTGAACTCGATAGCACGGTGGCGGCGATGGAGTGAGCCAATCACCTTGCCGGTGGCCACCTCCAAGGCCGCAAACAAGGTCGTGGTGCCAGCACGAACGTAGTCGTGACTACGGCGTTCAGGAACCCCGGGCATCATCGGCAGCACTGACTGTGAGCGGTTCAGCGCCTGGATCTGTGATTTCTCGTCCACGCACAGCACCAGGGCCTTCTCCGGCGGGTCGAGGTAGAGCCCGACCACATCGCGGACCTTGTCGATGAAGAACGGGTCCGTGGACAGTTTGAACGTCTGTGATCGGTGCGGGGCCAGGGCGAAGGCTCGCCAGATCCGGGAGATGGCTGACTGGGACATCCCTGTCGCCGCGGCCATCGATCGCGTCGACCAGTGGGTGGCGTTCGCCGGCTTCTCCTCGAGAGTTTTGACGATCACCCGCTCGACGTCGGCATCGGTGATCTTCCGCGGGCCACCGGGCCGCGGCTCGTCGCACAAGCCGTCCAGGCCGCATTCCAAGAAACGGCGCCGCCACTTGCGGACGGTGTCCGGAGCGATTTGCAGCCGGCGCGACACCTCCATGATGGACACGCCCTCGGCGCATGCAAGCACGATCCGCGATCGCAACGACAGGGCCTGCGCGGTCGAGTGGCGGCGTACCCATCCCTCAAGCGTCTCCCGTTGAGCATCAGTTACTGTCACCGGCGGAATCTTCGGTCCTCGTTGAGTCACACACAACTAACGACGAATCCCCGACTCAGGACACTAGGTTCTGTCTCTCCGATCATGATCGGAGAGACAGGTGAGGAGTGCTGCGGTGGTGACGGTGCCACAGCACTGTACGCGCCGGTGCTACGGCAGAATCTCCAGCTGAACTGCGCTTCGGGTGCCCTGGAGACCGGAAGTAAGGCAGTCCGTGGGCAGTTGCTGGGATAGCGAGGTCACGGTCCTGCGCACGTAGTGGCCTTCGCCGCGCCCCTCGGTGACCCGGCCCGATTGCAGGACGACCAGGACGCCCCCGACGCGGGCGGTGGTCGCACCGTCGATGACGATCACCGACCGGGAGCCGTCGGTGTAGCGCACGGTTTCCGTGCCGCTCGCGCTGGACAGCGAGATGCAGGACGCCGGCGCGACGGCGTCGAAGGAGCCGGTGGCCGGGGCGGTGCGGCCGGGGCCGGTAGTGCAGGTGTAGCGCACATCCGCGTGGATTCGGGTCTCCCGGGACAGGAGGCTGAGCGGCGGGTCATAGCTGCCGTGCGCGTTGCCCGTGCAGGTGACCGCCTCGTATCCGCCCGTCCCGGCCGGGGCGGCCGGCGCCCACACCAGCGACGAGACCACCAGCGCCAGGAACCCCAGCATCACCGTCGTACCGCGCCTGCTCAGCACATGCCCCTCCAGCCACTCGTCTGCCGTTTACGAGCACTTGACTACCCGGCCTCCCATCGGCTGATCGGGCGTCTCGAAGTGCACCACCGGCGCACGCCCGCCCTTCGCGCTGTCGCACACGCCAGTCCTCCCAGCGTGACGCATGGCATCCGGAACGTGCCGGGTAGGAAGCGCCGGACGAGTTCTCGTCGAATCGGAGCATGAACCGAGCAGGAGGAGACCCAGTGAGCCGTATGACCGCCACAGCTGCCACCGCCGCGAGAGTGCGCGTGTTCGCCATGATGGACGCCGACGGGGACCAGGTCATCACGCGGCACGACTATCTCTCCCGCATCGACCGGACCGTTCTGGCCACCGGCCGCACGGAGGACGATCCACTCGTCGTCGCCGCCCGCACGGAAGGCATCAAAGCCTGGGGTGCGATGGACGCCAACAACGACGGGAAGCTGACCTTCGACGAGTACAACGCGTGGGTGGGTGCCGACAAGTTCGACAACGTCTGCCAGTTCGCGCTCGGCGCGCTCTTCGACCTCGCCGACGCGGACAGGGACGGCGCCGTGGACAAAGCCGAATTCACCACGCTGCGCACCGCACTGAACAACTCGCCAGGGAACGCCGCCGCCGCGTTCGACGCGCTGGATGCCGACGGCGACGGCCGGGTCAGCCGCGATGCCTACCTGGCGTCGATCCGCGCCTACATCGTCGGCGACAGCTCCCCGATGGGCGAGGTCCTGTACTAGGGCGTGTCCGATCGGTCGGGTGCCAGGACCACCGGGCATGGCCTAGCAGGCCCGTGACCTTCTGATCGACGAACCGTTCGCCTGGCGCAAGAAGTTCACGTCATCTCAGCCAAGGGGCATCGATGAGGAACAGTCTCTCTGCACTACTCGTGGCGGTAGCCGCTGCGACCGCCACCGTGGTGCCGACTTCCACGGCACACGCAGCTGACGGATACGACCGGTGCGCCGACGGCTACTACTGCATGTTCTCGGGCCTCGACGGGACCGGCGACATGATCATGCTCAGGGGAAGCGCCCCAGATCTCGCGGCGCTCGGCATGAACGACCGGGCCAAGTCGGATTGGAACCGGACGAGTTCGACCATCCACCTCTGGTCTGACACGAACTACAGCGGCTGTACGGCCGTGACCTCTTCCGGACCGACCGGCAAGGGCAACTACTTCCCCGCCTACCAGAACTTCTTCAGCTCGGTGCAGTTCGACGGGCCGGACGGTCCAAGCTGCGGCTAGTGCCGCATCAAGCCACGTTCGCCCTGTTCACGACCTCGCGGCGGCGTTCGTCGGCGGCGTGCTTGTTCCGCCAGGTGATATATCGGCGGATCATGCTGCCCTGCTCCTTGTGGCTGGCGTGATCCGAGCCATCGAGTGCGAAGTAGCGCAGGGCGGTGAACTGGGCCTCGATGCGGTTCAGCCACGAGCTGTTGGTCGGCGTGTAGGCGAACTCGACGTTGTTGGCCGCAGCCCAGTCGCCGACACGGGTGTCCTTCTTCGTGGTCAGGTGCGGGGAGAAGTTGTCGAGCACGATCGCGATCCGGATGTGCGGCGGGTGGAGGGTGCGCAGGGACCGGCAGAACTCCAGGAACCTCGTCCGGTTCTTCTTCGGCTTGATGTGACTGTAGAGCTTGTCCCGGGCCAGGTCGTAGGCGGCAAACAGGTGCCTGACCCCGTGCGGGCGGGTGTAGGTCGCCCGTCGGCGGGGCCTCGGTTCCCGGTCGGGGTCCTTGTGCTTCCCACCGCGCTCGGCCCATTGCCGCCCGGGGTGGGGCTGGAGGTTGAGCGGGCCGAACTCGTCTAGACACAAGACGACTTCGGGTTCGTCGTCCTCGGCTATGACCTCGCCGTTGGCGATGACGTAGAGGCGCTCAACGCGGGCCTTGTTGGTCGCGTAATCGGGGTCGCGGGAGGTCTTCCAGGTCTTTATACGTTGAAACGAGACGCCTCCTCGCGGAGCAGGGCCCGCAGGCCCTCGTGACTGATGTCGTCGACCACCCCTCGGCGACCAGGAAGTCGGCCAGCTTGGCCAGGCTCCAGGCCGAGAACGGCAGGCCGTGCTCGGCCGGCTTGGACTTGGCGATCTTCTTGATCTCCCGGCGTTATGGGAGGGTGAAGGTTCTGGGCCGGCCGCCCCTGTACTTCGGGTAGAGCGAGTCGAAGCCGTCTGTGTTGAAGTTGTGGATCACGTCCCGGACCCGGTCCGCGCTGGTGAACGTCACCGCGGTGATCTTCGCCACGGGCATGCCCTGCCCGGACAGCAGCACCATCTCGTCCTCCATCACCCACCTCGCCGCCCAGCAGTCGGCCTCGTCCCAGGGCAGCCGACCCGCGACAAGCTCAACGAAGCGATCTTCGATCTCATCAAGAGTCGGCTGGCCGCTGTCATCCATGCCCCGACCGTACAGACAAGGGCGAACGTTGCTTGATGCGGCACTACGCGTCCGCGTCGCCCCGCTGCGGCGGCCACTGGTGGGTGGGGGCCTCGGCGAGCAATGGCTGGAGGGCGCCGAGAAGCGCGCCGATGCAGATGTCGCGGAGCTGGGTGCGGGTACAAGTCTCGTGGGTGAGCCAGTCGACGCAGAGGACCTGGACGAAGACCAACCAGCTTTTCAGGGCGGCGGACACGGCCTCGCGGGCGCCGTCGTCCGCGAGCGGGAGTACGGCCAGCAGCCGCATACGCAGTGCGTCCAGCTCGTTTGTCATGATCGACTGAATCACCGGGTCGCCCGCGAGAACCCGGTTCGCGGCGAGGACGGCGTTGCGGTTGGCCACGAAGTAGTCGAGATGGACGTCCATACCCTGGATGAGCTGCTCCACCAGGGAGTCGGCGGGGTCGAGCCGGGTTTCGGCGAGCAGTTGGTCCGCTGCCTGTTGGTAGACGGCCGCGAAGAGAGCGTGCTTACTGGGGAAGTGGCGGTAGAGCAGGGCACGGGAGACGCCGGCCTCTCTATCCAGACGGCGGATGGTCCTTCGCGACCGCGCGGGAGGCAGCCAGCTTCGGTGCTGGCCTCGTGACGGGCATGCCCCACGTCGAACACGCAATGGGCGAGAGCGGGACGCTCTGCGGCATACCGGAGAATCAGATCACCCGCTTTCGGCATCTCTTCGAGCCAGAACGACGCAAGGCGTGTCCGGATTGCCGCCAGCGGGCCAAAGCGGCCCCGACAAGGCCGTGCGCTCAAGAGCGACTTCACGACAGGCTCCAGGCCGCCGACCCGGGACAGGCCCGCGACGACCTCCTCGCCGCCCTGCGGAAGGTGGCCAAAGTGCGTCTGTGGATCCGCGGTCCCGCCGCAAGCCTGGCCAGACACTATGCCCGCCTCGACTCACTGACCGAGGGCGCCGAGCCCGCCATCGAGGCTTTCAACACCGCCAGGACCATTGGTCTGGCCCGTGTCGAAGACGGCGACTGGCACTTCCTCGCGGTTCTGCCAGAGGACGACAGCCAGCCCCTCGTCGCACGTGGGCCCCGCACTCTCATCTGACGTCACCCTGGCGCTGTGAGATTCCCGACAGAGTCCTTCAGTGAGCTTCCGCCAACTTGAAGTCGCAGGTCAAAGGGCTGGTGTGTCCGACCTTCGGTTTGCTCACACTGGTCGTGGGCGATTGTCTGGGGTGTAGATCGTTTGCCGGCGGTCGGCTGTCGGTTCTTGAGGTACGTCTCGTTATGTCGGCCCCTCGCAGAAGGGCGGATTCGCACCTGGGACCATGAGTGGATGTCCGAGGAACCGAACCCGATGTCTAGCCTGTGGCCGCTCGTGCCGCCTGGGGCCACCGACTGGCTGCTGGAGCTGTGTGGCGACGGCCTAACCGGGTTCATGCCTCCGGCGATGCCTGACGCGGTGTGGGTGCTCAATGCCATGTACGAGCACGAGCAGGGACCAACCGAAGTGTCGTACGACGAGTACCACCAGGCAGGTCTTGCCGACGGGAGTACCCAGCCCCTCATTGTCGGGGGCCTCGACCTCGACGCGGTGAGCATCGCCACGGGGGGAGGTCTGGGCCGTGCCCGGCACCCCGGCCCTGGCTGGCGGCGGCTGCGATGGACCGAGCTTGCCCGGCGGACCGGCGACCCGATAGTGCCCGACGGGCTGATGCCCTCCTACCGCTGCTTCCCCTCGGCCAAGAAGGAGAGAAGCTGGCCACTGAGCATGATCCCGCCGACCGAAGGAAGCCTGGACCGGGAGACCTGGAATCGGCTGATCGCCATCCTCACCCAGTACAGCCCCGCAGGCTCGGACACCCGCTGCCTTGCCTACTACAACCCGCTGACGCTCGGAGCCACTGACTTCGACAATCTCCACGTGCGTGCGGGCCGGCTCGGCGACACCGAGATCCTTTACGACCAGTCCGAAGCAGACTTCAGCCCGTCCAATCTCTGGGCCGATGACCGCTCCTGGGTCCTGTGCACCGACTACGACCTGTGGGCCACCAAGGTCGTGGGTTCACCAGCCCTCATCCACGCATTGCTGAACGACTCCGAAATCGAGGCGCTTCGCCTGCCTTGGGCACACTGATGACGAGCCGCCCTGGCTTCTTGCCCAGCCCTGGAGCGCGAGCACATCCCAGTTCCTGCCCGCTGGGGCCGGACGGCCATCTACGATCCGGTGCATGCTGGATCCCGAGCTGCTGGAACGGATCACCGCGCGGCGTGCGGAACTGGACGAACTCGAAGAACAGCTGGCCAAACAGCTGGCGGAAGTGCGGGCTGAACGGGACGAACTCGCCGTCGCCGAACGCGTCCTTGAACGGATGACCGGGCAGCTCGCAGAGGAACGCGCCTCCGCCAGGCCGATGCCGGGGCAGGTGGGCGGCCGGGCGGTGATGCTGATCCCGCACCGCGAGC
The DNA here is from genome assembly GCF_000720175.1 of Streptomyces sp. NRRL S-337. Classification (GTDB taxonomy): domain Bacteria; phylum Actinomycetota; class Actinomycetes; order Streptomycetales; family Streptomycetaceae; genus Streptomyces; species Streptomyces siderophoricus. Next base: position 6,701 of record NZ_JOIX01000011.1, read on the forward strand.
CGGGCCAGGAGGAGGACGCGCTGCCGTGGGACTACCAGCGCATCATCGCCGCCGTGCGGCAGGCCGCCGGGCCGGTCATGGCCCGTGAGGTCGGCGAGGTGGTGGGGGTGGACGTCAGCGTGAAGGCCAAGCTGGAACCGCTACGCGGCAAGCTGGTCAGACTTGTCGACCGCGGGTGGCTGCGCAAACTGCCCGACGGTCGGTTCACCACCCACCTATGACCAGCAACACCGCCACTCGGAACGGCTCGGAACGGGCGTGACCCGGTTGCCCCCGGCGACCGTTGGGATTGTGTGACGAATACCAAAGAGCGCGCCGAGGACACCTGCTCGCTTTTCTACCAGTGCCGGCTGCCGCTGTCCACGCGCACCGTCAGCCACCTCGCCGATCTACTCAGGCGCCATCTGAAGACGATTCGGTCCAGGTGGCGGATCCTGCCGCCGGGGAAGATCGCGGTGATCGTCCTGGCCATACTGCGCCATGACCAGCGCCTGGCCGACATGGCCGGCGGCAACGACGTGTCCGAGTCCACCGTCCGCCGCTGGCGGGACGAGCTGATCGGACTACTCGCCGCCCAGGCGCCGCGGCTGGACCGGACCCTGCGGAAGGTCGCCAAGCAGGGCGGGGAGGTGGTCCTGATCGACGGCACCCTCCTCCGTACCCAGCGTCGCACCGGCAAGGCCGACCGGCGGAACTACTCCGGCAAGCACCGCAGCCATGGCCTTCACTTCCTCGCCTTGACCGACGAGAACGGACGCCTGATCTGGATATCCGCGGCCCGGCCCGGCTGCACCCACGACAACACCGCCGCCCGCCACGACCACATCCTGGCCCACCTGCGCGCCGCCGGCCTCGGGGCACTGGCCGACCTAGGCTTCCACGGCCTGGACAACGACATCCTCGACCCTGTGATCGTCACCGGCTATACCGCCAGCCGCACCCACAAGCTCACCCCGGGCGACAAGGAAGCCAACCCAGTCCTCGCCGTCGGACGTGCACTGGTCGAGCACGGTTTCGCCCACCTCAAGAACTGGCGGATCCTCACCAAGCTCCGCACCGACCCCGCCCGAGCCACCCGACTTCTGCGCGCTCTGCTCGTCCTGACGAACCTCGAAGTCAACCGCTGACGAACGATCTTCTCCGTGGGCTCCCGCCCACGACCAGCACGAGTACCCGGAGGACCGGTCACACCAGCCCTTTGACCTGCGATTTCAAGTTGGCGGAAGCTCAGTGAAGATCCGACTGGACCTTGGTCAGTCGATGCCTTCGACGATGCGGAAGTCGCGCTCGACGCCGTCGGAGAGGGCGACCAGCGCCTCCTGGTAGGCCGCACTCTCGCGCGCCGCGACGGCCTGCTCGAAGCTGTCGAACTCGACCAGGACGGTGCGCTCTGGCTCGGCGATTCCGGCGTCATGCGCCACGACCCGACCGCCAACGACGAGGGTCCGCCCGCCCCCGGCCTTGACAGCCGGACCGGCCAGCTTGTCGTAAGCAGCCAGCTTCTCAGGGTCTGAAATGGTGCGGTAGACGCTGACCCAGTAGCCCTTGGGCATGGAACCTCCAGTGTTGGGATGCAGTGTTGGGATGAGTGCATCTGACTTACGCGTTGGTCTCGGACGAGCGTCGGCGGCCGTCCTTGTTGGTCTGCCGGCCACCGCGAGTCGCCTTCGTGTCAGCCGAGCCGGGGAAGGCGGACGGCGCGCGCGATTCCTGCGGCGCCGCCCAGGCGGATCAAGGTGCCGGACGCGCTGCGTTGTGCGTTGGCGATGATCGTGGACGGATGGCCGAGGTGATCGCCCATGTCGACCGCGATGCCGGTGACGCCCTGATCCGCGAAATACGCGGCCAGACATGCGGTGCTGTTGGCGTTGGCGACATCCTCGGGAACGCCGATCGACGGGGCGAACATCCGGGCCGCCGCCCGACCGTCCGCATCGGGGATCGAGTAGGCGTAGCAGCCCAGCAGTCCGTAGCGGTCACAGGCATGGCGCAGTGCCGTGAAGTCCGGACGGAGTTCGGCCAGCGCGGTGCGCGATCGCACGGGTAACAGGAGCCGTGGCCGGCCGGGTGAGGCCACGCAGGCGCCGTCGGGAAGGGCTTCGCTCATCAGGCCGAGGGCGGTCGCGATCGCCCGGAGTTCGGGTTCCCCGGCATCCCGCGGGCTGATCGGGCCCGGGTCGAAAGTGGCCGTCAGGTCGTCGTGTTCTCGCTTCGCCCAGCCTTCGAATACGCGACGTGTGGTGTGCAGCGCGGCCCGGTAATCGGCGTGGCCGCTGCAGCGCAGAGCGAGCAGCGCCAGTGCGGCGACTGTGCCGTGACCGCAGGCGGGCAACTCGCCTTCGCCGGTGAAGAACCGGAGCCGATACGACGGTCGAGCCTGATCCTCGCCGTCCACCGCAGCGATGAAGACCGCGTGCGAGGTGCCTGTCGCAGCAGGGATGCGCCGTCGCTCGGCATCGGTGAAGGGCGCGTCGTCGAGAACGGCGGTCGGACTGCCGCCCTGGCCCTGCCGCCGGCACGCGTCGACGATCGTCACCTCGGGCATGGCGCCGCGTCCATCGTGATCAGCATCGTCAGGTCGAGCGCGGGCGCGCTGTGCGTCAGGGCGCCGATCGAGATGAGGTCGACGCCGGCATCGGCAAGGGCGCGAACCCGGTCCAGGGTGACGTTGCCGGATGCCTCCAGGAGGATCTCCGAACCGCCGCAACGGCCGGCCTTCATGCGCATCACTTCTTCGATGCCGGCCACCTCCATGTTGTCGAGCATGAGCCAGTCAGCTCCCGCTTCCATGGCTTCGCGGGCCTGCGCGATGGTCTGCACTTCGACGTCGATCGGCATGCTCGTCCCGGAATCGGCCATTCCCTTCCGGACCGCATTGATCGCCGCGGTCACCCCGCCCGCCGCGGTGATGTGGTTCTCCTTCAGCAGGACCATCGCCGCCAGGGTGAGCCGGTGGTTGCTGCCGCCGCCCGCGGTGACGGCGTACTTGTCCAGCGCCCGCAGCCCCGGGGCGGTCTTGCGGGTGTCCAGGATCCGCGCCGGGGTTCCGGCCACGGCGTGGACGAAGCCGTCGGTGACAGTGGCGATGCCGCACAGGCGCTGCAGGAAGTTCAGCACCGTGCGCTCGGCGGTGATCAGGCTGCGAGCCGATCCGGTCAGCCGCACCAGGACATCCCCGGCCTGCACCCGCTCGCCGTCCGCGACCAGAGTCTCGACCTCGACCTCCGGGTCGGTCTGGGCGAAGACTTCGTGGACCACGGGGATTCCGGCGGCGACACCGGGCTGGCGGGTACTGATCTCGGCGGTGGCGATCAGATCGGCCGGGACGCTCCACAAGGTGGTGATGTCGTCGGCGGCCCTGTCCTCCGCCAGGGCGACGGCCACACTGGCCCGCGCTGCCGACGCGGGGAACTCGGCGATCTTCATAGGTGGTTCCTCAGCTCTTAGAGATTGATCATCGGACCGACGAGGCCGTGGACGGCTTCCTTGACAGCCTCCCCGAGCGTCGGGTGGGCATGGATGTTCCTGGCGATCTCGTGCGCTGTGAGATCCCACATCCGTGCCGGCGTCAGCTCGGGCAGGAGCGCTGGAACGCCGCGCGGTAGTCGAGGCTGATGGGGCTCTCGGAGCGGATGCCGAACAGGTCGGCCCCCTTGGTGGTGTTGTGTGCCGGTTCGGCGTTGCGCAGCAGGGCCTTGGACGGGATACAACCGACGTTGAGGCGCACGCCGCCCCAGTACTCGGCCTCGGCAACCGCAGTGCGCAGCCCCAGCTGTGTCGCGCGGACGGCCGCGGTGCAGCCGCCAGGTCGGGCACCGAGGACGACGACGTCATAGTGGGTAGCGGCGGCAACGCACCCGACGCCGTCGTGGGATGAGGGATCGTCCATGACGTGTTGCTCCGTTCAACAGGACCCGATCGATGGTTCGGCCCCATCAAAACCCCCGCGATCCGGTCCACGCCAATAGCCCCACGAGGCCACCCCATAGGCTCGGACCTATCGCGAGAGCAAGGAGCGGACATGCACGACCACCAAGGCGTCGAACTTCGTCATCTCCGCTACTTCGTCGCCGTCGCCGAGGAGGGCACGATGACGGAGGCCGCACGGGTACTGCGGATCGCACAGCCCAGCCTGAGCCAGCAGATCAGCGCCCTGGAACGCCGAGTCGGGGCCAAGCTGTTCCACCGCAGGCCCAAGGGGATGGAGCTGACCGAGGGCGGCCGGATCCTGTACGCGAGCGCCAGTCGTACCCTGGCCGAGATCGAGTCGTCGCTGGTGCAGGCGCGCGACGCGCGCTGTCCGGTGCACATAGGGGTCTGCGGCACCGTTCCCGAGCACCTGCTGGCGCGGGTCGAGCGGATCCTGGCCGAAGACGGATCCCTGGACGTCGAGTTCGCCGAGGCCGACTCCGGGCAGCAGCTCGACCTGTTACGGACCGGCACCCTGGCCTTCGGGGTGATGCGCGTCCTCCACGACATCGACGACCTGGCCACGCTGGCCCTGGCCGACGAGCCGCTTGGCGTGCTGCTGCGCCCCGACCACCCGCTGGCCGACCAAGCGGCCCTGTCCTGGGCCGACCTCGCGGGCCAGGAACTGCTGTGGTTCCCGACCGAGCGCAACCCGCACTTCACCGAAGGCGTCCTGGCCCACCTCGCCGGCCACGGCTGGTCGCCACGGCTACGTACCGCCGACGCGCACAGTCGGGCCCTGTACCGCCACCACCTGCGCAACAGCTAGAACCTGGTCACCCTGCGAGCCCGGACCGCCGTCACGGCGGATACCGGGATGGCATGGCGACCGTTCGCGTCCGACCCGCCGCGCGAACGCTTCGTCCTGGTCACTCCCGGCGACAGCTCTTGGGCGGGGTTGTTGGCTCGCTCGGGCGGCCGGTCATCCGATGACGGCGGCATCGGTGGACCCGGTCAGCGCGCGGCGAGCTTCCCGAGCGCCACCTCGTCGGCGCTGCCGGGCTCAGCCTGATAGACCGTCATCCGCCGATCGTCGTCGCCGAATCGCACGACCTCGATGACCAGCGTCAGGTCGCCGACCTCGGGCGCCTGAAGTGCTTGGGTTCGCCGCGCCGCACCCGTACCTCGTGGCGGTCCCCCATCGCGCCGAACTCCGGGCACTCGCGGCGGAACTCCTCGACCAGTGCCCAAAGCTCAGGCGCGTCGGGATCCTCGGCGGCGAGCGCGCGCATGCTCGCCACCGAACTGCGTCCCCACAGATCCCAGTCGGCGAACAGGCCGCCCGCGCCCGCACCGGGGCGTCGGCCGCGGCGAGCACCGCCATGATCTGCTGGTAGGCCGGATGGTCCGGCAGCTTGGCCTCCGGCGGTGCGGGTGGCGGCAGGTCGCCATCGTCATCTGTCACGGGGGGATCAGCGGCCTCGACGCGCTCGGGTGCCGTGCGGGCGGCGACCGGGCGGGGCACGAGGCCCGGAAGGGGTGGGCGTAGATGTGGGTGACGAGCTCCATCTGGCGGGCACAAGGTCGTTGACCTGCTGCTTTTCCTCATCCGTCCAGCCTGGGGAATCCGGGCGCTGCGATGCGTAGTAGTGGCCGGACTCCTTGGCGTGTGTCCAGCCCGGCAGGGTTCCACCAGCCGCCGGCCCGGGACACAGCCCTGTCGGGCCTGTCGCATCGACGGGTTTGCGGGCGTGGTTCGTCGAGTCCCGAGGAATGCCCGTCTTCTCGTCGAGGCCAGTGAGGGCGTGTCGTCGTATGGGCACCAATCCGTTGGCCCGCCTTCATCAGCTCGCCCTCACGGCAGGCGCGCTCGACGACTACCGAGCTGCGCGATGTGGTGAGTCAGCCGCAGGGCGCTCTTCGCCGTGGGCGGGCAGCACTCACAGCGCCCTGGCTCACCGGTTTCTCGCAGCTGCGTGCGTCCTGCGACGGGGAGTTGAAGCCAGGGCAGCGACTACGTACCCGCCGCGGCCGACGGCCGGACCCAACGATCCGGAAAGGCGCGCCGCGCAGGCCGGGTTCACCCGGCCTGCGCCGAGATTCGCGCAGGCGCTCTGTTCGGGGCCAGGTGCGGGCGCCGAATCCACGGTGAGGAACCCCAGGCCGCCCACGCTCGGCTCGGCCGCGCCCGTTCGCGCGGGTGTGTTTGCAGGACGTGAGTGAAGCGTTACCGGAACGTCAGTGGCCCCGGGAAAGGTGGTGTCCACACCGCGGGAACGGCCAAAGAAAACTCCCGCACGAAACACAGGGGGAACCTGATCATGCGTACTTCCCGGATTCGTACCGCCACCCTGGCCGCCGTCACCGCCGCGCTGGCGCTGGGCCTGACCGCCTGCGGCGGCGCCGACGGCGGCTCGAAGGCGGCGGGCGGCGACAACGCCGCCGACACCCCGCAGAGCCGGCCCGCGTCCAACGGGGACGGCAAGGGCGGCGCGCAGCAGGCCGGCAACGCCGGTGACACTAAGGAGGGCGCGCGCTCGACGACTGCCGCGGGCGGGACGGACAAGGTCGCGAGCAAGGGCACAACGGCCGGCGGCCAGCAGTGTCGCGGCGACGAGATGCTGGTCACCGCGGTGCACCGGTTCGCCGGGCAGCAGGGCGACCACCTGCTGGTCACCGCGTCCAACGAGGGCCCCAAGCCGTGCTGGGTCACCTCGTACCCGGCCGTGAAGCTCGGCGGCGACGTCGACGCCGCCGCGCTGCCGCACTCGAAGAAGGACAACCCGGGCGGTGAAAAGCACATCACCCTCCAGCCCGGCGGCAAGGCATACAGCGCGGTGAACCTCTTCGACTACGGTTCGAAGAACCACACGGCACAGTCGTTCGCCATCGCGCTGCGCGGTGCGGACGGTCACGACGGCCCCTTCTACTCCGTCGACACCAAGGGCGACAAGCCGCAGTTCAGCTGGAACGAGGCCGACGTGCTGAACTGGAGCACCAAGAAGCCGTACGACTTCTGACCTTGTTTTGTTCTGCCACGTCTAGGGCTGCAGCGGCCGGTTCTCGGACCAGTTCGTGCCCGGCTGGCCCCACTCGTTCGTCGCCGCGCTGGAGGCGGGCCGAACCTTGTGGTGCCAGATCCTGGACGCGCTCCGGTGGGGGCCGGCCGACGATGTCGCCGGTGCCACCTCGTAGCTGCGGGCGATGCCGTCCGCGAGCAGGATGGCCGACGACCAGCCCAGGGCACGCTGGTACGGATGTCGAGGATCAGAAGGGAACGGCCAGCCCAGCTTCACGCAATCGAAGTAGTGCCCTGCCCATGCACTCGGCGACCGAGGCCCCGTCGGCCCTCATCCCACCGTCCAGCGGCCCACCGGAAGCGGCAAAAGTCCACGCTGGCTGACCGTCACGCATGCGCTCCGCGTCGACCCGGATCATGGCACCGACCCCCTGCTCGCCGAGCCACTCCAGAATGAGCAGCGTCGCGTCCTCGACGCCGCTGTCCAGGTCCACCTTGGGCCGCCACCCCATTCCCTTGCCCATGGCCCCAACCCTACTCAGCGTCTGGTCGGGCCTCGCACACGCTTTCAACGGTGGCCGTCACGTCCAAACATTGAGGCGGCGTCGGCCTGGCCTCCCTGGGTGTGGCGGCCACCAACTCCTCGCCGCCGTCAGCAGGGGATCAGGGTCTCCGCCGCTTCTGCCCGTGCCTGACCTGTGCCTGGTCAACGGTGTCAGCAACAGATTCATCACTCCACGGGAGAACGAGAGTCATGGGTGAGTTTCTCCCGGAGCATGCGGATGACCAGGAGAGTAGTGAGGACATCTTCCTCGGTCGCGTCCGGATGTAACGCGCCCTGGTATCTACTGGCACGTGGAGAAGAAGCCCCTGACCCTCCACTCCCAGCTGATCAACTGCACCGCCTCTGAGGTCGCCGCGACGGTCCCAGGCGCAACGCGGCACGCCACCACCATGGACGTAGAAGCCAACTACCCAGACAGCCATGGCCAGTCGGAAATCGGGTTCGGCATCACCCGGCTGCTGAACTTCGACCTGCTGCCGCGCATCAAGCGGATCAACAAGGTCAAGCTGTACCGGCCGGTGGCCGGCGCCCGGACGCCTACCCGCGGCTCGGCCCGGCGCTGACCCGCCCGATCCGCTGGGAACTCATCGCCCAGCAGTACGACCAGATGGTCACGTGCGCTCGGTCCGGCCGGTGCACCTCGACCATGGTCTCCGGTCCAAGGATCGGACCGGAAGCGAACACGAGGCAAGCGGTACGACCACGGTCCGATCCGAAAGTGTGGTCCACACTCCGACGACACGGTACGTGCGGCGGCAGCATCGTTGCCCCATGACCGTCACGACTGCATCAATCGCCGTTCCTCATCCTCACCCTATTTTTCCGGGACGCTGGGTGGGCGGCGCCTCCCTCGTCCTCGGCCCCCTGGTGCTGCTCACCGGCATTCTGCTGCGCCTGCGCTTCGACTTCTTCTTCCCTGCGCAACTGAGCCCGTACGGGCACCGTCCGGACCTCATGACGGCCTCATACGGCTTTGTGTCCGCCGGGTGGGTGCTGCTCTGGCCGGGAGTCGTGCTTCTCACCGCCAGGATCGGCGAGAGGTTCCGGGAACTCGCTCTGTGGGGTGGCGCACTCACGGTCCTCGGCCTCTTCGCCCGCGCGTTTCACGCCGGTGTGGACCACTTGGCCTTCCAACTGGTGGCCGTCCAGGGCACGGCATCGGCGATGCGAACGGTGAGCGAGACCTACGGCGCGTTCCACATCTTCAGCACACTGAACACAGCCATCATGGGCGGCTGGCTCCTGCTGGCGATCGGCGAATACCGCTCCCGAGGGGGGCCACCACAGCCTGATCCACGCCACTCCATTCGACGACATCTTCCCAATCTTCCCGAAATGCTCGCTGCCCTCGCTCCAGCCCCCTCGGCAGACCGGTCTCCTCATCAATCTCCTCATCAAGGTGGGCAGGCATGGAAGCGATACAGGCAGACAAGTCCACGCCAGGCAGTGATTCACTGGTCCGATGAGCACGTTCGACGAATACCTCGCGCACTGGGAGTTCGGCGACGACTGGCGGCCAGTGGTAGAACACCTGGCGGCCCGCGTCACGAACTGGCCCAACGGGGCACCGCCACCCGACGACTTCTGCGTGGACTTCCCCGTCGACGTCCTGTGGACAGACGGCCTGCTGGTGTGGACCAGCCTGGTGGACCCCCTGCGCGGGACGATCAGCACCGGCCTGGGCGGCCAGATCGACCGCTCGGGCCTTCGCTGCGGCAACCTGAACCCCCACAATCCCGGAGACCACCTTGACTGCCACTTCGTCCTTCTCCGCGAAGGAAGATCCCTTTCGGCTCTTACAGATGCGTTCCTGGATTGGGTAGCCGCCGAGACCACACGTCTCTCCCTCCACAACGATTGACAATTGCTCATGCCGAGCATCGCGTGGTGAACACCAGCACCCTTTCAGGGACTACTTCACATTGACCGCGGTCCACGCCTTCTCGACGGCCTTGTACTCCGCACTGCTCTTGCCGTACAGAGCAGCGGCGGCCTTCAGCGTGCCGACCCGGGCGTCCTTGTATTTGGTGGTCGATTTGAACTGAGTGGTCAGCGCCTTGTACCAGATCTTCGCGGCCTTCTCGCGGCCGATACCGGTGACCTTCGAGCCGTCGTACGTGGGGCTGTCGTAAGCGACACCATTGATGACCTTCTTACCGCTGCCCTCGGCCAGAAGATAGAAGAAGTGGTTGGCCACTCCTGCCGCGTGGTGGGCATCCTTGAGACGATCAAGGCCCGGCTTCCAGTAGTCCGGGGACTTGCCGTCCCTGGAGGGTTTGTCCATGTAACGCATCGGTTTGCCGTCACCATGGAAATTGGCCTTCTCACCGATGAGGTAGTCAGGGGTGTCGGCGGCGATGTTCGCGTAGAACTCCACCATCGTGCCCAAGATGTCACAGGTGGCTTCATTCAGACCGTCGCCTTGGAACGCGGCCGTCGCCTCGACGACGCCGTGAGTGAACTCATGGGCCACGACGTCGAGTTCGGTCAGGGGGTTCTTGTCACTCTTGCCGTCGCCGAACCGGGGCACACCTTCCTCGTAGTCGGCAGAAGCGCCCTTGCCGTAGTGGACGCCGATCACAGGGCCCACGCCGCTGCCCCTCATCCCCTTGCGGCCGAAGGTGTTCCTGTAGTAATCCCACGTTTTTCCGGCAGCGAAGTAGGCATCGACAGCGGCCGACTGGCGGCTGCTCATGGTGCCGTTGCCCCAGACGTTGTCCCTGTCTGTGAACGGCTTGAACGACGCTCCATTGCGGTTGCCGAGGTCGACGACCGACAGGCCGCCGCGGGTGGGGTCGATGAGCTCGTACCTGCCCTTGCGCAGCTTTGTGGTGATCTTGACCTTCCCGACGCGCACCCCGTTGCCGGTACCGGTGCGGGCCCCCGCAGGCGCCGCGGCTTTCGCGACGCTCGCAGTGCCCTTCGCTGTGGCAACGGTTCCCGACGCTGCGGCTTCGACGCCGACGGCCAACACCGCTGCGGCGCCCACCGCAACTCCCAAGGTCAACTTTCTACGCACGGTTCCTCCATCTTGTTGCTGCGGGCTGCGAGCCGACCGCACGGTCGGATACCACGGGTGGGTGGCAGTGCTCGTGCACCGGTCAGACACACGAGCACTGCCGAAGACCGTTGCCGCGTGGCAGACAGGCCCTAGCGGACGCTCACCTGGAAGACGCCGGAGGCCGTCGTTCCGTTCACCGTGCGCAGGCAGTTCTTGCCCTTGAAGCCGAGCTTGACGCCCAGCGAGTAGGAGCCGTTGCGCGCGACGGCCGCGGAGGCGGGCAGCGTGACCCACTTGCCTCCGGTTGACCGTGCACGGCCGGGCTCGAAACACCACGTGCTGACCGACGCGCACGGCACCGCGCTGCAGGTGTCGCTGACCGGTGACCACCGACGATGACACCCAACTGCTGCCACTTGTCGACGGCCTGCCGCCGGTACGGGGCAAGCGGGGCCGGCGCCGGCGCAAGCCCCGGACGCTCTACGCCGACCGCGGCTACGACCACGACATCTACCGGCGTGAGCGCGGCATCGTCCCAAAGATCGCCCGGCGCGGCGAGCCGCACGGCTCCGGCCTGGGCCGCGTGCGGTGGGTTGCCGAGTCCGCCATCGCCTGCCTCCACGGTCCCCGCCGCTTACGGACCCGCTGGGAGACCCGGGACGACATCCACGACGCATTCCTCCAGCTCGCCCACTGCATCACCCTCGCCCGCAAGAACCCAGCATTCTGAAAGGACCCTTACTGTAAGGCGGCAGTCGCGGATGATCTTCCAGCCCTTCATGCGGGCGAAGGTGTGCTCGACGCGGGCGCGGACCTTGCGGTGCGAGCGGTTGTGCTCGTCTTTCCAGGCCGGAAGTTCACTATGGCCGCGTTCACGGCGGTGTGGAATGACCAGGCCGGTGCGGACATCACACCTAGCTCAGACACCAGCCGCAAAGTAACCGGGTGATCACGTGCTCACCGCCGTGGCGGCCTGCTCGTCATGCTCGCGTAGCGTCCACATGACTGTGGCGGGCGAGGGGTACTGGCCCTTCTTGGCGCCGGTGGTGATGACGAGCCGCTTGGCGATGTCGCGCAGGCTCATCTCCTGGTCGCGCAGGTGGAGGGCCATGGACGGCATCGACTCGTCGGTGACCCCGGCGCCGCCGATGGTCTTCCCGCGCTTGCGGGCGGACTCGTGGCCTTCGAGGGTCGATCGCGGATGTACTCACGCTCCATCCCGGACATGGCCGCGAGCACGGTGAACACGCTGCCGGACGGATCGTGAAAGCCCTTCAGCTCCCCGGTGAGGAACTCCAGCCCGAGATCGCTCGCCCTTCGGCTCTTCGGCGAGCATGGCAAGTTCGATGCCGCAGCCGAGCCGCTTGTGCTCGTGGACGACCAGGGTCACGGCAACGCCGGAGGAGCGGATCTCTCCGGCGAGCTACACGGCGGCCTCCAGCTCGGGGCGCCGGGTGGCACGGGTGGGGATCTTCTCCGAGGAGACCCGCCTCACCCCGGCCTCGGAGCGGGAGTCGAGTTGTGCGTCGAGGGACTGCCGGGCGGTCGAGGCTCGGGCACAGCCGAGGCGGACGTGCCCGACCGGCTCGGTGCCGGCGCTCGCAGGCCGGGGCAGCTCGGTCCACACCGCCCCCGGCTCGCGTACGGCAGGGGTCGGCACGCTGAGTGCCTCGGCGAGTTGGGGCATGAGGCGGAAGCGGGCAGTGTGGTACTGGATTGCCACCCGTCCATTGCCGGTCCGGCATGGGGAGCGCGCAGGGGCGGCGCAGGTGGACATCGGGCAGGCGTGCGATTCCACACGCTTGAAGTCGTCGCTCACGGCCCCGGATCGTTTCGTGACTCCTCCCCCGCGTAAACGCGGGGGCTTCTCGCTAAGCGGGTTGCGCTTGGCGACGGACCAGCCCGGCCCGTAGGACGTTGATGGCGCCCACCGTGTCCGCGTGCGCGTGGTGGCCGCAGGCGACGCAGTGGAACTTCTCCTGAGTGGGCCGGTTCTCCTTGGCGGTGTGCCCGCATTCGGGACACCGCCGGGAGGTGTTGCGGGGGTCCACGGCGATCACTTCCCGTCCGGCACCTTCCGCCTTGGCGGCCAGGATCGCGAGGAACACCCCCCACCCGGCATCGGCGATGGAGCGGTTCAGCCCGGCCTTCGCGCTGGCCCCGTTGGGCAAAAACGTGCCCGGCTGGTCGGGGTCGGGCTTCGGAGCTGGAGCCTTGCTCATGTTGCGGATCTTGAGGTCTTCGTGCGCAATGACGTCATGCTCGCGCACGAGCGTGAGCGCGGTCTTGTGCGCGTGGTCCAGGCGCTGGCGGCGGACCTTGCGGGGCAGCGTGGCGAACTTCTCCACGGCCTTGCGTCGGCGTTGGGAGCCGCGCTTGCAGCGGCTGAGCGCCTGCTGAGCGGCTTCGAGTTTCGCGGCGGCCTTCGCGCCATGACGGGGGTTGGGGAGGAACTCGCCATGTGAGTCGGCGAGGAAGTTGGCTATTCCAAGGTCGATTCCGATGACCGATCCCGTCTTCGGCAGTGGTTCGAGCCGCGGTTGCTCGGCGGTGAGGATGACGTACCAGCGCTGGCCTTCCCGTTTGACCGAGATCGTTTTGACCTTGCCGACCACGGGCCGGTGCTGGTGCACGCGCACGTGGCCGATGCCTTGGAGGCGTACGCGGGTCACTGGGTCGTGCGGGGTGGAGTCCCAGCGGCAGCCGTCTCCATCCTTGGGGAAGTCGACCGTGTCGAACCGCTTGTGAGAGCGGAAGCGGGGATAGCCCGGCTTCTCGCCGGCTTTGACCCGGCGGAAAAACGCGGTGAATGCCTTGTCCAGACGCCGCAAGGTGGCCTGCTGGGACGAGAACGACCAGCGGGCGTGGTCGGAATCGAAGGCGCGGATGTCCTTGAGCTGCGCGGACTGCTGTCCGTATCGGACGGTCGTCTTGTTGACGTGCTGGTAGGCGTCGCGGCGTTCTTGGAGCGCGGCGTTGTAGAGGGTGCAGTGATCCCGCAGCATCGCCGTCAAGGTGCCGTGCTGGCCCACGGTGGGCCGCATGAGGAACTTGTAGGCGCGGATCACCGGTTCACCCCCTTCCTGGTCAGCGACCATGATCATACTACGCTTGGTGTATGTCACCACGCTGGGAACCAAACGCCGAAGTACGCACCGGCCGTCACGTCTCTTACGTCCTCCACGCTCACTTGGTGTTCGTCACCAAGGACCGGCGCGGAGTCTTCGGCGACGCCATGCTGAAGCGATGCGAAGAGATCATGAAGGAGGTCTGCGAGAGCTTCGGGGCGGAGCTGAAGGAGTTCAACGGTGAGCGTGATCACGTCCACCTGCTCGTCAACTATCCGCCCAAGCTCGCGCTGTCAAAGCTCGTGAACTCTCTCAAGGGAGTCAGTTCGCGACACCTTCGCGCGGAGTACACGGGGCGAATCAACCGGATCGGGACGGGCTCGGTGTTCTGGTCCCGTTCGTACTTCGCCGGCTCCTGTGGCGGGGCTCCGCTGACCGTGATCCGCCAGTACATCGAAGCCCAGCAGCATCCACAGTGACAGGTCCCCGCCTCGCGGGGGCGATGGGCGAAATCAACTCCGCCGCTGCGCGGCTCCGTGGCAAGGATGCGTTTCCCTCCCCGGCTGAAGCCGGGGATACCCACGCAAGATCAGGGATGGGGGATCAGGCGGCCTCGCGCACCGCGTAATCGGCGAGGGATGGTTCCAGCAGCGCGAAGACCTCCTCGGCCGCCTCGGGTAGGGCGTCTGCGATCTGGCGGTTCGTGCGGCCCTCGATGGTGAGGTCCAGGGCGTGGTGGAAGAGGGTGCGGTGGGCCGTGGCGAGGAGGGCGGCGGCGGCCCGGGGGGTGAGGGCGTCCGCAGGTTCTGCGGTCTCGGCGGCAAGGGCCTCGGCGAGGGCGTCCTCGCGTTGCTGGTGGAGTTCACGCAGGCGGGCGGCGAGGGTGGGGCTGCCGGTGATCATCCGGGCGAACGCCTGCCCGGAGAAGCCGACGAGGGCGTCGTGCCGGGCGACGGCCGCCAGGTACTCGCGGCGCAGGCCGACCAGCGCGGATTCGCCCTCGTGGCGCGACGTCAGTGCGACCGCGAGGCTGCGGCGGAATGTCTCGTGGTGGTCGAGGGCGAGGTCCTCCTTGCGCGGGAAGTAGTTGGTGACGGTCATCTTGGCCACCTGTGCGGCGGTGGCGATGTCCGCGATGGTCACCGCCTCGAAGCCGCGCTCCAGGAACAGCCGCGTCGCAGCGTCGGAGATGGCCCGGCGGGCCTGCTGCTTCTTCAGTTCACGCAGTCCGGTTGGCATGACACTCACCCTACCTTAGGTCTGACATAAAAATAGGTTTGACCGCTTGATGGGTTCGACCTAAATTTATGCCCACCAAGTGAAGGTGTGGAAGGAAACCGTGTGAACCTGCGCATCACCCCGGAACAGTCCGCAACCGTCCGCGAGCGGCTCGCCCGACTCGCCGACGGCATCCCCGACCTGCCCGCCGACACCGACCTCACCCCCGCGCTCCCCGTCACCGGCGCCTGGACCAACGCCTCCGGCCAGACACCCGCCGAGGCCGGCGTCGTGCTGTATGTCCACGGCGGCGGCTTCTCCGGCAGTCAGCCGGACGCCGAGCGGGTCCTTGCCCACCACATCTCGGCCGCCACTGGCCGACCGGTCCTCGGCGTCGACTACCGGCTCGCCCCCGAACACCCCTATCCGGCGGCCCTGCACGACGTGACCGCCGCCCACCGGGCGCTGATCGACCACGGCGTGCCCGCCAGGCGCATCGTCCACTTCGGCGAATCGGCCGGAGCCACCCTGGTACTCTCCGCCCTGCTCTGCCTCAAGGCGGCCGGGGATCGGCTGCCCGGCGCGGCCGTGGTGGTCTCCCCGCTCGCCGATCTCACCCTGTCCTCCCCCTCCCTGACGGCCGGTCAGGACCGGGACACCGTCAGCAAGGCGGCGCTGGAGCGGGTCTGCGCCCGGTACCTCGCCGGGGCGCGGCCCGACGCGGCCCCACAGTCCCCGCTGCACGGCGACTTGTCGGGTCTGCCCGCCCTGCTGATCGCCGCCGGCGGCGCCGAGGTCCTGGCCGACGACGCCCGCCGGCTCGCCGCGGCCGCCGAGGCCGCCGGGACCACCACTGAACTCGACCTGTACGCGGACCTGCCGCACGTCTTCCCCCTGGCCCTGCTGTCAGGTCCGACCCCTGCCACCGACACCTTCCTCCGCCGACTGGCGGAGTGGTCCGAGAGGAACGCAGCATGAACCTGCGCGTCACCCGAACTCCGGAGGAGCCGCTCCGCCTGATGAGTGTCCACGCCCACCCCGACGACGAGTCGAGCAAGGGCGCCGCGACGCTCGCCAAGTACGCCGCCGAGGGCGTCGACGTGCTGGTCGTCACCTGCACCGGCGGCGAGCGCGGCACCGTCCTCAACCCCGCCCTGGACCGCCCCGAGGTCCGGGCCGACCTGGCCCGCATCCGCCGCGAGGAGATGGCCGCGGCCCGCGACATCCTCGGTATCCGCCAGCAGTTCCTGGGTTTCGTCGACTCCGGCCTGCCTGGCGACGGCGAACCGCTGCCCTACGGCTGCTTCGCCACGGTGCCGTTGGAGGAGGCGACCGCGGCGCTGGTGGCCCTGGTCCGCGACTTCCGCCCCCATGTGCTGCTCACCTACGACGAGACCGGCGGCTACCCGCACCCCGACCACATCCGCACCCACCAGGTCGCCGTCGCGGCCTACCGGGAGGCAGGCGATGAGACGCGCTTCCCCGAGGCGGGGCCGGCCTGGCAGCCCCTCAAGCTCTACTACCACGGGGCGCTGTCCCGGGCCTGGTTCCAGGCCCTGCACGACGGCATGACCGCACGCGGCATCCCCTCCGGCATGGAGGAGGTGCTGGCCGAGTTCGGTGACGAAGGCGCCGACGCGGCGCCGGAGTTCACCACGCGGGTGCCGTGCGCGGAGCACTTCCCCACCCGCGACCGGGCGCTGCTGGCCCACGCCACCCAGATCGACCCGAACGCCGGCTTGATGCTCCACGACCGCGCGGTGGAGCGGGAGGTGTGGCCCACCGAGGACTACCACCTGGCCGATTCCCGCGTCCCGGTCTCCTTCCCGGAGGACGACCTCCTCGCCGGGATACGGCCCGAGCCGCCCAAGGTTCTGATCTCCGGGGGCGGGGTGGCCGGCTCCTCGGTGGCGTACTGGCTCAGACAGCACGGGTACGCCCCCACGGTCGTCGAGCGAGCCTCCGCGCTGCGGCGCGGCGGCCAGGCGGTCGACTTCCGCGGGCCGGCCCTGACGGTGCTGGAACGCATGGGCGTCCTCGACCAGGTCCGCAAGCGGGACACCGGCATGGGCGACTGCACCGTTGTGGATGCCGCCGGCGAGCCGTACGCCGTGATACCGGCCGTCGGGTACGCAGGCGAATTGGAGGTGCTCATCGATGAGCTGATCGAGATCCTGCACGACCGGACCGCCGGCACTGGGGTCGAGTACCGCTTCGGCGACTCGATCACCGCATTGGTACCGGACGACGACGGCGTCGACGTCACCTTCGAGCACGCCCCGCCGGAGCGCTTCGACCTGGTGATCGGCGCCGACGGGGCGCACTCGGCGGTCCGCAGCCTGGCCTTCGGCCCCGAAACCGACTTCGCGCAATACCTCGGCTGCTACTACGCCTACTGGGAGACCGACAACCACCTCGGACTCGACCGCGAGGGAATGGCCACCGGCGACGGCCGGACCGCGGCGCTGAGCGTGTTTGCCGTCAAGGACAACCAGCGGACCCGGGTGGGGCTGCTGTTCACGTCCGAGGATCAGTTGGACGTCTACCGACACGACCGGCAGGCACAGACGGCGATCCTCAAAGCCCGCTCCGCGCACCTGGGCTGGCAGACCCCCATCCTCCTCAAGCAGCTCGACGCCGCCGCCGACCTCTACTTCGACGCCATGACCCAGATCCGCATGGACACCTGGTCCACCGGCCGTATCGCGCTGGTGGGCGACGCCGCGTACTGCGCCGCCCCCACCTCCGGCCGCGGCACCTCCCAGGCCCTGATCGGCGCTCACACCCTGGCCGCCGAACTCGCCGCGGCTGGAGGCGACCACACCGTCGCCTTCGCCGCGTACGAAGAGACCATGCGCCCATACGTCGAGCACAACCAGGCCATCGGCGTCCAGGGCAGCCAGTACGTCTTCGCCCAGCCGACCCAGGAGATGTTCGACGCCCTGGCCGACCAGGCCCGCGAACCCGAGGCCGACCCCGGCCCGCAGCCGCTCCTGCGGAACTGCTGACAACGACACGGCCCAGGCACCCAGGCACCCAGGCACCCAGGCACCCAGGCACCCAGGCACCCAGGCAAGCCCACCGGACGGCCGCCGGTCATCTCGTTCATCAACAGGGATGTGTCCGGAACCCTTCATCGCGTCTCGGTGTTTGCTCGGGAGATGGCATCCGCCGCGGTTCGGGGTCGGGGCACGGCGGTGGCCGACCCCAGGTCGAACCGTTTGTTCATGTCGAGCAGGGACTGGGCGGGAACCTTGGCGAGACAGCAAAGAACGTCAAGCAGACCGGGGTGGACAAGCCTGTGGCATCCCTCAGAGGAAGCCGGGATCACTCGGCGAAGACGAAACGGCAGCAGAAGCTCGCGGAGAAGGTGGACATCGTCAAGAACGAGAGGAAGGACGACGAGGGCGGCGCGGACGCGGAAACCTGAGCCACGAGGCCGGCTCTGCCCGCCGCCTCGGCATTGCTCCACAATGAGCACGGCCGATGGCCCCGTAGGAAACGGGGCCTCAGCCGACACGCGCCTCGCCACGCGATTCACGAACGGGCCTGTTCAGAGTTTGGCCCCCAGTTGCTGCTGAACCGGAGCCACTCCCCGGTCGCTTGGCTCATTCCTGGAGCGTGGCGTGCAGGGCTTGCTCCCAGGACGGCGATGGGCCCTGGACGGCACCTTCGAGCGGATGCTCCGGGCCGCCCAGTCCCAGGCGGACGCGGCCGGGGACCAGCCCCCGCATGTACTCCAACACCCGCCCACGCGGCTCCGACCAGCGGAAACACCGTCGGAACCGTGCATGCAATGCGTCCAACACGGCAGCCCAGCCGCGGACTTCATCAACCGCGGCTTCCCCGCCTACGCACCATCAGCGAGCCTGAACCACACACGTCTGTTCGCCATCGACCTGAAGAAGAAAGAGAAGGTGCGGATCATCGATGGCCTGGGGGAGCAGGCGTCAGGGGTAGCGTTGGTGCTGGACGAGAACGGCAACGCGCGCAAGGCGTACACCGGCCACTGGTGGGCGGCCGGGGACCTGTACGAGATCGACCTGGCCGGTCCCACCCGTAATGCGGTGACCACAGCCGACAACAGCCCCGGGGTGGCGGTGGACGGCGCGGGCACGGCATACGTCGCCGACCACATTGCCGACACCCTCTACAAGGTCGACCTGAAGAGTCGCAGCCGACGCGAAGCGGTCAAGTCCACCAAGGGCGCCTTCTCCCCATTCGGCATCGCGTTGGACAGCGACAACGGTGTGCTCTACGTCAGCACCTATGAGGGCCAGCTGTGGCGGTTCTCCCTGAGCATCCTCCAAAGCCCCGAGCTGATCGAAATCGAGACAGCGTAGGGCGAAGACAGCGTAGGACGCATCTCATGGCGCCACCGCATTACCGAGGATTCTCGAGGATTTCGGTCTCCTTGCCGCAGCGACCAGAAACGGCATTGCCGGCGACGCAGAACCTGATCACGACGCTCATACCATCGGGGCTCGGTGGGACGGTCGCGGTAGCTGCCGATACGTACGGCGACGACCTGCATGGTGGTCTTGTGGGCGTAGAGGTGGCCCAGGGCTTCGGCGGTGACCTTGGCTACGGCGTAGAGGCTGTCCGGCGTCAGCGGCGCGGGCGGAGCGCCGACGGGGTCAGGACGGTGGCGTGGTGGCTGCCGGCCAGCACCACCCGCGGCACCCGCTGGTGGCGCACGGCCTCCAAGACGTGGTGGGTGCCGGTGAGGTTGTGCTACACATTCTCGGCGAACGGTCCCTCCTGGGTGATCCCCGCGAGTTCCACCGGCCGTGATGCTGCTGATCACGGGGCCCGCCGGGACCATCGGCACCCGGCTGGCCGCCGACGGCCTCGACGCCATTGAGACCAAGGACACCCAGCGCAGCAAGACCGTCGAGATCACCGGCCTGAACGACCCCAGCGCCCAGCTGCACGGCACGCTCAGCGGCGAACTCGCAGCCAGCCGTTGACACCGGCGTCGACCACCCTCCGGTGGCACTGCGTCCACGTCGCCGCTCACCACGTGGACCGCGCTGATTCCAGCCCGCGTCCGCCCGTGCACGCTGTCCGGGTGCCGGCTGTGGGGCGTTGACAGCCGGGTCCCTTGAGCGCCCGCCGGCGGTGACATGCCTCACGTTCGTGTACGCGGGTGGCTTCCCCTCCCCTGGTCCCCGGCGTGTGCAGGCCATTGACCGACGATGTGGCAGTAATCGTCAACAGACTGTCATTGCGGCCGTCGTGGCCCGCATACAGGCTGTGATCGTGATGCAGCGACGTGTTGTGGTGGTGGTCTACTCCGACGTGCAGGCGTTGGACGTCTCAGGACCTATCGAGGTGTTCGACACGGCCAACCGGCTGTTGTCCGAACGGGATGGCGGCTACCGGATCGAGTGTGTCTCCGCCGAGGCACCATGGGTGCGGACCACTGCGGGGATGATGATCCAGGCCGCGCCGATGGCCACCGGGGAGGGGCCGATCGACACTCTCCTCGTCCCGGGCGGGTGGGGGCTGAAGAAGGCGCTGGCGGACCGGGCCCTGGTTTCGTGGATAGGGCAGGCCGCCGGCCGCTCGCTGCGGGTCGCATCGGTGTGCGGTGGGGCGTTTCTGCTGGCCGAGGCGGGCCTGCTGGGCGGGCGGCGGGCCACGACTCACTGGGCCTACTGCGAAGAGATGGCCCGGCGCTACCCGGATGTGAGGGTGGACCCTGGTCCGATTTTCGTGTGGGACGGCCCGTACGTGACCTCCGCGGGGGTGTCCACCGGCATCGACATGACCCTGGCTCTGGTGGAGGCGGACCATGGTGCTGCGTTCGCGCTGGAGGTGGCCCGGTACCTGGTGCTGTTCTTCAAACGGCACGGCGGACAGGCGCAGTTCAGCGCGATTCTTGATGCCCAACTCGCCGACCACCTGCCGATCCGGACTGCGCAGGAATGGATTCTGGACAACCTTGAACGGCCGCTGTGTGTGACCGAGCTGGCCCAGCGGGCCAACATGAGTCCCCGCAACTTCGCCCGGGTGTTCCGGGCCGAAGTGGGCACGACACCGGGCCAGTACGTCGTGCAGCTGCGCATTGCCCGTGCCCGCAAGTTATTGGAGACCACCGACTTACCCATCAGCCAGGTTGCCCGGCGTTGTGGTTTCCCTGCCGTGGAGACATTCCTGCGCGCCTTCGGCCGCGCTGTGGGCCTCACCCCCGGCGAGTACCGGCAACGCTTCCAGGCCCTTTCGCCGTCCGGAGTCCTCATCAATCCCGACAGGGCGGAGGCGAGTTCGGTATGACCACCGCTGTTCGCGTTCGCGTTGCCGACTACCTGGCAAAGGAATTGAGCCGGGCCGGGGTCAGCCACGTCTTCGGTGTCGGCGGGGCGAACATCGAGGATCTGTACGACGCGATGCACGCCACCGCCGGTCTGCTCCGCCCCGTCGTGGCGAAGCACGAGTTCTCCGCCGGCACCATGGCCGACGGGTACGCCCGGGTCACAGCGCGGCTCGGTGTCGTCGCCGCCACCTCGGGCGGCGGTGCGATGAATCTGGTGCCCGCATTGGCGGAGGCGCACGCCTCCCGGATCCCGGTGCTGGCTCTGGTGGGACAGCCACCCACCGGTCTTGAGGGACGAGGGGCGTTCCAGGACTCCAGCGGAAAGGCCGGTTCCGTCGACGCGCGAGAGGTGTTCGGGCCCGTCTCCCGCTTCTGCGCCCGGGTCACCGACCCTGACTCGATCGGGGAACTGCTGGCACATGCCGTCGCGGAGGCGCAGTCCGACCCCAGGGGCCCGTCGGTGCTGTTGCTGCCCAAGGACGTACAGCAGGCACTCATCACACCTGGCCGTCGGCACGAGAAGTTACCGGCACCGCCGGTGTTGCGGCCGGATGCATCGGCCATGGACGGCGCGGTGGAATTGCTGCGCGGCGCCGATCACCTCCTGCTCATCGCCGGTGAGGGCGTGGCCGCCGCCGACGCCCGAACGGAGCTGGCCGCCGTGGTGCGGCGCCTGGGAGCCTGCGTGGCAGTCACCCCGGACGCCAAGGACGTGTTCGACAACCACGACCCCCAATTCGTGGGAACTGCCGGGGTGATGGGGCATCGATCCGTGGCGGCCTGCCTGCGCCGGTCCGATGCCTGTCTGCTGGTCGGCACCCGGCTGCCGCTCATGGCGAGCGGCGGGCTGGAGGCGGCCCTGGCCGGCACACCGGTGATCTGCGTCGATCCGGAGCCGCCGTTCGTGCCCGGCATCTCGCTGCGGGGCGGCCTGCGCGACACGCTGCGTGAGCTGTCCGGCCGGCTGGACCCGCGTCCGCGCACGGTCGGCCGGCACGGGGAGCCCACCCCGCTTCCCATTCCGTCGCCGGGCGGCTTCGCTGCGTCCTCCGCACAGGCCCTCACCGCGATCGAGTCGGCGCTGCCCTCCGACGCTCACGTCTTCGTGGACGCCGGCAACGTCGGGGCCAGCGCCATCCACCTGCTCCCGGCACCGCGATACGGCCGTTTCGTGGTGGCGGTGGGCATGGGTGGTATGGGCTACACCTTCGGCGCCGGCATCGGTGCCGCGCTCGCCACAAGACGCCGCACCTACGTCATCGCCGGGGACGGGGCGTTCTTCATGCACGGAATGGAAGTGCACACCGCGGTGGAGCACGCCGCGCCCGTCACATTCGTGATCCTCAACAACAACGCACACGCCATGTGCGTGACCCGCGAGGAGCTGTACCAGGGCGGCGCCCGTAGCGACAACGTGTTCCTGCCGGCCGATATCGCCGCCGGAGCTGCCGCCATGTTCCCGGCTCTTGAGGTGACGCGTGCCGAAACCGCGGCGCAATTGCGTCAAGCCCTGGTGCAGAGCAACGAAGGCAGCGGACCAGCCCTCGTCGCCATGGATGTCGACCGGCGCGAAGTCCCCCCGTTCCTTCCCTTCCTGACCGCCCTCGGTCAGGACCAGACCCATGGCAAGGAGACCGAAAATGACCGCGGCCCCGTCCACGTTGGCTGACATTCCGGGACTGATACGAGTGGAGAACACCAGCCCGGAGCAGTTGGCGGCGCACTGTGCGGAGATGACCCGCGAGGCTTACCCCCACCAGCAGGTCTACGGTCGGTACTGCACCATCGAGGAGTACGTCGACTGCCCTCCGGCCCAGGTGTACGACTATCTGCGCCAGGGTCACCACCTGGAGGAATGGACCTGCAGTCTGCGCGGCTTCGCACCGGCCCAGACCCCGGGGCTGTGGGTCGGCCGCGATCTGCTGGAGGAGAACACCAGCATCTACTGCAAGGTAGTGGCCAGCCCTGATGCGATGACGGTGGACTACCACTGTGCATGGGACCAGGGCGAGCAGCTCTGGATGATCTACCTGATGCGGGTGGTCCCGGCACAGCTGGTACTCGACAAGCCGGGCTCGTTGATCACATGGACCAACTGCAGGCACCCGTACTACGAAGCCAACCCGTACCCCGACCGGGCTCCGCGACCCGGCCGGCGCTGGGTCGGCGAGTACTGGGATCTGTTCTACGCCGGACACACCCTGGAGATGCGAAACCTCAAGGCGATCCTGGAACACCGCCACGGAAGCGGCCGGCCCGTCAGCGTCCTCCCTTCCACCGCGGTGACGCAGTGACCACCGTCAGCCTCACCGATCTCGCCGGCTACCTGCCCGGCGACCCGGTTCCGGCCGCCTTCTACACCGACCATCCGGGAGCGGAGGACAGGCTGCGCGACAGCCCGATGTTCAAGGTCCCGCCGTTCCGGCATCATGTGGCTGCCGACGAGACCAACGTGGACATGATCGAGCGTGCGGTCCAACCACTGATCGAACGGCACGGCCGGGACGAGATCCGTGGCGTGGACGTCCTGCTCGTCCACAGCCAGCTCCCGGATGTACCGTTCGTCGGCGCCGGTACCGAAGTTGCCAGGCGACTGGGGCTCGCCCCCGAGTGGCTGGTCGATGTGTCCAACGCAGGCTGCGCATCCTTCATCCACATGCTGCGCCTGGCCCGCCAGATTCTGGCCGGCACGGACGCGACGTCCGCCCTGATCTGCAACGCACAGACCGCCGCAGGCCAGTTGTTCACACAAAGCCGGGTACGCAACCTCGCCCAGGCGGCCATCCCGGGCGACGGCTGTGGCGTGGGATACGTGACGACATCGGCTGCCGCCCCGATCCTGAGGGTGGAGACCCGGCACATCGGCCGGTACGCCGGCGACATGACCATGGTGCGTGACGATGACCGCAAGTACTGGCAACCCGGCGAGGCACAGCTGCGGATCGGCTTCACCGACGCGGGCGTGGCGAAGGTACTGGAGCGCGGCAACCGTCTCGTCCCCGAGGTGGTCACGGACCTGTGCCGGCGGATCGGCAAGGAGACCGCCGACATCGATGTGCTCGTCACCAATCAGCCGAACCAGACGTTCTTGCGGAACTGGCGGGACGCGCTGAACCTGTCGCCCGAGCGACACCCGGACACCTTCCACCGATACGGCAACCTGTTCGGCGCGGCGATCCCCATCACCTTGGACCACGCCATCCGCTCGGGGCAGGTCCATGACGGTGCCCTGGTGGTACTGGGCGGATTCGCGCACGCCGGTGACTTCGCCGGAGCGGCGGCGATCCGGTGGAACGGCGGAGGCGGACGATGACCCTGAACCGCCTGGTGCTCAACGAAAGCCCGTATCCGCCGCTGCCGTCCGTACGCGAGGCCATGGCGCGTGCTGTCGCGCAGGCCAATCGGTACCCGAATTCCATCCCCACCGGCTCACCGAGCGGATTGCCCAGTGGTGCCAGGTGCCGGCCGCATGCGTCGCGGTGGGCATCGGATCGGTGGGCGTGGCACTCCAACTGCTGCAGACGATGATCCGGCCCGGCGACTCCATGGCATACGCCTGGCGCACGAAGGGGCCCAGCCACAGCACATGCGGATTCGCGCTGCCGCCGGCGCCCGCGTAGTCGCCGTGCCCGGAGAAGAGATGGGTGAAGGTCACGATCAGCCAGCGGAAGGCGATCGAGCCGAGCCCGGCGCCCGCGCCGACTGTCACGGCGAGGACCGGCAGCCCCCGGAGCGTTACGCACGCGCGCCAGGGAAGACGGCGGCCGTATCGCGACGGTTGATGGTTCCAGGACGGAGTCGGGAGAACCCACTGCGTCGATCCCACGGCCCGCCGTCGGGAGGAGATCGCCGCCATTGTGGGCCGTGCAAGCCTCTCACAGCTCAGAGAGGCGGACTGTCCGTCCAGCCCAGCGGGTAGGGGCGCAGGGTGTCGAGGGCCGCGCGCCAGCAGCCCCACTGATCAGGGTCGGCGAGGTCCTCGACGCCCTCGCCCAGACCTCCCCCGGGGCTTACCCGGGACGAACTACGAGAAGCAGCTCGGCATTTCGAGCGCGCTACTCGCCCCCACAGCCGCGCCGAGAAGAAGGAGGGCGGCGAAGCGGCTCGTGGTGCCTGCTGGCTCAGCAGGGAGGACGTGAGCTGGGGCAGTGGTGTTCGGTGGCGGAGCTGATTCCTGTTGCTGTTTCACTCCAGGAGTCCGGAAGCAAGGGGTGTTGACGGAGAAGACAAGGTGGGTGGACGGCATGTAACGCTGTGCTGACACGAAGAGGTTGTCTTCGCCGCCCTTGGCGTCCATCAGTGCCCACGGCTTCTTGGTTCTGTCCTCTCGATAGCCGCTGACTTTGTAGCCCTGAGTCTCCAGCTTCTTGCGCATGGCACGGATGGCTTTACCGTGCTCGGCCTCAGGAAGGGTGCCCGTACCGCGTAGGTCAGGTCGAAGTGGCCGTCGTCGGCGGACTCGCCTTCCTTGCCGAAGCAGTGAGGAAACTCCTTGTGCACAGTCTTGCCGTCGGCCTTCAGGTTGTATTCCTGGGCCAGCGAGTCACCCGCACCACGCTGTCCGTCGCCGAAGGCTCCGGCTCTTGCGGCCATCGAGCGGTCGGGCAGCGCCGGATCCACATCCACAGGGCCAGCAGGAGGCAAGCCGCCAGGCAGCCGGCTCCCGCCACGGCCAGGGGGCCGTTGTCTCCAGTCGTCGTGGTGCCGCCGGGGTCGGCTGCGGGGCCTGCGGCGACCACGCCCAGCCCGGCCGCGACGGTGATGACCGTCTTGGTCAGGCCGGATGCCTCACCGGCGCGTTCGGGCCGGATGACGCCCTGGGTGGCGGTCAGCGTCAGGGCGTTGCCGACGCCGAGCGCCGCCCCGCTAGCGGTGACCGCAGCGAGATACGGCGGCAGGCTGGAGACGAACGCCGCGCCCAGCAGGACCACCGCGCCCACTCCCAGGCTCGTCGCCATCACCGGTACGGCGCGTTCGCTGGTCACCCGGCCCGCGAAGGGCCCCGCGGCGGCCATGGCCGCCGCGGGGGCAATGAAGGCCACCCCGGCAACCAACGGCGTCAGCTGCTGGCCCTCTTGAAGGGAGAGGGGTACGACGAAGAGGAACACCACGGTCGCGGCGTTGGCCACCGCGCCCGCCGCGGTCAGCGCCACGAAGGCGCCGTTGCGGAACAGCGCGGGGCCGATCAGAGGGTCGGCCGTGCGGAGTTCGATCCATACGAAAGCCATCAGCGCCAGCGCCACCAGGCACAGTGCGCCAAGGCCGGCGGGGGATGCCCAGCCCCATACCGGGCCACGGTCGATGAAGAGGGCCAGGGCCGCGATGGCGGCGGTCCCGGTGACCAGACCCGGCCAGTCCACACGCCCGGAGACCGTGGTGTCCCGCGACTCCTGGGCCCGGCGGGCGCAGAACGCAGCCACCACACCCAGTGGCACGTTGAGCCAGAACACTGCCCGCCACGACACCATTTGGGTCAGGGCGCCGCCGACGAACGGGCCGCAGGCGGTGGCCAGTCCGCCGATGCCCAGCGCCCACCCCGTGGCCCGGCCGCGCACGGCGGGCGGGAATACGTTCGTCAGGAGCGCCAGTCCGGCCGGCATGATCAACGCGCCGCCCGCGCCCTGAACCACGCGGGCCGCCACCAGCACCGGCAGTGAGGGCGACAGTGCGCACCAAAGCGACGCCAGTCCGAACAGCGCCAGTCCCGCGATCAGCAGGCGGCGGCGGCCGAACAGGTCGCTCATCCGGCCCGCGCCCAACATGAGTGTGCCGCACGACAACAGGTACGCGCTGACCGCCCACTGCAACTGCCCGGTAGATACGCCGAGTTCAGCCTTGATGTGCGGCAGGGCCAGATTCAAGGCGAACGAGTCAAGCTGGATGCAGAAGACACCCAACGCGACCGAGACCAGCGCCCAGCGGGCTCCGCTTCGCCCCTCGGCTTCCCACACAGTCACAGCACTCCCTTCCCGTCGCCTGGCCAGGCGGCGGCGTCATCTCATGAACGTCTCTGGTTGCAGGGGTGGGGGATTGCTTGCGCCGGAAGGGGCTGCGCTCAGGAGGGCTGGCCCAAGAAGGGACAAGGGGCTTAAAGCCGTGCGCGGAGCCTGCGCGGGAACACTCGCCGAGACTCAGGGAGTCGCAGACGCTCAAGGCGCCATAACGCGAAAGCGGGGGCGGGCCAAGGCAGTGATGCCTCAGTCGCCGATGTCCCGGCTCAGCGAGGTGATTTCACTGTACAGCAAACCTTGTGCAGTGTCATGACCCACCACCGTCCGGAACGATTCAGCCACCAATACCGTCCGACGGCCCCGGAACTGGCAGCCTCAAAGATCAGTTACGGGAGAGCCCGCCTCATCGGGCCGGCCCTTGCCTCGCAGACCCGCTACAACCCGGGGGCACGGTCCCCTGAGCGCCTTTCAGGCTGCCTCTCGGCGGAGGGTCCGGAGAGACGTACAGCGAAGACACAGGCAACGCAGCGGTCGCAGAGGAAGCCTGTGAGCTCCACGCTGAAGCCATGGGAATTTGCAGCGACTCCAAAGCGCTCGCGCTCTCAGGCAATCTCCCTCAGGGAACAGGTGAGCGCTTTTCCAAAGCCTTTCATGCCCCCAAGGGCAGAAGCATCAGTGTCGACGTTTCAGCATCGTTTGCCTTGGGCGACAGCGACCCAAGTCTTGAGACCTTTGGTGTTGAGCTTTTTCAGTGCTGCTCGATATCTGATTCGAGGCTAGCCGACCAGTTTATCGGGGACATCTGCAATCCTTCCTCAGCCACACACATTCGCTTTAGCCACACACTCACAGACGAATGCACGCTCTCCACGACAGTGGGTAGCGATTTTGTCTATTACCTCAGACTATTCATAGCACACCAGCCAGCCGATCTTCTCTGGGTAGGCGTCGAGGTACTCCTGCCGCTCTTGCTCAGAAAGACTCGCCCACCACTTGGCGTTCTCCTTCGGGTCCTTCTTCGAGGGTATGGCGCCCTCATCGAGCTGGGAGAAGCCCGCGACCTCCCGTGCGGCGTCCTTCGCCGTCTGGGCGCCGTAGTCCTTGTCGAGAGTGAAGGCGTCGATCTTCTGAAGGAGCTGCATCCCCTTCCAGTCAGCGGTACTGGCGTCGTCGAGGCCGTACTGGATTTCGTTCTGGTAACCCTCCATCACCGCGACGCGCACGGCCTGACCTTCCTGGGTTTCCTCGTCGGCGTTGCCGGTGGGGCAGGAGCTGTTGTCCGTGACGTTGCCGTGGTCATCGACGGTGAATCCGTCGGCCTCGGCTATGCGCACACTTCGGCGCAATTGGTCCTGGGCCGACTTCATTTCGACGTGGACGGTGTCCAGGATAGCGGCGATGGAGGTGACGTCGGACTGCGCGGTGCCGAGCTGGGTCTCACTCGCCTCCATCTTCATGAAGGCGTAGTGGGAGTCCGTCCCCTGCCACTCACTCGCGTGCAGCGGGCCAGTCACCTTGTGCCGGTGCCGGACCTGGGCCTCCTCCAGCGACTCTGCCACCAGGGGCTTGGTCCGCGGGTTGCCAGGAGTGTTCCAGTTCGCTGGCCTCCGTGCGTAGATGCCGCCACCCGCTGACGGTCAAGCGCGCAGGATGGAGATCGGGCACCTCAAAGCACCCGGTCAGGTGCAACACAGTTGACTGCACTCTGGGGAGGGGGCCTCGCCCAACCCCCGCCTCGTGACCCAGGGATGCCTCAACCCCAATCCCCCGCCCGCAGTAGCCGCTGAGGTTCCTCCAACCTTCTTGAGGACGAACGTCCGCGGCACGCAGACCCTCCTCGACGACCGCGATGCGGCGCGGCGCGGCGCGGCGACGGAACGGTTCGCGGAGCCCGGGCTCATCAATCGGGCAGTGGGCGTTGCCGCGGCGCCGGCAGGGTCGGCTACTCCCAGTGGTAGCGGTCACGGTGGCGGACGGCAGCCGCGCCGCGTACGAGGCGATCGCCGACGCGGCGCGGCTGCGAGAGCTCGCGGTGCTGCCGAGTGAGGAGCACGGCACGTCGGCGTGCCGGGCCCCGCACCCCTACACGCGGAGCAGGCCGAGACAGCGGTGCAGCCATGGGGCCGTAGCGAAGACGAAGAGGCCGAAGGCGAGCAGGACGACGACGTCGGCCGCGCCCGCGCCGAGGCTGCTGTGCCGAACTCCGTATACCGCGTAGAGGTTCGACGCCAGGTCCGCGAGCATCGTCAGGCAGGTGAGGTACAGCCCGGTCCGGCACCCTTTCAGGAGCAGGGCTCCGGAGAGCGAGTCGAAGACGATCAGCGAGTTCCAGAAGCCGTTGAGCCACAACGGCGCCCAGGCGCGGGAGCGGAAGCCCCACAGGACGAGCTCGACCAGGTGCACGCATGCGCCGTACAGCATGGCCGCAGCGATGAGGGCTGCGACGGCGCGGGGGGCGGGCGGGAGCAGGCTCAGCCCCCGCAGGCGCGTGCGCCACCACGTCCTGCCGCTTCGACTGCTTCGCTGGTCCACCTGTGCCGACTCCTCCTTCTGTCCCTGCTGCTGTCCCGGTCCCGCTGGTCACGCCGGATCGACCTCGTGGACCGGCTCGCGCGATGCCTCATCCACTGCCGCCCACCGCTGTTCTGGGCGTGTGAAGAGATACCCGGCCGCCACGAGGACCACCGACGCCATCGCCACCAGGACCGCCTTGAAGTTGACCACAGCGATGAGGCCGGCGCCGGAGGCCATGGCCAACATCTGCGGCAGGGTCATCATCACGTTGAACCCGGAGTAGACCCGGCCGACCAGCTCCGGGGCGGTGCAGCGCAGTCCGACCGTGGTCAGGCCGACCGCGATCCAGGGCATGCTCGCCCCGCACAGGACCATGCCGGTCGCGACGGCCGGGAGGGCGGGAATGGTTTCGAGGAGGGCTCCCACGGCAAACGCCGCCATGCCGAGGGCCACCAGTATCCCCTCACCGATGCGCCGCCCGATGCGGGCAGCGGTCAGGCCGGCCGCAATGGCACCGGCGCCCTGCCCGGCGAGCAGCACCCCCAGGAAGGTCGGGGGCCGTCCGAGGCCCTCGTCGACAACGGCGAGCCCGACCGTCTCGGCAAGCCCCATGGCGACCATGGTCAGCGCGCACGCGACGGCGAGCTGCCGCAGCACGACCGTCCTCGCGAGGTGCCTGACCCCCTCGGTGATCTCCCGGTGCCAGCTGTCGCCGCTGCGCTCCGGGGCGCTCTCGCGGAACCGGACCGCCGTCAGGAACGCGACGGCGGCCAGCATCAGGACGATGTTGGCGGCCACGACGGCCTGCGCGCCGAAGGCCGCGAAGAGCCCGGCCCCGGCGATCGGGAGATCAGGCGAAGGCCCTGCTTGACCGTCTGCGTCAGTGCGTTGGCGTCGGCGAGTTGGCCCTCGGGCACGAGGACGCGCAGGAAGGCCGCCTGTGCCGGGTCCACGAAGCTGAACGAGAGTCCGTACAGCAGCATCACCAGGTAGATCAGCCAGATCTGCCCGCTGTCCTGGACCAGGAGCAGCGACGACACCACGGCGGCCGTACCGAGGTATAGGCCCATGAGCAGAGGGCGTCTGCGGTACCGGTCGGCGGTCGTGCCGCCGACCGGTGCGCAGAGCGTCCCCACGATCACGAGGAAGAAGGTGAACGCGGCGGCGGAGTTGCTGCCCGTCAGCTCCTTGACCCAGATGCCCGCCACAAGCCAGAGCATCGTGTCACCGAGGATCGCGCAGAGCTGTCCCAGAATGAACCACCGGACAGTGCGCTCGGCCAAGAGCCGTCTCATGCGTTGTGCTTCCCTTCCGACTTTCTGAGCTGTTGCGCGTCGTTGCCGAGGGCCTCAGCAAGCACCGGGCCGAGTGCTGCGACGGCCTTGACGCCGAGCAGGTCGGCATGGCGGCAGTCGATGTGGTGTTCAGCGGTCGCGCCCGCCACATACGGCTGCCAGGCATCCAAGGCCGTGACCGCGTCGTCCGGGCGACCGCGTGTCGCGGTGACGAACAGGACGTCGCAGTCGACGGTGCCGGGCGTGTGGGTACGGATCAGGCGGCTGCTGTGCACGGCAGTGTCGAGGACGGCAGCCACGGTCTCCTCACCGCGCTTGAGCCGCTGGGCATGTTCCTTGCACAGCAGCGCGAGGATGTCCCGCCGGTCCGCCCTCCGCTCCACGAGCTCCCGCACCGCGCTCCCTGCGCCGGGCAGCAGCGCCGCGAGCACTTCGTCCTCGGCCTCAGCGTCGAGGGTCGCCGGGTCCTTGACGATGTCGTCGGCCGGATAGGAGTCGAGTAGCGCGAGAAACGCGACCTGCTGCCCGTCCTTCTCCAGGAGCCGGGCCATGGCGTGCGCTACGGTGCCGCCGAGCGACCAGCCGAGCAGGTGGTACGGGCCTTCCGGCTGTACCTCCCGAATGCGGGCGACATAGTCCCCGGCCATCTCCTCGATGGAGGCGGGCCGGGCGTAGGGCTCGGTGATGCCGCGTGCCTGGAGCCCGTACAGCGGGCGCTGTGGGCCCACGTGTCCGAGCAGAGCCGCGTAGTTCCAGCTCAGCCCGAGGACGGGGGGGCACGCAGAAGAGCGGGGCCGCGCTGCCGGTGGTGCGCAGCGGCAGCAGCGTGTCGAGGGCGTTGTCCGGTGCACCTTCGCCCAGCCGTGCGCTCAGCCCGGCGACGGTCGGGGTCTCGAACAGCGCGCGCAGGCCGAGTTCGCCGCCGAATGTCTCACGCACCGCGCTCATCAGCCGCACCGCGAGCAGCGAGTGCCCGCCGAGCGCGAAGAAGTCGTCGTCGAGCCCGACCTCCGGAACGCCCAGTGCGTCGGCGAAGAGGGAGCACAGCACCAACTCCTGCGGGGTGCCCGGCATGCGCCCTGCCGGGCCGACCGGCAGGGCGGGCGCGGGCAGAGCCCGCTTGTCCAGTTTTCCGTGGTGCGTAGTCGGCAGGGCATCGAGACGTACGAACGCGGAGGGCACCATGTAGTCGGGCAGCTGTCCCACGGCGTACGCGCGCAACGCCGCCGCGTCCCACTCGTCCCGCTCCAGCACGACATACGCCACCAGGCGCTTGTCCCCCGGCCGGTCCTCACGTGCGATGACGGCGGCCTGCAGCACGTCCTCGTGGCGCAGGAGAACTGCTTCGATCTCGCCGGGTTCGATGCGGAAGCCGCGCAGCTTCACCTGGTCGTCGGCGCGGCCGACGAACACCAGCTGGCCGTTCCCGCCCCAGCGCACCAGGTCGCCGGTGCGGTACATGCGCGCGCCCGGGACGAAGGGGTCGGCCACGAAACGCTCGGCGGTCAGGCCGGGGCGATCGATGTATCCGCGCGCCAACGCCTCACCCGAGACGTAAAGTTCACCCACGACCCCTCGTGGCGCCAGCCGCAAGTGCGAGTCCAAGACGTACAGGTGTGTGTTCCACACCGGGCAGCCGATCGGGACCGTGCCGACCTCGACGCCCGTGCCGGTGCCGAAGGTGACCTGGATCGTGGTCTCCGTCGGCCCATACAGGTTCACCGGCGCCACACCCCACACCTCGGCCGCAGCCGCTGCCAGCGACGTCCGCAGCGGCTCACCACCGACGAACACCCGCCGAAGTGAAGCCACTTGAGCTGCCTGTGGTACCTCCAGAACCGCCGTGAGGAGCGTGGGTACGAACTGCGCCACCGTCACCCTCTGATCCAGCATGAACGCGACCAGCCGCTCCGGATCCTTGGCCACCTCGTCACCAGCCACGCATACCGTGGCCCCCGACACCAGCGGCAGCCACGACTCCCACACCGCCGCATCAAAGCCCGGCGACGTGCGCGCCAGCACACGATCCCCCACACCCATGCCGAACTCGGCCCGCATCCAGGACATGTGATTCACCGCGCCCCGCTGGGTGACCACCACGCCCTTCGGGCGCCCCGTGGAGCCGGACGTATAGATCACATAGGCACCGTCTCCGCCCGCCATGGCTGGCAGATCAACTTCCTCGACCCTGCTCTGGTCCAGAGGGACTTGGGTGAGTCCGGATGGCACCAACTCAGCCGTCTTCCCCACCACAACCACCGCGGTCGGCCCGGCCTCACCCAACACCGAGGCGATGCGCTCCGCAGGCAGTCCGGCGTCGCACGGCAACCACGCCGCCCCCGACAACGCCACGCCCACCTGTGCCACCACCCAGTCCACAGACCGGGGCACCACCACACCCACCACACGACCAGCACCCGCATCGCAGGCCGCCAACCGGGACGCCAGCGCTCCGGCCTCCTGCCACAACTCTCCATACGAGAGTGTGGACTTGCCATCCACCACAGCCACCGCATCCGGGTCCGCCTCGACCTGCTCCCGGAGCAGCGACACCAACGTCGCCCCCTCCGGGACAGTCACCTCGCGGCCCTGTCCGGCGGCGAGCACACTCTGGCGCTAGCCGTCCGAGAGCACGTCCACGCCACTCACGGGCGCGTGCGGCCGCGCCACCGCGCCGGCCAGGAAGCGAACGAATGAATCGACCAGGGACCGCGCGGTGTCGGCGTCGAAGAGGTCGGCCGAGTACTCAAGCTCGCCGTCCAGACCCTGGCTCAGCGTGAACGACAAGTCGAACTTGGCGGCCGTGGCGGGAACCGGTTCGGGCCGGGCGGTCAGGCCGTACGTGTCCACAGAAGGGTCATTTCGAACACCGGGCGCACCCAGGCCGCCCGCAAACGCTCTCCCGAGGACTATGAATCACGCCCCCACGCCCGCACATCGGTCATTCCACCGATACGCGCTCTCTCAGTGGCGGGCTGACGCCTACGCGCTCACAAGGCGTTCATGGACCGCGACCTGCCGGAGGGCGATAAGAGGAGTTCTTGGACTTCAACAACGTGACAGGCTGGCTGGTCACCCGGCTGATCCGAGCGAGGGCAGGAATCAGGCTCCGGCGATGGTCCGGCCCGGCATCGGCTCCGCGAGCGCGGCCCGCAAGGCCGGCGCGCCGAAGGGGTCGGCGAAGTACTGCGTCTCGTGCACCACGTGCTGGTCGGTGAATTCCATGATGCTCACCGAGTACGAAGGCACACCGTCGTAGGTGATGAGGCATTCGCTCACCCACAGATTCGCATGGCCGGTGATCCGCTGGACGGTGAAGTGCCGGTCGGCCGGGTGCCCGCCGCGTTGCGCCGAGATCGTCGCTCGGCCCCCGAACCGCTCACCTGACTGCGGATAGTCCAGGATCGCGTCCGTGGCGTAGATGGCGTGCTCGGCTTCGGCGTCCCCGCGTTCCCAAGCCCGCCAATGCTCCTCGATCGCGGCCCTCGTCAGGGAGTCAGACATCCATGGCACCGCCCTTCCGTAGCGGTGACAGCCTAGGCACTCCGGGCCACAGCCGGCCCGGAGCCAGACGGACCTGGGCTGCCAAGTCCTCCCTTTGGCCGGATCACAGGCGGGAGCCCTCCACCGTAGCAACGGCCGGTAGCCCTCCACAGTGGCAACGGCGTCGAGTGACCGGCACCCTGCTCAGCCCCTCTTCGATATCGACCGCCAACTCCCTTGAGGTCCTCGTCGCCAGCCGGAAGACAGCAGAAGCAACCGCTGAAAGCAATGGCTGAAGCAACAGCACTTATATAAGCGCTGTTACGATGCGACGCATGGCCGACAACCATGCACGCGACCCGACGCAGCAGAGCCTCTGGCGGTCCCTGCGGCTGGTTCAGGCATCCATAGACGCCGACATCGCCCGGGTCTACTCCGAGCAACAGATCGAGGGGCTCAAGCCCAGCTTCGTCATGGAGTTGCTCCGGCTTCACGCCTGCGGACCCATGACCATCGCGGAACTGGCCGAGTCGGTTCAGCGCACGCATTCGGCGCTCAGCCAGAAGGTCGCCGCGATGCGCACGGCCGGCTGGGTCCAGACCGTCGTGGGCGACGACGCACGCACCAGGAAGGTGACGCTCACCGACAAAGCCCGCAGCGTCGTCGGTCGCCTGGCGGCGGAATGGCGGGCCACCGAGGCCGCCCTCGCTGACCTGGAAGCCGAAATTCCCTACCCGCTCTCCCAGGCCGTCACCGACATCGAGCGGGCCCTGGAGCACAAGAGCTTCCACGACCGGATCGCCGAGAAGCTGGCCAAGGATCCCGCATGGGACTGAAGCGCACGCTGATCGACGTGACTCCGTTACGGTCGTCACCGCCGTTCCGACGGTTGTGGGTCGGCCAGACCCTGTCCGGTTTCGGCAGCCAGATGACGCTCGTCGCCGTCATGTTCCAGGTCTGGCAGATGACGAAGAGCCCCACGTGGACGGGTGCCGTCGGGCTGGCCCAGGCGGTTCCGCTCATCGCGCTCGGACTGTTCGCCGGATCGCTCGTCGACCGGGTGGACCGCCGGAAGTTCTACCTGCTCACGACCAGCGGACAGGCCGTGTGTTCGCTCCTCCTCGCACTCCAGAGCTTCCTCGGGCACGTCCCTGCTGCCGGCGTGCTGGGGCTCGTCGCACTCCAGTCATGCTGCGTCGCCGGCGGCGGCCCGGCCTCGCGCACCTTCCTTCCGCGCCTTCTCCCCCAGCACCAACTGGCCGCAGGACTGGCGTTGAGACGCATCGCCTTCCAGGGCGCCATGCTGCTCGGTCCCGCGCTCGGCGGATTGATCGTGGGTGGCTTGGGAGTCGGCACCTGCTACCTGATCGACGCCTTGACGTTCGTCGCCGCGTTCTACGGTGCCTTCGGCTTGCCGCAGATGAACCCGGGAGACGAGCCCGCACGGCCCGGCCTGCGGGGGGTGCTGGACGGCCTGGCCTTCTTGGGCCGCACCCCCGTCATTCGCGGGGCCCTGCTCACAGACCTGGCCACCACCGTGTTGTCCATGCCCATCAGCCTGTTTCCCTTGATCAACGCCGAACGGTTCGGCGGCAACCCCCGCACCCTCGGACTGTTCCTCACAGCCATCGCCGTCGGCGGCGTTGCAGCGTCACTCTTCTCCGGAACCTTCACCCGACTCCCCCGCCCCGGCCTGGTCATGCTCGGCGGTTCCGCCACCTGGGGCGCAGCATTGACGCTGTTCGGCCTGTCACCTCACCCATGGAGCGGTTTGGCCTTCCTCGTCATCGCCGGCGCCGCCGACACCGTCTCCGTCATCTCCCGGAGCACCGTCGTCCAGACGCACACGCCCCACGAGCTACTCGGCCGCGTCGGCGCAGCGGAACAGATCGTCGGGCAAGCCGGACCCGACATCGGCAACATGCGCGGCGGCCTCGTGGCAGATGTCACCTCGGGAGCAGCAGCCCTCGTCAGCGGTGGCCTGCTCTGCCTCGGCGCCGTAGCTGTGGTAGCCGCCACGACGGCAGACCTGCGCAGTTCCTCCACGTCCCGCTCCGCCCACACAGCCTCGGCCAGCCCATAGGCCCGCGCACGAGCGCCGGACCCGGTCGAACAGTGAGGCGTCGAGATCCTCCAGATGCGGGCTCCGGTTGAGGAGAAGCAGTTGGCAGACGACCATCGGCAGCAGCGTGTCGTCGTCCTGCCCCAGTTGATAGCCCCAGGACGCGAATACCGCGCGGATGCGGGCAATCTCGCTGCTCACCAGGCCGCGTCCAAAGACCCGCCAGGGCAGGGTGAGTCGCTGGAAGCTGCCGAGTCGGTGGAATTCGTTGAAGGGGCCCAACAGGTAGGCGTGCGCCGCGAGATATGGGCGGACCTCGTCATTGACAGTCCAGGACGTGCTGGTGGAACTCGGTCTGGTTGCGGCCGAGCAGATGGATCCACTCCTGTGGGGTCCATCCCCAAAAGGTTCGGCCGGTCTCCGTGCAACGTGTCAGCAGCACACCGATCACGTCGAGCATGGCGCGCCGACGGTGCGGGGTGGGTGGCGAGTCCAGAGCGGCATTGACCGCCTCCAGCGGGGCCAGCAGACGGCGGATCACCCGCCAGCCGGCAGCGGACGGATCGTGGTCCTTAAGCCGGCGTAGATTCCGCACCCCGAGTTCGCTCACTGCCAGTGCCTCGGCGGGCCGGATCTCAACAGCAGTGTCGTAGTGGTCAGGGATGATCGGCCAGGACCAGCGTTCGGGCCCGTTCTCCGCAGGCAGGGCCAGCCGAGATGTACTCACCGTGCCACCTCCGGCGACGTGCCGTTCGGGGAGGCGAGCGCCTCTGTTCGCCACGCGTGGATGTGCTCCATTCCGCGGGCGAGATTGTCGGCCAGGTCCCGGCCGGAGAGGTGGATGTACTGAAGCGTGGAGTCGGTGTGACGGTGGCCGGCGAAGGATGCGATCGCGTGCAACTCCCAGCCCATCCGGGCCAGATCGGTCAGACACAGGTGCCGGGTGGTGTGCGTGGAGAACCGCTCGACACCGGAGGCCAGGGCGAGCTTGCGGACCACCTTCGACCAGGTCCACAGACTCAGCGGCTGGGCGTGATTCCGGCGCGATTCCGACAGGAACAGCGGTCCGCGAGCCCGGCTGATCCGGGTGCGGTGGGCGAGGTAGTCCGACAGCAGAACCCCCGTCGGTGCCGAGTAGGGCACCACCCGCTCCAGCCGGTTCTTCGTCGTTTCCGCCCGTATCCGCAGCGTGCGGTGGGCTGGATCGACGTCGTCGGTCCGCAGCGAGCACAGTTCTCACGGCGCAGGGCGGCGTCGTAGGCCAGGGCGAGCATCACGCGGTTGCGTATCGGCTCGTGCTTGGCGACCTCCAGGACACTCAGCCACTGCTGTTCTCCGGGAATCCACGGCAGCTTCGTCAGCCGAGGCATCAGGCCGCGCTGCTGACCACCACTGCGTCGGCCGGGGGTGTACCGACCGCGGCCGAGGGGGTTGGCATCACGCAGCCCCTCTTCCATGAGGAAGTCGTAGAAGAGGCGGACCGGCACCAGCCGCTGCTGGATCGTCGCGTTCGCCAGTCCCGCCCCCGAGTCGATCGAGATCACGTTCGCACCCCGGCGGTGCGGCCGCGAGCTCAACTCCCTAACGTAGACGGCGATATCGGCGCGGTTCGCGGCGACCGGGTCGACGCCCTCCCGCTCGCACATCAGCAGGTACTCGGCCAGTCCCCGGCCGTAGGCATCGATCGTGCGTGGCGCACGCCCGAGATCCGTCCAGACCGTCAGCCAGGACGCTGCCTGCTCGTGCCGACCGAGCACCGGCCACTTCTCCGTGAGCACCGTCGTGCCGCTCAAGCCATCTCCCAAGTTCGTAGCTACACCAGGGAGACATGATCACCCCGGCAGATTCCACGTGACTTTTAAGATGCTCAAGCGCCAGATGTTCGGGCGAGCAGGCTTCCAACTTCTCCGCAAGCGCGTCCTACTGGCATGACGGAGGGGCGCCGCCAAGGACGACGAGCCAGAGCCTTCGACGCGAACAAGACCAATGGGGTCAGGTGTCGGCGCATTCGTCGATGACGGCGCAGGCGAGGCGAATGCCGCCCAGGTAGGTGGAGATACCGTCATCGCCGTGCATGTGGGGCGCGTCCTGGAACCACTGCGGCCACAGGCCGCCCTCCTGGAGGAAGTGGCTGGCCCGGTCGCTGTGCAGGACGGAGTCGGTGTATGCCAGGGCACCCATGGCTGTCGGCTGGTCGTAGGCGAGGTCGGGCCGATGCAGGTAGCGATCCAGGTAAGCGGCGAGCAGGTCGGCGTCCCGTGCGGTGCCGAAACTCGCCAGCGCCACGCAGTAGGCCCCACCCGCGCAGCAGACCTCGCTCTCTAGCAGCAGTGCTCCCAGACGCTCGCGGAAGTGGTCACGGCGCGAGACGGCGGCGAGCCATGCCGCGGTGCGCCGCTCGCGCCAGCTGCCCTCGAAGAGGATGTTGAGCTCGACGTCGGTAACAGCCCTCGCATCACGGGCCAGGGCATGAACGAACGGCTCGTACTCCTCGCCCGGCATGCGAAGTACCGCTCCGCCAAGCTTCAGGTAGCGGCGCGCCGGGAGGCAATAGCGGCGGTACAGAGCCTGTATCTCGGGGTCGTGGCGGATCACCACCCCATCCTCTCGCGAGGAGCACGCAGTTGAGGGCGTGGGGCGCAACAGGCCTGCAGTGTCCACGAGACGGGTGGGACGCCACCTGTGATCCAGGTCGGGTGAGCAGGGTTTCGACAGCACGCAGCGTTACTGTCCACAGAAGATGAGCCAGAGCCCGAGGACCGACAGCACCTGTACACGAGTTTGGGCGTCGTCAGCGGTGGGTC
Source organism: Streptomyces sp. NRRL S-337 (assembly GCF_000720175.1). Lineage (GTDB taxonomy): Bacteria > Actinomycetota > Actinomycetes > Streptomycetales > Streptomycetaceae > Streptomyces > Streptomyces siderophoricus. Next base: position 45,909 of record NZ_JOIX01000011.1, read on the forward strand.
GTGTTCGATGTTCATGAGAAACGGTTCTGGCTCAATTTCCGTGACCTGCGCACGCTGAGTCACGGTTCATGGTCGTGTTGGGCTCGTGAAAGTCGCCCGAAAATGATCAGTGGTGACCTCGGATACCTGACAGTTCGGGTCCGTGGAAGAAGTGGGCCTCCGGCTGGAGGAGTTGCTGTTCCCGTCGATCGCGGACGTGTCGGTGGTGTCGGTGGACGTGAGCAGCGAGACGATACGAGTCGAGGCCCGCAGGACAACGACCGGTTCAGCGTGTTCGGGCTGCGGGAGCTGGTCGATTCGGGTTCATAGCTCCTACCTGCGGTTTCCTGCGGATGTCCCCAGCGCGGGGCGCCGCGTGGTGCTTTGTCTGCGGGTCCGTCGCTTCGCCTGCCTCGTCGCTTCGTGCGGGCGACGGACGTTCGTTGAGCAGGTGCCGGGATTGACCCGGAGGTATGGCCGGTGGACCGAGCGTCTGCGTTCGACGCTGGTGGCGATCGGCCTCGCCCTGGCCGGCCGGGCGGGAGCTCGGATGGCCGGAGTCTTTGGGGTGTCCGTCAGCCGCAGCACGGTGCTGCGGCTCGTCGAGGCGCTGCCCGAACCGGATCTGCCAGCCCCGAGAGTGGTCGGCGTCGACGAGTACGCGACGCGCAAAGGCCAGCACTACGGCACGGTGCTCGTCGATGTCGAAACGCGACGGCCGGTGGACCTGCTGCCAGACAGGGAGGCATCGAGCCTGGCCGCCTGGCCGGCCAAGAGGCCAGCGATCGAGGTCGTCTGCCGGGACCGGGCTCCCTTCTTCGCCGAAGGCGCCGCCATCGGGGCACCGCAGGCGGTGCAGGTCGCGGACCGCTGGCACCTGTGGCACAACCTCAGCGAAGCCGCCGAACGGTGCGTCGCCGACCATCGGGGCTGCCTGCGAGGCATGGCACCCGAGCCATCCCAGCAGGTCAAAGAACCAGAAGAACCAGCGGACCCCACTGGCTCACCGTGGCCCACCGGCCACCGGTTCGCCGACAGAACCCGGTCTAACCATGCCGCCGTCCACACCCTGCTGGCGGCTGGCCACAGCCGACGCGCGATCCAACGCCAGCTCGGGATGACCTACCGCACGGTCAAGCTCCTCGCCGACGCCACCACCCCGGAAGACCTCTTCCACGGCCAGTGGCAAGGTCGTCCCTCCGTCATCGACGAGTACAGGCCCTACCTGGACGACCGTTGGAACCAGGGCTGCACCAACGCCTGGAAGGTATGGGAGGAGATCGTGCCACTCGGCTACAAGGGTAGCTACCAGCGAGTTCGCGCCTACTTCCGCACCAAACGCCTTTCGGCCGATCCGGGCACCGCACCCCCGCCCTCGCCCCGCACTGTCGCCGGCTGGATCCTGCGCCACCCCGACTCCCTCTCCGAGGTCGATCAGCTCCGGCTCAAGGCCGTCACGGCCCACTGTTCCGAACTGGAAGCCCTCGCCGGACATGTCCGCTCCTTCGCCCAGATCCTCACCGAGCGACAGGGCAAACGGCTGCCCGAGTGGCTCGACGCAGTCCGCCAGGACGACCTGCCCGGTCTCCACACCCTCGCCGCCGGCATCGATCGCGACCGGGCCGCGGTCATCGCCGGGCTCACGCTGCCCTGGAACTCGGGCGTCGTGGAAGGGCACGTCAACCGCATCAAGATGCTCAAACGCCAGATGTTCGGCCGAGCCGGCTTCGCACTCCTGAGGAAACGAGTGCTCCTCGCTCCATGACCGATGCCAACACGTGAAACGCTTCCGACAACGATCAAACCCACCGCAGGAGCCGCGAATGTCCAGGACCGCCGACATCGATCTCGAGTTCGCATGTGCCGTCACCGTAGACGCCGTGGTGCGAGCTCTGGCCGGTGAGGGGTGGTCGCTGCAGGAACCGCTTGGTATCTCCTACGTGGTCAACAACGACGACCTGTTCGACTGGCAGTCGGCTTCAACCGAGCAGGCAGCTGAGGTCCTGAGCTTGGTGGACTCACCGGCCAACGTCGACCACCACGTCGGTGTCTGCATCTATCACTCAACTGCGGAAACCGGTGGCCAACTGCTTTTTCATGCCGGCCGAACGCACTGTTCCTTCATCCCGACGATCGACCGGCGGAGCCTCTCGGGAGCACCAGCCCTCACGGACATGGCCTGGTATCTGAACGCACTGGTGCCGTCCCTGCTTGCCCTCGGGCTGGCCGGCTACGAAGCGAGAGACCTTGCTGACTGAGACTCGTTCGTCAGCAGCTCTCGGTCGACATCCGGGCAGCACGCGCATACGGAAAAGCCCTCGCTGCCTACCCAACCGGTGTCACTCACAGCCACGCGATCACGGAAATTGAGCCAGAGCCTGAGAAACGACAGCGGCAGTGCACCCCGCCGTCGCAGAGACGCCACTCGGGAAGCCGCGACGACACCGCGAGTAGCTCTGCGTAGTTCCTCCGTGGCATCCGGCCACGGAGCTCCGCGAAAACCCGTTGGCGGACCACGGCGACCACTGCTACTTTTCCGGAGGCCGTGCGAGAGACCGAGGAGGTGGTACCCGTGAACGCAGTATCGACATGGGTGCTCCCCTCCGGGGTCACGGTCGGACGTTAGACAGGTCGTCCGGGAGCGCCGTTCCAGCGCACTCCCGAAAGGCACGACCATGCACTTCACTTCTGAACAACGCCTTGATGACGGTGTCCTTGAGCGCGAATTCACCCTCGGCGGGATCCCAGGCATCCTGTGGACACCCGCGTCGGCATCCGCATCCGCATCGGTGCCGCTGATCCTGCTCGGCCCCCCGCCCCTCGGCCTGCGCAAGGTGTACCCCCGGCTGGTGGCCCGGGCCCGGCGCTCCGCGGCGGATGGCTTCGCAGCGGCCACCATCGAGCTCCCCGGGAGCGGCGACCGGCCCCGTTGGCCCGCCGCCGAGCAGGCCCTCGCCGACCTGCGCCGGGCGCTGGAGGCCGGCGAGCCGGTCGGCGACGAGATCGTCGACGCCCTCATCCTCCCGCTGGTCGACAAGGCGGTCCCGGAATGGCAGGCCGCCCTGGATGCCCTCCTTTCGCTGCCCGAGATCGGCGGCCCGGTCGGGTACTCGGGGGGAGTGATCTCCATCGGGACCCGGCTGGCGGTGGTCGAGCCGCGCATCGTGGCCGCCGGTCTGTTCGCCGGGAGTTTCGTGCCTCGCGCCATGTTCGAGGAGGCAAGGCAGGTCACCATTCCGCTGCATGTCCTGCTGCAGTGGGACGATGAAGGGAACGACCGCCAAGCGGCCTTGGACCTGTTCGACGCCTTCGGCTCCAAGAAGAAGTCCCTGCACGCCAACATGGGCGGGCACACCGGCGTCCCGCAGTTCGCGGGGGAGGTCGCTGCCCAGTTCTTCACTCGACATCTGAAGTGAGGCCGAGCCGTCAGACCGGCAGCGGACCGTAGTTGATGTCGGCCGGCATGCCGCTCATCGAGGGCAGGTCCCGGCCCAGCTCTCCACACCGCGGGCCCCTGCTGAACTCTGGACAGGGGCCCGTGCTGCCTGAAGTCATGAACTGTTCGATTTCTGCAGAGCTTCGGGCGCTGCCAAACCAGTAGTGCCGCCCAGCCTCTCCGGTGAACATCCCGGCCAGCATGTCCCGCAGGAGAGGCTCGCGAATGGTCCGGATTTCGAAACCCATCCACGCGTAGTTCATCATCAGATCGGCATAGACATGCCGCTTCTGCTCCTGAGGATCGGCAATGTCCGTGGCGCCCCAAACCGGCTGGTAGAACGCCATGTCATCAAGTTCCAGGCGGACCAGCTCAAGGTAGTAACTGCGAATCCCCTGGACCTGATCCGCCCTGGCCTGGCGGTTCTGAACAACCAACGAAGCAGCAACGCCGGCCAACGCGAGCGCCGAGACGATCGCCGACGTGAAGCCGTGCGCCGCGCCGACCTGACTCAACCTGTTCCAGTCCACCCGCCGTAGCCACTGTTCTTCCTAGGTGCTCATGTGCCGCTCCGGAGCAGTTCGGCGACGCGGGCGAGGCTTTCCGAGCCGTGGTCTTCTGCAACTTGACGGCCAATCAGGGATTTGAGGGGGACGAGCGTGGGCGCAGGGATTGCCTGTGTCTGGCTGGCCCGGATGATCGTCTGCAGGCCGGCGGCGTTCATGGCCAGGCTGGACTCGCCGCTGGTGTAGTCGCCACTGTCGATCTCCTCGGCGAACGTGGCCAGCGCGGGGAACGAGTCGGTCAGCCAGGACACCAGCATCGGGGTGAGTTCGGCGGCGCTGATGCCGGCGCCCTTGGCCATCGCCGCGGCATGGAGGAAGCCGCCGAGCATGCCGTACATCCCGGCGAGTACGGCCACGTCGTAGCCCGAGGCGTGGCCGGCGTCGGCGCCGAGGAAGGTGACCTTGCCGAGCAGGTCGAGCGGCGCCCGCCAGCGTCGGTGGGTGTCCGCCGAGCCGCTGTAGGTGATGGATGACTGGGCGGTGCCGATCGTCTGGGGCACGGCGTAGACGGCCCCGTGGAGGTAGTCCGCGTCGCGCTCCGCTGCCCAGGCGGCGAGTTCCCGGGCGTCCTCGGGGCCGCCGGAGGTGAGGTTGACCAGGGCCCGGCCGCGTACGGCGCCGGCTGCGCCGGTGAGCACCTCGCGGGCGGCGGGGGGACCCAGCAGGGCGACGATGACGAGATCGGCGGACGCGATGGCCTCGGCGGCCGTAGCCGCTGCCGTGGCGCCGCGCGCGAGGAGCGGCTCGGCCCTGGCCGGGGAGCGGTTCCAGACGGTCACGGGGCGGCCGTCGCGCAGCAGGGTCCCGACGATCGCCTTGCCGAGGTTGCCGAGGCCGATGACGGTGACGGGGCCTGGGAAGGTGACGGAGGAAGGATCGGGAGCGGTGTTCACTTCGCCTCCGTCGCGGCGAGCACCTTGATGACGCTCGCGAAGCTGTCCGAGCCGTGGCCGGTGGCCTTGGCCCGTTCCATGGTGCACTTCAGGAGTGCGGGCAGCGCGGCGTCCAGGCCGCGGGCGGCGGTGGCGTGGATGAGGTGGTCGATGGTCGCGATCTGCACGTCCACGGTGGCGTCGTCGCCCGGGAAGCGGCCGGTATCCACCTGGCCGGCGTACCGGGTGAGGAAGGTGTTCACTGTGCTCAGCTAGCGGATCGCGACGGGCGTGAACGCCGTGGCCGTGACCTTCTCGGCGCCGACCAGCGCGGTGCCGTGCAGCCAGCCGGTCATGGTGGCCCACATCAGACCCAGCAGGGCGGCGTCGTAGAGGGATGCCAGGCCGGGGTCGGCGTCGAGGTGCAGGGGGTCGCCCAGGGCCGCCAGGGTGGCGCGGTGGGCGTCGAACACCTCGCGTGGGCCGCTGTACAGGAACATCACCTCGGAATTCCCCACGCCCGGCGGGGTCGTCATGATCGCGCCGTCGAGGTAGTCGGCGCCGTGCGAACCGAACCACGCCAGCGCCTCGTGTGCCTGCTCCGGGCTACCGGAGGTGAGGTTGACGACTGTTCGGCCGATGAGGGAGGTGGTGGCGCCGTCCAGGAGGGCGTACAGCGCGTTGTAGTCGATGACGCAGGGGATGACGAGCGGGCTCGCCGCGATCGCGTCCGCGGGGGTCGCGGCGAGGCGTGCGCCCCGGTCGGTGAGCGGCACGGCCTTGTTCGGTGAGCGGTTCCACACGGTCACCGGGTGGCCGCGGTCCAGCAGGGCGGCGGCCAGGGCGGAGCCCATGTTTCCCAGTCCGAGGACGGTCACCGGCTGTGGGGCAGACGTCATGTCAGTTCTCCTTGAACGGTTGATCACCTGGGCACGAGACTCGCAGCGCAGCTCCGAGCCCACCAGTGACACTGGTGACGACTCCCACCAAATTCCTGCCACCCCGTGGCCGTACGATGGCGGCCATGAGCGCCGGTTCCGTTGCCCTGGTGGTGACTGAGGACATCGAGGTCCCGTCCTGGGACCTGTACGAACTGAGCATCCCTGCGACCGTGTTCGGCAAGCCGCAGCCCGATCTCGCCGACCCGTGGTACTACCTGCGGCTGTGCGGGACAGGCGACCGGTCGCCCAACTCCCCCGGCTCACCGGGCGCCGCGCCGGGCTTCGGCCTGCGAACCCCATACGGGCTGGAGGACCTGGTCGGCGCCGACACGGTCATCGTGCCGTCGGTGCCGGACCCCTGTGTCGAGGACGGAGTCCCGCTGCCGCCGCGGCTGATCGAGGCGTTGCGCCGCGCGTACGAGGCAGGCGCCCGGATGGTCTCCCTGTGCACCGGCGCGTTCGCCCTGGCCGAGGCAGGCCTACTCGACGGCCGCCGCGCCACCGCCCACTGGATGCACACCGGCCAACTCGCCGAGCGTTACCCGAAGGTACGGGTGGACGACTCGGTGCTCTACGTGGACGACGGCGACGTGCTCACCAGCGCCGGCATGACCGCCGGGCTCGACCTGTGCCTGCACCTGGTCCGCCGCGACCTCGGCGCGCACGTCGCCAACCAGTTGGCCCGCCGCATGGTGGTGCCCGCCCACCGGCCCGGCGGCCAGGCACAGTTCATCGACCTGTCGGTGCCCGCCACCGACGATGCGGGGCTGGCGCCCGTGCTGGAGTGGGCGCAGGCGCACCTCGACCAGCCGCTGACGATCGAGGACCTGGCCCGGCGAGCCGCCGTGAGCCCCCGCACCTTCTACCGGCGGCTGCGGCAGGCGACCGGGACGACGCGCCTGCAGTGGCTGCTCAACCAGCGGCTCGGCAGGGCCCAGAGCCTGCTGGAGTCAACGGCCCTGCCGGTCGAACGGATCGCGCAACTCAGCGGCCTCGGCACGGCGAACAACCTCCGCCACCACTTCCTCAAGCACATCGCCATCTCCCCTGCCGACTACCGCCGCGCCTTCCCTCACCAGTCGCCCGAAGGAAAGGTCACCAACCCGTCGTCGTAGGTACAAGGCCGGCCCGCACCAGCACGACCGCTTCTCGTACGCACTCTTCGTCGACAGCAGCCTCAGCGAGACCATGGTTGCCGGCCTCTTCCGTTACGAACCGGGAACCGGCCCGAGACTGGAGGCGAAGTCCGACACCTTCCGCACTGACCTCCTCGGCAACACCCACCAGCAGCACACCACCGGCCAGTACTGAAACCGCGGCCCATCCCCTCTTCCCGACCGGTGGCCCTGTTGCTCCGACTCGGCCGTGGTGAGCTCGACGTCGATCGTCCGCTTCGTAGGTGGGCGGCAAGGCTTCGAGGTACGCGTCGTGATGACCACCCTCCTGAAGCGCGAGGCGACGGTCCGTGTCCGTCAGTCGTGTCTCAGCTTCGACCTGCGCGTTTAACCGTTATATATCGGCCTGCGGCATGCTCTCGCCTGGATCATGCTCGGCCGTCACCACAGGTAGCGCATCAGGGGACTGCAGAAGGAGGAGCAGATGTCGACCGCCGCTGAGCCGAAGGTCACCGTCCTCGCCCCCAACACGGGGAGGACCATTCCCAACAGGGACAGCTGGGCGGTCAAGCCGCTCACCAAGGGAAAGACGGACTATCCCTTCCCGGTGGAGTGGGGAGACGGGACGCTGCACCACAAGATCTCGAAGGAGAAGCTGAACTCCGTCGCCGAGCAGATCGCGCTGCTCTACAACTCCCAGACACCGGCGCTGCGGAACGCCGTCCGCGCGTTCTGGGCGCTTTGCTGGCAGCTTGCTGGTCCGGCGGTGACGGCGGCGGTGGTCGATGCGGAGCCGAAGATCAGTCCGTACCGGCTGCTGTGGAACCTGCCGCTCAACGTCTCGCTGGGCCCGCCCAGCCCGGCCACCGACCCCGGGCAAGCCTTCGACCCGGACACCGAGCCGGTCCTCAACACGCCGGGGTAGCGGCGGATGGATGCCGTCAGCGCCGCCCTGAAGGAGTTGGAGGACGCCTGGGATGTGGCCAGCAACCTCAACAACGGGCAGGGCGACTTCACGAGCCCCGCGCTCTGGAACCGGCTCACCGCCCTGCTCACCAATGCGAAAGCGGCGGCCGACGCGGCGACCCGTGGCGACCGGATCCTCTACCCGCCGAAGCAGGAGCAGTGGCTCTACGACGAAGTGACCAGGCAGCACCTGCGCAAGGGCATGACCGACTACGTGGGCGCGGTGGCGGGGCAGCGGCTCTTCCAGCAGGCCCGGCTGAACGCCCCCGCACTCGCCGTCCCCGCGCATCCCGCGAATATCGCGGCCACCGGGCAAGCGAACGCCAACCACCAGAACGCACCGGTGACGCTGACCCTCAACATCACCGACGAGGTCGCGCACCACGTCTGCCTGCGGCACACCTTCACCTACTTCGACTTCCACCTCCGCACCCGCGCGATCAACACGATGTGGCCGAACATGGCCACCTTCGCGAACGTCACGGCCCTCGCGGGCCAACTGGCCCCGCACATCGCGCAGCTGTGCCTGGACCACCAGATCTCCGTCGCCGACGACGACCCGGTGAGGTGGCCCGGCGACGACATCGAGCTCACCAACCAGCCGGCGGGACAGCACTGCGTCTACTTCGTCGTCTCGATCGAAGACGTGCAGCCCACGGCGGCCGGCGGCCACCACGTCCTCGCCGAGGCCAAGACCTTCGCCCCGAGCGGTGCCAGCGGCCCCGGCTTCATGCGTCAGGAGCTGGAGACCATCGGCAGGGCCCTCGGCATCCTGCAATAGCGGCCTGAGGCCGGCCGGCCCTTTCCACGGCTTGGCCGGTCCCTCGACGAGAGGAACCAGGCACCGAGACCCAAGGCACCGCGCCCAGACCGAGGACGCCGTCGACCGGGGGCATGCCGGCCCAGCACCACGCGGCCCGTAGCTTGCGCCGCATGCCCAGGACGCGCTGCTCATTGCCAGCGTGCTGTCACTCCCTGCGGCGCCCTGCGGCCGCAGGACGGCAGTTGGGCCCTTGGCGGCGCCTGATCCGGGGGCGAGGTCTATCAGGCGTCTGGATCAGCAACTTCGGGCCGCGGAGGGGGTCTTGGCGTTGGTGGCTCTGTTCACGGGCGCGTCATCCGACGGCACCCTCTTGGGCGTCGACCGCCGCAAGAAGGCTGCCGCGAACCCCCTGGCCCCACTGAAGTCGATCCGAGGCCGCCCGCCCGACGGCGCTCCGATCTACCTCATCCTGGACAACCTGGCCGCCCACAAAAGCGCCGACATCCGTCGCTGGGCGAAGAAGAACAAGGTCAACCTGTGCTTCACCCCTACCTACGCGTCCTGGGCCAACCCGATCGAGGCTCACTTCGGACCGCTGCGGCAGTTAACCGTCGCCAACTTCGGGTCATGTCCACGACCCGATCGCAGCTCGACCCACCCGGGGAAACCCATGCGGCCACAGCACTAGCTTCGGCTGCGCATCATCGACATCAGCAGCAGCTGGGTCTCGTCGTCGGCGGCAACCACAAGCCCACGACCTGCCTCACCAATGGGGGCACCGTCGATCCCAGTGACGACGCAGCCAGCAGCCCGGCACATAGCGATGCCGGCCCCGAGTGGGAATAAGAGCCCAAACGCATCCCGGCGGGGCACGGCCTGCTCGTGTCGGGCGCTGGTGCGGGGCGGCTTCTTGCCTCGATGGCCGGGCTGAGGGACACACCGCGCTCGGCATCATGGTTTCCGATCGGCGAGTCCGGCCATTGATCCCGCTGCGTACGGTCGTCGAAGCCCAGGGCCTCCGTACGCAGAACACCCTTCCCATCGAGGCGAGGGAGCAATAGACGTCATCCACACAGGTCAGAGCTCGGGAGCCCCGCCGTGCAGGGAGCCCGATGACATCGACCCCCGAGACCAAGTCTCGGGGGCCGATCGAGCATCCGCAGGGTCTGTCCCCGTATCGGTAAGGAGGGCGCCCAGGTGGTCAGAGGCCGGGGGGCACCCAAGGCAGCTACCAGGTCCGGTCCTTCAAACCGCAGTAGTAAGGGCGCGACCGGCTGCGTGTCTGATCGACTGGAGGGGGTCATTACTGCGTGTTAGCGTGAGAATATCCACGCCAAATGGGCGCGCTCATCGGCTTTCCTCGATTGCTGCAGAGGACTTGATCGCTGCAGAGGAGATGGTGACCATGGCGCGGGCGCCGTTGTTCCATGCGTCCCGGGAAGCACCGCAGGCCATTGGCCCCTCCAAGGCCAAGGTGGACTGGGACGGGCTGCGGCAGCGGATGCAGGGACCGTTGCTGCGGCCGGGAGATCCCGGGTTCGAGGACGCCCGGAAGCTGTTCAACCCGCTCAATGACGACCACATCCCCGCGGCCGTGGCACAGTGCGAGTCGGCCGAGGACGTCCGTCAGGGGGTGTTGGCGGCCGCGAACCGGGTGCCGCTGGCCGCCAGGAGCGGTGGACACTCCTACGTCGGCTATTCGGCGCCGCGCGGCGGTCTCGTCCTTGACCTGCGGCGTATGGCGACGGTGTCGGTCCAGGCGGACGGCACCGCGGCGGTGGGCGCCGGTGCGTCGCTGCGGGACGTCTACAGCGGGCTCGGCCGGGCGAACCGCTGCCTGCCTGGGGGGTCCTGCTTCACGGTCGGCATCTCGGGGGTGGCTCTGGGGGGCGGGATCGGCGTACTGCAGAGGAAGTTCGGGCTCACCTGTGACCATCTGGTGGAGGCAGAGGTCATCACCGCTGACGGGCGGACGCTCATGGCCTCCGCCACTCGCACCCCCGACCTGTTCTGGGCGCTGCGCGGAGGCGGCGGAGGCAACTTCGGGGTCGTCACGCGGTTCACCTTCACGACCGATCCGGCTCCGCCGCTGACCGTGTTCGTGCTCGGATTCCCGGCGGGAAAGGTACCGGTGACCGAGGTGATGACGGCGTGGCAACCGTGGATCGCCGGGGCACCTCGGGAGTTGTGGGCCAACCTCAATGTGTCGGGTGGCAGCGATCCAAGCTGTCGGGTGGCCGGCTGCTTCGTCGGGCCGCGCAGTGCCTGCACTCCACTGCTGGACAGCCTCGTCGCGCGTGCCGATGTCCAGCCCAACCGCCGTACGGTGGAGGCACGGGACTACTTCGACGCCATGCGCTTCTTCTCCGGCCGGCCCGACCGGGAGTCGTTCGTCGCCTCGTCGCGGGTACTCACGGCGCCCACCGCTGATCCGGGTGGCGTGGTCGCCCTGCTCGCCGGCCACAGCGGCATGTCGCTCATCCTCGATGCCCTCGGTGGCGCGGTGGCCGACGTCGACGTCCAGCAGACCGCCTTCCCGCACCGCACCGCTTTCGCCACGGCCCAGATCTACGCGACGGCCACGGCTGCCTCCGAAGCCGAAGTGACGCGCAGTGTCGGACAGGTGGTGAAGGGGCTGGCGGACCTCGGTTTCAGCGGCGGCTATGTCAATTACATCGACCCGGACCTGCCTGACTGGGGGAGGTCCTACTACGGCCCGAACCTGGAACGTCTGCGCTCCGTCGCGCACGACTACGATCCGGACCGGGTCTTCGACTTCGCGCAGAGCCTGTCCCGGGCGTAAGCGAACCATCCCGAGCGAACACCCCCAGGCGAACGGTCTCTTCCTGTGCCTTCGCCCACCGTCTGCATCGTCTCGTGCTCGCACCCAGTGACTACACGGTCGGATGGTTGGTCAGGCCCGAATCCTGGGGAGCACCGGTGGGCTCCGCCATCAAGGTCCCGTCGTTCTCGCGGATTGTCCGGTTTGATCACTTGGTATCCACGGTGGCCCAGGGGCCGACGGGATGCGGGTGAATCTCCCGGGGGAAATGAGCGGCAGAGTCCCAAGTCCCCTTGGTACGGTGCACCGATGTCAGCGATCAAGAAGTTCCAAGTCACCTTTGACTGCGCAGAACCGGAGCGTCTCGCTCGTTTCTGGTGCGAGGTGTTGGGTTACGTTGTACCGCCGCCACCAGAGGGGTTTGCCACTTGGGATGATTTCAAGCGTTCGCAGCCACCTGAGCAGCGGGATTCATGGTTCGCCTGCATGGATCCCTCAGGCGTGGGCCCGCGACTGTTCTTCCAGCGCGTCCCCGAAGGGAAGGCCGTCAAGAACCGGGTGCACCTTGATGTGCGGGTCGGCACTGGACTCGTAGGTGAAGAACGCCTCGCCGCACTTGAAGCCGAATGCACACGACTGGTCCGGCTCGGCGCGGTGCACGTACGAACGCTGTATGCCGATGAGGAAAACGAGTCGTGCATCCCGATGCTGGACATCGAGGGCAACGAGTTCTGTATCGACTGAGCGTACGGGGCGGGAGTCATCCCGTAGGGGCGAGGTTGTGCAGCCGGGCGTTGCCGAGCATGGCCATCATTGCGGTGGCCCGACGGGGCGTCGCGGGCGGGCTCCCACACGGCAGGCACCCGTCCCCCAACCCTGATAAACGCACCCGCGGGATCCGGGTCGAGGGTCGGCCGGAACTGATGGCCGGCGCCCCCCGCACTCGTCACTACCTCGCCACGAGCCACAAGCCACGAGCCACTGAGAACTACGGTGTGGGGATGGCGATTGTTGAGATTGTGGCACGTGTGCGAGTCAGTAGCGGGCGTCCTGTTGAGCGGTTGGCATGTCATCCGCGGCTTCCCCTGGTCGCTGGACTGGACTCGGAACGTCCGGCAGTCCACGTCTGGGACTGCGAGGCAGGGCAGCTGCGCGAACTCGTTTCTGTCCGCGCCGAGTCGAGTGTTTACAGTGATGCCGTCGGTTGGGACCGCCCGCGAGCGAGGGACATCGCTGACCGTGAGGAAGTGCGTGAGCACCAGGCCCTCGGCCGGTGCAGGAAGGTCGTCGGCTGTGGCGCCGGCAGACGTGACATCGGACATATGTCGAGCGTATGGCGCGCATGGCCGTGCGGCATTCTCAGCCGGTGCGCCTCTTCACCTGGGAAGTGCCTGCGGCCGGTGCGGGAACAAGGGCCTCGACAATCCTCATTCTCGCTGTCAGAGGCATTTTCTGCTGACATGGTCACGTACGGGACACCGAGCCGCGTGAAAGGCGACGGCGCCAGAGGGCCACGGCTCTACGACGGGGCCGCCATCCGGCAGCGCTGGACGCTTCCCCGCCGCAGTATCGCCAAACCCGATGAGGTCGCCTGCTTTCCCCCCTCCTCCACCGCCGCATCGGCTGCTCCCTGCACATCACCCTTGCCATGTCTGCCCTCGCTGGAAGTTGCGCACCGACGTCCTCCCGCATGGACAGAGCATGCGGTGAACCGGTCACGATGAACAGCCCCTCCCCCACCCCGACAGGCCTTTGTCGCACCGCACTTGAGTCGCGGTTGAGCCGCCTCGATCGACCCCGTGCCACACTCGGCCCATGCTCCACAGGCGTGCTGATCAATTTCTGAGCGAACGGACAAAGCAAATCCGCCGGGGCCTCACGGGAACCCCGCTGATTCCTCTGGCGGACGAGCAGTGCGACATCGTCGCCAAGCTGGAATTCTGCAATCCCGCCGGAAGTACCAAAGACCGTTCGGCACTGTGGATTCTGGAACAGGCAATCGGTCGCGGCGAGATAGCGCACGACACCACGGTGGTCGAGTCGTCGTCCGGCAATTTCGCGCTGGCCCTGGCTTTCTACTGCCGAATGCTCGGCATCTCGTTCGTCCCGGTCATCGATCCGAACTGCAACGAGGCCACCGAGGCCCAACTCCGGCAGCTGTGCGGACGGGTGGAGAAGGTTTCCCTCCGTGATGCGGCAGGCAGCTACCTGAAGACCCGGCTGTCCCGGGTGCAGGAACTGCTGGTCGAACTCGACTCGGCCTATTGGCCCAACCAGTACGCCAATCCGGATGCCCGCGACGCGCATTACCGCTTCACCGCGGGCGAGTTGATCGAGCAGGCCGGCCCGCTCGACTACCTCTTCGTCGGCGTGGGCACCGGCGGCACGATCGCCGGGCTCTCCCACCGGATCAAGGAAACGTACCCGGGCTGCGTGGTCGTCGCGGTCGACACCGAAGGCTCGGTGATCTTCGGAGGCCCGCCGAAGAAGCGGTGCATCCCCGGCATCGGCTCCAGCATCGTGCCGCCGCTGTGCGGTCAGGCGCTGATCGACCAGGTCGAGATCGTCTCCGAAGTGCGCGCCGTCGAGGCCTGCGGCGCCCTGGTTGCCAAGTACGGCTTGTACGCGGGAGGTTCGACCGGCAGCACCTATGCCGCCGTCCAGGACTACTTCGCTCGTCACCGTCCCGGCGCACACCGTCCCCGGGTCGCCTTCATCGCCGCCGACCGCGGCCATGCCTACGCCCGGACCGTCTACGACCCCGCGTGGGTCCAGCAGCTGCGCGCGGAAGCGGTACAGCCCGCCGGCGTCGAAGTCCTGGCCGTCAACTGAAGGAGAACCACCCCGTGTCCACCCTGGCCCCACCGCCCATGACCGTGATCGGCGCGGGCGACGTCGCCGCCGAGACGGACCGTCACCGTCCGGAGCTCATCGAGGTCGTCCGTGCCGCCTACCTCGCGCATGACGCCGGACAGAGCTCGAACCCGCACAGCTCGTTCCTGCACTTCCCGCACCAGAACCGGTCGCGCATCATCTCCCTGCCCGCCTACCTGGGCGGCGAGTTCGAGGTCGCCGGCAACAAGTGGATCGCCAGCTTTCCGGACAACACCCGGCACGGAATCCCCCGCGCCTCGGCCACGCTGATCCTCAACGACTGCGTCACCGGCTATCCGTTCGCCTGCATGGAGTCCTCGATCGTCTCGGCGACGCGGACCGCGGCCTCCGCGGTGCTCGGCGCGCAGACGCTGCTCGGCGCGCGACGTGCCCGCCGGGTCGGCATCGTGGGCACGGGTCTGATCGCGCAGCACGTTTGGCGGTTCCTGCGTGATCTCGACTGGGAGATCGACGGCTTCCGGCTCTTCGACCTCGACCCGGCGACAGCGGGCCGCTTCGGCGCCGTCATGGCCGCGCACACCGAGGCCGAGATCGTGGTCGCTGACACGGTGGAGGACGCGTTCACCGACTGCGACCTGGTGGTGCTGACCACCGTGGCCGGCGAACCGCACCTGCACGATCCCCGGCTGCTGGACCACAACCCGGTGGTTCTGCACCTGTCCCTGCGCGACCTCGCCCCCGAGATGATCCTCGCCGCCCAGAACGTCACCGACGACGTCGACCACGCCGTACGCGAGCACACCTCGCTGCACCTGACCGAACAGCGCACCGGCGACCGGGACTTCATCGACGGCACCCTCGGCGACCTGCTGCGCGGGCGGCTGCGCCGGGACCCCGGACGCCCGGCGGTCTTCTCGCCGTTCGGGCTCGGCGTACTCGACCTCGCCGTCGGCAAATGGGTGCACGACCGGGTCGTCGCCGCGGGCCGGGGCCGCCGCGAGAGCGACTTCTTCACCGGGGTGGGGTCCGACGCATGAGCGCCTCATCCACCCCGCGCCCCGCCGAGGACCGGTACGTCGTCGTGGTGAACCACGAGGAGCAGTACTCGGTGTGGTTCGCCGATCGTGCCCTGCCCGCCGGCTGGACCGCCACCGGCGCGCAGGGCACCCGCCAGGAGTGCCTGGACCACATCGAGCAGGTGTGGACCGACCTGACCCCACGCTCCGTGCGAGCGTCACGATGACCGCCGCTGACCTCGCAGCGGCCTGGCTGCGCGGGCTCGGCAGCCGTGCACGCACCGCGCAGTGCCGCCTGTTCGTCTTCCCGCACGCCGGAGCCGGCGCCTCCGCCTACCGGCTGGCAGCGTACGTGCCGGACACCGTCGAAGTCTGTACGGTCCAGTTGCCCGGCCGGGAGACCCGGTTCTCCGAACCGGCCCTGACGTCCCTGGACGAGGCCGTGGCCGCGCTCGCGCCGCTCGTCGCGGACCACACGGACCTGCCGTACGCCTTCTTCGGGCACAGCATGGGCTCCCTGATCGCCTTCGAGACGGCCCGGCGGCTACGTGCACTCGGCACGCGCCTGCCTGACCGCCTGTTCCTGTCGGGCATGCGCGCCCCCGGTCTGCCGGACCGCGATCCGCGGCACACGCTGCCGGACGACAAGCTGCTCGCCACAGCCGAATTCGACGGCGTGGACCCCGAGTTGCAGGAACTGCTGCTGCCGCTGCTGCGTGCGGACCTGACGCTGTGCGAGACGTACACGCACCGGGCCGAGGCACCCCTGCCCTGTCCCCTGACCGTTCTGGCCGGCTCGGACGACGACAGCGTCGACGGGACGGAGCTCGCCGACTGGCGCAAGCACACCTCGGCCGACTTCGCACTGCACCTGTTCCCGGGCGCCCCCCACCTGTATGTCCGCGGCTCGGAACGACAGCTGGCGGAGACGATCACGCGCACCTTCCCCGCACGGGGCTGAGAAAGGATCGTTCATGGCGCCGACCACCCTGGTCGCACTGTGGGAGCAGCAGGCAGCCGCGACACCCGACGCGGTCGCCGTCGTCGCGGGAGCACACCGCGCCACCTACGCCGACGTGGACCGCCGGGCCACGGCACTCGCCGCCGAGCTGCAGGCACGCGGCATCGGGCCGGAGCACCTGGTCGGCGTCTGTCTCGGCCGCTCGGTCGAGATGGTCGTGGCCCTGCTCGGCATCCTGAAGTCGGGCGCCGCGTACCTGCCCCTCGACCCGAGCTACCCGGCCGACCGGTTGCGGCACATGACCACCGACTCCGGGGCCGGGCTGTGGCTGTGCGACGCGGACCACCACGCGCAGGCCCTGGCGTCCGGCGTGGCCGACGTCCTGCTGGTCGGGGACCTTCCCGCGGAACCGGCCGCACCGGTGGCCCCGGTGGTACACCCGCACCACCTGGCTTACGTCATCTACACCTCCGGTTCGACCGGCCTGCCCAAGGGCGTGGCCGTCGACCACGCGGCGCTCGCCTCGTTCCTGCGGAGTGTGGCCGAACGCCCCGGCCTCGGGGTGGACGACCGGGTCCTCGCGCTGACCCCGCTGTCGTTCGACATCTCGATACTGGAGCTGTTCCTGCCGCTGACCCGGGGAGCGACGGTGGTGATGGCCCCGCGCGCCGCCAACACCGACCCCGAGCTGCTGGCCGCCACCCTCTCCGAGGCGGGTGTGAGCGTCGTCCAGGCAACCCCCACCACCTGGCGGATGCTGCTGGCGTCCGGCTGGACGGACGGGCACGGCCGGGTACTGCTGTCGGGCGGTGAGCCACTCGATCCGCAGCTGGCCCGGGACCTGCTCGCCACCGGCGGCACCCTGTGGAACCTGTACGGGCCGACCGAGGCGACGGTGTGGGCCACCGCCGCCCGCATCGACGCCGTGGCCGACCGGGTCACGGTCGGCACGGCCCTGTCCAACACCCGGCTGCACGTCGTCGACGAGGACGGGCGGGAGGTCGGCCCAGGAGTCACCGGCGAGCTGTGGATCGGCGGCGCGGGCGTGGCACGCGGCTACCTCAACCGGCCCGCGCTGACCGCCGACCGGTTCGTGCCCGACCCGTTCGGGGACGCCTCCGGGCGCCTGTACCGCACCGGCGACCTCGCCCGGTGGTCCGCCGAGGGCATGCTGGAGGTGCTGGGGCGCAACGATCACCAGGTCAAGGTGCGCGGCTTCCGCATCGAGCTCGGCGAGATCGAGGCCTGTGTGCGCAGCCACCCCCTCGTCACGGACGCGGTGGTGCTCGTAGACCGCGAGGCAGCCGGCGGCGAGCAGTTGGTGGCGTACCTCGTGCCCGCGCACGACGCGCGGAACGTATCCGAGGACCTGCCCCGCCAGGTCCGTGACCACCTCGCGCAGCGGCTGCCCGCCCACATGGTGGCCCAGGGCTACGCGGTGCTCGACGCCCTGCCCCGCACCCCCGCGGGCAAGGCCGACCGCGGCGCCGTGCGGCGAATCCCGCACAGCCCGGTCCGGGCGAGCGGGCCGATGCCCGACGACGCCCCGCTGCCGCCGCACACCGCGGCGGTGTGCCGCGTGTGGGCCGAGGTGCTCGGGCTCGACGACGTGTCCCCGTACGACGACTTCTTCGGCCTGGGTGGCCAGTCGCTCACCGCGGTACGAGCCGTGGCCCGGCTGCGTGCGGAGCTCGGCGTGCCGGTCGACGCCCGGTCGGTCTTCGCCCATCCGACACCCGCCAGGCTCGCCGCCGCCCTGGACGGCGTGGCGCCCTCGGACGAGAAGCCGATCCCCGCGGCCGCGAGCGCCGAACTCTCCTTCGGCCAGGAGCGGATCTGGTTCTTCGAGCAGCTGAACGACTCGGTGCCCGCCTACCACCTGCCGGTCGCCCTGGGCCTGCCCGGCGGGCGCGTCGACCTGACGCTGCTGCAGGACTGCCTGTCCGCGCTGGTGCAACGGCACCCGGCGCTGCGCACGGCCCTCGTCGCCGTCGCCGGCCGGGGCCGCCCCGAACTGCGCGAGCCGGGACCGGTGCCGCTGCGCCGCACCGAGGTCGCCGAGGAGGACCTGGACGCGCTGGTGACCGAGCTGATCCGCGCCCCCTTCGCCCTCGACCGCCCACCGCTGCTGCGCGCGGACGTGCTGCGCACCCCGAGCCGCGACATCACGTTGTTGACGATCCATCACATCGCGTGCGACGGCGCATCGGTCGACCTGCTGGTGCGGGAACTGGGCGAGCTCTACACCGAGCTCGCCGCCGGCCGCCGCCCCGCCCCGGCACCGCTGCCCGTGACGTACGCCGACTACGCGGCCTGGCAGCGCGAGCGACTCACCGGCGCCGAGCTGGAGCGGCTGGTCGACCACTGGCGCACCCGGCTGTCCGGCGTGCCCGTCCTGGAGCTGCCGACCAGCCGCCCGCGGCCGGCCGTCGCGAGCCACCGCGGCCGCCGCGAACTGCTGCGTGTCCCGGCCGACTTGGCGCACCGGCTGCGCACGCTGTGCCGGTCCGAGGGCGTGACCCTGTTCATGGGCCTGCTGGCCCCTTTGCAGGTGCTGCTCGGCCGGTACGCCGACGAGAGCGATGTCGCCGTCGGCACCCTGACAGGCGGCCGGCCGCGCCCCGAACTGGACGACGTGGTCGGATACTTCGTGAACACCATCGTCCTGCGCACCGACCTGTCCGGCGACCCGACCTGGCGCGAGCTGCTGGGCCGCGTCCGCGAGGTCGCGCGGCAGGCGTACGCGCACCAGGAGCTGCCCTTCGAGAAGCTGGTGGCGCGGCTGAGCCCGGAGCGCGACCTGAGCCGCAACCCGCTCTTCCAGGTGCTGTTCGCCCTGCACGAGGAGCCCAGGGCCGGTCACCTCACCGAGCTGTACGACCGCAAGGAGCTGGAGGGACGGCTCGGCACCGCCCGCTTCGACCTCGCCTTCGACCTGACGGACCACGCCGCCGGGGCCGGTGATCTCAGCATCTCCGTCGAGTACGCCACCGACCTGTTCGACGCGGACTTCGTCCGGGGCCTCGGCCGGCACTTCCTGGGGGTGATCGAGCAGATGGTGTCCGGCGCCACGGCCCACCTGTCCGAGCTGGAGATCGTCTCGGCCGATGAGTTGCGCGCCCTCGCCCTCGGCAACCGGGCCGAGCCGCTGCCCGAGCCGACCACCCTGGTCCGCCTGTGGGACCGCCAGGTGCGGGCCGCCCCGGACGCGGTCTGCGTGGTGGGCGACGGCCGGTCGCTGACGTTCGCCGAGACCGACGCGCGGGCCTCGGCCCTGGCCCGGGAGCTGCGGGCCGGGGGCGTGCGCCCGGAAAGCCTGGTCGGTGTCTGCCTGGAGCGCTCGGTGGAGCTGGTGGTCGCCCTGCTGGGCGTGCTGAAGGCGGGCGGCGCCTATGTCCCGCTCGACCCCGGCTACCCGGCGGACCGGCTGCAGTACCTGCTGGCCGACTCGGGCGTACGCCTGGTCGTCGCGGACCCGGGGCACCCCACCTCGGCCCCGTTCGGCGACGGCGTGCGGCTGGTGGCGGTGGACCAGGAAGCCGGGGCGGACCCCGGGCCGGCCGAGGAGGCACAACCGCACCACCTCGCCTACGTGATCTACACGTCCGGCTCGACCGGCAACCCCAAGGGCGTCGCGATCACCCACGCCAACATCACCGGGTTCCTGGAGTGGAACCAGCGGCTGTGCCGGCTCACCGGGCGGGACCGGGCCCTGCTCAACCACTCGGTGGCGTTCGACAACTCGGTCTGGGAGATCTTCCAGTGCCTGGTGTCCGGCGCCGAACTGCACCTGGCGAGCCCCACCGCCGCCTACGACCCCGAGGAGTTCCTGCGGGAGGTCGCCGAGCGCGGCATCACCACGCTCAACGCGACGCCCTCGCAGATGCGGATCCTGCTGGAGTCCGGTACGGATCCCGCTCCCCGACTCGCCTCCGTACGCCTGGTGTTCACCGGCGCCGAGGCCGTGCCGCACGACGTGGCCCGCCGCATCCTGGCCTCCACCGCGCCGGGATGCCAGGTCTTCAACGAGTACGGGCCCACCGAAGCGACCGTCACCTCGGCGTTCTGCCCGATCACCGAGGAGCTGCTCGACCGGCACAGCCACCTCCCGAGCGTCCCGTTCGGCCGGGCGACCGACAACGCGCACCTCTACGTACTGGACCCGCAGCTGCGCCCGGTCGCCCCGGGCTGTCGCGGCGAGCTGTACGTCGGCGGCAGCGCGGTCGGCCGCGGCTATCTCGGCAGGCCGGCCCGCACGGCCGCGGCGTACCTGCCCGACCCGTACGCCGCGGAGCCCGGCGCCCGTATGTACGCCACGGGCGACGTGGTCCGGCTGCTGCCCGACGGAAATCTGGTCTTCCTCGGCCGCAACGACCACCAGGTCAAGGTGCGCGGCTTCCGCATCGAGCTCGGCGAGATCGAGTCCGCACTCCAGAGCCACCCCGCCTTGGCCGACTGCGTGGTGGCCGTGCGCCGCAGCCGCGCCGGTGTGGACCAGCTGGCGGCCTACCTGATCCCCGAGCACCCCGGCCGACCCGCCCCGGACCCGGCGGAACTGCGCGCCCACCTGGCGGAGCAACTGCCGCCGTACATGCTGCCGCAGAGCTACACCGTGATCGGCGAGATCCCCCTCACCCCGAACGGCAAGGTCGACCGGGACGCACTGCCCGACCCACGCCCGGTGTCCGCCCCGGCCCCCGCCACCCGCCGGGCCGTCACCAAGCAGCAGCTCCTCGTCGCCGAAGTGTGGCGGGAGTGCCTGGGCGTCGAGGATGACTTCGGGCCGCAGGACGTCTTCTTCGACGTCGGCGGCACCTCGTTGACCATCACCACGGTCGCGGGCCGGCTCGGCGAGCGACTCGGGCGCCGGGTCTCGCCGGCCCTGGTCTTCAGAAACCCCACCGTCGCGGGCCTCGCCGAGGCACTGGAGGCGGACACACAGCGATGAGCAGCCCCAACAGACCGAACGTCGTCCTGGTCGACGCCTACCCGTCGAGTCACGCACCGGCGTAGGCGTTCATGAGCCGCGGCTGCGCCGTCGTCCGCGTACAGAGCACGGCGACGTCAAGGCGGCGGGACTGCGCGGCGCGCGGCAACTGCTCGACGAGTACGTCGGATCGCTGAGGGACTTCCCTCTATGTGCGCCATCGGTGCTCCGGCGCCCGGAGTGGAGGGACATGGCAAACGCCGACCGCCGCCCGGTGTGCTGCCGGGTGGCGGTCGGCGTTGAGCGCGGTGCGCGCTCAACAGGCGCGGGAAGGCTCAGCCGACGGGGTCGCCGTCGAGGTGCTCCACGGGGGCGACGGCCCCGGCCGGTGCGGCCTCGCTCGTGCCCGCGGGCCGCCGGTCGAGCCCGAGGGCCAGCGGTACGGCCAGCACGCTGATCGCGGTGAGGAACACCCAGGGCAGCGCCGCACCGCCCTCCAACAGCGCGGTGAGCAGCGCCGGGGCGACCGCACTACCGACCGACCAGGACAACTGGTAGACGGCCAGATAGCGGCCCCGCAGATGCTCGGGCGCCATCACCACGCTCAGTTCGCTGGTCGGCGGCGAGCTGAGGATCTCGGCCACGGTGTAGAGCACCATCGCGATCAGCAGCCCGGCGATCACCGCCCAGCCGGGCAGCACGAGCAGCATGCCGAAGACGACGAACGCCGCCGCGTTGAGCAGCAGGGCCAGCACCAGCACCGTCACCGGCCTGCGGGCCTCGATCCACCGGCTGGCGAGCGTCTGGAGCAGCGCGACCATGGCCGTGTTCAGCACGATCAGCACGCCGACGATCCAGGAGCCGACATCGAGGTTGTCCGCCGCGTAGACGGCGAGCAGCACCGTGATCACCGTGGAGGCGAAGACGAAGGAGATGTTCGTCGCGACCAGCCGCAGATACCGAGTGTCCTTCAGCACGGTGCGGTAACCGCCCGAGGGTTCTCCGGTGGTTTCGCCCGTCGTCTGCTCCAGCTCGGCGGGTATCGGCCCGGCGGGTATCAGCCCGGCGGGTATCGGCTCGGCGGACTTCGGATCCGCGGGCTTCGACTCCACGGGCTCCGGCACCGCGGGCCCGGCGGCGGCCGCCTCGCTCGTGTCCGCGCCCCGCAAGGTGATCACCAGCCAGCCTGCGACGGCGAAGGTGACCACGTTGATCACCATGACAGCCCGCAGCCCGGCGACCGTTCCGATGCTCAGGGCCACCGCGGACGCGGCGCCGCCGAAACCGACGCCGACATTGCGCAGGGCACGGACGAAGCCGAACCAGCGGGCCCGCTCGACGCCCCGGGCGACCAGCACGGTGAGCGGACTGCTGCCCATCCAGAAGGCGGTGGAACCCAGCTGCACCACGAACTGCCACAGCACGATCTGCCAGGCCGCGTGCGAGAACAGGAAACCGATGAATCCGGCCACCGAAACCCAGTTGCCCGCAGCGACCACGGTGCGCGGACCGTATGTGTCCAACAGGCGCCCGATGAAGAGCGGAAAGGGCAGGACGAGCAGCTGGCCGGCGGTCAGCGCGGCGCCGACGGCGACCAGCGACAGCGACGTCGTCTTCACGAAGAAGACGACGATGAACGCCGTCACCAACCCGTTTCCCAGGCTGTCGATCAGATTGGCCGTGACGAATCGGCCTTTTCCCGCGAGATCCGGCAGACCCCAGGCCGACTGAATCCGCCGCCAAGCCGAAGGCGCCGACGAATGCTGCGGCATCATGACTTCTCTTTACTTCGCTGCATCGGCCGGCGATTCGCCCACGGCAGGCACTTCGCCCCAGACGGGCAGCTCGCTCTGATGGAAGACGGCTGCGCTGCGCGCCCTGGCGTGCGACAGGACGGAGATGATGCCGCCCGAACCGGCCGGCACCAGCTTGCCAAATACTCCTGCACAACCTTGCGGGGTGTAGAACATGCCATAGGCCGCATGCCATTCCGCGGTTTCCCCGGATACCGGGTCCACCACAAGCTCAGGCCGGGGGATCACTCTCTGTTGGACGACACATCCTTCGGCGGCGGAGTTCTCCAGAGCCCGCCGCCACGTGGCGTCGTCCGTTTCCCAGCCCACCACGGCGCCGACTCCGCCGCCGCGCGCGTTGACCTTCAGGATCAACTGATCGCGCCGCTCCAGGCATTCGTCGAAGAGGTCGGTGTCGGTCTTGAGCGCGTCAGTGTTGATCAGCCGGGTCCAGGGCAGCACCCGGTCGATGAGCCGGCACTCGTCCTCGGTGAAGTTGCGCCGCCACGCCGGGTCCGAAAGCAGCGCCATACAGGCCTTGTTGGCGAGCATGTTGCTGGAAAGCGGCGTCCACAGCAGCGTCCCGCCCGCCCGGTGTGCACGCAGCAGGGGCGCGACCAGGTCCCAGCCGTCGGGTTCCTCGGCGATCTGGTCCGGGACGAAGGCGCGGTAGACCACGTCGATCTTCGTGTCCCCGAGGTAGAGCGCCCCGCCGCGTTCGTGCACGTCGGAGACCTCGGCCATCCGGATGTCGAGGCCCGCCCAGCGCAGTGCGGACAGGTCGTTGAGCCAGGCGGCGCCGTAGTCCGCCAGACCGCCACGCCATTCCAGCAGGGCCACCACCGGCTCGCGCCCGGGTGCCACCCGGGCGCCGAAGCGGCGCAGCGCCTCCACCGCGGCGCGAGCGGGATGCACGTAACCAAGCCGATTCCGGCGCGCGAAGGCGGCAAAGGCGTCGACCTCCATCGTCGCCCGGGAGATTTCACCCGCGAGGCCCCAGCCGCCAGCCTCGCTCCCCAGATTGAACTCAAGGAGTTTGAATGAGGTGCCGTCGTGATACATGTCGGCCCGGCCATAGTGGGGTGGCAGTACGTCACCCAACTGCCGTATCGCTTCCCAGTGGCCGTCGCTGATGCCCAGCACCGAGCGAAATGCTTCCAGATCACCGCCGAACATCCGGTCCGGCAAGGAAAGAAGTATTTTGAGGAGGTGTTGCAGGTCATCGCCGAAATCGCGAGTCTCACGCTCGTCGACGAAGAGGGGCCTGGCCAAATACTCGCCATGCCACGGTGCGAGCGTCGGGAAGTTCTTGACGTGCTGGGCGACCGTTGGCAAGTCGCTGCCCGGTGTGCTGAACTCCTCGTTGTACTGGGCCGTTACCCGCTCCGCCGACATGAAGTCTCCGCTCTTGCTCGATGGCGACTGGGCCCCTCGGCCCGCAGGGTTCATTGTTTCACCCCGATCTTCGGTGCGACTCAATTGCGGCTCAATTGCCGGTCAACGGCCCCTGTGGGCACGGACGATCTGTGTTAACACTAGAATGCCTGAACACCTGGACGGAATGGTTCAGCCAGGTGGGAGCGTCACGCCCGACATCGACTCGATTGCGGTCTCGGCTGACCCTCGCCTCGGTGGCAGAGGGGCTGCACCGCCCGCAGCCGCTGCGTCGGCGGTCAGTAACTCAGCCTCGGCGGCGGCCACTTCATGAGCTGAAGAATGCTCCGTCAACTCCCCCTCACTTTCAGGAGTAGCATCAGCATGCGACTG
Source organism: Streptomyces sp. NRRL S-337 (assembly GCF_000720175.1). GTDB lineage: Bacteria > Actinomycetota > Actinomycetes > Streptomycetales > Streptomycetaceae > Streptomyces > Streptomyces siderophoricus. The sequence goes on from NZ_JOIX01000011.1 coordinate 70,628, forward strand.
AACCAAATCCAAGTCGACGAATACCGCTCCAACGGATTCTTGCTGCTGGAATCCCTGCTGAACCAGCGAGAAGTGGAAGCACTGCGCTCCGCTTTCGAGCGTGACAGCGCGATCCCCGGCCCGCAGGTCGTCACCGAGGAAGGCGGGACGGAGGTCCGCGCGGTGTACTCCTCACACCAGCGGCAACCGGAGTACGCCAGGCTCATCCGCGACCCGCGCCTTCTGCGCCCCGTCCAGCAACTGCTCAGCAACGACGTCTACATCTACCAGTTCAAGATCAATGCCAAGTCTGCCTTCGGCGGCGACAAGTGGGCCTGGCACCAGGACTACCTCGCCTGGCGCCTCGCTGACGGCCTGCCCGCCCCTCGGCAGATCAACGTCGGTGTCTTCCTGGACGACGTGACCGAGTTCAACGGGCCGGTCATTTTCCTGCCCGGATCCCACCGCAATGGGCTGGTCCGCGAGGGCCGGGAAGACTCCGCCAAGTCGGACCAGCACCTGGACCCCGATGACATCTCGCTGACCCCGCGGCAGCTCGCCCAGCTCGTCAGCCGCCACGGAATGTCCGGCCCCAAGGGCCCTGCCGGCTCCATAGTGTTCTTCTCGCCGGAGATCGTGCACGGTTCGGCGCCCAACATGTCCCCGTTCACCCGCCGGCTGCTCATCGCGACCTACAACGACGCGGCCAATCTGCCGCAACCGTCCGGCCCGGCCCGCCCCGCCCACGTGGTGTGCCGGGACACCGAGCCGCTGCGCGCCCTGGACGTGCCGTTCTCGGAGAACCTTGAGACGGTGACGGCATGACGGCCGGCACCGCGCACGCCCTCGTACTACAGGAGTGCATCGCACCGCCGCGACTGCGAACCTTCGGCTTGCCACCGGCCCGCGACGGCGGCAGGCTCGTCGCCTGCGGGTTCAGCGGCGTCTCTGGCACCGCTATGCGCTTGCGCTAGGGCCGGCCGGCCACGACCGGCTGGCCTTCACCCAACCGCTGTGCGGCAGGCCGCCCTGGAGTCGCTGCTCAGACCGATGCGGGCGGGGCCCGCGGCGAATCCGTACGACCCGGCGAGCCCGCCCGCCCCGCCGCGGGTGCCCTGGCCGTCCAGCCCCGTCCGGCCGGCCTGGGGCAGATCGACCGGGTGATCGCCACCCTGGTCAGCGACGGCCTCACCCACAGCCGGAGCGTCACCCGCATCAACCGCACGCCGCACACCGTCAGTTATCACCTACGCAAGATGTTCGGCACACTCAGCGTCCGATCGCGCAGCGAATTCGCGGGCACGGTCAGGCAGAGACCATGGGAGGCGCCATGACCGCCACGACGGACACTTTCGCCGACGCGATCGGCGGACTCGGGGACACCGAGTGGGACCGGCTCGCCGACGGCAGGTTCTACTCGTCGGCGCTGTGGCTGCGGGTATGCGCCCTCGACCCCGGGTCGGTCTCCGGCGGACTGCACGTGAAGACCCCGGGCGGCGGCCGCGCCGCGATCCCGGTGGCGGCGGTGACCGACGAGCCCACCCCGGACCTGCGGTGGCACGACATGCTGGCCGCGCGCGGCCTGCCGGCGCCCGAGCCGGGCGGCCTGCTCATCGGCCAGCGCCGCGGCTACCTGGCGCACCTCCTGACCGGCGAGGGAACCGATCGGACCGAGGCCGCCGCCGCGGTGCTCGACGCGGTCCGCGCGCTGCGCTCACCCCTGCACGAGGAGTCGAAGATCGCCCGGGTGGCGATGTACCTGACCACCGAGGACGTGGGGGCGCTGCGCGCGGCGGGGGTGCGGACCGCCCCGGTCGCGTTGAAGACCGACGCCTGGATCGAGATCCCGCCCGGCGGCTTCCACGCCTGGCTGGACTCACTGTCGGCGCACCGGGCCCGCCGCATCCGCAGCGAGATACGGAAGTTCGAGAAGGCCGGATACGAGGTGGAGCACCGAACGCTCGCCGAGTCCTGGCAGGACGTCGCCCGGCTGCTGGCCCGTTCGCTGCTGCGCTATGGCAGAACTGTCGACGTGGCCCCGATGGCAGAGTCCTTCCGCAAGCAGGGGGAACTCGCCGGTTCGCGCGCCGAAGTGGTGCTGTGCTCGCGCCCCGGCGAACCGCCCGTCGGCTTCTGCCTGTACTACCGTTGCGGCGACACCGTGCACCTGCGGGGGCTCGGCCTCGATCACGACCGACTCGCCTCGGCCGCCGAGTACTTCAACATCACCTACTACATGGCGGCGCGGCTCCCGGGAGTGCGCCGGATCCACGCGGGCACCGAGACCGCGGAAGGAAAGGCACTGCGCGGCGCGACGCTCCAGCCACTGTGGCTGCTGGACCTGTCCGAGGACAGCCCGCTGGCCGGGCACGACGAGGAGATCCGCGAGCACAACCGCGCCCTGCTCACCCACCTGCGCGACTCCTCGCCCGCGATTTCCGGCGCCCTGATGTACGAGCTCTGGGAGCCGTACTGCTGAGGCCAACTGCCGCCGTCGTGGAGCGCGCCTACGGGACGGCTTGCCGCGGGCCGGGCGGGCGGACCTTGATGCTGCACCGCGGGCTGGTACGCGACGACGAGCACCAGCCCCGCACCTCCGGGTCGCGGGTGTATTGGGCGATGACCGCGGTGATACTGCGCCGGCTGACCGGGGTGGCCACGCCGTCCCGGCGCGCCGCATGACCGGCGATCAGCTCACCCTCGGCGCACTGCCGGCACGGCCGGAGGAGGGCGAACAGCGTCGAAGCCGGCGGGCAGCCGGCAGGACACCTCGGCGATGGCCTCGTGGATGTCGCCGCCGAGGCGGACCAGCAAGGGCAGTGCCTGGTCGAACAGCGCCAGGCCGCCGTGCCGGAAGTTCCAGCCCCCTTGTAGCCGACGCCCACGCAGGACGAGCCGCTGGGTTCCCCGATCACCACGGCGTCCGGCCGCATCCGGTCGGCCAGGTAGCAGGCGCCCGCCGAGTAGTGTTCCTCTTCGACGGCGCCGACCACGACGATGCGGGCCCGGCACACGTCGGACCGGGCGAATCGCGCGGCGGCGCAGATCATGGCCGCCGGCGGGCCCTTGGCGTCGACCGTGCCCCGGCCGTGCAGCACGCCGTCGATCGAGGTCCGGAAGCCGAGTGCGGGCATGCGTTCGGCCAGGAAGTCGCCGAGGGTGTTCTCGGAGCTCGGCACCTATGGGATGCGCACCATGACGTGCAGCCGCTCCGCCTCGTTCGCCCGGTCCATAGGCTCAGACCGCCGGGTTGAAGTCGACCTGGAGCATGTCGCGCACGCCCGAGGCGCCCTCGGAGACGGTCGGCGAGACCTCGTGGGTGATCCTGTTGTCGTCGAAGAACATGGAGTCGAGCGGCTGGAGCAGGGTGGTCTGCACGATGCCGCTGCCGTCGTTGGGGTGGACGGTGGACAGGCCGCCGGTGACGCCCTCGCGGCGCATCAGGTGCAAACCGACGCAGGAATGGCCGTCGCGGTGGCGGCCCTCGGGGGTGGGCAGGCCATCGGCGCCGGCGCGGGCGACGACGCGGACCAGGTGAACCCCGACCGTCCACGAGGTGTTGCCGTTGACCGCGGTCGCCATCCGGGCGTCGAAGCTGACCAGGGCGCGCATGCCGGCGCCGAGCAGGACGTCCTCGGCTATCGGCTCGAAGACCCGGTCCTTGCCCTTCCAGAGCGGGATGGCGTCCTGGCGGAAGACGGCGTTGGGCAGGACCTCGAAGGTGACGGCGTCGCCGTCGACGTCGACGCGCAGCCGGCCGTAGCGGCGCTCGCGGTAGACGCCGACGCCGTCGACCTGGGTGTCGACCGGCAGGTTCTCCCAGGCGCCGCGGAGTTCCTCAAGGTCGGCGTCGCCGATCAGCCCGGCGAGCTCCGGTTTGCGCAGGACGACGAAGCCGGTGCGGCGGACCTGCTCCGAGAAGGTGGGCACGCCGTCACGGAGCTGTGGTGCGGTGGTCAGCGTGGTGCTGGTGCTGTCGGTCATGGTGTTTCCCCTTTGCACGGGTGTCCCGGCGGGGCCGGCGTTTCCGGCCGGGCCGGGTGCGGTTGATGTCGGGTGCGACCGATGGTCCGGTCACGCCCGGTGACGACGGTCGCCACGGGCAGATCGGCAGAGGCGTTGTGTGTCGTGGCGGGTGCTCACTCCTGCTCCTCGTACTCGACGTGCAGCGTCCGGGCGAGGTGGTCGAGGTACGCCTCGGCCTCCGCGTCCGACGCGTGGTGGGAGAGCACGACCGCCGGGTTTCCGGACCAGTCCGGGTAGGGGCGCAGCACTGCGCCGGGGCCCGCGGTCTGCACCACGTAGTCCACCTGCGGGTCGGTACGCACCGCGTCCAAGCCGCGTATCTGCTTGACCCGTCCGCCGCTGCCGATCGGCACCAGGTACGCCGCCGCGTGGCCGGCCGGTGCCGGCCCCTCACGCCAGCAGATGGGCTCCTGCCCGAGGTGGATGCGCAGTGCCTCAGCAGCCAGGTCGATCCCGCTGCTGACGTGGGCGAGGTGGTGCATATTGCCCCCGCCGCCGAGGCGCGCGGTCATCTCCAGCAGCACCGGCCGCACCCCGCCGACCAGCCGCAGTTCGGTGTGCGTGGTGCCTTCCGTGACGCCGAAGGCGTGGTGGGCACCGATCACCTCCGCCTCGATCGCGGCGAGTATCTCGGCCGGCAGCTGGGCGGGGGCCCGCAATGTGGTCTCCTCGAAGTAGGGCCCCGTCAGCTGTCCCTTCCAGCTGACGGCACAGACCCTTACCTGCCCGTGGTACACGAGGGATTCGGCGGAGATCTCCGGCCCGTCCAGGTACTCCTCGACCAGCACACCGGTGTCCGAGTCCGGTCCGTGGGCGGCGCCCAGGTGGGTTTCGACGAGCTTCCAGGTACGGGCCACGGCCTGCTCAAGGCTGTCCCTGTCGTCCGCACGGATCACACCGAAACTGGAGTGGCCGTTCGCCGGTTTGACCACGACGGGGAACCGCAAGGTCAGCGCGTCGGTCCAGCTGTCCGGATCCTTGACGACCACGAAGCCGGGCACGCCCAGCCCCGCTTCCAGCAGGCGCTGGCGCATGCTGCGCTTGTCGCGCACCACGGCCGCCGCCTCCTCGGTCAGCCCGGTGAGGCCCAGCTCCCGAGCGGCGCGCGCCACGAACGGTATGACCCTTTCGTTGCCCGACATGATGCCGTCGAAGGGCTCTTGCCGGTAGCGGTCGGCGAGCGCGGACAACGCACCGTCCGGGTCTCCGTCGATGTCCAGCGGCAGCAGTTCGACCACCGCGTTGGCCCGCCCGGCGGACTCCGCCGAGTCGTCCCCCCTGGGGATGAGGATCAGGTCGATACCGGCACGCTCGGCGGCATCGAACACCCAGGGGAACACGGACAACTGACCGGCGAGGACAAGTTTCGGGCGTTGCGGCATGACGGTTCTCCAAGCATCGGCTGTAGGGACGGGTCCGGGCAAGGCGCGCCGGCCGGTACGGTCCTGCGTGCGATCACCCTGGCGATCAGGGAGCCGCAGAACACCCCGGTGGCGTACGTCTCCAGGTTTCGCGTGAATTCCTCGAACTGCACCGGGGGGGGTGGCCTCCGTCAGGCGGAGCACATGACCGGCGCGCTGCTCGGCCGCGTCCCGAACGGGCGTATCCCGGGCTCCCATTCGTAGGAGAACCGGCCGTTCACGCACGGGTGCTGCGCGCGCAGCAGGTAGTTCTCCGCGAGCTCCTCCAGCAGGTCCTCGGCCCGCTGGTCGCTGATCCCCAGGGCCGTTGCGACGAGCGCCGACGTGAGCCGGTCGGGGACGCCGGGAGACAACAGCGCGTACGCCAGGGGCCGCGACCCGGCGGGCAGCGTCGCGAGCGTCCTGTCGAATCCGGCCCGCACGCCCAGCGGATCGCTGTCGGCGCCCCCGGACGCGAGGACCCAGGCAGTGGCGTGCCGGGCCGTCCAGTGCGGGCGGCGGCGCAACTGCGAAGCGACCGCGAAGAGCGCGCCCGGCAGCCCCCGGCACAACCGGGCCAGCCGTCGCAGCCCCTCCGGGTCCATGGTGATCCGGTGTCTCGGCACGGAGGATGCCAGCAGGTGCAGACAGTCGTCGAAGGGCAGTCCGGACAGTTCGACGTGGACCGCCGACGAGGACACGAACAGCCGCCGACGGCTGCCGATCACCACGCCGCAGCCGGCGCCGGAGGGCAGCAGCGGGGTCAAGTCCCGTACGTCGCACACGTCGTCGAGCACCACCAGGACGCGGAGGTCGGCGGTCCAGGTGCGGAACAGCAGGCTCAGGTCGGTCGTGCCCAGTCGCAACTGCTCCTCGGTCGCGCCGAGTCCCCGCAGGAACGAGCGCAGGATCTCGGCGGGCCGCACCCGCCGGCCGGCGCCGTCCCGGAGACGCGCATAGAGCCGTCCGTCCGGGTAGTGACCGCTCACCTGATGCGCGGCGTGCAGGCACAGCTCGCTCTTGCCCGTGCCGGGGGCGCCCCCCACGATCACGAGCGGCCGGTCCTCCCGCGCCCGGCCGGCCAGCACCGCGGTGAGGCGCGCCAGCTGGCCGGCGCGTCCGGTCAGACGCTCGCGCGGGGCGGGCAGATGGCAGGGCGCCCGGGTGGCGGCGGTCACGGCCGTGAGCCGCCCGGCGGGACGCAGCAGCGCCTCGTCCGACGTGAGCACGGCCGTGTGCAGGGCCTGGAGTTGGGGCGAAGGGTCGAGACCCAGCTCGGTGGCGATCCGCTCGCGTGCGCGCTGGTAGACCTGGAGCGCTTCCGCCCGCCGGTCCATGCGGTAGAGAGCCGTCATCAGATTGCCCTGGGCCCGCTCGTCCGTCGGTTCCCGCCCGGCCATCGAGGTGAGTTCGCCGAGCACCTCGTGGTGCCGGCCGAGGTGCAGGTCCGATTCGATCCGCAGGTGGAGTGCGCCGGTACGCAGCTCCTTCAGGCGGATCGCCTCGGCCTTCAGCGTAGGCCCCTTGCGTACGTCCACCAGGGCATCGTCCCGCCACAGCTGCAGCGCAGCGGCGGCCGTGTCACGGGCCCGGGCGAAGTCCTCGGCACGGAACTCCGCTCGGGCACGTTCGAGCAACGGCTCGCACCGGAAGACGTCCACGTGGTCGGCGGGCAGCGACAGCTGGTAGCCGCCGTCGACCGTGCCCAGCAGCGGTCCGGCCGCCCGTACCGCGCCGCCGCTCCTCGGGTTGCCGAGGGAGAACCGCTTCCTGAGCTGGTACACGTACGTCTGCAGCGCGGTGTGCGCGCTGGCCGGCGGGTTGTCGTTCCACAGCTCGTCCATGAGTTGCTCGAAGGGCACCACCCGGCCCGCGTTCAGCACGAGCGTTGCCAGTGTCTGACGTACTTTCTGGGCGGCCGGCGCCATGTCGACGCGGTGATCGTCCCCGTAGGCCTGGAGCGGCCCGAGAAGGTTGATTCTCATGAAATTCGCCCTGTCTCATGTTCGTTCGGTCCCCGTCGGACCGGCCGGCGACGCCACCGCCGGGCCCGACCACTCGGGCCGGGCGGTGAGGATGTGCTCGGCCGCCCCGGTGTCAGGAACTCCTGGACCCGGCTACCGCGGCCAGGGTCGGGTGGTGTCGGGCAACGATGTCGGGGAAGGAGCGGATCAGCCCTTTCATGACGTTGTCGCCGTAGAGGGCGAACAACGGGTTGCCGGCGACGTCGATGACTCCGCCGGCGCCCTCGACATAGGGGCTGGGCAGTGGCTGCATCGTGGCGTCCAGCCGAGGGTTGTAGAAGAAGGGAATGGAGTAGCGGTTGACGCCCGGGGCGGGCCGGACCACCCGGTGGAGGGTGGCACGCACATAGCCCCTCGTCGCCACCTCCAGCAGCTCTCCCAGGTTGACCACGAACGCCCCCGGGATCACCGGCACGTCGGCGAACTGGTCGTCCTCGACCGCGACCTGGAGGCCGCCGTTGCCGTCCTGGACGAGCAGGGTGAGCAGTCCGAGGTCGTTGTGGATGCCGGTGCCCTGGCCGGAGCCGGCGTTCTCGCTCGTCTGCGTGGGACCGGGGTAGTGCAGGAGTTTGAGGTGGATCTGCGGATCCGGAGCGACCACATCGTCGAGGAAATCGGCGGGGGCGTCGAGGGACTCAAGCATCAGCCGTAGCAGTCGATGTGACAGGTCGGTCAGCCGGGTGATCCATGACTCGATGGCCGGGCGCAGCTCTGGCATCGCCTCGGGCCACTCGTTCGGGCCGATCAGGCACCGGTAGGCGGGTTCGCCGGGCGCGGGCGTCCTCGCGGGCTGCTCCGGCCCGATGTCCAGCTGTTGGCGCTGGTCGGGGATGCCCTTGGTGTGTTCGCGGCCGAGTTCGGAGTAGCCGCGGAACAGTGGCGAATCGAGGATGTTCAGCGCGAGCCGATCGGGCTCGGGCAGGGCGAAGAACCGGCGGGACAGTTCGAGCATGTCCTCGGCGTCCTCGATGCCGTGGCCGACGAGCTGGAAGAAGCCGATCTCGTGGATGGCCTGGCGCAACCGGTTCAGGAACGCTGCCCGGGTTTCTTGTGAACCGGCGGCGTCACGGAGGTCGAGCACGGGAAAGCGGTCGGTCATGGCAGCTCCTTCGCATCGCTGGTCTGGTAGTGCGTCGGGTCGGTCACGCCGGCGTCCCGGAACGCTTCCTGCCGCTCCCGGCAGGCGGCGCACCGTCCGCACTGCAGCGCATCGCCGCGAAAGCAGCTCCAGGTCTCGGTCCAGGGGACGCCGAGTTCCTCACCGAGCGACACCACGTCGCTCTTGCGCAGCCTGACCAGCGGCGCTGTCAGTGTCAGGTCAGGGTGCGCGTATCCGCGGGTCGCGATCCGCTCCATGGCGAGGAAGGAATCGATGAACGCGGCATTGCTGTCGGGCGCGGCCTGGAGGTCGTCGACCACCCCGACGGCCACCGCTTCCGCCTTCTCGGCGACGGCGACCGCGAAGGCGACGGACAGCAGGAGGGCATTGCGGTTGGGTACGACGTTCGGGCTCCCGCCGGACGACCCACTCCGGTGATCCGGCACGTCGACGGTCGGGTCGGTGAGCGAGGAGCCGCTCAGGAGCTTGCCGACGGGGCTGAGATCGACGACGTCGTGCGGCACCCCGAGTGATCGAGCCGCCTTCACGGCGAACTCGTGCTCGACGAGATGGCGCTGGCCGTAGTTCACGGACAGCAGGTGGAGGGTGTGTCCTTGCGCCTGGAGGTGGTAGGCCATGGTGACCGAGTCCAGGCCGCCGGACACGATTGCGACAGTTTTCGGCATGCGTCGCCTTCCGGCAGACGGAGAGGGATGGAGGGTCAGTGCTGAAGGATCAGGGCAGCGGTGTGCTGTGCACCGAAACGGCGGCGGACGTGCGGGCGTTTGTCACCGTGCCGGCGTGGCCGGGACGAGCAGCCGGGTCGATCGGTGGCCCTTGCGGTAGGTCAGTTCGACTTCGGGCCGCGGACCGTCCAGCCTCGTGGTGACGGTTCGCTCCTCGCTCCATCCGACCAGGCGGTACTCGTTTCCGCCGAGGGCCACCAGCGGGAAGAGGTGGTCCTGGGGAGATCGAATGGCCAGGTCCGTACCGGTGTCGACGATGCTGAAGGTGGCCTGCGGCTGCGGGCCGGTGAGCGACCCGAACACCTCTATTTCCAGCAGGTGCGCCGGCGCGTCGAACGAACACCGCGCCGCTTCCCGCTCCTGGTCGGTCGTGGCCACGGCCGGACGGTTGTAGAGCACGTCCGGGCCGTTGAAGTAGTCGGCCCAGTCAGCCGGGAACAGCCCTGCGAGCTCCGGTGTGACGAGCACGTCCACGACGAGATGCACCCGGTGCTGGGTACCGAGGTTCTGGATCTGGTGCTTGCGGCTGAAGTCGCCGAACCAGAACTCACCGGGCTGCCAGCGGTACATCCCTCCGTCAAGGTCCAGCGAGGCTTCCTCGTGGGTGAGGACCGGGATGTGCAGCCGGGCCATGCCCCAGTCCGGGGCGAACTTGGGATCGCAATGGCGGTATCCGACGACGCCGGGTCCGAGATCCATGAATCGGACTGCATAGAGGGGTCCGGGAATCGAGCGCAGGACCTCCTGCACGTAGGGCATGTGGTCCAGCCACTCGGTGTCGGCGAACTCCGCGCTGCCAGGGCCCCCTGGGTCGGTACGTGTCTTGTCGCCACCGGGGCTGCGCACCGGGAGGCAGCGCCAGTCCTGTTCGGCCCACCTGGACACTCGCCCGTTCTCGTGCGAGCTCTGCTCATCCCACAGGTGGTCGCGCGCAGTCATGAGGTCGGCCACCAGCCGGTCGGCGTCCAGCACGGGGAGCAGCCGAGCCGCTTCCGCAGGCGTCGAAGAATCACTTTCGTTCATCGTTGTCCCTTCATGTCGACCGGACCGGATTCCCATGTCTGTCATCGGCCGCGATCGACCAGTCGGCCCCCGCAGCGGTCCGGAGAGTGAGCTCGCGAGCAGCGTCACGCCCGTTCCGAGCGCCCCGCCGGACGCCGCACTTTCGGAGTCCGATGACTCGTCACGCCCGGAGCAGGTCGAACAGCTCGCCCCGGAGCCCGGGGTCCGTGCTGAACTCCCCGCGATATGCGGTCGAGGTCATCTGCGCGGCAGCCTTGATGCCGCGCATCGACATGCAGAGGTGCTCGCCCTTCGCTATGACCGCGACGTCCGGGGTGCCGCTCAGGGTGCTGATCTCGAGCGCGATCTGGTCCACGAGGCGTTCCTGGACCTGCAGCTTGTGCGCGTACTGATGGGCGACCCTGGCGAACTTCGACAGGCCGAGCAGTTGCCCCGTCGGGCGGTACGCGATCGTCACGGAGCAGTTGAACGGCAGGAGGTGGTGCTCGCACAGCGACCAGACCTGAATGTCTGAGACGACTACGAGCTGGCTCGTGCCGATGGACTCGAAAAGCGTGCCCAGCGAACCCGGGTCGTAGTTGATGAACTCTCGCCACCAGCGGGCGAACCGCGCCGGTGTGTCGCGCAGTCCGTCGCGATTCGGGTCCTCGCCGATCTCCACCAACAGTTGGCGGGCGATCTCGACCAGGGGGTCCTCGGTCGTCCTCGACGCTGACGGGTCACCATCGAGGTCCAATTTTGTCATCGACATGTGGTCACCTTTCGTCCGGGCTGCGGAGTTACCGACCTCACGGCCGGTACTCGGCCCAGGTCTTGGGAGTCTCTGAGATACGCACGCAGGTCAACTCGGGAAACTTCGTCGACCATGTCTTGTAGAGCCAGGCCGCCATATTCTCAGCCGTCGGATTTTCGTCCATCACATCGTTGAGATGCCGATGATCAAGGTGATCGTCCAGCCAGGCCTTGAATGCGGACAACTCTCCGTAGTCTCGAACGAAGCCCACGGGCAGCAGATCCGCATCATCGGCTCCAAGCTCCAGCTCGATCACATAGTTGTGCCCGTGCATTCGGGCACACTGGTGCTCAGGAGCAAGGCCGGCAAGCCGATGACTGGCCGAGAATTCAAACTTCTTGGTGATGCGAAATGCCATCGATCCGAGTTCCCTTCTGCTTTGCGCGCACCGTTGCTCACACGGCGCGTTTGTCGTCCCACACCAAGGTGTGCAGTCTGGTCGTCAGGTTCCAGCCGCGCTTTACCACCGCGTCGGCCAACTCGCTCATGTGCTTGGTGACATCGTCGGCGGTACGCCCGATCGGCATGATCCATACCGAGGGCAGGTCGAAAGCGGCAACCAACTGGGCCACTTCGTCGAGATCACGGGTGTTCTGGCAGACGAACTTGAACGTGCTTCCCGGCAGTGCCGCAAGACTGGTGAGGGCGGAAGGGACGATCCTGCGCTGCAGGGTGTCGCCCGAGTGCGACAACTTCGGCGAGACGTTGAACCGGACGCCGGCGGCGATGAGTTCGGGGTGCGCGGCGTGCGTCCCATTGGTCTCTATCTCGATCTCCTTACCGCGTCCGGTCAGTGCTGCCACCAGAGGAATCAGTCGCTCTTGCTGGCCCAGGGGCTCACCGCCGGATATCACGATCAGCTCGGTGTCGAACCCGAGCAATTCTGCGACGACCTCTTCGACCGGACGGCGGTGCAGCTCCTTACGCGGATCGTGGGCGACCCCGCTCTCACCGGCCCCGGTCCAGTCCCACGTGTAGGGCGTATCGCACCACGAGCACGACAGGTTGCACCCGCCGAGTCGCAGGAACGCGCACCTGCGTCCCAGGGACCGACCCTCGCCCTGGACGGTCGGACCGAAGATTTCGTTCACTACGAGATCCTGCTCCATGGCGCACCGTTTCCTATGAGTGGGACGGCTCGACGGCCGCGGGCTTCTGCGCCTGGACTATGAACCAATGCCGACTCAGCCGGACGCCCTGTTCGACCGTCACCGCGGCGACATATCGATCGAATGCCTCCTTGTCCGCCGCCGAATCGTAGTTGTCGAGGATCGGCACTTGGTGCAGAAAGGTGTCCAGATCGCCCGCCGAGTGGTAGAACTCCTCGAACCGGAACGCCTGGTTTCTTGTCACGACGAAACCCGCATCGGACAGTTCTTGAGCAATCTCCTCCGACAAGGGCCTGCCGTTCCAGCTGTCGAAGTTCTGGCCGCGGCCGAACGTTTCCTTCAGCTCTCGCGCGTCCTGCTCCCCGATCCCCATGTACAACACGACCCCGCTGGGCCGCAGCACCCGCTCGAATTCACGGGCGATCAGCGGACCGCGGCGGGAAGTGACCACATCGGCGTACCCATCGGGCAGTCCCGTGTGGGCGGCATCGCACAGCTCGAACGTGACGTGCGACAGACCTGCCTCCGCTCGGTACCGCGCGGCGCATTCCAGCATCGAGGGCGACAGATCTATCCCGGTCACGGCGCCGTACGCACGAGAGATGCGCAGCAAACTCCGCCCGTCGGCGCAGCCGACATCCAGCAGTCGGGCGTCCGGCGCTCCCAGTGCGTTCGCCAGTTCGTCGAAGACGGCGTCCGGGCGGCCGTCGGCGAATACGTCGGTGCTCCGCGCATCGCTCAAGTAGCCGCCGAACCGCTCGGCCACCCGGGAGTAGAACTCCGCGTCCATCGTCATCGGCCGTGCACCTTCCCCTGAACCACGGTCGAGGAGAGGCCCTGATGCGCACGCACCGGTTCCCTCCTCTTCCGTGGGAACTCCCAGTCAAGCTCTACCGCTGCTGTCGCGGGGGTCTTTGCGCTGCGCTGCGATTCGGTTTCCGGGACGCCGCACGCGGCGGGCGTCACCGCGTCCCGGGTCAATACGGTCATTCGGACCACTCCTTGAGGGCCGTCCCCTGAAGGGGCCGCCGAGGTCGGCAGGACCCAATCTCCGGTGTCGCCCTATCGGCCCGGCATCACGGCGCATCCACGGCGGGGCGGGGCCGGGGTAAGGCGGTGATAGCGCGAGCATGCGGCCGCGATGGGCACCTGGTTCACGCTGGTTTCAGCAACGCCCGGACGGATTGCGAAACGGGCTGCGAAGGGAGGAGAACGGAGATGGCCATCAAGAAGTTGCCGACTGCCGCGGGGGACGTCGTCGCGGTCCTCGGCGCTGTAGGAGATCAGCACGGCGTGGAGCAGGGCCCGGTCGCCGTGTTGTCGGCGGGCGAACCACCCGCCGACAACACGCCGTGGTCATGACGGGCCGGCATGCCTCCTGGTATCAGCCGACCGGCGTCATCGTCCTGCCCAGGGTGGCAACGATGTCAGCCCGTACGGCAGCGGCCCCGCTGTGGTCCATGATCCGCTCCCGGATCCTGGCCGATCGGGAGTAGTACTCGACGGCCTGTTCCACACGACGCAGGCGGGCATTGACCCGGCCGAGGTCGTGCAGCACATACCCCTCTCCGACCAGGTCGCCGCTCGCCCCGACCATGGCGAGGACCTCAAGCAGGGTCCGTTCCGCCGCCTCGTACCGCTGCTGGTACATCAGCATGTGGCCCAGCCGCCGCAGTGCGAGGGCTTGGCCCCGGTCGAAGCCGGCTGACCGGCAGATCCCGAGAGCCTCGTCGAGATACGAACGGGTTCGCGCGAAGTCCGCTCGCCGCATCGTGATGTGCGCCATCTCGCCCAGCACGTATGCCCGGCCGATGACGTCCTGCGCCCGCACGAAGTTGCGCTCGGCGCTCTCGTAGAGGGCCAGCGCCCGAGCGTCGTCACCATGGTGCCGCTCGATGCGCGCCAGGTCACGCAGACACAGCGCTTGGCCACTCGGCTCCCCGATCCGCTCAAAGATCTCCAAAGCGGTGCTGAGGTAAGGGCCTGCTGCCTCATGCTCGCCCCGGTACAGGTGCAGGGTCCCCAACGAGCCGAGTACCGCTGCCCGGCCCCGTTCGTTGCCGGCCTCCTGTACCGCGGTCAGCGCCACCTGATGTGTGCGCTCCCAGAGCTCGGGATAGCCACGGGCCTCGAAGAGCGTCACCAGAGTCGTGGCCAGCTCCCAGCACAACTCGTCCAGCCCGGACCGGGCCGCCAACTCGACCGCGTTCAACAGGTTGGTCTGCTCGCTCTCCAGCCACCCGAGCGGGTCGCGGAGGCACCGCTGGACCTGGTCCTCCGGCGGATGCCACCGTTCACCCCGGCCCGTCACGATGGTGTACGCACCGCCGTAGATCTCTTTGTGCGCCCGCTCGGCGAGCGCCATCCAGCCGCCGACCATACGCCGCACCGCTCCGGCGCGTTCTGCCTCGGAAATCTCCGCGGGCAGCCGTTCGTGCGCGATCATCCGTACGATCTGCGACAGTCCGCATCGGAACTCCCCGCCCTGGTCCATGGCGGTGATGTCGAGGAGCCGGCTGTCGATGAGCGGTTCCAGCAGGTCAGCGGGGTGCGGCGGGCGGTCGTCGATAAGGGCGGCACCCAGCCAGCTCGGGATCTCCGTCCCCTCGGCCAGACTGAGCAGGCACAACAGGCGACGGTCGGCCGCCGCCAGGCCGTCGTAGCTGAGCGAAAGACTTGCCCGGATCGACAGCTCGCCGTGTGCCAGCTCGTCCAACCGGCGGTGCTCGTCCTCAAGCCGCTGGCACATGGAGGTCAGTGACCAGTGCGGGCGCGCGGCCAGGCGCGCGCCGATGATACGCAGCGCGAGGGGCAGCCCGCCCACCAAGCGTATGACGACCCGCGCTGCCTCCCGCTCGCTCTCCACACGGTGCTCTCCGATGATCCGCCCCAGGAGCTGGATCGCCTGTTCCGGACTCAACGGCTCCAAGTTGAACCGGCGTGTGCCCGGCAAGGCCGTGAGCTGGCCGCGGCTGGTGACCAGCACGCCGCTGCTGCCGGTTCCGGGCAGCAGCGGCATCACCTGCGACTCGCTCACCGCGTCGTCCAGCAACACCAGGATCCGGCGACCGGCCAGCAGACTGCGGTACATCTCCGCGCGCTCATCAAGCGCATCGGGTATGGCCTGGCCCGGTACGCCCAGCGCTCGGAGGAACCGCCCCAACGCCTGGGCGGGGTCGACCGGTTGTCCGCCCGGCCCTCGGAGGTCGCAGTAGAGCTGTCCGTCCGGGAAGTACTCGGTCGCGAGTCGGTGCGCCACGTGCCTGGCCAACGTGCTTTTGCCGACACCAGGTCTGCCGAGCACCAGGACCACGTTCAGTCGCCCCTTTTCCTGTCCCCCGGTGACCGCGTCGCAGACCGCTGAAACGATCGCGTCGTCGGCTACGAAGTCGCCGATGTCGGCGGGAAGTTGCCTGGGGGTGACGACCGGGTCGGGATCGGCGCTGCGCTCTTGCACCGCCTCGGTCAGCGGCGTCGCCATGAGAGGACGTGGTTCGGCCGGTTCGGCCGGTTCGGCCAGTGCCAGGTCAGCGTCGTCGGTCAGGATCGCCTGCGCCAGGTCGCGTAGTTCCCTTCCTGGGTCCAGGCCCAGTTCTTCGGTGAGCATCGCGCGGCCCTGGTGGTAGACGTCCAGCGCCTCCGCCTGCCGGCCCGAACGGTACAACGCCACCATGAGGTGCCCCCGCAGCCGCTCACGCAGCGGATGGTCGGCGACAAGCTGCATCAGCTCGCCGACCAGGTGCTCATGACGGCCCAGCTCCAGCAACAGCCGCATGCAGGTCTCCACCGCTTCCAGGCGGCTCTCGTCCCACTGCGCTGCCGTACCGGCCAGGACTTCGCTGGGTACACCGGCCAGGCACCGCCCCCGCCACAGACCTATCGCCGAGCGAAGCGTGTCCACCGCAGGCATCTTCAGACCGTCACGGGCCAGCGCATGCGCCTCCGTTACCAGGCGACGGAAGGTGCCGATGTCGGTCGCATCCTCCGGCGCCCTCAGGATGTAGCCACAGGCACGGGTCTCGATGGTGGCGTCGACTCCCCCGGCCGAAAGTGCCTTGCGGAGCCGGGAGATGCAGATCTGCACCTGGGCGCGTGCGGTCTTCGGCGGACGGTGAGCCCAGATGACATCCACCAGGCGGGTCGTCTCCACCACCCGGTTCAGTTCGAGCACCAGCGCCCCGAGGACGATCTCTTGACGCCCCGGTGCCACGGATACGGCCCCCAGCTCGCCGCACACCTCAAGCGGCCCGAGCACCCGGAAAGGAGCTGCCGCTACGCCACTGCCGTCGTAACCTGACGAGACTGCCATGCATAACCTGCTTCTGTGCTATCAGCCAGGCGATGTGTCCGGCTTGCAAAGTTGAACGGAACTCATACCGACCTGGCCACTCAGCCGTAACCGTTGGCTGCGGATAAGACCGAGGTCGGGGTGTACCGCGTCGCTGACCTGGAACGTGCGCACCATGTGCGGTGCGTGCCAGGTACGGCCGTTGAAGTGCAGTCCCAGGACCAGGTCGGTGTCCGGGTCAGCGGAGGGCCAACGGTGCTCCGCGCCCCGCAGTGCCCGACGGTGTCCGAGGAGACATGGTGGTGGCGCTCGGGCTTCTCATCGCGACGGCCAGGCCAGGCGCTCCTTCACCCTGCTCTGGAAAAGTGGTGGCGATACTGGCCCGGGGTGACGCCGAGGGTGCGTTTGAAGCGGCGGTGCAGGGTCTCGGCGAAGCCGAATCCGCAGGCTCGGGCGATCGCGTCGATGGTGGTGTCCGTCGTCTCCAGCAGAGCCCGGGCAGCCTCGATGCGGACGGTCTCCACGTAGGCGGCCGGGGTGAGTCCGGTCTCGGCGCGGAAGACCCGGGTGAAGTTCCGCTCGCTCATACCGGCCCGTTCGGCGAGCACCCGGACGGTCAGGTCGTCAGCGAGGTGGTCGGTGACCCATGCCTGAACGTCCCGCAGCGGCTTCCGTGTGGGCCGTTGCGCGGCGAGCTGGGTGCTGAACTGTGCTTGCCCACCGGGGCGTTGGACGAACATCACCAGCATCCGCGCGACGGCCCGGGAGACCTCGGGCCCGTGGTCCTCCTCGACCATGGCGAGCGCCAGGTCCATCCCCGCCGTGATTCCGGCGGAGGTCCACACCGCCCCGTCGTGTACGAAGATCTGGTCCGGGGTGACCGTGACGTCCGGGTGCTCGTGGGCCAGCCGCTCGCAGGCCGCCCAGTGCGTCACCGCGCGCCGTCCGTCGAGCAGCCCGGCCCGCGCGAGCAGGAACGCGCCCGTACACACGGAAGCGACCCGCCGGGCCCGGGCGGCCGCCGCCCTGAGCCAGCCGACAAGTTCTTCATCGTCCACCGCCTCCCGATCGCCCGGTCCACCGACGACCACCAGCGTGTCCAGCGGTCCCTCACACTCCTGGACGCTACTGCCGGCCGCAACGTCGATCCCATGACAGGCCCGCACCGCTCCGGCCCGGCCCGCGACGATCTCAACGGCATAGCCCTCGCCCTCGGGCACCCACCGTTCCGTCTGCGCGAACACCTCATGCGGTCCCGCCAGGTCCAGCACCTGAAACCGCGGATAGACAAGGAAGACGACGCGCCGTTGGGTCACCGAGTCATCATGGCCCGCCGTGTCATTTGGCAGCAAGGACACGGATATGACGATCTCCGCCACAGGCGTGCTGCCAGGTTTCGCTTTCGGCGGGTTCCGCCGTAAGGCACCCAAAGGGCTGAGCAGTTCGGTAGTGGGAAGCGCCTCTGCGGGAATCGGGCCGACCAACACGGCGGAGATGAGTCGGGGTTCGTCCTCGGGGCGCTGCGTGCTCGCCGTCACGGGGCACGCCGGACGTAACCAGCACGTCTGCTGACGGGGCTTCACCACGCCGGCGCGCTGCACCACCGCGGGAACCCGAGCCGGCGGCACGGCGGTGCCGTCCGGCGTACCGGTGTGTGTCATCCGGATCGAGTTGAGCACCCTGCCTCCTGTCCACGACCCCGCCACTTCTGTGAAATCAGAGGCGTGCGGAGGCTGTTCACCTTCATGTGACGCCCGTGACCAGCGCAATCGTGGAGCACCACAACACGGACCACGAGATCGGGCGGCCGGAACCACGACAGTGGGAACGTGATGGCAAAAGCGACATCCCGGTTCCCACGCACTGGTGCGCGGCCATGGTGGTTCTTCTCACGGTGTGGGTCACGCCACCGATGTCCGGCGCGCTGCGTCCTCGTGTGTGAGAGCGCTCACGTCCACCACAAGGAGGCAGGGATGTCCCGACCGGCATGTGCACGACGGGAAGCGGCACGGCTGCTGGCCACCGCGACCGAGCGCGCTCATGCGGGCACCGGTCGTCTGGTCCTGCTGCGCGGTGCCACCGGCACCGGCCGCACCACGGTCCTGGAGGCCGCTGCGGAGAACGCCGCGGCCCACGGTATGCAGGTGCTGCGCGCCCGCTGCTCCGCCGGCGACTCAGCGATCCCCTTCGCCGCGGTCCTTCAACTCTTCTGCTGCGTACCCGATTTCGCCGATCCGGCATGGGACGGCGATGAACGGGCGACCGGCGCCGGGCTGCGACGGGTACTGCGCTCGTACGCCGAGCAGTCGCCGCTGCTGATCACCGTGGACGATGTGCACCTGGCCGACCCGGCGTCCCGCCGCTGGCTGGTGGAGTCCGCCCGGCTCGTGGACCGGCTGCCGATCGTCCTGGCGGCCACCGAGCGCAGCCAGTACGACGTCGACCCGCCCGCACAGGGCCTCGCCCACAGCCTCTCCCCCTCCCTGGTCACCACTCACACCCTGACCCCGCTGTCCGACACCTCGGCGGTCACAGCGATCCGTTCGGCCTTCCCTGACGCCGACGACTCCTGGATCGAGGACTGCATACGGGCCAGCGCGGGCAACCCCCTGCTGCTGCGCGCCCTGCTGGACGACCTCTCCGACGGCAGTCACCCGGTCGTGCCGGACACCTCGGCCGCGCTGTACCCGGGAGCGTTCTCGGCGGCCGTGCAGTGGTGGCTGGACTGCGCCGGGCCGGGTACCGCGGAGGTGGCACGGACGCTGGCGATCCTGGACGAGGGCTGGGACCACGGACCCGCCCCCGGCGCGGGGTTCCCCGTCCTCCACATCCCCTCACTCCTCGCCGAACTCTCCGGCGGCGACCCGGCCCGGGTCGCGGGCTGGATCACCGCGATGACCGGCCTCGGACTGCTGCGCTCCGACGGCGTGGGCCGCCCCCGCTACGCCCATCCACTGCTGCGGGACGAGATGCTCACCGGCGTGCCCGCGGCCCGGCGGCGCGCCGCGCACCGGACGACCGCCGAGGCGATGCTGCACCGCGGTGTCTCCAGTGAGCTGGTCGCCCGTCAACTGCTGCTCACCGACGTGGTGGACGCGCCCTGGGCACTGCCGGTGCTTCAGGACGCCGCTTCACTGGCGCTGCGTGAGGGGCACACCGAGGACGCGGTGGCTTTCCTGCGCCGGGCTCTGGATGAGCCCCTCTCCGATGAGAGCAGACAACGCCTGCTGACCGAACTGGGCTCACTGGAGTACGCGGTTCCCGGCTCCTCGGCCGCGATCCTGAGGCTCACCGAGGCACTGCGGCTGCCCGGGCCTCCGCAGGAACGGGTGCGCGCCGCGGTCGCCCTGGGGACGGCGCTGACCGGCCGTGGCAGGACCAGCGCGGGGGTCGAGGTGCTGCGCTCGCTGTACGACGCGCTCGCCGACCGTCCCGACCTGGTGAGCATCCTGCGGCAGGCGTTCCTGCAACTGTCCGACAACGACCAGTTGGTGCGGCAGGAGGCGTACAAGCGGCTGGCCGAGGTGGCCGAGCGCTCGCCGGAGTCGATCAGCACGGCCGGTCACGCGTACCTGGTGAAATACGCGGTCACGGCAGGTCTGAGCTCGGCGAGGGAGGCGATGCTGCGCCTGCGCGGTCTGCTGGCGGAACCGGCCGACCCGCTGTCCGAGCCGTACCTGCTGGGGACGGTCGCCGCGGTCGCTCAGTGGGCCGACGAACTCGACGAGGCCGAACAGCTGGTGGAGCGCGGTCTGGCCGGGCAGCGCCCCGACTTCCTGCATCCCATGCACGGGGCGCTGCTCAACACCCGCATGGACATCGTCGCGGCACGGGCCGACTACACGCGCCTCCTGGCCGACCCACCGCCCGCCGCCGCGACCCCGACCAACGCCCATGCCCACGCGCTGACGGCACTCGTGGCGACGGGCCGCGCCGCCGAGGCCGAACGCCTGGCCGAAGCCTTCGACTTACGGACGGCGCCGGATTCCTGGGAGCTGAACCGGTTCCTGTACGCGCGCGGGGAGCTGCGCGCCGCGAACGGTGACCTGGCGGGAGCCCTGCACGACTTCCTGGAGTGCGGTCGCCGCCAGTCGGCCCGGGAGGTGTTCAGCCCGGTCGTCACCCCGTGGCGCACGGCGGCCGCCGAGTGCCATCTGGCCCTGGGCGTCCCACGGGAGGCGCTCACCCTGGCCGAGGAGGAGCTGCGCCTGGCCCGGGTGTGGAACACGCCCCGCACGGTGGGTCGGGCACTGCGTGTCCTCGGCACCGCGACCGGCGGGCGCCGGGGTCTGGAGCTGACTCAGGAGGCGGTACGGCTGCTGCGCAGCGGCCCGGCAGGACCGGAGATCGTGGCGGCGCTGCTGGCCCTGGGCCGTCAATTGACCGCGTCGGGCGAGTCGTCCCGCGCCCGCGACATCCTGCGGGAGGCGGCCGGGCTCGCCGAACGCCTGGGCGCGATACGGCTGCGGGACCTGGCGGAGGAGGCGCTGCGGGCGGGCGGCGCGCGCCGTCCGGCGACGCGGACCGGTGCCGCCTCGCTCACCGACAGCGAGCGCCGTATCGCCGAACTGGCCGCGGGGGGACGCACCAACGCGGAGATCGCGGATCTGCTGCATCTCGCCCGCCGTACCGTGGAGACCCATCTGACGCACAGCTACCGCAAGTTGGGCATCCATCGACGCAGCGCCCTGAGCGCGGCCCTGACGGGGGACGACGCGGCGTTGCGGATCTCTGGCCAGCGGCCGGGACATGTAGGGCGCGCATGACACCAACAGACCAAGAACAGGTGGTGCCGGGCGCTGGGGCTGGGGCTGGGGCAGGGCCGGCGGTGCCGCACGCGGTGTGCGTTCAGCGCCGGGGGCGCTGTCTGTTCAGTGGGCGAAGCCCCAGTCGAGCATCTTGGTGGCGTCGTCGAAGCGGCCCTCGTCGTCCTTGAGGATCGCGCCGACCAGCGTGCGGTTGTCCCGCTTGGCGGCGAAGACGAGGGCGTACCCGGACTCCGGGCCACTGCCCGTCTTGATGCCCAGGGCACCGTCGTAGCTGCTCAGCAGCTTGTTGGTGTTGTTCCAGGTGTAGTACCGGGTGTGACCGTTGGCCGCCGGAGCCTCGGTCTTGAACTGCTTGTTCTTCACGATGTCGGCGAACACCGGCTGCAGCATGGCGCGCTGGCCGAGCTTGGCCAGGTCGCGGGCGGTGCTGTAGTTGTTGCCGTGCGAGATGCCGTCGAAGCCGTCGAAGTGCGTGCCGATCAGGCCCAGTTGTTGTGCCTCGAAGTTCATCTGGCACACGAAGTCGGCGATCCGCGCGTCCGCGGTGTCCCCGGAACCGAGGTTGTCTGCCAGGGCCATCGCGGCGTCGTCGCCGGACGGGATCAGCAGGGCGTGCAGCAGCTGCTCGACGGTCAGCGTGTCGCCGGTCTGAAGGTCGGCGGTGCTGCCGCCGACCTTCTGGACGTAGTCCCGGTACTCCTGCTTCACCGTGATCTGCCGGCTCAGCCACTCCGGGTGCTTGAGCACCACGAGGGCAGTCATGATCTTGGTGGTGCTGGCCATCGACACGCTCTCGTCCGCCTTGGCCCCACCCCACAGCTCCCGCTCCTGGCTGCCGTCGCCGGCGTCCAGCAGGAAGGCATGGTCGGCGTTGTTCTGGGGACCGGCCTGAACCTTCGCGTTCTGCGCATCGGCTGCCTTGTCCTGGACAGCGTGCCGTGCCGCCTGGTCAGACCGGAACTGCCACTGCGTTCCCTGCTTCTGGCCGGCCGTTGTGGTGGCCGCGCCGCCCTGCCGGTCGTTCTCGTCAGCGGAGTGTGTGGCGCCGGGGGTGGCCGCCTCGGCGAGACCGCCGGCGGTGATCGGCAGGGCGGCACCGACAAGTGCAACCATCGCGATCCGGACTCCGGTGCGGTGTATGCGGTTCGGGCGGGCGTGGGAACCCATGAGGCGTCCATCCTTCCGGCGAAGGGACGCCGGTGCGTAGAAGAACTCCGTTCATGGCGAACCTACTTGGGCGATGACAATGACTCAAGTCGGTATGTCGTAGCCACGTAACGGGGTTCACCTCCGTGGTGTGCGGCACAGGTGACTGAGCAATTGCCCATACCTGGGGTTTTCGGAGCCGATGAGCTCAGCCCGGGAGGGGGATGAACACCAGGATGCCGTGGGCGGTCGCGGCGTTGTAGCAGGCATTGCCGGGGAAGGTGGCGGTGTAGAAGGGGGTGGCGACGGCGAAGACGGGGACGATGGCGTTGTGGATGGTGGCGGTGCCGTTGGCGTCGGTGACGGCGGTGCCGAGGTTGACCGGGCCGAAGAGCGTGATGGCGGTGAAGGTCACCGGCTGACCGGCCACCGGCATCCCCGAGGTGGTCGTCAGGGTGGCGCTGAGGGTGGGGATGTAGAACTCGGGCAGCGGGGTCAGCCGGAGCCGGATCGTGCCTGGCTGCGCGGTCAGCGTTGTGGGGCTGGGGTTCACGGTGACGGGGGTGCTGGTGGAGGAGCCGGTGAAGCAACTGTCACCGCTGTAGGTGGCGGTGAGGGAGCCGGTGGTCAGGGCGGTGGTGGTGAAGCAGGCCTGCCCCGATGCGTTGACGGGGACCATCTGGGTCTGGCTGTTGGGGAGGGTGAAGGTGACCGTGCCGGTCGGCACTGAGGTGGTGGCTGGCGCCGGGGTGATGGTGGCGCACACGGTCACGCTCTGCCCGCAGGTGGAGGGGTTCGGCGTCACCGACAGCGTCGTCGTTGTGGGGTTGGGGCTCACCGTGACGGAGGTGGGGTTGCCGTTCACGGTCGCGGTGAACGTACCGGCGGTGTAGGTGTGGGTGGTCTGCCCGCTCCCGGTGGCGTCCAGGGCGACGGTGACCGTGGGGCTGGCGTCCCCGAAGCTCACCACTGCGGTCCCGTTGGGAGTCCCCCCGGAAATGCTGAACGTCACCGGTTGCCCGCACACCGGCGACGCCGGCGAGGTCGTCACCGTCAACGGCGAAATCTCCGTCACATTGGCCGAATTGGCGTTGGTGACGTAGACATTGCTGTTCGGCGCCGCCGCCACCGAGAACGGGAACGCGCCGACGGGGACGGTGGCCAGGACCGTGTTCGTGGCGCTGCTGATCACCGTCACGTTGTTGGAACTGGAGTTGCCGACGTAGACGTTGCCGGTCGGCGCCACCGCCACCCCGAACGGCCCCCCGCCGGTGGGGACGGTGGCCAGGACCGTGTTCGTGGCGCTGTCGATCACCGTGACGTTGTTCGAAACGGTGTTGGTGACGTAGACGTTGCCGTTGGGCGCCACCGCGATCACCCCCGGGACCGTGCCGGCGGGGACGGTGGCCACGACCGTGTTCGTGGCGCTGTTGATCACCGTCACGTTGTTCGAGGTCTGGTTGGCGATGTAGACGTTGCCGTTCTGCGCCACCGCCGCCGCGCCGGGGAAACCACCGGTGGGGAGGGTGGTGAGAACGGTGTTCGTGGCGCTGTTGATCACCGTCACGGTGTTCGCGTTCCGGTTCGCGACGTAGACGTTGCCGTTCGCCGCCACCGCCACCGCGTCCGGGACCGCGCCGACGGGAACGGTGGCCACGACCGTGTTCGTGGCGCTGCTGATCACCGTGGCGTTGTTCGAGGTGCTGTTGGCGACGTAGACGTTGCCGTTCGGCGCCACCGCCAGTGCGAAGGGGCCCCCGCCGACGGGGACGGTGGCCAGGACGGTGTTTGTGGCGCTGCTGATCACCGTCACGTTGTTCGAGCTCTGGTTGGTGACGTAGACGTTGCCGTTCTGCGCCACCGCAATCATGGCCGGGCTTGAGCCGACAGGGACGGTGGCCAGGACGGTGTTCGTGGTGCTGCTGATCACCGTCACGTTGTTGGAATTGGCGTTGCCGACGTAGACGTTGCCGTTCTGCGCCACCGCCACCGCCAGCGGGGTCGTGCCCGCCGGGATCGTCACCGTGGAGAACGCCGCGCTGAACGGCGTGGCCACGAGCCCCCGTACAGCGGCTACCTCAGATCCACCGGCCGGAACAACCGGCCGAGCTCCGCGAGCTACCGCCGGAACTCCCAACCAACCCGTACTCGGATCCATGACAAACCTCTCTCAGCTGAGAGGGCCGCCCAAGAACTCCCACCGGGGCCCGCGTCGCATGGCGCCGGCATACGCGAACCGGATTACCGCTTGCACACCGGGACAGAGAGAGGGCACACCGACACGTACGCGCACCGGCGCACCAACGGGTTGCCTCCCTCCCCGGAGAGATGGGCAACCCACCGGAAAACAGTCACCACCATTAACCCGAAATAACCAATACAACTCCACGCCCTTGACCCGACTTCACCCGAACAGCCCAATCACATGTGGACACGACGGGGCGGACCCGTCGTTGGGCAGACGCATGCGGTGGGCCAGGTAAGCGTCATGCGTTGGGTGAGGCGGCTGCGCCAGGTGACGTCGGGGTAGCAGGCGCGCAGGTGCGCTACGGCGCGTGTGCCAAGGGCGCTGTCCCCCAAAGGCGTAGCGACGTGGACCTGGGTGATCAGGCCACTCGCACAGAGTTCGCACACCTCGTAGGTGACCTCGCCGACGACGCGGCGGATGTACACCAGCAGCAGACTTTGAGCCTGCTCACTCGTCGGGTGCGGGGAGTGGAAGATGACCACATCCCGGTAGGCGAACACCCTCCTATGGAGCTTGCCGCGTCGACGGCCCGGGCGCCTGTGCCGTGGCCGTCGGCGGCCATGAAGACTCTGCCGAAGGGCTCCCGGGACCAAGTTACGTGTGGTGACCATGCGGGCCGTCTACCCCCGACGAAAATGGACAATCAGCCCTTTCGGGCTCTTGTCGACCGCATTCCACGGCCAGGTGTGGACGGGCGGTGACAGACGCTGCCGTTCGAAAACATGAGCATGGAATGCGGCAAGCGGAAGCATCCGAGAAGGTATGGAGTGTGTGATTTACCAGGAGCGGACGGGTGAAGGCGAGCCGATCGACTGCCGGCAGCAGGACGGGGGTTGCCAGGCCGCCTTGGACCGTCTGGCTGGACTGAAGCAGGATGAGTTCGCCTGGATCCGCATGGACAAACCCCGCCAGGAGGAACTGCAGCGGCTCGGCGCGTACCTGAAGCTGCATCCGCTGGCCATCGAGGACGCGGTCCAGGCCCACCAGCGACCGAAACAGGAGCGCTACGGCGACGTTCTGGCGGTCGCCGTGAAGACCCTGTGGTTCGTCGAACAGACCGCGGATGTGGAGACCGGCGAAGTGATGATCTTCCTCGGCCCGTCCTTCGCGCTGACCGTACGCCACGGCGCGGACGACCCCACGGTGGAGGCTGCGCGCCGGTTCTCGCAGCAGCCGGAGATGGCACGGCTCGGGCCGGTAGGCGTCCTGCACTCGGTGACCGATGTGATCGTCGATGCCTACGCCGAGGCCGCCGCCCAAGTACGCGCAGACTTGACGGAGTTGGAGCAGTGCGTGTTCTCACCCGCCCGCGAGGACCTGACCGAGCGGATCTACTCGCTCAAACGCGAGGTGGTGGAGTTCCGCGACGCCGTCCAGCCGCTCGTGCCGGTGCTGCAGCCCTTCAGCACGTCGCGGGATGACTGGCCGCGGCAGGTCGTGCCGTACTTCCGTGACGTCACCGACCACCTCACGCGTACCGACACCGAGGTCCGCGCCCTGGATGATCTGCTCGTCTCCGTCCTGGACGCCCATCTGGCGAAGGTGGGCACCTGGCAGAACGACGACATGCGCCGCATCAGCGCATGGGCGGCGATCTTCGCCATCCCCACCATGGTCGCCGGAATCTACGGCATGAACTTCACCCACATGCCCGAACTGGACTGGCGCTACGGCTACCCCTGCGCGCTCGCCGTGATGGCGTTGGGGGCAGGACTGCTGTACCGGGCCTTCCGCCGCAACGGCTGGCTCTGACGGCGCACCGGCGTTCCGAGTCGGCCGGCGGGAGCTGGCCCGGCCGGCGAGGGCACCGACCGCGGCCTGATCCACATATGGCCGCCGGCGCCCAGGCTCCACCGCAATCCATGGACGGTCCGTGGTGTCCAACCCGAGCCGATGGCGGCAACTGCAGAGCTGCGCCCTTCTGCAGCGTTGCGCGCGACTGTGGCACGGATAGGCCGTTCGGCACCGGCGTGGAGGTGGCGGCCGCCGCCTGGCCACACAAATCGGTACATTTACCCGCCAGGGTGGACCGGGCTCCCAGGCGCGCCTCTGGTCGCGCCCGGTGCTCATGGACCTCGCAGACGAGGAGAATATGTTCGATTTGAGTGCGCCGATCGTGACCACGTTCCTCGTGTATGCGGTCGCCATGATCGGAGTGGGCGTCTGGGCGTACACCCGCACTCACACCTTCGCCGACTTCGCCCTGGGGAGCCGCAGGCTCAGCGCGTTGGTCGCCGCCCTGTCCGCAGGGGCCAGTGACATGTCCGGCTGGCTGTTTCTCGCGTTTCCCGGAGCGGTGTACGCGGCCGGCATCGGCGCCAGTTGGATCGCAGTCGGCCTGGCGGTCGGCACCTACCTCAACTGGCGGTTCGTCGCGCCGAGGCTGCGCACCTACACCGAGCGTGCCGAGAACGCCTTGAGCCTGTCGGCCTACCTGGAGGAGCGGTTCGAGGACCGCACCCGGATGCTCAGGATGGTCTCGGCGGTGGTCACCCTCGTGTTCTTCACCGTCTACGTCGCCAGCGGTCTGGTGGCCGGCGGGTTGCTGTTCGAGCATGTCTTCGACGTCCGTTTCGGGCTCGGGGTGACCCTGATGGCCCTGGTGATAGTCATCTACTCGGGCCTGGGCGGCTTCCTCGCCGTGAGCCTGACGCACGTGATGCAGGCGACCCTGATGTTCCTCGCCCTGCTCGTGGTCCCCCTGACCGGTATCGGAGCCCTCGGAGGCTTCCGGGAACTGGCCGATGCCCTCCACAAGAAGGCACCGGGCCTGCTGGACATGGGGTCCAAGGTCAACTACGCCGACGGGCAGTGGTCGGCAGGCGGGTCGCTCGGCGCCGTCGCGATCGTTTCGCTGCTCGCCTGGGGCCTCGGCTACTTCGGTCAGCCGCACATCCTGGCCCGCTTCATGGGCATCCGCAGCACCCGTGCCATCCCCGCGGCCCGCCGTATCGAAACGGGGTGGGTCGTCGTCGTACTCGCCGGCGCCACACTCGTCGGCCTCGCGGGGATCGGGCGGCTCGGCACGCCGCTCCACGACCCCGAGACGGTGTACATCGTCCTCAGTCGCCTCCTGCTCAATCCCTGG
The DNA here is from genome assembly GCF_000720175.1 of Streptomyces sp. NRRL S-337. Classification (GTDB taxonomy): domain Bacteria; phylum Actinomycetota; class Actinomycetes; order Streptomycetales; family Streptomycetaceae; genus Streptomyces; species Streptomyces siderophoricus. The sequence continues at coordinate 98,366 of NZ_JOIX01000011.1, forward strand.
ATCGCCGGGGTGATGCTGATCGCCGTACTGGCCGCGATCATGTCGACCGCGGACAGCCAGCTCCTCGTGTCGTCCGTCGCGCTCACGGAGGACTTCTACCGCGCGTTCCTCAAGCGGCGCGCTCCGGACAGGGTGCTGGTGCGGGTCGGCCGCGGCGCCGTCGTCGCGGTGATCCTCGTGGCCTTCCTGATCGCGCTCAACGGCGGCGGGCTGCTGGGCATCGTCGCCTACGCCTGGGCGGGCTTCGGGGCCGCCTTCGGGCCGGTCATCCTCCTCTCGCTGTACTGGCCGCGGATGACCTGGGCGGGAGCCATGGCCGGGATCGTGTCGGGCGCGACCACGGTGCTTCTCTGGAAAAAGATCAATGGGCTGCTCGGGCCACTCGAATCGGGCATCTACGAAATGGTGCCGGGTGTACTGGTCGCCACGGTCGCCGCACTGGTCTTCGGCCGGTTCGTCGGCCAGCCGCCGAAACGGGCCTTCTGGCGGATGCCGGGAGGCGGGACGAGCCAGCTGATGCTCACGCCGTTCCTCACCCACGCACCGGTCGGCATGGCCATCCTGGATACGGATCTGCGCTACGTCTGGGTGAACGAGCCCCTGGGTCGCCTGATCCCCCTCGAACAACGACTTGGGCGGCAGGTGGGGGAAGTACTGCCGAGGGCCGAGGCGGAAGCCTTCGAGGAGCGGATGCGCAGGGTTCTTGAGACCGGGCACCCGGTGCTGGACTACGAGTTCCGCAGCCCCAGCTACGCCGATCCCGACCGTACGCGCGCGGCCTCCGCCTCGTTCTTCGCCATGAAGGACCGTCAGGGCCGGTACGTGGGCATCTGGTACATGGTCATCGACGTCACCGAGCGCTGGCGGGCCCAGGAACGCCTGGCTCTGCTGAACGACGCCGGTGCCCGTATCGGCAGCACACTGGAAGTGACGCGGACCGCGCAGGAACTGGCCGACGAGGTCGTACCGTCCGTCGCCGAGTTCGTCGCCGTCGACCTGCTGGACTCGGTCATGAGGGGCGAGGAGCCGGCTCCCGGACCGGTCGGCATGACGCCCGTCATCCGCCGAGCGGGGCAGCAGTCGGTGCGCGAGGGCTGTCCGGAGGCGTCTCTGGCCGTGGGCGAAACGGTCCGGCGCGCTCCCTCGTCGCCCGTGACCCGCTGCCTGTTGGAAAGCAGGACTCTCGTCGAACGGATCCTGGACCGCTCCACCAGTGCCTGGGTGACCGAAGACCAGTCACTGGGCGCCTCCATCCGTGAGTTCGACTTCCGCTCGCTGATGGTGGTTCCGGTGCGGGCGCGGGGCGTCACCCTTGGCGTGGCGACGTTCGCCCGCTCCCGGCGTCGGGGTCCCTTCGAGGACGACGACGTGCGTCTCGCGGAGGAACTCGTCTCCCGCGCGGCGGTGTGCGTGGACAACGCGCGCCGCTTCACCCGCGAGCGCACCGCGGCCCGCTCCATGCAGCGTTACCTGCTGCCGCAGGAGCTCACGGGAGGGTCCGCCCTGGAGGTGGCGTCGTGGTATCTCCCGGCGGATGCCCCCAGCGGTGTGGGCGGCGACTGGTTCGACGTGATTCCGCTCTCCGGTGCCCGGGTTGCCCTGGTCGTCGGGGACGTCGTCGGACACGGCATGAACGCGGCGGCGACCATGGGGCGTCTGCGCACCGCGGTACGCACGCTCGCCGATCTGGACCTCCCCCCGGACGAACTGCTGGCCCACCTGGACGACCTGGTCATCGGCCTCATGGGGCCGGCGGAGGCCGAGGACGAGGCTGCGGGTGCCGCGTTCATGGGTGCCACCTGTCTGTACGCCGTGTACGACCCGGTCAGCAGACGGTTCACGCTCGCCCGGGCCGGTCACCTCCCACCGGTGATCACCGGCCCCGACGGCACCGCCAACGTCCTCGACCTGGCCGCCGGACCGCCACTCGGCCTCGGGTATCTCCCCTTCGAGTCCGTCGAACTGGAACTGGCCGAAGGCAGCCTCATCGCCCTCTACACCGACGGCCTCATCGAGACCTTCGACCGGGATCTCGACGTCGGGCTCTCCCGACTGGGCGACGCCCTGGTGGCGCCCGCTCAGACGCTGGAGGAGATCGGTCTGCGTGCGGTCGACGCCCTGCTGACCGGTCCGCCAGCCGACGACGCAGCCCTACTCCTCGCCCGTACCCACGTCCTGGCTCCGGACCGGGTCGTGTCATGGGAACTGCCCAGCGACCCGGCGGCCGTGGCGAACGCCCGCGCCCTCACCGGCCGGCAGTTGACGGAGTGGGGCATGGACGACCTGACGTTCACCACGGAGCTCATCGTCAGCGAGCTGGTCACCAACGCCATCCGCCATGCGACCGGACCGGTAAGTCTGCGCCTGATCCGGGACCGCGGCCTGATCTGCGAGGTCTCCGACGCCAGCAGCACTTCGCCGCGCCTGCGCCATGCCCGGACCACCGACGAGGGAGGGCGGGGCCTACTGATCGTGGCTCAACTAGCCCGGCGATGGGGCACCCGTTACACGATGACCGGCAAGATCATCTGGACGGAGCAGGACATTGCCGCCAACATGGGCGCCCGGTGGTGAGCGGGTCCCGTACAGGCCAGGCAAGACGGTAACCCGGATCCCACGGGCCCGCGTCGTGGGCGGACCGCGCAGGACCGCGCTGCAGCACGGCACCTACCGGTAGGCGCCAGACGTAGTTGCGAATAAACAATTTCCGGACTGCTCGGAGAATTCGCGTCCGAGCTCGTCCACGGGATGCATACCAAACTCGCCAAAGATAAGTTGATCGACTGATTTTGCCGCCGTGAGCCTAGTCGGCCCGTTCACTGTGGCCGCGAGGTCGACGATGGGTGGGGTTCCGCCATCAAGGGCGGTACGCATCTTCAGTACCGGCGTTCTCGGCGCCACCCAGACCAAGGGCGGGAGGACCAGGCTCAGCGAATTCGCCGACGCCGTCAACGCCTACACGATCAACGACGCATCGCCAAGCAAACATTTCCTCGCCATCGGAAGCTTGCAACTTCGGCGTTCGCCACATTGCACACAGTTCGCCACATTGCACACAGCTGGATACCGACAAAGAGTGACACTGAAGAACGAGCTCGGGATGCGGAAATTATGGAACGGCACCTTTAACCAATTCCTGGGTTTAAGCTAGATTTCTCGCTTATTGATGTCTCGTCGTCCCACATTTCGTCCGCCGACCGCATCAGAAGTCCGCCGGACAGTACTTCTCCACCTGCCAAGCGGGCGAGGCGAGACCAATCGCCTCAAGTGCCACCGTCCTGTGGCTACCGCCGAGGACGGGGTACGCCCCGTCCGCCGGACACCGCAGCGCGCGAACGATGGCGCTGGTTGCCGGAGAGTGAGGTTGGTCCGCCGGTACGCCGCGACCAGCAACACAGATCCGCCAGCGGCAGGCTCCAAGGACGGCCCCTACGGACCGGATCCGCCCCCTCGCATCTCAAGGCCGCGATCCGGCTGCCCAACTGACGTGGGCTCAGCCCGTGAAGGGCGCCATCCAGGACGTCCTCGACGCCGTGATCACACCAGCCATAGCAAGATCATCTCGCTCGTAACCAGCAGGTACGGGTCATCTCGCAGCCATGCCTCCGTCAGCGATCGCGGACAGGTTCAAGGAACTCAAGCCGATTGCCCAGCCTGTCGAACGCGTAGAAGCGATTGTGTCCAGGGAAGTTGTCATCCCAGGTGACGCTCACCCCATGGTCTTCCCATCGCGTGGCGAGCGCTTGGAGCGAGGTCACAAGAATGCCCGGATGCGCCTTCCGGTTCGGACGGAACTCCTCTTCAACCCCCAAGTGGACCTCCAGACCACCGCCGCGAAACCAGCACCCACCACGAGCCGCTAGCGTCGGCGGCTTCTTGAGCTCTGTCATCCCGAGAACGCCTCCCCAGAAGTCGCGGCAGAGCTCTTCAGTTCCTGGAGGGATGGCCAGCTGCACGTGATGCAGGCCACCCAAGGCGTATCCGAGCGCTTCTTGAGTCATCTCTCCTCCTCACCTTCCAGGCGGAAATCTTGATGTCAAGATAATGAGGTCGCATGGATCCGACAAGAGGACGGCTGGGCAGGGACAGGCAGGCGGATCGAGTCATGCCAAGTCACAAGAAGGGGGTCGCTGGGCCCGTTGGGGGCGTGAGACGGGGAGGCGACTGGTGCATGACGGTCGCCGCTCACCGCGTTGTCCCGGACCCCGGTCGGCTGGCTCGGGGAACAGGTCGTCCACGATGCGGTGCCGGCCGCTGTGCGGCCGGAGTACAAGCAGATCTGTCGGGTGCGGTGCAACGTGGCAGGGCCTGTCCCGGCCCCGTGGGCGGATCAGGGGCACAGCCCGTCGTCGGGCCGCGGGGACGGTCAGGCTGCCGGCGCGAATGCGGTGATGGCGTCGACGAGGTCGGCCGGGGCTTCCAGCGGGATCAGGTGACCGGTGTGGGGGACCACCACGAAGTCGGCTTGGGAGAGGTAGGGCACCAGGTTGTCGCGGAGCACGCCGACGGGCTCCACCTGGTCGTGTTCTCCGGCGACGACGAGAGCGGGCACGCTGACCATGCGCGCGTGCTCGGTGATGTCCTGCGCGATGCCGCGCCGCGGCCACTCGGTGCGGGCGGCGTCGGTGACGGTCCGCGAATCGGTCACGATCTGCGCCTTGACCGAAGCGGGCAGCTCGGTCGCGGTGAGGACGTGATCCCGCGCCCCGGCCACGGACTCGGCGGAGTCGTAGGCGTGCGACAGGGCTTCCTGGTACTCGGGAGTGACCTGTGCGGCGGGCTTCGCCGGGCCGGAGCCGACGAGAACGATGCCGCGCAAGCCGGCGGGCCGGGTGGCCGCGACCAGCTGTGCGACCTTGCCCCCCATCGAATGCCCCACCAGGACGTAGTCGGTGACCCCCGCATCCGCGAGCACGGCGAGCATGTCGTCGGCGAGCTGACCGAGCGTATAGGGACCGGGCAGAGCGCTCGACCGGCTCCACCCGCGGAAGTCGACCGTGAGCACGTCACGGCCCGCCAGGCGGTCGACGACGAGGTCCCAGGTGCGGGCAGAACCACCCCAATAGTGCAGGAACACCAGAGTCGGCCCGGTCCCCGGCCGATGGTCGTAAGCGGGCAGAAGCGTCTGCTGCGTCGTGTTCATGATGGCTCTTCCGGTCGATGCTCTAGGCGATTGCCCTGTGTATTCATTGAAACTTCTGCACCCGCGCGGGGCATCGGCGTGACTGGTCGCCCGATGGTGAAAACTGGACACGTGAGCGTGATCCGGCAGATGACCTACCAGCCCGCAGGACGCCGCGCCGCCTCGGTCGAGACGATGACGTTCGGCCGCCTTCGCGAGCTGAACGACGGCGGCACGCAGCGCGCCGACTTCCACGTCCTTGCCGTCATCGACGCCGGACCCGGCTCAGTCACGGTCGATTTCCACCTCCACCCGCTCCGAGATCGGTCCGCGGTGTGGATTCCCCCCGGCGCGGTGCACCGGTGGGACGACATCGCCGAAGTGGCAGGGCACCTCGTGCTGTTCGTGCCGACCGCGCCGGTCACCCACGCCACCCGAGAACTCGTCGCCTCCCCGGACCTGGCCGCGCACTGGAGCATCCCCGACGCCGACTGGCCCTTCGTCGACACGGCGCGCAGCCATCTCCTCCTCGAAGCGTCCGCCCCACCCAGTGACTCCTCGACGGAGCTGCCCGAAATCCTGCTCTCCGCGCTCATCACCCGGCTGCACCCACCGCACGCCGAAGCACGGCTCACACATCCGGTGTTCCGGTTGTTCCGCTCCAGCGTCGAAGCGCACTTCCGGCAACACCACGACGCCGGCTACTACGCCCGTGCGCTGGGATACGCGCCCCGCACCCTCTCACGAGCGGTGCAGCAGGCCACCGGCCGCACCGCGAAGGCGTACATCGTCGAACGGATCACCCTGGAAGCCAAACGGCTCCTCGCACACGACCGCCTCACCGCCGCGCGCTGTGCCGACATACTCGGCTTCTCCGACGCATCCAACTTCTCGGTGTTCTTCCACAAGGCCACAGGCAAACGCCCGGGCGCGTGGCAGGCGACGGTGGCCGCCGAGTGAGGAGATGCGCACAAGAACACTCATATCTGTCATCACGTGGCGTCACAACCCCATGATCACCTGAACTCCACGCTCACCTCTCTGTATCGGTGCGCCACCGTGCCTACCCGCGCGACCTCTTATGGGACAAGCCTCAGCGGGCGCCGGCGCCACGTTCGGTCACAGCTGGCGGCCGTCTCGGCTGTCGGCCGTCTCGGCTGTCGGCCGTCTCGGGTGGTCCTTTGAGGGCAAAGGGCGGGGTCACAGCCTTGCGAACCGGTCTCTGCCGGCCGCATCAGGCCGCTGGGGTCGGAGTCGGTGACGGGGCTACTGCCCGCGTAGGTGGAGCCGTTGAGGGACTGCGAATCCCAAGGCCAGCAGCCCCGGCCGGGACCTGCGCCCGCTGCGCGACCCGGATGCTCCCGAGTGGGACGAGGACGACGGGGCCCTGGACTGGCCTGGGCTTTCCCAGGCTGCGCGGGTGTCATCCGCGGTCGCTGACCCGCTGCGCCTCGCCTTGATCGTCAACCTGCGCCACACGGTCGCGAGCCGGTCGGGTCAGTCCGCTCTGCGGTGATGGCCCGGACGCCTTCGGGCGGTCACAGCCCAGATGGATGCAGGATGCGCCCCTGGTCATCGAGCCGTGTGTGCGCTGGACCGATCTGTCGTGCGAGAAGCGGTTCGCGGTTCGCTTCGGGCGAGCGTGAGTTTCGTCGACGAGGTCAGCGAGACAGTCCAGCCGGCCCGGACCTCGTCTCGTGAGTCGTCGTTGAGCACCGTGTGCGTATCAGGTGACGGATGCTCAGCGATGGCTGGGCCCGCCGGTCAGTCGATGCCTTCGATGATGCGGAAGTCGCGCTCGAAGCCGTCGGGGAGGGCCACCAGCGCCTTCTGGTATGCCTCGCTCTCGTATGCCGCGACCGCCTGTTCAAAGCTGTCGAACTCGATCAGAACGACGCGTTCGGTGATTCCGGCCTCGTGGGCGACGACTCGACCGAAATTGGACAGGACGCGCCCGCCCCCAGCCCGGACAGCCAGACCCGCCAGCGCGTTGTAGTCAGTCAGCCCCTCAGGGTCGGAAATGGCGGGGTAGACACTGACCCCGTAGCCCTTGGCCATGGAAACCTCCTGTGCTCGGCCGGACACGTCCGACTCGAATTGACACTCAGATTGCTCGATCCCGACGACGGCCCGGGGGCGAGGTTCTCAAATACCTCCGTCGAGGTCATGCCTCGATCCTTGCCGTTCGAGCCGGCCTCGGCCATGGCGGAATGGTCAGCCTCCGATACATTCTCGCCATGACCGTCCACCATGCCGCCCCCGGTCCTCCCGGCGCCCGCGACCTAGCCGGTCGCACCGCCGAACTGGATCGCGCGATGCGCCCAGAACCGCGACCTGGCGCCCACAAGGTGGTCGTCCTCGTACTCGACGGGATCTACCCCTTCGAACTCGGCATACCTCAACACGTCCTGGGCTCCGCCGGTGGCCGCTACGAGGTGGTGACCGCGGGCGTGGACGGGAAGCCCGTGCGCACCGTCTCGGACCTGACCGTCACACCCGGGCACGGCCCTGAGGTGCTGGCCGAGGCAGACACCGTGATCATCCCTGGGTACGCGATCACCCAGGCCCCGGCCGCCGCCACGGACTCGAAGGCCCTGGACGCGCTTTCCAGCGTCCGGCCCGGTACCCGTCTGGTGTCGATCTGCAGCGGTGCCTTCCTGCTGGCCGGCACCGGTCTCCTCGATGGGCGTCGGGCCACCACCCACTGGGCACTCGCCGACCGCTTCCGGGAACTGTTCCCCCGGGTCGAGCTCGACACCGGCGTTCTTTTCGTCGACCACGGTGACGTGTTGACCTCAGCGGGGGCGGCCAGCGGCTTCGACGTCTGCCTGCACCTGCTGCGCCAGGACCACGGCACCGAGGTCGCCAACCAGGTCGCCCGCTACTGCGTCATGCCGCCGTACCGGGACGGCGGGCAGGCACAGTACATCGAGCGGCCACTGCCGCCGACTGACGCAACCGGCACCGGGCCGACCCGCGACTGGGCATTGCAGCGGCTTGAACTACCGCTGTCGCTGGATGAGTTGGCCGCGCACGCGGCGATGAGCACCCGTACCTTCGCCCGGCGCTTCAAGGAGGAGACCGGTCTGAGCCCCGGCCGCTGGCTGACCTCGCAGCGGCTGCGGCGGGCCCGGCACCTGTTGGAGTCCAGCGATCTGCCGGTGGAACGCGTCGCCCACGAGGTCGGATTCGCTACCGCCACCTCGCTGCGGCGGCACCTCGCGGCGGAGGCCGGAGTCGCCCCGTCGGCGTACCGTCGCACCTTCCGCGCCCCGGACCCGGCCCCCGCCGATGCGGGCTCCATTCCCGCCTAGCCACGACGCACCGTACGCTTCCCGGTGGTTCATCCGAACCTCTGCGCCGGGCGCACATCAGGGCGGTGACCGCCATCGCGGCGATGCCGACCAGCACTGCGGTGGTGCAGGCGTGGTCGTTCGGGAAGAGATGACCGGTGTCGGTCGCCAGGACCAGGCCGCCTATCGCGCTGCCCAGGGAGTACCCAACACTGCGGACGACGTAAGGGCGGCGGCCCCGTCGCCCTGGTCGGCGCCGAGGAGACATATCGACGATCGCCAGCGCCAATGGCCTGCTGAGACAAGAGAAACAGGTGGACCACGACTCGGCCGGCAGCATGCGCGGCGTTGCCTCGACCATGCCGGAACGAACCACAGAAAGATTCCGGACAGAATCTCCCATTGGTGGGGCAGTCGGGACGCTGATCCGTCACCGTCGCCGTGGCGGTCACCCAGACTTTCACAAACGGTCCCTTGCGCGAGCAAGATCAAGACCAGGCCGCCAGACCCCGCCCGACACTCGATCGGTTCTCACCACCCGTTCTCACTCAAAGCCGGGACAGACTCCCTTCTGAGACTTGCATTGTGCGAAAATCCGGGCCCACGACGGACCCTCAGCACCCTTCCTCGGTCGACCGGTCGGACGCGGACGACGTCGAACGATCGACAGCGGCGGTCCATCGGGCGGTCCGCGGGCGATGCGCTCGGCCAGGGTGGCCCGGTAGCCGTCCAGCGCGTCCTGCAGATTGCGCAGTCGCCCTGCGACGGTCGCCCAGTTCCCGTCGCCACGAGCCTCGGAAGGTTCGCCACCACCAGCGCACTCCCCACTGCCGCGGCCGTCCGCGGATCAGTCTCGTAGTCGCCCCGCGCGTTCCTCATCGTGGACGGCTCGCGATACGGGGACGGGGTGCCGCTCGGTGCAGAAGTCACAGGACCGTCGTCAGGCCTGGAGGGCTCACAACAAGGCGAAGTGGATGCGCGCGATGGTCCGTTCGCCGGTCGTCAACTGCCCTGGAGGGTTGGCAACTTGCCGACCGCGAAGGTGCGGGGCCGCGGCGGGTTCGATTCGTTATCAACCCTGAAGGGCTCGCAAATCGGATCGCAGAGCGACGGTGGGGTCGGCGCCCGCTGGTCGTCATAGGCCCTGGCAATACGGCACGAGTGCGCAGGTGTCAGGAACTCATGGAGACTCCACGCTCCTCGGCGAGCGGGTGGCGCGGGCTGTCGAGTCGGTGCAGTCAGATCCTGCCGAACGGAAGGAAGTTCTTCCCTTTCACGCATTCACTGCCGAAGGGGTATCTAGCGGCGACCACGACGCCCTACTCTGGAGCCGCCCCGGTCGCGTCGACGGACGTACGGACGTGGTGTACGGCAGCGCGCCGGTGCGGGCGATCCGACCTGTCCGTCCGTCCCGGTCGTGTGCCCAAGTCCCCGGGCCCGGTGCACCGCGTCACCCAGGGAGGCGAACGTGCCCAGTGGGGCTGGCCCGACCGATTCCGCACCCATCGCGCCCTCCGTCGACACCGCCCCGGGAACTCCCAACGCTCCGGTGATCTCGCTGCCGAAGGGTGGCGGCGCCATCCGGGGAATCGGGGAGAAGTTCACCGCGAACCTGGTGACCGGCACCGGCGGGCTCTCGGTTCCCCTCGCGATCAGCCCGGGACGGTCCGGGTTCGGCCCGTCCTTGACACTCGCTTACGACTCCGCTGCCGGCAACGGCCCGTTCGGGATCGGCTGGGGTATCGGACTACCGGCGATCACCCGCAAGACCGACAAGGGCATCCCGGGCTATGCCGACGACGGCGAGGACTTCGAAGACACCTTCATCCTGTCCGGCACGGAGGACCTTGTCCCCGTCCTGGTGGAGCGCGGTGGAGAGTGGATCCGGAATCGCCGGTCGTGCAGGGTGGACGGCTCGGATTATGTGGTGTGCCGATATCGGCCGCGCGTGGAAGGCCTCTATGCGCGCATCGAGCGGTGGACCGACGTACGGTCCGGCGACGTCCATTGGCGCTCGATCAGCCGGGACAATGTCACCACCGTCTATGGACGTGATGCCGCCAGCCGCATCGCCGACCCGAACGATGCGCGCCGGGTGTTCAGTTGGCTGATCTGTGAAAGCCATGACGATGTCGGCAACGCGGTCCGCTACGAGTACAAGACCGAGGACGGCAGCGGCGTCGATCTTGCTGCCGGCTGCGAACGCAACCGCACCGCGGCCGGTCGCGCCGCGAACCGGTATCTGAAGCGAATCCGCTACGGAAACACGGTTTCCCGGCTGGTCTCCGACGATTCGGACCATATGTTCGAGATCGTATTCGACTACGGCGAACACGACGAGAGTACGGCCGAAGTCCGGCCGTGGGCCTGTCGCCTGGACCCGTTCTCCTCCTACCGGGCCGGATTCGAGATTCGCGGCTACCGGCTCTGCCGCCGGGTGCTGATGTTCCATCATTTCCCGGACGAGCCCGATGTCGGTCGTGACTGCCTGGTGCGCTCCACCGAGCTGGTATATCGCGGCGATGCCGAGCGGGGCGGGGTGACGGGCGCATGTTTGGAGTCGGTGTCACACAGCGGCTGGCGGCGGGATTCCGGTGGATATCTCACCAGGTCGATGCCGCCACTGGAATTTTCCTATTCCCAGGCCGAGATCGACACCGAGGTACGCACGCTCGACGCGGCTGACCTGGAGAACGCGCCGATCGGCGTGGACGGATCGGTATACCGATGGACGGACTTGGACGGCGACGGGCTGGCCGGGCTGCTCACCGAGCAGGCCGGGACCTGGTTCTACAAGCCCAACCTCGGTGGTGGCCACCTCGGACCGATGCGCGTGGTACGCAGCCGCCCGACCGGCGGCCGGACCGAGCTGCTGGACCTGGACGGCGACGGCCGCCCGGCCGTGGTGGATTTCGGTGGCACCACACCGGGGTTCACCGAACGGTCCGACCAGGACTGGGAGGTGTTCCGGCCGTTCCGGTCCCGACCGAACCTGGCCTGGGACGACCCGAACGTGCGCTTCGTGGACCTCAGCGGCGACGGCCGGGCGGACGTGCTTGTCACCGGCGAGCCGGGCTGGACCTGGTATCGATCGCTGGGCGAGGAGGGATTCGACACCGGCCGCCGGACCTGGCCGGCACGGGACGAGGAATCCGGGCCGCAACTGGTCTTCGCCGACCGCACCTCGTCGATCCACTGGGCGGACCTGTCCGGCGACGGGCTCGCCGACCTGGTCCGGATCCGCAACGGCGAGATCTGCTACTGGCCGAACCTGGGCCACGGCCGGTTCGGCGCCAAGGTCGGCATGGACGGCGCTCCCCGGCTCGACAGTCCGGACCAGTTCGACCCGGCCAGGATCCGGCTGGCCGATGTCGATGGTTCCGGCCCGGCGGACCTGATCTACCTGCACCGCGACGGGGTCCGGCTCTACCTGAACCGTTCGGGCAACGCGTGGAGCGCTCCGCACGCCCTGCCCGTGGCCTTTCCCCGGATCGAGAACGTGTCCAAGGTCGCCGCGATCGACCTGCTCGGCTCCGGCACCGGCTGCCTGGTGTGGTCCTCGCCACTGCCCGCCGAATCCGGCCGGCAGCTGCGCTATCTGGATCTGATGCGCGGCGGCAAACCCCATCTGCTCACCGGGGTACGCAACAACCTGGGCGCCGAAACCCATATCCGCTACGCCCCCTCGACCCGCTTCTACGCCGAGGACGCCGCCGCCGGGCGCCCGTGGCTGACCCGGTTGCCGTTCGTCGTGCACCTGGTCGAGCGCGTGGAGACGGTGGACGCGATCGGTCGTCACCGATTCGTCAGCCGGTACGCCTACCACCATGGCCATTTCGACGGGCCGGAGCGTGAGTTCCGGGGTTTCGGCATGGTCGAGCAGACCGATACCGAAGCGTTGGAGGCGTTGGCCGAGGCCGGCAATGTGGACGAGGCCACGTACCGGCCGCCCACGCTCACCCGGACCTGGTTCCACACGGGTGCGTTTCTCCCCGGACAGCGGATCTCGCGGCAGTTCGAACGCGAATACCACAGCGATGACCTGTTACTGCCCGACACGGTGCTGCCGGACGGCCTGACCGCCGACGAGGCCCGGCAGGCATGTCGTTCCCTGAAGGGATCGGTGCTCCGCACCGAGGTGTACGCGCTCGACGACAGTGACGCCGAAAGCCGCCCGTACCGCGTCACCGAGCACAACCATTTGATCCGGATGCTCCAACCGGCCGTCGGCCACGCCGACTCGACCGGCGCGCCGCATGCGGTTTTCGACGTACACCCCAGGGAAACCCTGACCGGGCACTACGAGCGCACCGTGGACCCGCGGGTCGGCCATGAGCTGACCCTCGCCGTCGACGCATACGGCAATGTGCTGCGGTCGGTGACCGTCGGCTACGGCCGTACCCGCCCCTCCCCCGATCTCGATGAGCGGGACGCGGGGCCGCAGCGGCGCACGCATATGGTGCTCACCGACCACGACTACACCAACGCCGTCGAGGAACCCGACAGCCACCGTGCGCCCCTGCTCTGCCGGACACGCGCCTTCGAGGTGCTGGCGCTCCGCCCCGCCGGGGACCGGTTCACCCACGCCGAGCTGACCCGCGCGCTGACCGGCATCGATCAGACGATTCCCTACCAGGACTGGGACGCACTGCCGGCGAAACCGGCACTCCGGCTCACCGAGCATGTACGCACCCTGTACCGGAGCGACGACCTCTCAGGGCCGCTGCCCCTCGGCACGCTCCAGTCCCGCGCGCTGCCCTACCAGGAGTACCGACTCGCCTTCCCCGACGGACTGGTCACTGCGCTGTACGGGGACCGGGTCGACGAACCGATGCTGCGGACCGCCGGATATCTGCCGCACGAGGGTGGATGGTGGGTCCCCTCGGCGCGGACCGCGTACGCGCCACCGGACACGAGCGAACTGGACTACGCCGAACGCCACTTCTTCCTGCCCTGCCGGTTCACCGATCCGCTCGGTGAGACGTCGACGGTCTCCTACGACGACTACGACCTGCTCCTCGTCGACAGCACCGACCAACTCGGCAACCGCTACACGGTGGGTGAGCGCGACGCCGACGGCAGGACGCTCTCCCAGGGCAACGACTACCGCGTGCTGCGGCCGGCCCTCGTCACCGATCCCAACCGCAACCGGGTCCAGATGGCCTACGACGTGCATGCCAGGGTCGCCGGGACCGCGACCATGGGCAAGCGCGAGGAATCCCTCGGCGACTCTCTGGACGGCTTCGACCCCGACCCGTCACCCGCGCTGGTGGCCCGATACCTCGCCGATCCGCTCGCGGCCGGACCTGCATTGCTCAAGTCGGCGGGGAGCAGGTTCTGTTACGACGAGTCGGCATTCCGGCTGCGCGGGGAACCGGCCATGGTCGCGACCCTCGCCCGGCACACCCACCAGTCCGACCTCGCCCCTGGCGAGCAGAGCAGGATCACCCACACGATCGCCTACAGCGACGGTTTTGGACGCGAGGTCCAGTCCAAGGTCCAGGCCGAACCCGGTCCGCTGTCCGAGGGCGGCCCGGTCGTCGAGCCCCGCTGGGCCGGCACCGGATGGACGCTCTTCAACAACAAGGGCAACCCGGTTCGTACCTTCGAGCCGTTCTTCACCGAGACCCACGCTTTCGAGTTCGCGGTCATCGCCGGGGTGAGCACGGTGCTCCTCTACGACCCGCTGGAGCGGGTGGTCGGCAGCTTGCATCCCGACCACACCTATGCGAAAACGGTGTTCGACCCGTGGCGGCAGCGGGTGTGGGACGGCAACGACACCGTGCTGACCGACCCCCGGCAGGATCCGGACATCGGCGGCCAGGTCCGCCAACTGCTGGCCACGGAGCCCGGGTGGACCACATGGCATGCCGCGAGGGCCGAAGGGGCGCTCGGCCCCGAGCAGCGGCGCGCCGCCGAGAAGGCCGCACTCCACGCGCACACGCCCACCGACACCCATCTCGACTCCCTCGCCCGCCCGTTCCGCACCGTTGCGCACAACCGGCACGCCAAGGACGGGACGCTCGTCGAGGAGCGTCTGGTGACCCGGACGAGCACGGATGTCGAGGGCAACGTCCGCGAGGTGCGCGACCCGCTCGGCCGCGCCGCGATCCGCCACGCCTACTCGATGGCGGGCATGCAGGTGAGCCGGGCAGGCATCGACTACGGGGCCGGGGCACTGCTGCCGGACGTGCTCGGCAACCCCCGCTGCACCTGGAACAGCAGGGGCTTCCGGTTCCGCACCGAGTACGACGCCGGCCACCGCCCGGTGCGCGCCTACGTCAGCGGTCCGGGCCTCGCCGGTGAGGTTCTGCATCAGAAGACCGAATACGGCGAGGACCCGGCCCGCAACCTGCGGACCCGGGTGTTCCGGCGGCACGACGGTTCCGGTGTCAGCACCCACGAGGCGTACGACTTCCGCGGCAACCTGCTGGAGGCGACGCGCCGGTTCCCGGTGGATTACCGGCGAGCGCCCGACTGGCGGGAGGAGGTCGCGCTCGAGGAGGAGGTCTACACCGGCCGCACCCGATTCGACGCGCTGGACCGCCCCATCAGCATCACCAGCCCGGACGGCACCATGGTCCGGCCGTACTACAACGAGGCGAACCTGCTGGAGCGTCTCGTGGCCACGTCCGACGGCAGGGACACCGTGCTGATCGCGGGGGTGGAGTACAACGCCCGCGGGCAGCGCACCCGGATCGACCACGGCAACGGCGCGCGGACCCGCTACACCTACGACCCGCTGACGTTCCGGCTCACCGCGCTGCGTACCCGCCGTGAGCGGCCGCGTTCCCGCCGTGAGCGCAGGACGGTGCAGCACCTGGCCTACTGCCACGACCCGGTCGGCAACATCGTCTCGATCCGAGACACCGCGCAGCAGAGGGCGTTCTTCCGCAACCGGGTCGTCGAGTCCGGCGCGGACTACACCTACGACGCGGTGTACCGGCTCATCGAGGCGACCGGCCGGGAACACCTCGGCCAGACCGATCCCGGTGACACCGGCGACGCGCCCAGGGTGGGACTCGCGCACCCCGGCGACGGTGCCGCGATGGGGCGTTACCTGGAGCGGTATGTCTACGACGCGGTCGGCAACATGCTGACCCTGGAACACCGCGCGTCCACCGCTCCCGGCTGGACCCGACGGTTCCGGTACGCCGGGCCCAGTGCGCTGGAACCGGACGTGACCGGCAACCGGCTGAGCGGTGCGGGCGACGGCGAATTCGCCTACGACGCCAGGGGGAACACCACCGCCATGCCCGGCCTGCCGGTGCTGCGCTGGGATCCCGAGGACCAGTTGGAGACCACCGCCCGGCAGGTCCGCGGCGGTGGAACCCCGCAGACGACGTACTACTCCTACGACGCCACCGGACAACGCGTCCGCAAGGTCACCGACTTGCCCTGCGGCGAGGGTGGCACCGCGCGGAGAAGCAACGAACGACGCTACATCGGCCCGTTCGAGGTCTACCGGGAGTACGGCGCGGACGGCGCGGTGACCCTGGAACGCCAGACGGTGCACGCGATGGACGACACGCGGCGCGTCGCGTTGCTGGAGCGGCGGACCCGCGGCGCGGATTCCGGTCCGGAACACCAGGTCCGCTATCAGCTGGCGGACCATCTCGGATCCGCCACGCTGGAACTGGACGAGCGGGCCCGGATCCTCACGTACGAGGAGTACTACCCCTACGGCGGCACGGCCTACCAGGCGGTACGTGCCAAGACCGAGACGCCCAAGCGTTACCGCTTCACCGGGCGGGAGCGCGACACCGAGACCGGCCTGTACTTCCACGGCGCCCGCTACTACGCCCCGTGGCTGTGCCGCTGGACCAGCTGCGACCCGATCGACACACCTCAGGCCAGCTCGTACGAGTACGCCCATGGCAATCCGGTCGCGCTGGTCGACCTGGACGGCAGGAATCCGACGCCTCCCACGCACACCATCGACGACATCCTGGAGTTCGTTCGCAACCAGGCGGGATTCGAGGCCGGCGCCAGTACCAGCGCCGGCGCCATCAACCGGACGCCGCTGAACTTCAGCAGCAAGGCGGCGAGCCCGTTCGGCACCGCGGCGCACGGTCGCGTCGGCGGCGTACTGCGGGAGTTGCAGCAGCTGGGTGTGCAGGGCGCTGAGCGGATCTACGCCGATGTGCGGGTGATCGGCGGCACGATCACCGACATCGGCGTCCCACCGGGGGGTCCGAAAGGGGCGCACAACCTCGATGTGGTGGTCGCCAAGGCCGGTCAGACGCTGACGAAGGGGCAGAGCCTGCTCGGTGGCGTCGCCGAGGCGATCGGCGATTTCAAGTACGGCGGGGGCCGGATCTCCCAGAAGTACGCCGTCTATCTCTCCAAGCTGCTGACGCTGAACGCCCGTCCTCTGGCGGCCGCGGACTTCATCGAAGACGCCGCGTCCACGGCGGCCAACGTCGAGCAGGCCGCAGCGAGCACCCAGCAGGCGGTGACGTCCACGGTCTCCGCGGCCGCGACCGAGACCGCGTCCGTCGCCAAGACCGTTTCGACAACCGCCCAGGTGGCCTCCGAGACCGGCGTCGCGGCCAAGGCGGTGGGTACGGGAGCACGAGCCCTGCAGGCGGCCGCGCCGGTGCTCAAGGTGGTCGGGAAGGTGGCGGCCCCGCTGGCCGTGGCCGCCACCGCCCTCCAAGTGGCCACCGCGAAGACCACGGCCGAGAAGGTCGACGCGGGAATCGGTGTCGTGTCCACAGCGGTCGGTTTCGCGGGCCCGCCGGGGGCGGTCGCCGCGGTCGGCATCCAGGGGACCGCGTACGTCAGCGGCAAGGTGGGCGAAATCGTCACCGAGAAGACCGGCAGCGAGACCGCCGGGGTGGCCGCGGCCACGTTGACCGGAGCAGCGGCCGGGGCGGGGGTCGGCGCAGTGGTGGGAAGCATCGTGCCCGGAGTGGGTACCGCGGTCGGCGCCGGGGTGGGCGCGGTCGTCGGCGCCGGCATCGGATTCGTCAAGTCGTACTGGAAATAGTCGCGTTGGCACAGCTGGAACAGCTGGAATCGGGGCGGAAGGGCGAAGATTGAGATGCCGGAGTTGATCATCGTTCGGTTGCATCCGACGAAGCCGATGTCCGCGGCGGATTTCCGGGCGGCCCTGGACAAGCTGACCGTGACGGCGTTCGACCTGACCTTCGCCGATCCCAGGAAGGGCGTAGGGATCGGCTCGGCGAAGGGGCTTGCCGTCACGCCCGCCGATGTCACCGAGCACGACGTGGACGTGACCAACACGGCGATCATCCAGCACTACCAGGACATCGCCGGCGGCGGCCTGCCGCCCGTGACCACACGGTTCCAGGAGGCGGTCGCCACCGCGGTGATCGTGGTGACACCGCCGTCGGGCCATCCGGAGTACCCGACCGGCTCCTCGTACGACCTCCGGCTGGAGCTGACCCGCGACGGCGTCCCCGTCGGCGGCGGGGAGCTGGACTTCAACATCAAGGTCACCAGCGTGGGCACGCTGCCGGTGCTCCAGCCGGCGTACTTCGCGATGCCCGCGAGCGCCTACGCGGCGGTGCCGACGATGTCGCCCGGAGGGGACCAGATCGAGCTGCCCAGGGACGGCACCCCGCCGAACTTCGCCGACCTGGTCGCGAAGATCGACAAGGTGCTGGCGAAGGATCCCGGCACCGGTGGCTCCCTCGGGCAGCGTCCGCCGCTCAGCCCGGCGCAGAGCCGGTATGTGGCAGCCGAACTGACCTGGGACCGGCTGGTGTATCCGCCCCCGGACCTGCCGCGTCCGCTCGGCGAGATGTACACCAAGCCGCCCGTGGACCCCGGTCTCGACAAGCAGCAGGCGGAGAACGACCGGCAGCGGTTCGAGGCGGAACTGGCCGGCTATCACGCCACCGTCGACGCGAAGGCGTCACTGCTGGCCACCTTCGTCTTTGCCGCCTCGGCGGCCGTGCGGGGCGAACGGCTGGCCGCGGACGCCGCCCGGGCGAGGCTCACCTTCCCGGTCCTGACCGGCGCGGAGACCGGGCACGCCGCGGTGACCTTCGTTCCACAGGGTGGCTCGACCGCACTGGACCCGACGTTCGCCGTTCCGGCGGCGTACCTGTACGCGCTCGGCGCGACACTGCCGATGACGGTCGATCCCGAACACCGCTACGACGCGGCCCGTTTCGGCGTCGAGACGCAGTCCCTGGCGCAACTGCGCATCGCGATCGAGAACGGCGTGGTCGCCGCGTCCGAGCCGCTGCTCACCAGGCCCGCCGAACCGGCGATCGGCCCGCAGGCCGCGGCTCGCCGACTGCGCGCGCTGGGCTCGGTCACCACGTCGGACCCCACCGTCGCACTGGCACCGCCGGTCTCCGTCATGGTGCGCTCGTGGAGCACGCACCCCGGGGCAACGGAGGCCATCGATGCGGAGTTCTGGGCCCCGACCGCGACCACCTCCCCCGGACCGTACCTGGAGCTGGTGCTGCGAGCAGTCACCGGAAACCACGATCCGCTGGTGGTCGCGGTGGGGCAGCCGCCGCTCTCGGTCACCACGGTGGCCGGGCTGGTGGCGGTCACCGATGAGCAGTGGCGCACCGTCCTGCGGGACGATCCCGCGCTGCTGCCGCCGTTCACCGAGCCGGGCACGGTTTCGGAGCGGGCACAGGCCTTCGTCCGGCACCTGCGCAAGTTCTTCACCGTCCCCGTCCAGCCCCCGACCGCGGAGGGGCCCGCCGCCGGTGGCCTTCCGACGCTTGGTGTGTCCGCCTCGGACGTGTTCGCCCGCATGATCGCGGCATACGGCGACCACGGCGGTGGCGCCTTCGTCTTCGGAGCACCCCGGGACGAGGCCGCGTTCGCGGCCGCGCTGGCCGACACCTTCGGCGCGGACATCGCGGCGCAGCAGTGGCTGGAGCAGGCGGTCGCGGTGCTCGACGCGCTGCACGAACTGACCGCGTTCGCGGCCGGTGACGAACTGCGGTTCTCGCTGATGGAAGCGCTGTACTCGGTCGGCTTCACCAGCACGTCGCAGCCCGCCGCGCTGCCGGCGGACGATTTCGCCGCGGCGCTCGCCGGCACCGTCGCGCACCCGTTCGCCGCGCAGATCCAACAGGCCGCGGGGGGACCCGCCGATCCGGCCGGACCACCGGACGAGAGCTTCGCGCCGGTCAACCCGGACGGAACACTGACCGACTGTGTGCCGCCGGATCACCTCTCACCGTTCGGCCCGCCGCAGTACCTGCATGACCTGCTGCGGATCTCGTCCGCGTCGACCTGCGAGCACCCCACCACACCGGCCAACGTGGCATCGGTCGGCGAACTGCTCCTCGACCGCCGTGGCCCGCTCGGCGATCTGCAGGTGACGGCCGCCAACCTCGGCACTCCCCTGCCGGTGATCGACCTGGTGAACGAGAGCCTGGAGAAGCTGGCCGGCGGCGGTGCGCAGGGCGCGATCCACGACACCGCTGCGGATCGGCTTGCCGGGCACGCTCTGGGGCAGCCGCACGATCCGGCGACCCTGTTCGCCGCGGTGCCGGAGCACTCCTCCCCGGCCACCGAGGCCCTGCCCCAGGCTCACCTCGACGCGTACGCCCTGCTGCGCAAGGATTTCACCGCACCCGCCCTGCCGTACCACCAGCCCCTGGACGTGAACAGGTCCTACCTGCGGTTCCTGGGCACCAGCCGGTACGCCGCGATGCGCCGGTTCCGCGAGGAGATCACCGAGCTGGTGCTGGACCCGGTGCACGAGCCCGCCGGGTTCCAGAGCCACCGGTGGCGCTACCCGGTCCGGCTGGAGATCGCCTGCGAGTACCTGGGCATCTCCGCCGAGGAGTACGACCTGCTCTACGCCCACGACATCGCTTTCCGGAAGGCGCGGGGCCGACTGACCCTGTACGAGGTGTACGGGTTCACCAAGGAGTCCGCCGGCGGTTCGTCCTGGATCGGCACCGTGTTGCGGGTGCCCGAGTTCCTGGACCGTACCGGCCTGGGCTACTGCGAGTTCCTCGAACTGTGGCGCAGCGGCTTCGTCGCGTTCCAGCGCGCCGTGCCGGAGGGCCAGGCCCCGGACTTTCCCGACTGCGAGCCGTGCTGTCCCGACGATCTGCGGATCAGGTTCACCGATCCCGCCGACGAGCAGGACCCGTGCGCCGCGCTGCGCAAGCTGATCGTTTTCGTCCGGCTGTGGCGGCGGCTGGGCGAGGGCACGGCGCCGGGGATCACCTTCGCGATGCTGCGTGATGTGTGCGAGACGCTGAGGCTGTTCAACGGTTCCACGATCAACGCGGACTTCTGCCGCCAGCTCGCGGCGCTGCTCATCCTGCACGCGGAGCTGGGTCTCTCTCTCGTGGACACCTATCGGGCCGACGCGGCGTCGCCGGCCGAGAGAGTGCCGCTGCTGGGGCTGTGGGCCACCGAGCGCCCGGCCGCCGGAGCCGTCGAGCTCGTGCTGGACCGGATCGGCGAGCTGGCACGGGCCCGCTATTCCTGCGGGGACCGGGAACCGCGCTTCGCCAAGGCGCTCGCCGGGAACCTGACGGTGTTGTCCCGGCTGGCCGGGTTCGACCCCGGCACCGCGAGCGATACCTGGCACGCGCTGCCCACACACACGCTGCGGTTCGTGGAGGTTCTCGGCAAGATCTACGCCTCCGACTTCACCGTCGGCGAGATCATGTGGCTCTTCACCGTCGAAGAGCACCGCGACGGTGACGACCCGTTCGCTCTCCAGGACCGCAACGAGTCGGCCGACGATCCCCTGTCACTGCCCGAGCCGGCGGGATCGACCGGGTGCGACGAGGCGCAGACGCTGTGGGCGCTGCGGCGGTCCCTGCTGGCCGTGCGCGTTTCCGAGGAGGACGCCGAGGCCTGGACGTGGCCCCGGATGACCGCGACCTTGCGGGACGAGTTCGGCTACGTCCCGGCTTCGAGCGGACCCGACGCCTGGCGGGTGCTCGGGGAACGCTTCTTCCCGACCGTGCTGGAGCGGTGCGGCTGCCCGGTCGATGTGCTGGGGCGCCAGTACCGTACGCCGCTGGCAGCAGCGGACACCTCTCCCTTGATGTGGCTGCGACCGGAGGAAGGGCCGTTCGGCTACGACAGCGCCGCGCAGGAACTGTGGACCTCGCTGCCGGTTTCCGACACCGAGGTGATCGAGGAGCTGAGCCGCATGCGGCCGCTGCGGGAGGCCGAGCGGGTCGCCGTACGCAACCTGTACTTCGCGCCCCGGGCCGCGCTCGCCCCGTTCGCAGCGCTCTTCGACAATGCCGAGCTCGCCATCGACACCCTGGTCTCCGAACCGGACGAGCAAGCGAGATTCGCCTTCTTCCAGGGCCAGTTCGCCAGATTCCGGGCGCGCTGCACGGTGATCGTCGATCATCTGGCGGCACACGTGGCCGCGGTGACCGGATGCCCGCCCGACGCGGACGCGGCGGCCACGGTGCTGCGCAGTTTGTGGGCGGACGAGAATCTGGCGGCAACACCGTGGGAGGCCGATGACGGCAAGACCCCCGAGGTGACCTGGGCGCCACCGCCCAGTGGCGGCGCGTTCGCCGCTCTGCTGGGCCTCGTCGGCACCGGTCTCCTCGGCGAACTGCACGACGGGGCGGGAGAGTTGGTCTGGAGGGAGACCCGCGGCCCGGCCACCGCGTTCGGTCCTGTGCGCGACCGCTACAACGCTCCAGTGCCCACCGTGTTGCCGGCGATGGACCTGGCGCTGAGCCCGGCCCGGTCCCGCTTGGTCGGCGTGCGCAACGGCTTCGCCGTCAGGGAGGGTGACGCCGAGCCGCTCGGTGGCGCGAGTCCCTTCACCGTGTGCTGGAGCGGTGTGCTTTTGGTGGACGAGGCCGGGGAGTACCACTTCCACGCCGGCGCGCCCACCGAGGGCGACCTCGCACCGGACTTCTCCCGCGCCCACGAGCACCGCTGGCGGGTCACCCTGGGACGCGGCCAGAAGACCTGGATCATGCTGGATCACCACTGGGCCTCCGACGACGCGCCGGCGGCCGCGTCACGGGGCGTGCGGCTGCGCCGGGGCGCCTACCGGATCACGATCGAGTACGCGCAGTCCGATCCGACCTTCGAGCGGGCCGAGGAGGTCTGTCCGGAGCAGACCGGATTCCAGCTGAAGTATCGCGGCCCCGACAGCGACGGTGTGCTGACGGAGATCGGCTACGACCGGCTGTTCCGGGACGCCAAAAACGGCACCCTGGGCGACGGCCTCGTGGGGTCCGCGGGCCGGTACGCCTCGGGCGAAGCCGCCGCGCAGTACCTGGAACGGCGCTACGGCGCCACCCTGCGCGACATTCGCCGCACCTACCAGCGGGCGGTGAAGGCGGCGCTGCTCGCCCGCCGGTTCGCGCTCTCGGCGACGATCGTGCCCGGTTACCGGCAGTCCGAACTGGGCCACCTGATCACGCATTCGCAATCCTTCGCCGGCACGTCCTACCCCAGGACCGGACCTTCGGCGTTCGGGGTGCACCACGCCTGGTTCGACTTCGACCTCCTGCCGGTGTCCGACCCGTACCCGCCGCAACCGGTGGGGGACCAGCGCACCGCGCCGAGCCCACGCCGTCAGGCGGCACTCTTCGACTGGTGGGAACGGCTCTTCGACTACTGCCTGCTGCGGGCGGAGACCGAGTCCGCCCGGGAGCGACCGGCCTGGCTGCTCTTCGCCGACGTGCTCGAACAACAGCCCGACGACCCGGCACAGCTGCTGCGACATCTGGGCGTCGATCTGGCGCACTCACCGCTGCTGCACACCTACTTCGCGACGCCCCCGTATTCGCTCGACGCCGACGACCTCACCGATGAGCGGTGGGCGCTGCGGGTCTGGCAGGGTGAGAAATGGCTGACCCGGCTGCGCAGCCACTTCGCGTGCCGCTGGATCGGCGATGCCGTGCCGTGGAAGTGGGTCGCCGACGCCCCTGGGGCGCAACCTGACTCGGGCAACACGAACCTCACCCGGTTTGTGCGGGACGGCTGTTTCGAGAACGGCGAGCCGCTGCGCTACGAGGACCTGCGCGGGCTCAACGACGGCCTGCGGGAGCGGGCGAGGACGGCCCTGCTCGCGTACCTGTGCGGGATGGACCGGGTACCGCTGCCGTGGGCGCCGGGCACCTTCGCGACCGCGCCGAAGGATCTCTCGGATCTCCTGGTCCAAGATGTCGAGGCGGGCATCTGCCAGCGGATGAGCCGGATCGAGGAGGCCGTCCGGACCGTGCAGGCATTCGTCCAGCGGGCCCGGCTCGGGCTCGAACCCACACTGAGGCCGGGGCCGGAGTTCGTCCGGCTGTGGGAGCGGCGGCTCGCCACCTACCGGGTGTGGGAGGCATGCCGGCGCCGCGAGGTCTACGGGGAGAACTGGATCGAGTGGGACGAGCTGAGCAGCGCCCGGGAGTCGGAGGCGTTCGCGTTCCTGGAGTCCGAGCTGCGCCGGTCGACGCTGACCGTGCCGGTACCCGGTGGACTGGAATGGTGGCCGGGGCAGCGGCCGCCTGAGCACCCGTCGCTGCCCCCGCTCCAGGCCCGCGAACCGTCCGGAATCCAGCTGCGGCAACCGGCCCCGGAGGGTCTGGGGTTGCTGGGCACGCCCGAGCGGGCCGCCCGTAACTCCTGGCTCGCGCCGGTGCTCGGCCTCACCCCCGCCCACCGCCCCCGGGGGAACGACCGCCCCCGGCTTGAGCGCGACCCGCGCGAACACCAGCAGGGGACCGAGGACGAACCCACCGGATTTCCGCTGTGGCTGGCCGCCGCGGTCCGCCTGGGCACCCGGTTCGTCCGGGTCGCCGCCGCCGGGCTCCCGCCCGCCGGGACGGAATTCGAAGCCTGGCACGAGGACACCGGCTGCTGCGCACAGTGCGGCGAGGAACGACACCACGTCGACGAGTACTACTTCTGGCTCGCCGATTCCGCGTTCTACTCGGCACGGGACCAGCACGCGGACGTCGGTGCTCAGCCGGACCAAACGCACCGCGACACCTCCGACTGGCACCGGCCGGAGAAGCTGCCCGCCCTGCTGGACTGGGACGCACAACCCGTGGTGCATCTGTGGTGGAGCCGGGTGCGGCACGGCGAGTTCGACCCGCCGCGCCGGTCCAGCCAGGGCATCGCGGTCACCAAAGACACGGCCACCCTGAAGTTCTCCGGACGCACGGCGGATTCTCTGCGCTTCGAGGTGGTGGGCGCGGTCACGCCGGTCATCGGCCACGCCGACCCGACGCCACCGGGGTTCCGCTACGACCTGGCCGAGGACCACGCCGTACCGCTTCCGTTGGTCGAGCCGCCGGACCCGGCGCCGAGCTACCCCGGCGGGCTCGCCGCCTACCCCTACTTCGTCTACGTCGTCCCGGGGGCTCCCCTGCTGCCGCCCTCGCCGTTCAGCGTGGCGATGACCGTGGCGGGCGCGCTGCGCACCCACTGCCAGTACGAGTCCGCGCTGAAGTGGTACGAGCTGGCGTACCAGCCTCAGGCCCGCGACAACAGCTGGGCCTTCTGCGCCACGGACAACCAGCGACGGCGACGACGGCAGGACGTGCCGTGCTGCCCGAGTTCGCCCGTCCGCGAGGACCGGGCCAGGAACCGGGCGGTGCTGCTGGCCCACCTGGAGACCATGGTGCAGTGGGCCGATTCCCACGCCTGCCGCAACACCATGGAGGGCGCACAGCAAGCGGGCGTCCTCCTCGCCGCCGTCCAGCGGATCTTGGGCGAGCGTCCCACCGAGGTGCGGGCCGGGAACCACGTCGGCGAGTCCATGACGGTGAGCGGCCTCGTCACCCGTCCTGCGCCGCTGAACCCGCGGCTGATCGCCCTGTACGACGACACCGCGGACCGTATCGCCCTGAATCACCACTGTCTCAACCGCTACCGGCTTCCCCAGCGTGGTGCCTTCGGTGAGACCGGGCTGCGGGAAGGGTGGCAGGAGACCGTCGAGCCGTGCGCCGGTGACTGCGCGGAGGACTGCAAGTGCGGCGGCAGCCCGTACCGGTTCGCCTTCCTGGTGGCCAAGGCCAACGAACTCTGCGCGGAGGTACGCCAACTGGGCGCGGCGCTGCTCGCGGCCTACGAGAAGGGCGATGCCGAAGCCCTGGCCGCGCTGCGCAACAATCACGAGCGGCAACTGCTGGAACTGGCCCTGGACATCAGGAAGAACCAGTGGCGGGAGGCCGACTGGCAGGTGCAGGCGCTGGACAAGACCAAGGAGGGCGCGCTCGCCCGGCTGCGGTACTACCAGGAGCTGATCGCCGGTGGGCTCAACACCGGCGAGACCGGCTACGAGGCGCTGACCGGCGTCTCGATCGCGTCCCGGATCGCCGGCAACGTGCTGGAGGGCGTCGCGCAGGGAATCGGGATCAGCCCGGACATGTGGATCGGCATCGCGGGAATCGCAGGCACCCCGCTGGAGTTCAACCAGCTTCCGGTCGGCAACAAACTCGCATCCGGGTTCTCCACCGCGGCGCGGATCATGATGGCGATCGCCGACAATGCCAACACCGGCGCGGGTCTGAGCCTCACCGAGGGCGGCTGGGCTCGCAGAGAACGCGAATGGCACCATCAGGTCGAGGTCATCGGCATCGAGATCGAGCAGATCGAACGGCAGATCCTGGCCGCCCACCGCCGACGTGACGTTGCGCTGCGCGAGCTGAACAACCACCAGCAGCAGATCGACAACAGCGCCGAGGTCTCCGACTTCCTGCGGGACAAGTTCGCCGGCACGCAGCTGTACCTGCATCTGCAGCGCGAGACCGCCGCGCTCTATCGCGGCCTGTACGAGGTGGCGATGCACACCGGCCGCCGGGCCCAACGCGCCTTCAACTACGAACGCGGCCACACCGCCCGTGCCTTCCTGCCCGAGGCCGGATGGGACGGCCTGCATGAGGGGCTACTGGCCGGCGAACGACTGCAGTTGGCACTGCGGCAGATGGAAGGGGCCTACCTCGATGCCAACTGCCGCGAGTACGAGCTGACCAGGCACATCTCGATGCGCCAGGAGTTCCCGCTTGCCTTCCTGCATCTGCAACACGCCGGCTGGGCCGAGATCGACATCCCCGAGTGGCTCTTCGACCTCGATCACCCCGGGCACTACCTGCGCCGCATCAAGAGCGTGACGGTGACGATCCCCTGCGTGGTGGGTCCCTACACCGGCGTTCACGCCCGGTTGACCCTGCTCGGCAGCAGCACCCGCGTCGATCCCGCGCTCGCCGAACCACCGGCCGGATGCTGCTCGGGCCCCGAGTTCGACGGCTACCAGGCCGGCAGCGACGACCGGCGGGTGGTGCGCGCCTACGGCGCGACCGAGGCGATCGCCACATCCAGCGGCCAGAACGACGCAGGCCTCTTCGAGCTGCGCTTCGCCGACGAGCGCTATCTGCCCTTCGAATTCGCCGGAGCCGTGAGCCGCTGGCGGATCGAGCTTCCTCAGGAGAACAACCGGTTCGACTTCGACACGCTCGGGGATGTCGTCCTGCACCTCAACTACACGGCCAGGGAAGGCGGCGACGTACTGCGCAGGGCCGCCGGCGCCGCCGCACGGCGACACCTGCCGGGCGCGGGCCTGCAGTTGTTCGACGTGCGGCACGACTTCCCCGACGACTGGCACCGCCTGACCACCGCCACGGGCCCGAGGCGGTTGCCGCTGCGCTTGACACGCGCGCACTTCCCGTACCTGCCCGGTGATCAGGACCTGCGGGTCAACCGGCTCGGATTGTTCGTCGAGACCGCGGGCTGCGATGGCATCGGCCACGTCACGGTGCGGTTCAGGACTGAGCACGAGGTGACCCACGGCCCCGACGAGAACTGCGGGTGCGTCGGGCACGACATCACCTGTGTGGCCAGTGCCGAATACCCGGGTCTGTTCCACGGGGAGCTGAGCCTGCCGTTGGCACCGCTACATCGCGCCCGAGACCGCGAGCTGGGTGGCTTCACCCTCTCCACCGATGTAGGCCCGGTCACCCGGATGTACATCCTGTGCGGCTACGAACTGGTCCCGTGACCTGCTTCGTGCGGTTTCGGGTGGGAGCGCCGACGCGGGGTGCAAACGCTCGTACGCCCGACAGAGCTCTCTCGCCCGGCACAGCCTTGCCAGGCAGAAGACTTCGGCCCAGCTACCGCACAGGCAACGGCGGCTGATCCAACCGCTCGCCACGCACGGCCTGTGGAGTCGGATCGGGTGAGCTACCGCGGAGTGATCGTGACCCTGTAGGTGGCTCCCGCCCTGCCATGGGCGCTCACGCTGACGGTCTGGCCGTGATCGCCCCAACTGGCCTTGCTGCCTTGAATATTGACGCGGTATCCGCCTGGGTACGTGTCCTTGGGCACGGTGATCCGGGTGGGCCCCTTTACGTTGTCGCGGGTGCGGAAGGTGAGCGTGTAGGTGTGGGTAGCCGGGGCGTACGCGAACGTGAGCGGGTCGCCCGCGACGGCCGGCGCGTAGGGCTGGACGAGCAGCTGGGCGTTGGGTTTCGCGGCGCCCGAATGGTCGAGGAAGCAATAGCCGCCGCCCCGGCACCACTGCCACCACGTCCAGCCACTGGAGAAGCGGTCCAGGGAGGCCGTCATGTCGGTGACGAACTGGCTCGCGTGCGGAACGTAGGGGTTGCCGCCCCACTCCCCCACGATCACCGGCATGCGGTGACGGGTCGGGTAGTCGCTGATGGCGGCCTCGTAGGCGGGGATGAAGGTGCCGTTGGGGTCGTAGTCGGCGCCGGTTTCCATCGCGGTCTCGTAGAAGTGCGGCGCGTAGGCGGCGTGCGGGTCGTCGATATGGCCCATCCGGGTTGGGACGCCGGTACCGACGATGACGGTTGGTTCGACGAATATCCACGACCTGTGGTCGACCAGGCGGATCGCCCGGGCAAGGCGGTTCCACAGCTCGGTGAGCTCGGTGGCCTCGAAGCGGGCCGCGGCGGCGGGGAGGTCTTCGCCTTCGAGGAACTTCGCGAACGGCTCATTCATCAGGTCGTAGCCGAGCAGCGCCGGGTGCCTGCCCAGGGCGGAGGCGACCGTCATCCACATGCGAGCGTGCGCGGCGCGGAGGTCGGCGTCCTTGTACAGGTGGTCAAAGGCGGTCTGTACGGACGGCTCGAAGTACTCGGAGAACCAGTCGTCGGGTATCGGCGAGAACGGCAACCCCTCGTCGCGGGTGGCCCAGTCGGGGACGCCACGGGAACCGAAGTGCGGGCCGTATACGTCCTGGTGGGCGTCGAGGATGACCTTGATGTGGTAGCGGTCGGCCCAGTCGAGGATGCGGCGCATCTTGGTGAGGTAGCCGCGGTCGTAGTGCCCGGGGGTGGGTTCGAGGTCGTCCCAGAAGAACGCGAGGCGTGCGAGGTTGAAGCCCCGGGCGGCCATGTCCTTGAGGTCGCTCTCGTCGATGTCGGCGAACGCGTTGGTGCCTCGGCTGCTCTTGTCGGCGAGGTTGAAGCCGCGCCACTGGAGCGCGCGGCCTTGGCCGTCGGCGATGAAGGTGCGGTCACCGACCGTGACCCGGTCGGAGGCGCGGTCGGGGGCGCGATCCGGGTGAGCCTGGGCCTGCGCGGGCAGGACGCCGAGCAGGAGGGCGGCCACGACGAGGGCGGCGGGGGCGACACGGGACGTCAAGCGCATGCCGGAGCCCCTTTCGAGGATGGCTGCTTGGGCGACGTGCTACTGGCCGGCCGGATGCTACTGGCGGATGGGTGAAATTCCCAGGCATTCACGGGAGTTGGCGGGTCTTCCTTCTTCAAGGCTTCCCCGGTGCAATAGCCGGAGGTTTCCCCAGGGTCTTCGCTGGGGGCTTTGCTCGGGCTCTTCGCAGCGCCCGGCCCACAGGAACCTCGAAGCCTTCGCGACGGGCTCACTCCTCACGGTCTCCGACCACGACCTGACGACCACGGCAGGCGTCGGCGCAGTCGTCCTCCTCGTCCTCGGCGCGCTACACAAGGAACTCGTGCACGGCGCCTTCGACCCCGAAGGACAGCGGGCCGCCGGATACCCCGTAGTGGCCTTGGAACTGCTGCTCCTGCTGCTGGTGGAGGCCGTCATCGTGGTCACCACACCTGCCATTGGCGTGATGCTGGGAATGTCACTGATCATCGGCCCCGCCGCCACCGCCCGCCTGTGGACCGACCGGATCCGCTGGACCGTACCGCTGGCCACGGCCCTCGGCGTCGGCGCGTGCCTGATCGGCCTGGAACTGTCCATCCGCTGGGACATGGCCGCCGGAGGCACCATCACGCTGGTCACCGCCGCCCTGTTCCTCGCCTCGCTGGCCGTGTCGCCGCACGGCATTCGCACCAGGTGCAGCGCCGCCCCCAAAAAAAGCCCACGACTCCGTCCCCGAAGGCTCATCCGAATCCGGTCCCGAAGACGAAATCGACATGACGACGCCAGAGCCCTGCCGCTGCGGTGAGTTGACGGAAGATTGACCACTTTGCGGGAGTGTGCTGACGCGAGCCGACCCTATGGTCGG
This sequence comes from Streptomyces sp. NRRL S-337, assembly GCF_000720175.1. Lineage (GTDB taxonomy): Bacteria > Actinomycetota > Actinomycetes > Streptomycetales > Streptomycetaceae > Streptomyces > Streptomyces siderophoricus. The sequence continues at coordinate 128,181 of NZ_JOIX01000011.1, forward strand.
CCGCATGCCCCCACATACCCCCAGGCCACCGGCGCTCCCGGTCCTCCCCTACCGCAAACCCACACCCGGCCGGGACTACTGGGTTCTGGACAATGTGCTACCCGACGTCGACGCCGTCCGGGACCGCTGCCTCGCCAAGGACGACTGGGTCGAAGGCTACCCGCACAAGCCTGAGAGCTGGCCCGGCCTGCGCACGATGCCAGGACTGGAACCGGCTGAACTGGCCCTCATCGAAAGGCGGGTCAGGTCGGCCACCGGCGCGCGTCGGCTGTGGCAGGAAACCGCACCTGGCGGCGGCACCCTCAACCACAACTGCATCCAGGTCGTGGGCGAGGACGAGGGCGAGCCGCGACCGCACACCGATTCGCGATCGCTGTGCCGGTACGCCGCCGTGCTCTATCTCAACCCCAACGTGCCCAAGGACTGCGGGACCAGCTTCTACCGCCAGAGCCTGCCAGGCGGCCGGCTCGGCGGAAACATGGTGACCTCGCCGCACAACAACCTGGTCGACGCCCTTGGAACGCGCTTCGTCCCGCCCGACTCCTTCACCGAGGACGTACGGGTACCGCACCGCTGCAACCGGCTGCTGCTCTACACCGCCAACATGATGCACAGCGCCACCGGCTACTGGGGCAGCACCCTGGAGGACAAGCGGATGACCGCCGTCTTCTTCTGGATGGCATAACGCCAATGGCCGGACCAGCAGGCAGCTGGTCCGGCATGGGTTCATGGCCTTCAGCCGGTGTGGACGGCCTCGTGGGCGTGCTCGTGCTCGCAGGCGTCGTCGATGCCGTGCGTCTCCCAGGACGGGAACGGATCGTCCGGCCCGGCGGCAGTCTCACCGTCCCGCAGGAGGCAGACCGTGAGCCGTTCGACCAGGGCCTCCCTGCGCAGGGCGGTGCCGATGAACACCAGCTCCTGCGCCTGTTGTTCGCCGCTGCGGATGCCGTCCGGCTCGAAGCGGGCGACGACACCGGCCTTGGACCACAGCCCGGTAACGGCGGGCCGGGTGGCGAGCCGGAAGAAACCCTTGGAGCGCAAGATGCCGCCGAACGCCCCGCTGTCCAACTCCTCGGCGACGAACCGCCGCAACCGCTCGGGATGGAAGGGCCGTTCGGCACGGAAGACGAGCCTGGAGATCCCGTACTCCTCACGTCTCCGGGACCTGGTCTCCGTTGAGTTCGGCGATCCACCCCGGGGGGCCTGCTGGGCCTTCCCCACATCGAACCGGCCGGTGCCAAGGATCTCGACCGGGTCCACCTGTCCGTGGCGGACGGGCACGATGCGGGCCGAGGGGTTGAGGCGGGCCAGGGCGGCCTTGAGCCGGTCCGTCTCGTCCTCGCTGACGAGGTCGAGCTTGTTGAGCACGATCACGTCGGCGAACTCGACCTGGTCCATCAGCAGGTCACTGACCGTGCGTTCGTCGTCCTCGTGCTGGTCGAGACCGCGCTCCGCCAGTTCGTCGCCACGCGCCAGCTCGGGGAGGAAGTTGGCGGCGTCGACGACGGTGACCATGGTGTCCAGCTCCGCGACGTCCGCCAGCATCGCCCCGTCGTCGCGGGCGAACGAGAACGTGGCGGCCACCGGCATGGGCTCGGAGATCCCGCTGGACTCGATGAGCAGGCAGTCGAAGCGGCCCGCGCGGGCGAGCCGGTCCACCTCCTCCAGCAGGTCGTCCCGCAGCGTGCAGCAGATGCAGCCGTTGGTCATCTCCACCAGCCGCTCCTCGGTACGCGACAAGGCCGCTCCCCCGTCGCGCACCAGCTCCGCATCGATATTGACCTCGCTCATGTCGTTCACGATCAGCGCTACGCGAAGCCCCGCGCGGTTGTTCAGGACGTGATTGAGCAGCGTGGTCTTGCCCGCACCGAGGAATCCGGAGAGCACGGTGACGGGCAGGTGGTGATCGATGGCGACGGGTGCGGCAGAGGCGCTCTCCGCCAACGCGTACCACTGGGCGCTCGGCGACACACTGCGGACCTGCGACGGGCCACTCGACGCCGCCATCCGCTGCTCCAAGGTACGCCCGAGCCTTCAGGCAGAACGACATGAGCCTCTCTCATGACACCAGTTGGGCTTCCGTGGCCGCCGACGGCGTCCTACCTCAGTCGCCCTTTGGCGTTATTTCCCGCACGCACCTTTGCGGGCGGTGCATATCCCGGTGACTGGGCGGAGTGGCAGGTCAGGCAGGTGACTTCGCGGGCCGGCCGGCCAAGCGTGGACTGGCCAACGCCGGCCAACCGGTGCCCGGGCTCCCTGGCGACATGGCAGTGGCGGAGACAGACCCCGACACCGCAGTGGTGGCAGATGGCGACAGCGTCCACGACCTCGTCCGACGCCGCGCAGTCGTAGCACTTCACGGATCGTTCCTCCTCCCCTTGAGGACACCGAGATCACTGCCGTGCCGCACAGGTGAGATGTCCTCAGCCGGGATCATTGTGGTCACGGCTCCAACGAGCCAGCCGAGCCCGTCGGCGGCGCGTCCCGGCACCGAGGCGCGTGCTCAGCTTCGACATGCCAGCTACCAGCGCCATTCCCCCGGCCGCCAGCAGCACCGCCGTGCTCCCGGCCGCTGACGCCGCCACCAGCAGCGCCAGGGTCGCCGTCAACGCCACGGAGGCCATGACGGCGCCGACACGGCGGCGCAACGCGGCGGCGAGCCGGTGGTGCGTCGGCTGAGAGGCGCCGAAGGTGGCCAGCAGAAGTGCGAGATCGGGGTCGTCCTGCATGAAGCGCCGTTCGATGTCGGCAAGGACCCGCCGGTCGTGCATGGGAAGAGTCATGGACGCCTCCTTTCGCCTGTTGCTGTGCTGCGCACCGATACCGTCAGAGCCCAGGCGTCAGAACGGCTACCGACCGGGCAGTGGCCGGCGCTCCGTCCGCACCGTCATTCCTGTGGCCACGACCCCAAGGACGCAGGCGACGGCTCCGATCCACACGTTGTTCAAGATGATCCCAGCGGTCGGGCTGTGACTGGCGGTCACGACCCAGGGCGCGATGATCAGCCAGACACCGATCACTGCGCAGGTCCAGCTCAGGCGGTACAACCGCTCCGCCGCGAGCGCCAGACCCAAGCCGATCACGGAAAGCGTGATGCCGAGGATGAGGTTGTTCACCGCCAGCGACGGATTCGTGAGGCGGAAGTGCACTACCCACGGTGAGATCGTCGCGTATGTTCCGGTGAGCAGAACCAGACCGTCGAGGGCGACAGCCTGGCGTCCTCTGGTCAGTTGCGCGTAGCGCTCTTGCATCGCCACCACGTCGGGATGGCGGGTGATATCCGGAGTGGAATGGGAGAGGTCCGACATTGCTATCGCTTCCCTTTATATGATCTCAAAGACCTCAATTCCAGGTTATCATTGCACGCTGCAATGATGAAGCTCTCAATGGGGAACGCCCCACCCACACCCGGTCTGCCCGCCCTCCCTGCGGAGGCCACTTCGCCGGGAGGACGCGGCGCACGAAACGACTGGCCTGGTCGCTCCGCGGCGTCCAGCGTGCCCGTCCCTTTGAACTGCTCTCCTTGCGTCGGGCACAAGCAGGGGGCACGCGTATGACGCCGTGCGGGGGGACGAATCGCCTTCGTCGTCGGTCCGCAGGGGGCATGACCGCCTTGGCGTGGGTCGGGCATGGCCGACGGCTGTTGTTCGCGGTGAGGCTCACCACGGGGCTGAAACACGATGGCAGCCGCACGCACGGGGACCCCATCGCCATGGGAACCGTGGGGTGTGCTCCCTGTCGTCGTTGATCGACCGACAACCGTGATCGCGCCGGCCTGGCCAGAAGCAGTCCGATACCGCTCCACTGCTGCCGCCGGGCGACCGACGGATGTCCCGGTCGTGCGGAGTGAGAAGGACATTCCTACGGCGTCATGGCCCCACGACTGGACGGGGCGGGCCTGCGGTGATCACCTGCAGTGGAGGTCAAGCGCAAAGGGAAGGAAGCGAAGGCTCGGCCCTCCAGCAACGGCCCGGCCAGCGCCCCAGGCCCCGCGGACCGGCAGCCCCCCGAGTACATGTGGCGGCGAGACACGATGAGGAAGAGCAAGCGGAAGGGAAGGACGGAGACGGTCCGTCTGGAACTGTGTGACCTGTGCGCGGCGACATTCGCGGAGAGCGGCGCGGTGCGTGGATATGTGCCCCACTCCTCCTCCGCGAGCTCGACCAACGACTGGTTCGACGGGCTCCGCCGCATCACCACATGCGGGGCGGAACACTTCACGGTCATCAAAGCACTCTACGAGCAGCGCCCGTTCGTGCAGGAAGAGCTCTGGGCAGCGAAGATCACCCAGGCCCTGACCGCCAGCCCGCCCGTCCTCAGCATCACGGAACTCGCCTCCCGGACCGGACTGCACGAACCGGAGATCGAGCGCGCCATCGCCTGGCACAACGAGCGCAGGAGCCCGCGGAGGATGACATGACCTCGGCGAAGCCCCGGTGTTCCGCTGGGATGGCGCGTGTGCCCCGGCCCGAGCCCAGGCCCCTTCCGGGCAACCGCAACGGCTGCAAGGCATGGGGGCTGTCCGGCGCCAAGGATGCCGTCGGCAGGACGACGGTGATCGCGGACGGAGGCTACCGGGACACCGGCCTGGTCATCCCGCACCGCCGCGAACGCGGCCAGGCCAAACTCCCGGACTGGCAAGAGGAACACAACACCTCCCAGCTAAGGGTTGTCCCGTAAATGATCTACGGCATGCTGCTTGAGCAGCTCATTTCTCCGTCATCCGGCCAGGGTGAGGTTGTGCAGGCGGGCGATGCCGAG